>NZ_CP037423.1:1201191-1801786 GCF_007754155.1 Stieleria neptunia | reverse complement strand
AAAAAAAGCCCCCGGTCCAGTACGAGATCCTAGGGGGGCGGAGGATAACGCGCTATGGGACCGGGAGCCGGTGGTTTTTCGGGTGAGTGGATCGCCACTCGATTCGGTTCGACGCGGTCCCTTGCTTCCTTGCCGGGACCTGCCGAACGCTTGCCAGTTTCTCGCCGCCTTCACCGTCACACCTGATTCGATCCGTCGAATCGGTGCCGTACGATTTGTCCGCAGCTACCGAAGAATCAATCAATGATTTCCAAGGTGCCAGTGCAGGATCACGCCAGCGAGTCGCTTCGATCGCCGGGCTTCGCTTGGCTCAAGGCCAAGTGTCCCAGCGATGGGCGGAAGATACGCGCGCCCCTTTGCAGCGGTCAAGGCGGATCATGCGCGGATCGAAAATTGTTTTCTCGAATGTATTTGCTAGCAATTTTCGGATTGTCCGTCGACCGTCAACGGCGGCGTCGCCTGCACGCGTCGGGCCTGTCGTTTTTATTTCAACAAGCGTCTCGAATGCAGCAGCTGTGCTCAAAACGGCGTCTCCGATGATGCAGGGAATGCTTGAATTCCAACAAATTCCTGTAGGCAATTTCCTTGCAATGTGTGATATTTGATTGTCAGCCATTCACCAATGCAGCAGAAATCTTTTATGACAACGATGCAAGCTCAAGAGATCGTCACGGCGGCTTCGGCGCTACTTGCGAAAAGCTCGGTTCAGGAACTTCGTTCGCTTCGCGTGGATGAAGATTCCAATGAACTACGGCTTCGCGGCAAGGTCCGCAGCTTCTATCACAAGCAGTTGGCTCAAGAGGCGGTGCTGCCCGTCGCCGGGTCGTTGCAAGTGGTCAACCACGTCGACGTTCACCACTAGCGTTTCGTCAACGTTTAAAGCGGACAATGCACTAGTGCTTTGTCAGCTTTCAATTTTCGAGCCTGCGTTTGTCGAGCGGAAAAGGGGTCAGGTACGAATGGCACGGGCATAAGCCTAAGCTGCTGTGGCGTAACGGTTTCGGTTCGGGTTGCGTTTCGTTTTCATGAGTTTGTAGTTTTTCTGCCTTCGTTTGAGTTCGCGTTTTTCTTGGCGTCCAGGTCGATTGCCGACGACCAATTCGGAGATCGTTTCGAGCAGGTTGTCAAATTGTTCGCTGCCCCGTCCGGAGCGGAGCCTGAGACAAGCCGCAAGCTCTTCAATCGCCTGCATTGCGCCAGTAAAGCTCAGCCTTGTCGGGCATCGCCCGAACTTCAGCGCAGATGCCATGATCGCAGCGCGGACTAGATTGAATCCAATCATGTGGCAGTGGATTTCCTTGCGAACCATTTGCGGGCTCTTGCATCGCAAGTGCTCCATCTGCATTTGAGTTTTCAGGCTTCGGATGTGAAGCTCCACCTGCCATCTCCTTCGAAACAATTCAGCCAGATCTTCCGCGGCATAGGTTTCGGCATCCACCAACGTCGTGGCTAGAGTAATTTCCCTTGTTCGAAAACCTTTCTGCTCAACCTTGTACTTCAGATGACGGACAAGGACTAAGCAAGGAAACTGATCGTATTCTTTCTTGCTCATCCACTTCGGACGCGCCGGTTTGTGGTAGGCGACCAATTGATCCAGGTAGCCAAGTTTGAGCCCGCGACGAAAATCGATTTTGCGAAGTTGGTGCGCCCTGGCCACCAAGTCGATACCTCGCATCGGCCCCAAGGCAAGCAACCAGAAGTTTGCGTAGTAGCGGTCAGCCAGCAAGATTCGCCCCGGTAAAATGCAGTCCAAAATCGTTCGCAGTAGCGATGTCTCACCAGTCTGTTTACCTCGGTAAGGTCCCACTGCCGTACGTTGGATTGCACCTGTCGCAAGGGAAAACAAGCCAATCATCCTGGCGATCGGAAAACCGCAGCCAGGCTTTTGGCTTTTCATTTGCGGGTATTCTTCTTGGTTCTCGTCGGTGTCTGCCATCGTCAGGGTCCAGCCATCAACCATTTCGACAATCCGGTCTTGAAACAGCCAAGCTTGGTCGGTCGCCTCTTCGCATCGTTTCGCGGTCCATGAAAGCAGTCTTTCGAAGAGCCGCTCTGGGAGATTGCCACGAGCCTTGCAGTACGACGTTGTTTCGCTGCTGACGCGAAGCAACCCCTTCGCGACGCGGTACGCGTTGAAGCGGGTGACCGCCTGTTGGCAACTGTGGTCTGCCGAAAGGACCTGCGAAATGAACAACCAAACGGTGATCATCGGATGGTAGATGCGTTCGCGGTATTCGTACTTCAGTTCAGCGCAAATCCTTGCCACCTCAACCTGAGGCAGAAGGAGGTCCAAAACCAGTGATGAGGCTTTTCGCAATTTGCTTTGAACTTCGAAGTCAGCATCGGTAGACTGATCGTTCACGGTGAGTCCTCCAGTGAAGTGATGTGGTTGATAACACCATTGCACCGGAGGCTCGCTGTGTTTTCAATTCATTTCGGCACGCAAAGTGCGATTGCGATTTGATATCACTGCCCGTTGTGCTAGCACAGACGCAATTGCACTACATCTAGTTGATTCCACTTAAGCCCGTGCCATTCGGGTCAGGTACCCTAATTATAAAAGTTGACGAAGCACGAGGCCGGCGCTTGATCGACCGGCCTTTTTTCTAATTGACGATCACGCGTTGTTCGAATCGTTCGATCTTCACCGCGCGGCCTTCGGCGTCTGATTCGACGATCGCACCACACAGGCGGACATCACCGGTCGCGACGTGAAAGTGGCAGGGCTCGGCGGTGCGAGTCGTGTGGGTGACCCGTTCAATGTCCCTTCCGATGATGCTTTCGTAGGGACCGCACATCCCGACATCACATTGAAACGCGGTTCGGCCGGGAAGGATGCAGGTGTCGGCGGTGGGGACGTGGGTATGGGTGCCCAGCACGGCGGTGACTTTTCCGTCCAGGTATCTGCCGAGGCACTGTTTGTCGCTGGTGGCTTCGGCGTGCACGTCGACCAAAATTTGATCGGTATGCGGTTCGATTTCGGCGAGCACTTCATCGAGTGCCCTGAAGGGACAGTCCACCGGTCGCATAAAAACGCGTCCCATGATGGAGACGATCGCCAGGGGGCGGCGTCCGCTTCGTTTGATCAGTGTCCAGCGGCGGCCGGAGGCTTCGTCGGGGTAATTGGCCGGCTTGACGATGCGATCACTTTTTTCCAGCGTGGTGACGATCTCTTTGCGACGGAAGATATGATCGCCCAGGGTGACCCCGTCGATGCCGCTGTCGATCAACCGCTCAAATTGTTTCGGCATCAATCCCGAACCGTCCGACGCATTTTCCGCATTGGCGATCACGTAATCCAGGTCCAACTTTTCGCGGATCCGCTGGGTGTTTTGCAGCACCGCATTCATGCCGGGTTTTCCTACGATGTCTCCAAGGAATAGGAATTTCATACCGGCCGAATCGCTACGGGTTGGAAAAATGCGGACGTCGATTGCACGGCAGGGGGCCGCCCCTCCCGCACGGTCAAACGGTATCGGCGTCGTCGCCTGTCGTCAACGAGCAAGCCCCCAAGTCACACCGGTGGCGTCCTGCGCCGCCTCGACAGGCCGGCCAACGGAGGTTCCTTCCCGGCACAGTTTGGCTATGGTGATAGGGTTCCCAGCACGATTGCGTGATTCCTTCCTTTCTTTCATCACATTTTCACGTCCATGAATACGGCCGCGCCCACTCTCGACCTCGCCGCGTACTGTCGCGACACCGCGAAACGCGCCAAAGAAGCATCCGCGGAACTGGCGACCCTGGATGCGGAGATCAAAAACCGTTGGCTGAACGAATCGGCCGACGCGTTGGTCGATTCGGTCGACCAGATCATCACCGCCAACGCATTGGATCTGGCCGCAGCGCCGGGTTACGGATTGACCGATGCGGCCGTGGATCGATTGAGGCTGGATGCGGACCGCATCGGTGCGATTGCGACGGCGCTCCGCGAAATCAGCATGCTGGCCGATCCGGTCGGCGAGGTTTTAGACGGCTTCACCCGGCCTGGAGGGCTGCAGATTCTGAAAAAACGCGTGCCGCTGGGCGTGGTGTTCTTCATTTACGAAAGCCGCCCCAACGTCACCGCCGACGCCGCGGCAATTTGCGTCAAGAGCGGAAACGCGGTGATCTTGCGTGGTGGCAAAGAAGCGATCCACAGCAGCCGTGCGATCGTCGACTTGCTCACCGCCACCGCAGAAAACTGCGGCTTGCCGGCGGCGGCCGTCCAACTGGTTTCGACCACCGATCGCGCGGCGGTCGGCGAATTCCTGTCGCTCCATGAGTCGATCGATGTGGCCATCCCACGCGGCGGCGAAGGCCTGATCCGCCGCGTCACCGCCGAGGCCACGATGCCCGTGATCAAGCACTTCGACGGAAACTGCCACGTTTATGTCGACCAGTCGGCCGACGTCCAGATGGCCGCCAAGATCGTTCACAACGCGAAATGTCAGCGGATGGGCGTCTGCAACGCCTGTGAATCGCTGTTGATCCACGAGTCGATTGCCGCCGCGGCGCTGCCGGTCATCGCGAAGCGTCTGCAAGCCGAATCGGTGGAAATTCGCGCCGACCAGGCGGCCGCAGCGTTGATCCCCGACAGCGTGCCCGCCACCGAGGCCGACTGGGGGACGGAGTACCTGGGGCCGATCATCAGCGTTGCCGTCGTCCGATCCGTCGACGAAGCGATCCGGCACATCAACCGATACGGATCCCATCACACCGACGCCATCGTGACCCGCGATCTGGCGGCGGCCGAGGCGTTCACCGCAGGCGTGGACAGCTCCGCGGTGATGGTCAACGCGAGCACGCGATTCAACGATGGCGGCGTGTTCGGGCTGGGTGCGGAGATCGGAATCTCTACCGACAAATTCCACGCCCGTGGCCCCTGTGGATTGCGCGAGTTGACGACCTACAAGTACATCGTCAAGGGCGACGGCCAGATCCGCACGTGAGGCAAGCCCCCCCTCTTGAGAGGCCGTGCAGTTTTTCAGTCGTTGAAAACCAAGGGGTTCTCGGCAAAATCTGCGCCATTCTGCCCCCGGAAACGGGTTGAACTCGCGGGGAACTGTCGATATTCTCCTGGACCCCTAAAAAACTCAACGATTCAGGTCTATCAGATGGCACATAAGAAAGGTCAGGGATCCAGCCGCAACGGCCGTGATTCCAACGCACAACGTCGTGGCGTCAAAAAGTTCGGCGGCGAAGCAGTCAACGCAGGCAACATTCTGATTCGTCAGTGCGGCACCCGCTGGCGTGCCGGACGCGGAGTCGGCCAGGGCAATGATTACACCCTGTTCGCGCTGGTCGACGGAAAGGTTGAATTCGACCAGAAAGGCCGTCGCATCAACGTCGTCTCGGCGTAACGCCAAAGTGGGATAGGCTTCCAGCCTGTCGATACCAAAGTGGGATAGGCTTCCAGCCTGTCACATCTACCCCACGCCCACCTGCTCTGATCCATCATCACCCGCGACATCGACCCATCGTTGCTCGCGGTGACTCTTCAAGATCGCCTCACAGAGCAAGATTTCGCGGTGCCCGTCCAGAAACGTGGGGTACGGCGCCGGCTCGGACAGTTCCCCGCTGGCGAGCGAACCGTAGAAGCAACGAAACAGTTGTTTGAAGGTGTCGGGGAAGCCTTCGTTGTGACCGCCGGGATAGCCTGAGATCTCTGCAGCGGAAGGATCCATTTGCGCCGGGTCACGGACCAGGCATGCGTTGGGCTGATCTCGGTTTCCGATCTCCAGCAGATTGGGCGACTCGCTGTTCCAGGCCAAGGATTGCTTGGACCCGGCCAGTTCGTAGCGGAGGCAGTTCTTTTTCCCCGCGGTCGTCTGTGAGACCCAGAGGCAACCGTTTGCCCCGTCGGCAAACCGCAATAGGATCGCGCCGCAATCTTCGGTCGTGACCTGAACCGGTTCGGTTGCAATCTCGGCGGCGTTCCCCGCGGAGTAGGTTTGGACCGGGCCGGTCGGCCGCTGCCGCGCGGAGTGGACCGTCCGCAGGTCGGCGCAAACCGATGTGATGTGTCGGCCGGTGATGAATTGGATCAGGTCCAGCCAGTGTGTGCCGATGTCGGCGACGGCTCGCAATTCCCCGCCGTCGGTGGCCAGCACGCGCCAGTTGAAATCGGTTTCCTTGAGCAGCCAGTCTTGGACGTAGGAACCGGTGACGTGCAACAGGTTTCCCAGCGAGTCATTGCGGACGCGCGCGGCCGCTTCGTGACACAGCGGATAGAACCGGATGTTGTAAGCGACCGCCGCGGCGCGACCGCTGTCCCTGGCGATGCGAACCAATTCGCCAGACTCGGTCGAGTTCATGGCCAGGGGCTTTTCGCAGACGACATGTTTGCCCGCACGCAGCACGGCCTTGGCTTGGTCAAAGTGGAACCGGTTGGGTGTCGTCAGGTGGATGCAATCGATCGACGGATCCCCCAACGCCTCTTCGAAGCTGCTGAAGTCTGTCGGCAATCCAAGACGCTCGGAAGCGGCCCGTGATTTTGCCGCTGTCGACCCCACGATGCCGGCGACCTCTACGCCGGCGCGACGCAACGCTTCCACATGAACCGGCCCGATGAAGCCGGTCCCCACCACCACTGTTCGAAACTCAGCCATCGGTCACCCGCAACATGTTGGGAAATCAAACCACGCCACACAGTGTGTCGCGCCTGCGCGATCGGTTCCAGGTGAGGGCACGGCAGAAAAAGGCAGAGGGGCTGAGTACTCAGTACTCAGGACTCAGGACTCAGGACTCAGGACTCAGGACTCAGGACTCAGGACTCAGGGCTCGGGACTCAGGACTCCGCCGCCAGGTGAATTTTGCGCTGTTTGCGGCGAGCCGCATGCGTGGATCACGCACGTGTGTTTGACACTGCGTGATGTGCGCGTGTGCCAAATAACACCCGCGTATGACACGCCCTCGCGGTGGGTGAGGGCGAACGCTCATACAAGCCGATGCAACTGGTGATGAGCAAATTCCTTACGCGGTTGTGAATGTTTTCCGCCGCCACCACCGACGCCAACGCACGAAGGCGAATTGATGATGAACCAACACGAAACCCCGATGGGTCTGCCCCCTGCTCCGCGCCCGGCCGTTTACGCGGCCAGCAAGGATGCCGGCTGGCTCTCGAAGGTCGGACAGGCGGCCCAAGCAGAGAACTGTCGTTTCCAAACCTCCACCTCCATCACCTCGCTGATCAACCAGGCTGCCGCCGATAGCGACGTCGCTTGCGTGCTTTTGGACTACGACCCACGCATTCAACAATGGACCAGCATCGAACAGTTGTTGTTCGACAAGAACGTGGTCGCGCCGGTCATCTTGGTCTTGGATGAATCGAGCGGCATGGCGGCTTCGGAAGCCGTCGCGCGGATCGCACACGTCGTTGCGATCAACTCGATGGAACTGCCCGAGATCATCGAAACGATCCAGCATGCGATCGGGCTCAGCACGCTCGTCGAGCATCAATTCGACGTCTTGCGCTGCCATCGGTTGTATCAAGGATTGCCGGATCGTCAGCGACAAATCGTCGACTATGTCGTCGAAGGCGCACCGAACAAGCAGATCGCGACGAAGTTGAAGGTGTCGGTCAAGACGATCGAACGTGAGCGACAAAAAGCGTATCGCCAGCTGAATGTGCGGAGCACCGCCGAGATGACCCGCGTCGTGATCCTGGGCAGCCTGCATGACGTGGTCTTCCCCGCGGCCAAGCCGGCCAAGCCCTCCGGAGGACTACGGCTGGATTCGCGCAGCAACGGCGTCGGCCCGATTGCCCCGATCACAACCAAGCCGACGAACGCCTTCAATTCGCAGATCCCGCGCTGACGCGTGGGATCGCAAGCTGGAAGCTTGCGCCACTGGGTATCACGTGGGGTAAGCTTCCAGCTTGCCTTCCGGGAAGCGACAGCTTCCCGCCTTCTGCGAAAGACACACCCAACCGCAAGCTGGAAGCTTGCGCCACTGGGATCGACAGGCTGAAAGCCTGTTCCACGGGATCGCAAGCTGGAAGCTTACGCCACTTCCTAGAGTCTGGCGGGATTGACCGCTGCGCTGGGGATCTTGCCGCTGGCCTTCTCGCGCAGCTCCGCCCGCAACGCTTCGATCACGGCTCGGTGCCTTGCATCGGGCTTGATCGCCAGGTTCTCAAATTCCAACGGGTCGGCGCGGTGATCGTAGAGCTCGATGCCCCGTTCGCCCTCGGCCCATTCGGTGTAGCGATAACGGCTGGTGCGAATGCTGCACCCCATCACTTGCGTGTCGAGCCGGTCATCGGCGGGACGCAGGACTTGAGTGATCGCTCGGCCGTTCCATGTCGCCAGCGGATCGTCCAGCAACGTGGCCAGATCTCGACCGGCCAGTTTGGGCGGCGCCTCGATTCCCGCGGCGGAGACGACCGTCGGGTAGATGTCCACAAACTCGACGATGCGCCGGCACGGTTGGCCATTGCCCGCAGCTCCGGGAACGCGAATGATCAACGGTGACCGAGCCGATTGTTCGAACAAAGTTCGCTTCTGCCAGATCCCGTTGTGCTCGCCGAGGTGATACCCGTGGTCGCTCCAAAACACCACGATCGTGTTCTCGGCCAATCCCAATCGCTGGACCGCATCGAGCAGTCGCCCGACTTGCGCGTCGACAAACGAGACGCAGGCATAATACGCTTGGGTGGCTTTGCGGAGCGTCAAGGGATCCAGGTTGTAGTTCGGGATCGGGCAATTATGCGCGAAGGCTGCGGTCGGGATGTCGTCGCGGTCACCCGGTGGTGCATACGGCAGCGAAACCGTGTCCAGCGGGTACAGGTCAAAGTACTTTTTCGGCGCGACGTAGGGTGTGTGGGGGCGAAAGAAACCGACACCTAAAAAGAACGGCTTGTCGCGGTTGGCCTCCATCAACCGAATCGCTTCGCTGGCGATCATCCCGTCGGTTTGCTCTTCATCGCGGCCGTCGGCGGCAAGCCATGAAAGCGCCGCGCTGATCTTTCGATGCGGTTCGGCATTGAAGATCAACGCTTCGTCGGCCTTGTCTCGGCCCTTGGGATTGACGGTCTGGTTCCACGAGGGCGGATCATCGAAACCGTCGGTGCCGATCGATGCGGGGACGTTGTAGTGATAAATCTTGCCGACGCGAGCGGCCAAGTAGTTCCGTTTTTGAAAGGCTTGGGGCAAGGTCACCACGTCGGGCAACTGGTCGCGGAAGTGGCGGTCCAAATCATAGACGCCGATTTCGTCGGGGCGCCGCCCGGTCATGACCGACGCCCGCGTCGGATTGCACAGCGGCAACTGGTTGTACGCGTTCAAAAAACAAACACCCGATGCAGCCAGCCGATCGATGTTCGGCGTCTTTGCCAGCGGATCGCCATAGCAACCCAGTGTCGACGCCAAATCGTCAACCGCGATGAACAGAACATTGGGCGGGTCGGCGGCGCCGGATCGCGTCGCAAAACCAACGCACAACAGAACGAAGACTGAAACGCGGATCGCGCGGCCGATCAGAGCGAGTGTGGGCATGAGAAAGGCAGAATGATGACAGGTTGGATCGTGGGGGGGCAAAACGATGGTGGCAAAACGATCGGGCGGCAAACGATCGGGTGGCAGAATGATCGGGTGGCAGAATGTATTGACCCGATCGCTCCGTGTCTCCTTGTCTCCTTGTCTCCTTGCCTCCTTGCCTCCTTGCCCCCACCCACTAAAACCGCCCCTGTCGCTGCGTCAGATACTCCGTCAACGCGGTATCAAACGGCATGCTGGTATCCAGCGGGACGTAATCGATTTGCAGTTGGTTGCAGCCGTCGCGGTAGGCGTCACGGAATTCCGCCAGGGCCGCCAGGTAGTCTTCGCGAAACCCCGTTGCGTCGACGGAGACGCTTTGGCCGGACTCCGAATCGGTGAACTGCACCGGTCCATCATAGGGGAATTCGACTTCGGCTGCGTCCAAGACGTGAAAGACGATGACGTCGTGTCCGGCGTGCCGCAGCCGCGCCAGCGCCGAGACGACTTCGGCGATTTGTTCTTGCCAGTTTTTTTCGCCGTCGTCGCTGGGCCACAAATCACTGAACAGCATCACCAGCGAATGTTGTTTCAGCATCGCGGCGACTTGCGTCAAGGAAGCGGGGACATCGGTGGCACCGGCGGGTTTCAGGTTCGAGAGCCTGGCGATGACGTCGCCCATGTGTCCGCGGCGAGACCGAGCCGGCAGCGACGCGTGGACTTTTTCGTCAAACGTGATCAACCCGACAGGGTCTTGCTGCATGATCATCAAGTACGTCAGCGCCGCGGCCAAACATGTCACGTACTCGAATTTGGTCATCGACTGGTTTTCGGTAAATCCCATCGATTTGGACAGGTCGATGACCAGGTAACCGACCAGGTTGGTTTCCGATTCAAAGCGTTTGACAAAATACTTGTCGGTCTTGGCGTAGACCAACCAGTCGATCAGCTTGGGATCGTCACCGCGGTTGTAGCGTCGGTGTTCGCTGAACTGGACCGAAAAGCCATGAAAGGGGCTGCTGTGCAAGCCTTGCAGAAAGCCCCGCACGACCATCCGGGCGCGCAAGTCCAGCCGCTTGATACTCTGCAACGCTTCGGGCGAGAGCAGGGAGCTCATTTGGCCAGCTTTTCAGGTTGCGGTGGTTGGATGTCATCGAGCAATCGCGTCACGAGCGAGTCGCTGTCCATCCCTTCGGCGGTGGCTTGGAAATTAGTCCCGATGCGGTGCCGCAGGACAGGCAGGGCGATCCGCCGGACGTCATTGACGTCGACACTGAATCGGCCTTCCATCGCCGCCATCGCTTTGGCACCGGCGATCAAGTTTTGTCCGGCACGTGGCCCCGCGCCGAAATCGACCAGGTCGCGAATGTACTGCGGCGACGCTTCATCCGACGGCCGGGTGGCCCGGACGATACTGGCGACATATTTGATCACGAACGGATTGACCGCCACGCTGGTGACGAGCTGTTGGACATTCAAGATCGCTCGTGCCGACAAGACCTTGTTGACCGTGGCGGTTTCGCCCCGCGTCGTCGTCGTCAGGATTTGCTCCTCTTCGGCCGCCGAGGGGTAGTCCAATTTGATATTGAACATGAACCGGTCGAGTTGGGCTTCCGGCAGCGGGTAGGTGCCCTCTTGCTCGATCGGGTTTTGGGTGGCGATGGTGAAGAACGGCTTGGGCAGGGCAAAGGTTTCACGCCCTACGGTGACCTGGCGTTCCTGCATCGCTTCGAGCAGCGCGGCTTGGGTCTTGGGTGGGGTGCGGTTGATTTCGTCGGCCAGCAAGATGTTGGCAAAGATCGGGCCTTCGACAAAGCGGAAACTTCGCTTGCCGTGTTCGTCTTCTTCCAGGACTTGCGTGCCGGTGATGTCCGAAGGCATCAGGTCAGGTGTGAACTGAATCCGTTTGAACGACACGTCCAGGATGCTGGCCAGCGTGCTGACGATCAAGGTCTTGGCCAATCCCGGCACGCCTTCCAGCAAGCAGTGACCGCGGGTATAGATCGCGGCCAACAATTGCTCGATGGTTTCGGATTGTCCGACGATGACCTTGGAGAGTTCGCTGCGGATCGTCGCCTGATGGTCGGAAAACTCACGCAGGACGTCGCCGAGGTTGCGTCCGGGTTGGCCGCCCGGTTTGCCGGCCGGCGGATGGGGTGGAGTCGGGGCGCTCACGATAGGGCAGCTACCTTGCAATTAGATTTTGAAGAATGTCTCGGCACAGACCGAAAGCTGAAAAACGCCGGCGAGGGGCAATGCCTACCGAATCGAATGATATCAACCGGATCGCACCGGCGTACGGCTACGCTGTGAAGCATTTTTTTAGCGGTAGGGCGCAAGCCCTCCGGTGTTTTGGCAGAGAGGAAGAACCGGAGGGCTCGCGCCCTGCCGCTAAAACCTCAAGAAACACATGGGGAAAATGCTTCACAGCGTTAGGCGTACGGGCGTCACCGACGTACGGGTCTCACCATCGCCCGCGCGGTCCAACCAGTGTAAGATGCAGGCATGGGTTACTGGTAAGGGGGGGACCACCGATTGTTACGCCGCATCACTCTATTTCTGTCTGTCGTTGTCACGTTCGGGGCCATTCCCTCCAAGGTCCACGCCGAGGTGGATGCCGCGGCGGTCAGTCGTGCGATCGATCGTGGGGTTACCTATCTTCGCAGCAGCCAAAACGATCGCGGCGGCTGGGATGAGTTTCAGGGCCAGTCGTGCGGCCTTTCCTCCCTGTGCACACTGGCGCTGCTCAATGCCGGCGTCTCGCGTGACGACCCTGCGATCAAGCAAGCGATGACGTACCTGCGGGCCACGGTTGCCGAGAGCACGTACTCGGTCGCGCTGCAAACGCTTGTGTTTTGTCAGCATGGCTCGGCCAATGATTTGCCGCGGATTCGAAACAACGTGACCTGGTTGACCGAAGCTCAGACGGCCACGGGGGCGTGGAGCTACGGCGGCAAACGACAATTCGGCGGCGACCCCTCGAACGCGCAATTCGCGCTCCTGGCCCTTGGGGCGGCCCAAGACCGTGGTGTTGCGGTCAAGCCGGAGGTGTTTGAGCAAGCGATCGACTATTGGGAGTTACAGCAAAATCCCAACGGCGGCTGGAGCTACACCGGCGGTGCGCCGACGGGAAGCATGACCTGTGCCGGGATCGCCTCGCTGATCATCGCCAACGGCCGCCTGGGCAATGCCAGTTCCTCGGTCAAGGACGGCAAAATCGAATGTTGCGGGGGGGATCCCACGGAGCAAGATCCGATCGCCCGCGGCATCGATTGGCTGGGGAAACGATTCAGCGCCGAAGTGAATCCCGGCGGCAGCGCCGACACCTACTACTACTATCTCTATGCCATCGAACGGACGGGGCGGCTTTCCGGACGCCGTTTTTTTGGCGGTCACGATTGGTATCGCGAAGGCGCCGAACGACTGATCCGCCAACAGGACGGCTTTCAAGGGTTCTGGGAAGGCGGACAGTGGGAACGTCCCACCGTCGCCACGTCGTTCGCGTTGTTGTTTCTATCCAAAGGCAAACGCCAAGTCGTCGTCGGGCAATTGGAACGCGACCAGACCGACCGGCCGGAATGGCAACCCCACCCCGACGCGTTGCGGCAATTGGTGCGACATGTCGAACGGGCTTGGGGACGCGACCTGACCTGGCAAACGGTCCAAATTGAAAACGCCAGCTTGATCGATTTGCTGCAAACACCGGTGTTGGTCATCAGCGGCAAAGAAACTCTGGCATTGAGCGCCGAGAAAAGCGAGTTGCTGAAGGATTACGTGGACCAGGGCGGCACGATCGTGTTTGACGCCAGCGGTGACAGCGGATGTGGCAACGCGGCAAATTTTCAAAACAGCGTCGCCAACCTCTGCGCCCAGTGGTATCCCAACGCCCCGCTGGAACGCTTGCCGACATCGCATCCGGTGTGGAACGCCGAACGCAAGGTGGATGTCTCCGCGATGCCCAACGGGTTTTGGGTTTACGGTGTCCAAGCCTGCTGTCGTACCGCCGTCTTTTATGTTCCGCAAAGTCTGACCTGTCGCTGGGAATTAGGCGACCGGTTGTTTCAACGTGGTGAAGCCGACGATCCGGTTCGACGCCAAATCGATCATTCGATTCGAATCGGACAAAACATCATCGCGTATGCGACCGGGCGTGAATTGAAAGACAAGCTAGACGCCCAGATCGTGCTGCAAGCCGACGCGATGGAATTGACCGAGCGGGGGACAACGCGAATCGCTCGGCTGGATGTCGGCGCCGGCGGCGAAGACGCACGCCGCGCGCTGCCCAACGCCTCGGCCATCCTCCGCAAGCAAACGCAGGTCGCGATCAGCGTGCCCGAAGACCCGGTCCGGTTTGACGAACAAGACTTGGCCGAGGTGTCGGTGCTGTGGGTCCACGGCCGACGCGACTTTGTGTTGACCGCCCAGCAACGCGACGCGCTGGGCCAATTCGTCCAACGCGGCGGCGTGATTCTGGGCACCGCGATCTGTGGCGACGAAGCGTTCGCCCAAGCGTTTCGCCGTGAGTTTGCGGCGGTGCTGGGCCAAAACTCGCTGCAATCGATGCCCTCGGATCATCCCATGCTGACCCCGCAGTACTTCGGTTACGATTTGCGTTCGGTCACCATCCGGCGGATCGGTCGCGGAGCCAGTGGGCAACAAATCCGCCGGCAAACCTCACCGCCCATCCTGGAATACGCCGAGGTCGATGACGTGGTCGCGGTGGTGTTTTCACCGCTGGACATCAGTTGCGCGTTGGAAAGTCAAAATTCCGTCCAGTGCCCCGGTTACGGAACCGAAGACGCCGCGAAAATCGTCACCAACATCGTCCAAATGGCGCTCAATCAGTAGGATTTGTAGGGCATGCTGTGCATGCCATTTTCGCGTAGGGCATGCTGTGCATGCCATCCGTCACGCACAGCGTGACCTACACGTTTCTTCAATCCGGGAACACCGCCATCACTTCTTCGGCCCACTCGGTCCAGCCTTCCGCGGCGGCTTCGAAATCAACCTTCATCCAACGCACCGGTTCGCTCGGCATCACACGCGGCCGGTACTCGCTGTCGCGGCTGATCGGTAATTGGCTGCTGTCGCCCATCGCCAGTCGGTCTTCGGTTTGGGCAGAAACCAGGTAGTCGGCAAGTGTTTCGGCGGCGACGGGGTGGGGGGCGTCTTTCAAGATCGCCAAGGTGTTGGGAATCCGCAGGGTACCCGGTTGGTCGGGTTGCTGGTCCGGAAAGACGATCGCGACCTTTCGCAATTGATCTTTTTCAATGATCGCGTCGTCGGTATCGGTCAGCCCCCAGGCGACTTCGCCGGCCGCGACCGCCAGGGCGACCTGCTTGTTCCCCGACAACACCACCGCGTTGTCGTGAATCTGTTTTAAAAACTGCAGCGTTTCATCATGACCGTCGCGGACGCGGAGCACCGCAAAATGAGTCGCCGTGGTGCCGAACAACGGTCGAGCCATCGCGCAGTTGTGTTTCCATTTCGGATCGATCAGATCGGCCACGCTGGCGGGGTAGTCATCTTTGGAAGGAATCATGTCGGTGTTGATCAGCAACACGCGTGCCCGGGCGGCGAACCCGCACCACGAACCGTCGCTGGCGATCATGTCGCTGGGCCAGCCCGGGGCGACGGCCCATGTCCGCGGTTTCAGCAGACCGAGTTTCTGCAATCGAACGGTGTGCATGATCTCGTTGTTCCAAAACACGTCACAAACCGGCGAATTCTGTTCGGCGAGAATTTGATTGACCAAGCCGACGGTTTTCGTCGATTCGACATCAAATTTGCCGACGATCCCGGTCTCATAGTCCACACTTCGTTCATAAGCCGCAAAAATCGGTGTCGCGAACTGCTCGTCGAGCGCCGAATAGACCACCACGTCCCGCTCCGCCTTCGGAACGCATGCCGCGGTGCAGATCAACAGCGGGCACAACAGAAGTGGGCGGACCAGCAGCGACCACCGCGACGTTGCAAAGGTGAATCGTCGTTTCGTGGCCTGATGGTTACAATGGTGCAATGGTTTCATCTTTTGAAGATCGTTTAGGCAACGTCGGATGCCGCTCCGACACGGCGCGAGATGGCATGTTGCGGCGCATGTTTGGAATGCAGGTGCATGCCCGCTGCCGCCGCGGCATTCTAACACTGATCGGCTTGATCAGCATCGCGGCGCTGAGTGCTCCGGACACCTCGGCGCAATCGCCGCCCCCAATGCAGGCGGTGGAGGGCAAGCACATTGTGCTGAAATCGGATTCGGGCTCACGGGAATCGTTGGTCGAACTGGTGGAAGCCTTTGACGCCGCGGTGCCCCAATGGGAACGGTTTTGGCAACTGCCGCCCGGAACGCTGGCTCGATGGCAGGTCGACGCATTTGTGATGGCCGATCCGCAGCGGTTTCGTGACAGCGGGGATCTGCCGCCAGATTTGAATTTCCCCTTCGGCTACGCCGTCGATTCGAACATCTGGGTGATCCGTCAACGAAGCGATTACTACACACGGCATTTGCTGTTGCACGAGGGCGTGCATGCACTGGCCATCGAACTGTTCGGCGGCACCGGGCCGTCTTGGTTCGCCGAAGGGCTGGCAGAAATGTTGAGCGTTCACCGCGGCACGGGTCGTCAGGTCGAAGTCAACGTGGTCCCCGAATCAACGCAAGTCGTTCCCTACTGGGGGCGTTTCAAGCTTCTTTCACAACGTCGCGACGAACAGCGAATTCCGACGCTCGATGCCGTGCTCCAGTACCCGCCGGATTTGAAAAGCGACGTTGAATCGTACGGCTGGAGCTGGGTCGCGGCGATGTTGCTGACCGAATACCCCGACTATCGACCGGCCGTCTTGGCCGAAGCCAACAATGGCAGCCTGCGAACCGTCGCGTTTTCGATCGCCTTCAAACGACGATTGAGCCGACAGTGGCCGATCGTGCAAGCCCGCTGGCGGATGTTGACGAACACCATCGACTATGGTTTTGATTGGCCTCGCGAGCGAATCGACTTGGCGATCGGCGACAAACTTTGGCGGGGCAACCCGATCGAGACGACGATCCAGGCTGATCGTGGCTGGCAGAGTGTCGGCGTTCGATTCGCCCCCGGCATGCGCGTCAAAATCTCGCCGCGCGGACGATGCAGTCTCGACGACGATCCGAAACCCTGGATCAGCGAACCGCCCGGAGTCACGATTCAATACGCCAACGATCGACCGCTCGGGCAGTTACTGGTGTGCGTGTTGCCCAACAAAACCGACGAGCAACGACAGCTCCAGCCACTGCTCGTCCGCAGCGTCGAATCCGACACCGAACTCGTCATCGACAAGCACTGTTGGTTGCTGTTTCGAATCAACGACCACCTCGGCGACCTGGGCAACAATCGCGGCGGCTACACGGTGTCGATCCGGAGGTAGGAACCACACGACAAAATTGAACCTGACCCGGCGGATCGGTTCTGATACGGTCGGCTCGAACTCGCTGGGTTCCCCGTTCTAATTCTTGCCAGTGTGTGGTGGGTCTGTGATGCGTCGACGAAAAGGATTTCGTGGTGGTGTTCATTTTGCCAGTTACCGACGGCTCGGGGTCGAATCCCTCGAAACGCGTCGACTGCTTGCCGGCGATTCACTTTCTCTTTCACAGCATCCGATTGATGACAGCTCAGCGATCGAAAGCGTCGCCCAACAAATCCAAGACCTTGCTGTCAATTTCACCGCCTCCGATGCCGCCGGGGACACGATGCGGACGGCGGCCGACTTGGGCGTGGTCGACGGAACGCTGCAACGGGCCGGGCGACTCAGTTGGTTCGACCGGATCGATGTGGTTCGTTTCGAAGTCGCTTCCGATGCCAAGGTGCGGATCACGCTGGATCAACTCAATCGCGATGCAGATCTGTATGTGCTGGATCGCAACGGCAATCTGATCGGTTCCTCGAAACGATCATCCAACCGTAGCGAATCGCTTTCGGGATCCCTGCCGGGTGGCGAATACTACCTCGCGATATCCTCGGTCGATTATCGCAGCATTTCCTATCGACTGACCTTGGACGTTCAAACGTCGCAATCCCCAGCGGTTGCAACACCGCCAGCGGCGCCGACGCCGGAACCTCAGCAACCGGCGCCGCCCGAACCGAGCACCGTGACGCCGTTGGCAGACGTGGCCTATTTCGGCGGCAGCCAGGATTGGAACATCAATGCCGTCGCGGCACCGGAAGCCTGGGCGGCCGGTTACCGCGGGCAAGGCGTCACCGTTGCCGTGATTGACACCGGAGTCGATCTGGATCATCCCGACTTGGCCCACAACTTGTACATCAATCCGGGCGAGATCCCTGGCAACGGGATCGACGATGATCGCAACGGGTATGTCGACGACATCACGGGATACGATTTTGTATCCGGTGACGCGGTCCCCGACGACGGCAACGGACACGGGACGCACGTGGCCGGAACGATCGCGGCGGGCGACAACGGTTTCGGCGTGACCGGGGTGGCCCCGGACGCCAAAATCCTGCCCGTTCGCGTGCTCGACGATTCCGGCAGCGGATCCGATGCCGGCGTGGCCGCCGGCATTCGCTACGCGGCCGATTTGGGCGCACAAATCATCAACCTCAGCCTCGGCGGCGGCGTCAGTTCACGGATTGCCAGCGCGATCGACTACGCGACCTCCTTGGGGTCGTTGGTGATCGCTGCGGCCGGGAACGAATCGGCGGCCAGCCCCAGCTATCCGGCCCGGCACAGCGCCGAATCGACCAGCGTGCTTTCGGTCGGCGCCTACGACTCGTCCGGCCGCGTCGCAGGATTCAGCAACGAGGTCGGCGGCAGCGGCGCGGTCCAAGTCGACGCTCCCGGCGTGAGTGTTGTCAGCACCTACGCCGGCGGCGGGTATCGATCATTGAGCGGGACCAGCATGGCCAGTCCGCATGTGGCCGGCGTGGCCGCGTTGACGTTGTCGGCCAACCCGCAGCTCACCTCGGCCGAGTTACGGGAATTGCTCGCCAGCGGAACCGTTGGGCAGGCCACGTCGAGTGATTCGATCGGCAAGGTCAGCACGTTGAACTCGGTCGCCTTTGCCGCCGCGGGACTGACGTCGGCTGGTGACGTCACAGATTCGCAGATCGCGACCTCGGCCACATCGTCGACTGACGTTCGGACGAAGACGGGAGATGGTGTTCCCGCCCCCTCCGATTTTTTGCCCCAGCGACCCGCGGTGGCGGCGGAGGAGCGGTTGGAGGGAGACATCGATTCCTTGCCCGCTGAAGTGAGTGGAATCAAGCAAGTCGCATCCGCCGAACCCCTGTCGTCGCAGGCCGTCGACCATGCGTTGGCGCATGTCGACGTGGATTGGACAGACGCGGTCCAACGTCAACACGATGCCGATTCGTTCATCGAGTTGCCAGGTGATCTCGATGCGGCGGGTAGCGGATTCTCGTTACGAGGCTCCGCCTCGTAACGCACTTCTCACGAGGCTCCGCCTCGCGACTCGGAGGCGGGGAACCTCAATCGTATCAGTGACGGATTTAATCGTCGCGGAAGTCGTCAAGACTTTTGCGAGCCGCCGGCCCTCTCTGGCGTTTGCTTGCTGCGCAAACGCCGTCTCTCCCAGAGGGAGAGAGACTCAATCGGTTTCCAAAAGCTGCCGTTACACAATCGATCTCCCGAGCCTGGGAACGAGTGTGGGTTCGATTGAGCTACTCCCCATCTGCCTTGATCGGCTAGAATGCTCGCATCCTTCCCACCGTGAGCTTCAGGATGACGCATCGGCAGACCAGCGCTTGGAAAAAAACACGCCACCGAACCGGCAAGACGCGGGCGACATCGCCTGGCATGCCCTCCGCTGGGCCTTCTGCTGGGCCTTCGCCGCGTGATCCCGAGGTCTTGGGGCAACTCGCCGGGGAAGTCGCCATCCGGACGTTTCCCGCGTCGCAGCGGGATCAGTGGCGACGCCAGATCTATGAGCAGATGCTGTTGACCAGCCGCTGCATCGACGGGCCGAACTTCCAAAAGGTTTCGCCCGAAGACGTTTCCAGGATGATCCGGTTGTACGACGACCGCTTCTTCGACGGCAAGATTCTCAGCGCGGCCTCGGCCGAAGGGATCACGTTCCATTTGTCGTCGCGGATGACCAGCGTCGGCGGCAAGCTGGTCACCCAGTATCCCGAAGGCAACTATGACGGTCGGCGAAACTTTGAATTGGTGCTTTCCAGCACGCTGCTGTTCCAAACCTTTGAAGACGTCTCGCGTCCGATCGAGGTGGCCGGGTGCGTGTGCCGCGACCGCTTGGAGGCGATGCAACGCATCGCCGAACACGAATTCGTGCATCTGGTCGAAATGTTGATATGGAACGACGGCAATTGCAGCGAGGCCCGTTACCAATCGATCGCCAATCGGTACTTCGGCCACACCGACTATCAACACAACTTGATCACCCAACGCGAACGCGCCGCGGTGCGTTTCAACATCCGCGTCGGCGATGACGTCTTCTTTTTCCACGAAGGCCACCGCATGCAAGGCCGCGTCAACCGCATCACCCGCCGTGCGACCGTGCTGGTCCCCAACGCGGCGGGTCAAAAGTTCAACGACGGCAAACGCTACTCGCGCTACTACGTCCCGCTGGAACGGCTCCGCCGGGTTAAATAGGTTTCAAGTTTCAAGTTTCAAGTTTCAAGTTTCAAGTCACTTCAGCAGATTTGGCTATCGACCATGTAGGGTTCGCGAAGTTCTCGGATGTACTTTCGACCGCGAAAATCAGATTTGTTCAGGTAGTTGATGAATCCGTTGATCAGTCGGCTGATTTCACGACATTTGTTCTGTAGGTCCTCAAACTCGGGCTCGTCGAGGTAGCGTTCATCGTAAGCAACGTAGAGCTGGGATCGAACCTCGCCGCACGAGGCCTTGGCATGCGAAAGGAATTGGACAAATTCCTTGTTGCCATCCCGTTCAAATCCCTCTGCGATGTTGGATGTGATCGAAATCGAAGCCCTTCGTATCTGATCTTTCAGCGCGAAGTCTCGCGCAAAATCGTCCTGACGTGAGCATCGATAAATCAGCTGGGTCAACTCACGGCCCTTTTGCCAAGCCAAAATGTCCTCAAACCTCGTAATCGCGGCCATCTCAACCTCCCGTTTGAACCTGAAACCTGAAACCTGAAACCTGAAACTTGAAACTTGAAACTTGAAACTTGAAACTTGAAACCTGAAACTTGAAACCTAAATCTGCCCCCCCGGCGTGAAGTCATCATCTGACTTCAGCGCCGCAGCGAAGTGGGCGAGAAGTTGCGCGACGTGATCGATGTCGTCCAGCGAGATCGCTTCGACGGCCGAGTGCATGTAGCGGTTGGGGATCGCGACCAGCCCGGTGGCGACGCCGGCGCCGTGGAGTTGCAAGACGTTGGCGTCGTTGGGGGTGGCTCGACCGATGGCGGCCAGTTGGTAGGGGATGTTGTTGGTTTCGGCCAGTTCGATCAGCCGCGCGGCGACTTTGGGATTGATGTTGGGTCCGCGAAAGATCACCGGTCCGCCACCGAGGCGGAGATCGCCTTGTTTGTTCTTGTCGATGGTGGGGCAATCCGAAGCGTGGGTCACGTCGACGGCGATGGCGACGTCGGGATGGATTCCACCGGCGGCGGTTTTGGCGCCGCGCAGCCCGATTTCTTCTTGCACGGTGGAGACGCTATGCAGGTGGCAGCCGAGCCCACCGGCGCCGGCCAGTGCTTTCGCCCGTCGCAACGCTTCGATCACCGTCCACATCCCGGTCTTGTTATCCATCCCGGGACCGCTGACGAGTGAATTCATCAGCGGGCGGAGCTGCAGGTCCAACGTGATCGGGTCGCCGATGCGAATCTTCTCGCGCGCCTGTTTGTCGCAACTCGCCCCGACGTCCAACCACATTTCGTCCAGGCCGACGACTTTTTTCCGTTCGTCCTGGTTGAGCAAGTGAATGGGTTTGCGGCTGATGACGGCGGGGACTTCTCCGGAGTCCGTCCAGATCGACATCGCTTGTCCGATCAACTGTTGGGGATCCCAACCGCCGATGGTTTGCGCGTACACAAAACCGTTTTCATCGATGTGGGAAACCAGCATCCCGATTTGATCGCAGTGTCCGGCCAACATCAGTCGCGGTCCGTCAGCGTTGCCGATCTCGGCGATCAGGTTGCCGTGCACGTCGATGCGAACGCGGTCGGCATGGGGAGTGATGTAATCCCGAATCAGTTTCTGGATCCGCTCTTCGTATCCCGAAGGACTGGGCGTGGCGATGGCTTGTTCAAAGAAGGCGCGAGCGTTGTCTTGCATGGTGATGGTTTGAAGGGAAACGGAAAGACGTGAAGTGGCGACCGATTTTGCGGCCAGATGACTCGTCGATTGGCATGCTGTCTAGACCGATCGGGGACGAAAATGAACTTTATAAAAAGTTTTTTTTCTTCGCAAATCGTCTGTTTCGGTGCAACAAAATCCGCGTCTTCAGTGTCGAAAGTTGCGGAAACACGGGTGTTTTGCATCACCGGCATCCAACCGGCCGTCCGGATTGATCCGGTCAAGGACCGTCACAGGGGCCATGACGCTTGTTCCCTTCCAAACGCCCTAAAGAATTGGGGCGGTTTTGCTCGACACTAAGTCTCGGATCGACAGTTTTCGACTGGGTTCTCTCGCGGAGAGCGGTTTTCACCGTCTCGATGCAGGAGGGCTGGTGGCAGCCGAATCGTTGATCCGCCCAGGGGGGGATTCTGGGAAAGCAGTCGAGTCGGGGGCGTCACATTCGTGACACCTCTCACGCTCGAAGGCAGATGGCGACTATAGCCGAACGTTCCTGTAAACACCGGCATGATGACAACACCCATCATCATGTCTGCCGTGTTTCGCGATTGGAACGTTGGGCGTTGGTCGCCGGACGTCACAGCATCTACCCCGACCAAAGCGGAGTGATCCGTTTGTAAACGTTTGAAACCTAGCAAGTGATCCCGTTCGGTAAGCGTCACAGGATGTGAGCCGGGTGGCCTGACCCAGCGTTCGGTTTGCAGCACACGACAGCATTCAGGTTCGTAAGACTTTGTCTCAGCGATCAGGACCGGTGAGACAGATGAAACGAACGAGAAGGCGTGCGGCACAACTGATCGACCAAGGCCATGAGAACATTGGGTACCGACGCACCATTGTTCGAGGGAATAATCAACGAGGCGTTATGGAGAGCCTGATATGAAGGTCTTTACGACTGGACAGGTCGCCAAGATTTGCAAAGTCGCACCCCGAACTGTTTCAAAATGGTTCGATTCGGGGCGTTTGAAAGGCTACCGAATCCCAGGATCACAAGATCGTCGTATTCCGCGTGAATACCTGATCAAGTTCCTGAAGGAGCACGGCATGCCGTTGGGTGACTTGGAGGACGAAGCGATGGCCAAGTGCCTGATCGTCGCCCAAGATCAAGTTTTGATCGAAAACTTGAAGCGAGAATTACCGCCGGAAAAATCGTTCAAGGTCGCCGTGGCGGCGAGCGGTTTCGAAGCCGGGATTCAAGCCGAAAGCTTCACGCCAGATTGCATCATCGTGGACTTTTCGATCGGCAAGATCGAAGCCGTACAGATTTGCCAGAACCTGCGCAAAAATGCGGATTTCACCGATGTCATTCTGATCGCGCTGTTGCCCGATGACGGCCAGCCGATGAGTTTTGATCGAAGCAGCATCAACGAGACGTTCAAAAAACCGTTCGACGCCCATCTGTTGGCTGAACGACTGAGAACGCTCGTCGGAGCAAAGAAAGAACTGGTGTGAACGGTTCCTGCCCCGGCCTTGTGCCGCCGCAGGACTCTCGCTTCACCACCGACCACAACAAGAACGCCACACATTTCCCGCAAATGTGTGGCGTTTTTTTTTTCAAGTTTCAAGTTGGCGGCAGCGGGTTGCGGAGTGGAGAGATTTCGTTACAGAATCGCAGCGACGGCCATCGGCAGCAAACCTTTGGAACTTAAAACTTGAAACTTGAAACTTAAAATGCCTTCCAGCCACTTCGACGCCGATGGCAACGTCCACATGGTCGACGTCTCGGCCAAAAACGTCACCCGACGCATCGCCACCGCCTCGTCGCGGATCTCCATGAATGCCCAAGCCGCCGAACTGGTCCGGCAGGGGGCCAGCCGCAAAGGCGATGTGCTGGCGGTCGCCCGCCTGGCCGCCATCGCGGCGACCAAGTGGACACCCCACCTGATCCCCCTCTGTCACGCGATCCCGATCGAGTCCGCCGAAGTCGACTTTCAATGGGCCGACGAAACCGCCCCGCCCCAGCCGACATCGCCCCCGCAGCTGATTTGTCGCGTCACCTGCGCGACGTCGGGAAAGACCGGCATCGAAATGGAAGCCCTGACCGGCGCCAGTGTCGCCGCGTTGACGGTTTACGATATGCTCAAATCCGTCGATCGAGCGATGCAGATCGGACCGACGCAACTGGAAGGGAAAGAAGGTGGCCAGTCAGGGACGTTCGTGCGAAATCCGGGGACGCATTCGTAATGCGACCAATCGTCCCCCTTTGATTTCGTTGTCCTTGGTTTCTAATTGCGGTTTCCTCTCTATTGCTACGGTTCGACCCGTTCCCCCCTTCCTGCAGACACGCGTAAGAAAATGGACGCTTCTGAGACGTTTCGAGACCGCTCCGACACGGTACAGGTCGACGCCGACAGCCGAGTCAGCGAGACACGCAGCGAGACACGCAGCGGCGCGGCGCGGAGCGAATCCCGCCGATCCCCCCCAGTCGCCGATCACCCGGTCCGCGCACCGAAGAACGGCACCACCGCCCCCCCCGCCAACCCGCTGCTGCAGCGTCTCTATGGCCCCGTCGCCGAGCCGTTGGCCGAGGTCGAGGCAATGCTCCGCTCGCAATTGCAAAGCCCCTTCGAAGGCGTTTCGGCGCTGTTGCGTCACGGTGTCGCGCTGGGCGGCAAGCGGCTGCGGCCGGCCGTGCACTTGCTGATGGCCGAAGCGCTCGGGGGTGTCGGGCCGAGCAACATCACCATCGGAGCGGTGTTGGAGATGGTCCATACGGCGACGCTGGTGCACGACGATGTGTTGGACGAAGCCGCGACGCGCCGGCATGTCCCCACCGTCAACGCCCAATGGAACAATCACACCAGTATCCTGCTCGGCGATTATCTGTTCGCCCAAAGTTTTCAGTTGGCCGCGACGCTCGACAACACCCGCACCTGCCAGTGGGTCGGTCAAGCCGCGCGGTTGGTTTGCGAAGGCGAGCTGCGTCAAGTGCTCGGTCGCGATGATCTCGAGATCGATCGCGACACGTATTTCGACATCATCCAAGGCAAAACCGCCGAGCTGTGCCGCGTGGCCTGTTCGCTCGCCGCGGCGGAGGCCGGATGCGATGCGGAAACGATCGATCGACTTGCCGAATACGGGAACAGTCTCGGAATCGCGTTCCAGATCGCCGACGATTTCCTGGACCTTTGGGGCGACGATGAAGCGGTCGGCAAAACGCTGGGAACGGATCTGGAACAGGGAAAAATCACGCTGCCGATCATCCGCCTGCTGGAAACGGCAACCCCCGACAGGCGAAACTCCATTTTGAAAGTGCTCCAAGGTCCGGCCGCCAGCCGAGTCTCACCGATTCGCACCTGGCTCGATCAATCCGACGCCAGAGCATTCACCGTCGCGACGGCGGCCGAATTCAAGCAACGCGCCCTCGATGCGATTGCCGATCTGCCCACCGGGGCGGCCAAAAACTGCCTGATTGAAATCGCCGAGTTTTCGATCCAACGCTCGTTTTGACCCCTCCCGTCCATCCACGACGGCTTCAACGCTTCGCTTCATTGCGGAGCCGTACCCCGACTTTCGCCCGCTCGACCTTTTTGATTCGATCGGTTTGCCCTTCCAACCAATAACGTTTGCCTTTGGGGGCCGAGAGACGCTGCAGATGGGGGCGGCGGATCATCTGGACCGAGCACGGGGCGCTCACGTCGGTTCGGATTTCGACCGTCGTATGCTTGTCGGTGCCCCATTGTCGCAAACGCCTCAACAGCGGCGGGGCGAGCGGCTCTTGGCGACTTTCTGCCCGTGCCGCAACGACCGACTCGTCTTCGCTCATCACCAGCAGCCGACGGAGATCGTCCATCCGCATCTCGGCGTCCGATTCTTGAATGAACACCAGCTCTCCGGTCGCCCGTTCCAAACCGGTTTGTCCGGCCGCTTCCATCCCGCGCGGCCGGTCGTGCCGGGCGATCCGAACTTGGGGGTACTTGGCGTGCAGCTCTTGCAAGATGTCTTGCGTTTCATCGCGGCTGCCGTCGTCGACGACAATGATCTCCGCGACCTCGTCGGTCAGATCGACCAGGCCTTCCAGGACGTGCTCGACCCGCTCCACGACCTCATGTTGCCGATCGCGAACCGGCAGAACGATCGATAGTTTTGTCGGTGACATGACGGAAAACCCCGAATCGGCAACCATGTGACGTGAAAGTGTAGGTTGCTTATCGTCCGCGCCATGGCGGTGCCTTCAGCGGCCGGGCTCGGCGAAACGATTCGGCTTCGGCGGCGTGCCAGTCGTTCCGTTTACTACGAATCTGCCTATAATCGTCGCTGCCGACCTTCCTCCCTTCCCCCCCGGACAACTTGCCGTGATCGACGTCTCCGCCGCAGTAGATTTTTCTCGAGGCGCCGACGGTTTGTTGCCGGCGATCGCGCAAGATGCCGACAGCGACCGCGTTCTGATGATGGCCTGGATGAACGAAGAAGCGTTTCGGGAGACGCTGGCGACCGGTCAAGCCGTCTATTACAGCCGCAGCCGCCAAGCTCTGTGGCGGAAGGGTGAAACCAGCGGGCATCGCCAGAGCGTCAAAGAGATCCGCGTGGATTGCGATCGCGACACGATCCTGTTGCGCGTCGAACAGGTCGGGGCCGCCTGTCACGAGGGATTCCAAAGTTGTTTCTTTCGCGCGGTCGACCCCCACGACGCCTCGCTGACCACCGTCGACCCGCGATTGGTCGACCCGAAGCAGGTCTATGGAACCTAAAGTAGGGCATGCTGTGCATGCCATTTCCGCGTAGGGCATGCTGTGCATGCCATTTCCGCGTAGGGCATGCTGTGCATGCCATCCGTCACGCACAGCGTGACCTACTCCTTACCCCGGAAGCAGCGGACCACGCCGTCATCATCGGCGACGAACAGCTCGGTGTCGGTGACGGCGACAGCGGCGACGAAGCTGCCGCGAATCTCATAGCTCCACTTCAGCGTTCCGTCGGCCAGTGAGAGCCGCAACAACCGTCCGTCGGTCGCCGCAATCCAGACGTCGTTGCCGGCGATCACCGGGGACGCGTCGGCGAATCGCCGCAGGGTGTGTCGCCAGATCCGTTTGCCCGTCTTCAGGTCGAGCGCATCGACTTGCTTGCGCTGGCTGCTGACGACGGCGACCTGTCCGGAGACCGCGGCACTGTTGCGATACTCTTGGACCTGCAGCGGGTCTTCGTAGCGCCACAGCTGTTTCCGGTTCTTCCAGTCAAAGGCAAACACCGAGCCGTCGTGGGTCGGCAGGATGGCGAGTTCACCGCGGATCGCCGGCGTGCTGCCGGTCGGGCCTTCCAGCGGCATCCCCTCCCCATCGGCCTTGCCCGTGTTCAAATCGACCACGTGCAGTTTGGCATCACAACCGCCCAGAAATGTCCGATCGCCCGCGATCGTGGGAGAGCATTGGATCTGGTCTTCGGCGGCGTAGGTCCAAACCGGTTCTCCGCTCGCCAGCTCGAAACAGTACAGCTTGCCGTCCTGGCAGGCGACCAGCACCTTGTCGTCGTAAATTGCCGCCGAGCCGCTGATCTCGCCGTCGGTCGTTTGGGTCCACAGCTGACTGCCGTCTTTGACTGATAATGCGTACAGGTTGCCGTCGTAGTCGCCGATGACCAGGCGGTCTCCGGCGATCACCGGCGAGGCCAGGAATCCGGTTTGATAATCTTTCCGCCACCGTTCCTGTCCGTCGCGACGCGCCAGGCAGTAGATTTTCCCCATCACATCGGCGACGAACACCTGATCGCCGATCACGATCGGAGTCGATTCGATCGCCTCCTCGGCGTTGAATTCCCACGCCACCTGCAATTCGTCGGGCAGCTGTGCCGTGGTCGCCCCCGACGCGGCGGCGTCGCCACGGGGAAAGGCCCAGTCCGATTCCTGGGCAAATCCCCGGTCGGTGTCTCCCCAGATCGCGATGCAAATCAATCCGATCACGGGGATCCGGACCGCAGGGGGCAAAGCGAACATCCATCGCGTTTTCGAACTCATCATTTAGGACCTGCTGTATGCTTTATCCGTGCGTGTCTGTGGCCGACCGGTTCGATCGTCCCGGCTGGCCGTTCCTCAGGGGAATCGGACTCCACCCCTGCTCGTTGCATTCGGTGCGATCTATTATACGCGGGCGGCACTCCGGGCAGTAAACTCTTCGCGGAGTTCACGTCCCGTTGCCGAGGCCGCCTCCCGCACTTCTTCATCACCTTCCTCGTACTTCAATCCCCTATGATTTGTGTCAGTCTCGGTCGCAGTCGCCACACTCGGATGATTGGCGAACACAAGCATTTGGTCGAACAAGGCGCCGAACTTGTGGAATTGCGGCTGGACTATGTCGGTCGAGCCGTCAATTTGAAACGTCTGATGGACAACCGTCCCGGCCCGGTCGTGATGACCGTCCGACGCCGCCAAGACGGGGGGCGATGGACCAAAAGCGAACAAGACCGTTTGATGCTGCTGCGTTCGGCGATCGTCGCAGGTGCTGAATACGTCGACATCGAAGCCGACATCGCGTCCCAGATTCCGCGTTACGGCAACACCAAACGCATCATCAGCTACCACGATTTTTCCGGAACGCCGGACAATCTGGAAGACCTGCATGCGGCGATGGCCGAAGAAGACGCCGACATCGTCAAGATCGCGACCATGGCGAATTCGTTTGCCGACAACGTGCGGATGTTCGATCTGATTCGCAACGCAAAACTCCCCACGATCGGGATTTGCATGGGCGAGATCGGCACGATCACGCGAATCCTGGCCAATCGATTCGGCGCCCCCTTCACCTACGCGACCTACAGCACGGACAAGAAGATGGCCCCCGGCCAGCTGAATTGGAAAGAAATGACCAATCTGTACGACGTCAAAAACATCAACGCCGAGACCGAG
Source organism: Stieleria neptunia (assembly GCF_007754155.1). Taxonomy (NCBI): domain Bacteria; kingdom Pseudomonadati; phylum Planctomycetota; class Planctomycetia; order Pirellulales; family Pirellulaceae; genus Stieleria; species Stieleria neptunia. Next base: position 1,773,209 of record NZ_CP037423.1, on the reverse strand, counting down.
TTGTTCGGGGTGATCGCCGATCCGGTCGCCCACAGCTACAGCCCCCTGGTGCACAACACGGCATTCAAAGCCGAAAAAATGAACGCGCGGTACCTGCCGCTGCGGGTTCCGCAAGACGATCTGCATCGCTTCATGGACAGTGTCAACAAGATCGGACTCCGCGGGATCAGCATCACCATTCCCCACAAAGAGCGCGCGTTGGACTACTGCACCCAAGCCGAATCGAGCGCCAACGGGATCGGTGCGATCAACACCATGGTGTTTCACGAAGACGATCGCTTGGGCTACAACACCGACTATCGCGCCGCGATGGACTGCATCATCGAAGTGATGGAAAAGAAAGACGTGCCCCGCGAGAACGCGCTTCAGGGTGTCACCGCGATGGTGTTGGGCGCCGGCGGAGTCTCCCGCGCGATCGCCTGGGGGCTGCGGCAACGCCAGGCGGACGTCGTCATCGCCTCCCGCACCGAAGAACGGGCGCGACTGCTGGCCACCGAGGTCGGGTGTCGCGTGGTGCCGTGGGAAGATCGACACAACCAAAAAGTCCAGCTGCTGATCAACGGAACGCCCGTCGGCATGCACCCCGACGTCGACAAATCCCCCTTCAATGCATCGGCGCTCAACCAATTCATGGTGGTCTTCGATACCGTCTACAACCCGGAAAACACCTTGCTGGTCAAATACGCCAAGCAGGCCCAGTGCCGGATCATCACCGGAATCGATATGTTTGTCCGCCAGGCGGCCTATCAATTTAAATTGTTCACCGGGAAAGACGCGCCGGCGATGTTATTGCGAAAAACCATCAAGCAAGCGACCAATCCGGTCCAGCTTCACTGATCAGGGTTGGGCCACTGCATTGAACGATCTTCCGCCACCCGATCCCGCGCCGCAGGTTTTACCGCAACTGCGACAGGCATTGCCCAGCGATGCCGCGGCAATCCATGCCCTGTTGCGCCCCTTTGTGATGCAACGGCTGCTGCTTTCGCGGACCCACGCCGAACTGGTCGAACTGACCCGACACGGTTTCGTCGCGATGGTCAGCGAACCGTCCGATGCGGCCTCGCCCGACATCCCATCACCGAGCGACCCGGCACCGAGCGACGAAATCCCGCCCGAAGAACCGGCCGGGCGCTGCGTCGGTTTTTCCGCGGTCGAGGTCTACAGCCCCAAGCTCGCCGAACTGCAAAGCCTGGCCGTGCACCCCGATTACCAGCGATTCGGCGTCGGCAAGCGCCTGGTCCAGATGTGCGTCGACCGGGCCAGAGATCTAGGCATCATGGAAATCATGGCCATCAGCTCCTCCGATCGCTTCCTGGAAAACTGTGGCTTTCACTACTCGCTCCCCGACCAGAAGCGAGCCCTGTTCCAACAGCTCCGCCCCCGGCCGTACGAGGATCGGAGCTGAAGTTTCAAGTTTCAAGTTTCAAGTTTCAAGTTTCAAGTTTCAAGTTTCAAGTTTCAAGTTTCAAGTTTCAAGTTTCAAGTTTCAACCAACTTGGAACCTGGAACTTGGAACCTGAAACCCGAAAAACTTTACTTCACCATCTCTTCGATCACGGCATCCAGTTCGGCGGCGCGGACGTTGTGTCGCACGACGGTGCCGTCCTTGTCGACCAGCATCATCGTCGGCAACGTCTGCACACCAAAGGCCTTGGAAAGCCGGCTCGATTCTAAACCGCCCTCCTCGAACAGTTGAATCCACGGCAGACGGTTTTCGCGGACGAACGCTTCGGCATCGCCACGTCTGGCGTCGACGTTGATACCGACCAGCGTCAGCCCTTGGCGCTTGTAGCGGCCCTGCAGACGGCTGAGCAGTTTCATGTCCTGCTTGCAGGGTTCACACCAGGTCGCCCAGTAGTGAACGATCACCGGTCGGCCACGCAGTTGTGAGAGCTTGAACGATTTGCCGTCCAGCGTCGTGCCTTCGAGTTCGATTTTCCGTCCCACCGACTCCAGACGCCGCACGGCGCCCGCGGCTTTCTCCCCGGCTTCGGTGCCTTTGTATCCGTCACGCACTTTTCGGTAGTACGCCAACGCCTCTTTCTCGTCGTCTTCGAACTCTTTCGCCAGCGCCAACTGCAGCATCGCTTGTGCGGATTCGATCGTCCGGGGGTGCGCATCGACGAAAGCGGCCAGTGCCTCCAGGTACCACAGTTGCACCTTTTCGAAGTCCGCGTCCGGGGTTTGCTTGAGCACGTATTCGGCTTGGATCGCCTGGTAATCGGCATAGGCCGCCAGCGTCTCATTGGCGCGGGCGAATTTGCCGGCCACGCGTTTCAGCCGGTCCAGCCCTTCGGGGTACTGGCCGCTTTGCACGGCGACGCTGACCGTGTCGACCAATTGCCGCGTCCAAGTCGCCCGGTCTTCGTCATTGCCCGACCCGGCGATCAGCTTTTCGACCAGATCGGCGCGGGCGGCGTGCAGCGCCGGCAGCCCGGCTTCGGGGGCAGAGGCCAGTTTTTTGTCGAGCGATTCGAGCTGGGTGACCAGGGTCTGGAGCGCGGAATCAGAGGCCGGAGTCGCCGCGGTTGCCGCACCGCCGGGGGTAAAGAACAGTCCGCTGGACTGGGTCAGCGCGCCGTCGTCGCTGCCGACGTTCGGCAGTGACACCATTCGCCAGCGGTCACCGACCTGAACCAGCGTTCCGACCATCAATTGCCCACTTCGGCCGCCATTTTCGTACATCGCGACGACGTTTTCGTAGACCACCACGTCTTTCGTGCTGCCGTCGGTGCCCTCGGGGACCAATCCGGGTGCGGGGGCTGCGAATTGAAGCCACTCGGATTCGGGGCCGATGGAGGTTTGTGACTGGGCCAACTCGGCGAACTCGCGGGCGGCCAGCTTGGCCTTCATTTCCAGCTCGGCCAGCTTGGCTTCTCCCAGCCCCAAGGATTTCAGTTCCGTGGGGGTGGCCAACAAGCGGGCGAAGCGCCGTGGGTCCTGTTCGCGGAGCGCGGCAACGACTTCGGCGGAAACCTCTTCGGCCGAGATCCGCCGCCAAGCATCGATGCGGCCGTCTTCGTCCTGATCCACCCCCCAGCGGGTGCCGGTGTTTCCCAGCCACCGATACTGGTCGGCTTTGCCGTTGAAATCCCCGTCGATGTCTCGATAGGCCTCCACGCCGTAGTTGTAGTACGACCACAGGTCGATCTTTTTGTCGCCGTTGGTGTCGACGAAGCGACGCAGCAGATGGCCGTCCGGTCCGGTCACTTCCCAACCGTTTTGGCCCTCTTCGGTGATGTCGCTGACCGTGCACTTGGCCACTTGCCCGGCCGGAACGAGCTCGTAGTTGGCGTCTTGTTGCAGCGGTTTGAGAGAAAGTGCCTGGGCCGCGGTGGGGCTCTGCGCGGCCGCGGGGCAGGCCAAACCGGCCTGAACGGCCGCTGCAGCAGCGAAAATGCCTACGCCAAGCCACCTGGAAAGCAGCCTGCCGCGTAACGTGGGCGGCACGAAACACGCATCCCAACTGCGCCGTTGGCGTCGAGCGTTGACGTTGACCAGGGGAGGTCGCCGAGTGGAACGATCCATCATCTTCACGGGTGTCCATAGAGTGGGAGAGTTGATACGCCGACTATTTTGACCGAACCCGGGGCTTTGTTGGAATGTCGATTTAAGTGAAATGGTCGTTGTGCCGAATAAAACTGGTCCACCGGCAAACAATTCTCGTTCCAGGGTTGCTTTGGCGACGGTCGTTCCAGCGGTTCGTGTCGATTCGAAGAAGCTTTTTTCGCTTAGAATGCCAACTTGGCTTTGACAGCCCATTTGGTTTGCGTAAACTTCTCGCTCGCCCGGCGGGACTTGCCGTGTGGGACAGCTCTGGCTGGACGCTGGTTTGAAAGCACTGCTTTCAATCCAGATTGTTTTGCCGGGCAAACGAGGGCGTGTAGCTCAGTTGGTTAGAGCGCGTCGCTGATAACGACGAGGTCCCAGATTCGAGTTCTGGCACGCCCACTTGGTTGCTTTGCAGCCAAAATCGAAGTGAACTGAAGTCTCAAATTTGAGATTTCAAATCTGAGATGCATCCCTTGCGGATGCCCTCGGGGGTATAGCTCAGTTGGGAGAGCGCCTGCTTTGCACGCAGGAGGTCGTCGGTTCAAGTCCGTCTACCTCCACTTCGGTTGAACCGGAAAGAGGGCTGGTCGTCTTGACAAACACGTCGGGATGGATCAACCAGGGAAACCGCTCGTTGAATGCGAGCAAATGTCATGCCGGCATCGCCTGCGTGCGCCCCGCAAGGCGGCTATTTGCCCGCTTTGACGAAGGGGTCGGACGCAGCCAACGCGGTTTGGCGCCTGACTCTTTCCACTCCTGCACGAGGGAAACCTCATTGCGGGACCGCGGAAGGCCGCGGCGGAACGCTGAGAAAAAGTTTTCTCAGTTTTCCGATGAAGAACGGTTGACGGCCGCGGCCGTCGGCTCTATCTTCCCGCCTCGCTTGTGAGTGACCGCCCGCCGCAGAGTTCTGCGGCGGGCGGCTGCTAACACAGCGTCCTTCGATTTCACCCTGATGGGGTGCGGATCGGAGAACTGATTTTTGACAATTTGGTTGTTTGGTAATTGGCATCAGTAATCTGCCGATCAGTTCTTTGGATTGGTCGGCGACTACAAAGTTCTTCGGAATAAGCGTGGCCAGTGTCGTCCATCGGGTTCCTTAAGCCTGGTGAAAATGGTGCTGGCCGATAGAAGCGAATCTGACAGGATTCTGTGCGAATACTGAATTGATTTGTTGTGGCATCGCACTGCGGTGTTGTGACGGATCATTCCAGTCATGTGATATCGTTATGGTGATTAGCATCAACGGCGAATTGCGATTCTTGGCGTTGGGTTGATTTGGCTTCGGCCGGGTTGACCTGAGTGTTGAGTTCGGGATTTCGTTGGCCAATCTACCAAGGGCACATGGGGGATGCCTTGGCATTAAGAGTGTGGGCGTGGAAGTCTGCGAAATGCCTGGGGGAGTTGACAAACAAGCGATGATCCCGGGATACCCAATCCAACCTGGTGAACTGAAACATCTAAGTAACCAGAGGAAGAGAAAGAAAAATCGATTCCGTCAGTAGCGGCGAGCGAAATCGGAATAGCCCAAACTCAGAGGGTTTCCCTCTGGGGGTTGTAGGACTCCAATATCGAATTGTGTGTTGTTAGTGGAAGGTTCAGGAAAGTTCCGCCACAGAGGGTGACAGTCCCGTACACGAAAATAAACACACATCGTAGGAGCACCTGAGTAGGTCCAGTCACGTGAAACCTGGACTGAACCCGCGGGGACCATCCCGCAAGGCTAAATACTCCTTAATGACCGATAGCTAACCAGTAGCGTGAGTGAATGGTGAGAAGAACCCCTGCAAGGGGAGGACAGTGAACCTGAAACCATGTGCCTACAAGCGGTCGGAGCCCGATTTGAACGGGTGACGGCGTGCCTTTTGCATAATGATCCGGCGAGTTGTGGTATGCGGCTTGGTTAAGTTCCTCCGGAACGAAGCCCAAGGGAAACCGAGTCTGAATAGGGCGAAATTGTCGTATGCTGCAGACGCGAAAGCTGTGTGATCTACCCATGGGCAGGTTGAAGCGTGGGTTAAACTGCGTGGAGGACCGAACCCACTTAGGTTGAAAACTGAGGGGATGACCTGTGGGGAGGACTGAAAGTGTAATCAAACCAGCAGATAGCTCGTTCTCTCCGAAATATCTTGAGGGATAGCGTCGAGCCACTATTTACCGGGGGTAGAGAGACTGAATCGGATGGGGGCCCTTCCCGGGGTACCCCACCGAACCAAACTCCGAATACCGGTAAAATTATCTCGGCAGTCAGTCCCTGGGGGATAAGCTCCAGGGTCGAGAGGGAAACAACCCAGATCGCCTGCTAAGGTCCCTAAGTAATACTTAGTCACTAAGGAAGTTGAAGTGCTGTGACAGCTGGGATGTTGGCTTAGAAGCAGCCACCATTTAAAAAGTGCGTAACAGCTTACCAGTCGAGCATTTCTGCGCCGATAATGAACGGGAGTAAGTATTACACCGAAGCAGCGGGCTCTAGTTTACTAGAGCGGTAGGAGAGCGTCGATGATCAGATACGAGCCATACGGTAACGAGTGGTGTCGGGGTCATCGAGTGATTATGCCGGAATGAGTAACGATAAAACAGGTGAGAATCCTGTTCGCCGAAAGCCTAAGGTTTCCTGGGGAAGGCAATTCCGCCCAGGGTTAGCCGGTACCTTAGTCGAGGCCGAAAGGCGTAGACGATGGATAGAAGGTCAACATTCCTTCGCCGGTTGTGTATTCGATGCAGGGACGGCGTCCAGAAAGTGAGCGGTACGAATAGAAATGTCCGTAGCGAAGGCCGAGTTGGCGGGGGTTAAATGACCCGCATAATACAAGGCATAGCTCGAGAGCACTTAAGTTCTCGAAGTCATTGGAAGGACGTCCAAGAAAAGCTGCTAGGTTAAGCAACTGACCGTACTAAAACTGACACAGGTAGGCGAGATGAGTATTCTAAGGCGCTCGGGAGAACGGTGGTTAAGGAACTCTGCAAAATGGCCCCGTAAGTTCGCGATAAGGGGCGCCTCCGATGGTTCACGCTTTTGGAGGCCACAGAAAATCGGCTGTAACGACTGTTTATCAAAAACACAGGTCTCTGCTAACACGCAAGTGGATGTATAGAGACTGACGCCTGCCCGGTGCTGGTAGGTTAAGGAAGACTGTTAGCGTAAGCGAAGCAGGCGACCGAAGCCCCAGTAAACGGCGGCCCTAACTATGAGGGTCCTAAGGTAGCGAAGTTCCTTGTCGGGTAAGTTCCGACCTGCATGAAAGGCGTAACGATTTCAGCACTGTCTCAACCACCGACCCGGTGAAATTGTAGTCGTGGTGAAGATGCCACGTACCCGCGGTTAGACGGAAAGACCCCGTGAACCTTTACTGTAGGCTGATATTGGGTTGAGATATGTCTTGTGTAGGATAGCTGGGAGGCTTTGAGCTCGGCACGCCAGTGTCGAAGGAGCCGTTGTTGAAATACCAGCCTGGTCATATTTTAATTCTAACTTTGATCTCGTGAATCCGAGCAAAGGACAATGTCAGTCGGGCAGTTTGACTGGGGCGGTCTCCTCCCAAAGAGTAACGGAGGAGTGCAAAGGTACACTCAGCCTGGTCGGCAATCAGGCGTAGAGCGTAAAGGTAGAAGTGTGCTTGACTGCGAGAGCCATCACTCGAGCAGGAACGAAAGTTGGCCTTAGTGATCCGGTAATCCCGAATGGAAGGGTTATCGCTCATCAGATAAAAGGTACTCCGGGGATAACAGGCTTATCGCATCCGAGCGTCCACAGCGGCGATGCGGTTTGGCACCTCGATGTCGGCTCATCACATCCTGGGGGTGTAGAAGCTCCCAAGGGTTTGGCTGTTCGCCAATGAAAGTGGTACGTGAGCTGGGTTCAGACCGTCGTGAGACAGGTCGGTCCCTATCTGCCGTGGGCGTTCGAAACTTGAAGAGATTCAACTTTAGTACGAGAGGATTTAGTTGGACGAAGCTCTGGTGTACCAGTTGTCGCGCTAGCGGCACGGCTGGATAGCTAACTTCGGAAAGGATAAACGCTGAAAGCATCTAAGCGTGAAGCCCGCTCTAAGATTAGGTTTCGTAGACAACTGTCGAAAGTCCCCTGGAAGACGACCAGGTTGATAGGCCGGATGTGTAAGCGCCGTAAGGTGTTCAGCTAACCGGTACTAACGGACGAAGGGTTGGCCATCGATATCCCGCACTCATGATTCTGTCATGCGTCGCTTCCGGATAACGCATTAGGCCGAACGAACTGCCAATTTACCAAACAACCGGCCGTGTGCTGGGCGAAATATCCCTCACACGGTCCTTTGGCGACCATATCGGAAAGGTCCCACCTGTTCCCATCCCGAACACAGCAGTTAAGCTTTCCGAGCCGATGATAGTGCCCACCAGCGTGAAAGTAGGTCTCGCCATTTTTTCATTTTAAAAACCCTTCGACGGATTCCGTCGAAGGGTTTTTTTGTGCGCCGATTGTTTTGTGCGCTGATTGTACGCCGGCCCTTCTGGGCCGGCGTACAACAACCGTACGCCGGTCCTTCTGGGCCGGCGCCACCGCCGCAGGCGGTGCCCCGGGATGGCGGCGCTGCAATAGGACCAATGGGACCGATAGGACTCATAGGTCGTATGCGGCCCATGGGTCCTATTCACCCTGGCCAGCGTCCCTCGCGCCGCCCGGTAAACCGGGCGGCGCCCGCCCGGAAGGGCCGGCGTACAACAACCGTACGCCGGCCCTTCTGGGCCGGCGCCACCGCCACAGGCGGTGCCCCGGGATGGCGGTGCTGGCAATAGGCCCCATGGGACCGATAGGACTCATAGGTCGTATGCGTCCTATTGGTCCTATTTCCGTGGCCAGCGTCCCTCGCGCGCGCCCGGTAAACCGGGCGGCGCCCGCCCGGAAGGGCCGGCGTACACCAACCGTACGCCGGCCCTTCTGGGCCGGCGCCACCGCCGCAGGCGGTGCCCCGGGATGGCGGCTCTGCAATAGGACCCATGGGACCGATAGGACTCATTGGTCGTATGCGTCCCATGGGTCCTATTCCCGTGGCCAATTCTCCAGCGCCGGCCCGGAAGGGCCGGCGTAGGATCGGCCTGTCGCCCCTGCTCATCCCCCCCTCGCAAGATCGGCCTGTTTGACACCCGCAGCGCAGCCGGGCTATCATTGCACTATCACGCTGGTACACCAGCGTTCGTGTGTGATCAATCGGCTCGAGACAACGAGCGACTACATTTGCAATTTGGGGTGGCGATCCAATGAAGGTTTCAATCGGTTTCCGGCTAACGTTTTGCGTGGCGGTGATCCTGAGTTCCGCTGTAGCCGAGGAACCTGAAAACGATCTGACGCTTTCGCTACTCAGCGATTCATCCGGGCCCGTCATGCAGTCCACCGAATCGTTTCAGTTGCGTGTTGTTGACGACAACGACGAACCGATCGCCGGTGCCCGCGTGACACCTTGGGCATTACGCAGCAGCCAAGGGCACGGTAGCTGGACGAGCGACGGCGACGATCGCTCGGAAACCGCCCCCATATCGACGTTAACCGACGAAGCCGGCATCGCCATCGTGAAATACCCGATGCTGCGAGATGTGAACGAGCGCACGAAGACCATTGGAGTTTCTGTCTGGGTCGACCATCCCGACTATGTCCTTGAAGGATCCATCCATCTTGATCTTCCACACGATCTGCAGACCGCCGAGCCGGTAGTGCTGAAACAGGGTGTGGATCTGTTTGTTCGCCCCATGATTGACGGAGAACCTGTCGACCCAAATTCGATCGTGGCCAACTGGTCGGACAGTCGCAGTTGGAAGAATCCGGGGGTGATGGAATCAGTCGATTCGCAGACGCTGAAATTTCCGTCCTTGGAAATCGGCGCTGCCAGCGTGCTGCTGATGTGCGTCCACGATGATCAGATCACCCATTCCAGCCGGATTGTCGACGTGACACTTAGCGCCGATCAGCGCAACGAGATCACGGTTGACCTGAAGCCAGTCGTTCCGATCAAAGGCCAGTTGGATCCGGCGGTGCCGAGACCGATCCGCAATGGTCGTGTGGTGTGCTGGACGCTGGATCCAACAGTCGACTACGAACGCGCCGGATTTCATTCGTGGAGTCCAGTCTCCGAGAACGGCGATTTCGTGATCCCGGTGTGGCCGACCGGCGAAGCGATCCAGCTGGCAGGGATCTGCGACGGATACATCGGCATGTCGGGTGAAGCACCTCCCGAAGTTTCCGACCCACGCAATCCCGACCCCTATTTGCGTTCCCAAGTGATACGTCCGGATCAAGGTGATCCGGTCGTCTTGCGAATGGAGCCGCTACTCCCTTGTGACATCACCGTTGTGGACGAGCAAGAGCAGCCGGTCGAAGGCGTTAAGGTCGATTCTTGGCCCAACATCCAGTGGTGGAACAACGGATCCCAGGTTTACTGTGACTCTTTATTGCGGGGCGAAGACATGATTCGCGTTCGCGACCGTAAACGAAATTACGAGGCGTTTCTCAATGAAGACTACGGCCTTCCGTTTGAAATCCAAACCGATCAAAAAGGCCATGCCACGCTGATGCTGCCGAAGGGTTCACAAAGCCTGGGAATCCGAGACGATCGATACGAGCTGCCCGCCTTTCTGGGTCGTCGATACACGAAGATTAAAATGGTCCCTGGGGAACGTTCCGAGATCACGCTGACGGTCCAGCGGAAAGGCACGGATCATTTGGGCGAGTGGGACAAACTGGCCGGCGTCGTCTTCGGATGCTCCACACGCGAAGGCCGAAGGATCTGCGCACTGCCGGAAGTGCGCGAGAAGATGGACGAATTTGCGAAGACCTTTCGCGAAGGCAAGAATCAAAAGGACCCCAAGCTGCTGGCCGAAGCCTTCACGATCGTCGCCGACGCCTTTGTCAAAGCCGGCGACCTTACCGAATCGATGAAATGGCGCAGGAAGGCAGCCGAACAGCAGAGCAAGATCGCCGCGGAAGCACCGTAGCGCGCGCCCGGTCAACCGGGCGGCGCCCGCCCGGAAGGGCCGGCGTACACCAACCGTACGCCGGTCCTTTCTGGCCGGCGCCACCGCCGCAGGCGGTGCCCCGGGATGGCGGCGCTGCAATAGGACCCATAGGACTCATAGGTCGCATGCGTCCTATTGGTCCTATTTCCCCTGGCCAACACCCGAAACCCGGCGTCCACTACACGACCGGAATGATCTTGAAAAACTCGCGCACCCAGGGCGATGTTTGTTGCTGATAAGCAACCAAGTAGCGGCGCCGCGTGAAATAATAAATCGCATTGCCGCCCTGAAAAATCACGCTCAGCACGATCACGCTTCCGTAGACCGTCAGGTTCAACGCCTGGTAGAGCTGCTGACCGTCGGAACCGAGCAACCGGGACAATTCGGGGTTGGCACTGATGTCGGGCGCTTCGCCCAGCAGCATCCAGAGACAATAAGCGACGATCAGGGCCAGAAAGCCGACCTGGTTCCAGCCCAGCCAGATGCCCGCCGACGGGTCAAGTTTCAACAGCTTGCGGCGCCCCAATACCTCAAACACGCAGACGGCCGACAGCCCGACCGTGATCGCCAACCCGTCCAGCCCGAAGAAGGCGAACGGAAACGAGAGGGCCGCAATCAACCCGACCGTCCAGGCGTTGAACGCGGCCACGCGCGACGCCCGACGAATCGGCTTGATCAGGTTTGTCGCTGCCAACAACTCGCGGTAATGGCCTTCGTTTAACGGTCCGCCCGATGGGGGCGCGATCGGTTCGGTATCCACGGTTTCCAGCTCCCAAAGAGTCTTCGGCTTCGTTTGTCGAGAACCCGGAGGTTACGGCGGGGATCGGGCGAAAGCAAGCATCGCAGCGGGTGACCAGGCGACAGTCCACTGTCTGCTGTCGACCCCAAAATGGATGGGTCAAGAAACGGGAGCCACGAAAAAAGGGGGGGCCGGTAGCTACCCCGCGACGGACGTCTTTCATTTTTTGCCCCCCATTCTCCCGCCGTCAGGCGAAAACGCTTGCAGCGTGACGGGCTGCACGACTCCCTGATGCACGCGGTGCATGGCAGGCATGACCAGAATGCATTGGACCGACAAGGTGTTTGAAGCGAAGATTCTTTCCAAACAGCTAGCCGAGCTGCAATACTGGTCTCAACACGAATGGCTTGCAGCTCACGCACCGAATCCCCCACACTTCCCCAGGAAAAACCATGCGTTCGATCACCCATCTCGCTCGCGGAATGACGAGCGTTGCGGTGCTCTGCATCGGCACCACCGCGTTCGCACAGGACTCTCCATCGGCCAGCTCATCCGGCGGAGACGACAACGCCCTCAGCAAGTGTCCGGTGATGGGCGCCATCCCTGACCCGAGCAATCGGCACACCGCGGCCGGAGTTTACTCCAACAGCGACTGGTGGCCGAACCAGTTGAACCTGCAAATCCTGCATCAGAATTCGCTCAAGAGCAATCCGATGGGCGAAGGGTTCAACTACGCCGAAGAATTCAAGAAACTGGACCTCAATCAATTGAAGAAGGACGTCAATGAGCTGATGACGACTTCACAGGACTGGTGGCCGGCGGACTACGGCCACTATGGGCCGTTCTTCATTCGAATGGCCTGGCACAGTGCCGGCACGTATCGCGTCGCCGATGGCCGCGGCGGTGCCGGTTACGGGACACAGCGATTCGCGCCCCTGAATAGTTGGCCCGACAACGGCAATCTCGACAAGGCGCGGCGACTGCTCTGGCCGATCAAACAGAAGTACGGCAAGAAAATTTCCTGGGCCGACCTGATGGTCTTTGCCGGCAACTGCGCCCTCGAATCGGCCGGGTTTGAAACGATGGGCTTCGCCGGAGGTCGGGAAGACGTTTGGGAACCTCAGCAAGACGTCTACTGGGGTCCCGAAACCGAATGGCTGGGCGACAAACGCTACTCGGGTGATCGCGAATTGGAGAACCCGCTCGCCGCCGTGCAAATGGGACTGATCTATGTGAACCCGGAAGGGCCCAACGGCAAACCCGATCCGCTGGCGGCAGCGAAGGACATTCGGGAAACGTTCGGCCGCATGGCGATGAACGACGAAGAAACGGTTGCGTTGATCGCCGGCGGGCACACGTTAGGCAAAGCGCATGGTGCGGCCGACCCGAGCAAGTTCGTCGGTCCGGCACCCGAAGGCGCGACGTTGGAGGAGCAAGGCCTGGGCTGGAAAAACACGTTCGGAAAAGGCAACGCGGAAGACACCATCACCAGCGGGCTGGAAGGCGCCTGGACGACCACGCCGGCCACCTGGTCGCACGAGTACTTCGACAACCTGTTCTCGTACGAATGGGAATTGACCAAGAGCCCCGCCGGCGCACACCAGTGGACACCGAAGGGCGAGGCCGCACAGGGGACGGTTCCCGACGCGCATGATCCGTCCAAGTCCCACGCCCCGATGATGTTCACGACCGATTTGGCGCTGAAGATGGACCCGATCTATGGACCGATTTCGAAGCGATATTATGAGGACCCGGACGAGTTCAACCAAGCCTTTGCCAAGGCCTGGTACAAGCTGACCCATCGCGACATGGGCCCAGTCTCCCGCTGCCTCGGTCCCTGGGTTGCCGAGCCGCAACTGTGGCAGGACCCCGTCCCCGCGGTCGATCATGAATTGATCGGAGCGGACGACATCGCGGCGTTGAAAACTCAGTTACTCGACTCGGGGCTTTCGGTCTCGGATTTGGTGGAAACCGCCTGGGCGTCGGCGTCGACGTTCCGCGGCAGCGACAAACGTGGCGGGGCCAACGGCGGCCGGATTCGTTTGGCACCGCAAAAGGACTGGAAGGTCAATCAACCGGATGCGTTGGCAGCGGTCTTGAAGACGCTGGAGAAGATCCAACAAGACTTCAATGATTCGCAATCCGGTGACAAGAAAGTCTCGCTGGCAGATCTGATCGTGTTGGGCGGATGTGCCGCCGTGGAAGAAGCCGCGAAGCAAGCCGGGCACGAGGTCCAGGTTCCGTTCGCGCCCGGTCGCACCGACGCCTCGCAAGAGCAAACCGACGTGGAGGGCTTCGCGGTGTTGGAGCCGAAGGCCGACGGGTTCCGCAACTACTTCGGTCACACGTTGAATCGGCCGGCGGAGGAACTGTTGGTCGATCGGGCGAACCTGCTCACGCTGACCGCTCCGGAAATGACGGTGCTGGTCGGCGGCCTGCGCGTCCTCAATGCCAACGCTGACGACCTGAAACTGGGCGTGTTCACCGAGCAACCGGGGGTTCTGACCAACGATTTCTTTGTCAACCTGTTGGACATGGGCACGACATGGAAAGAGTCTGCCGTCTGCGAGAACTTCTATGAAGGCCGTGACCGAGAAAGCGGAGACGTCAAGTGGCGCGCGACGTCGGTCGACTTGGTGTTCGGATCCAACTCGCAACTTCGCGCCATCGCAGAGGTTTACGCCAGCGAAGACGCGAAGCAAAAGTTTGTCAACGACTTCGTGGCAGCCTGGACCAAGGTGATGAACCTGGACCGCTTCGATCTCGATCCGGATCAACGAATCGGAACGGCTGAACTGGCCGCCCGTTAGCACGATTCGCCAGCGACCAATCGCTGTGGCCAATCTGAGCGGGCAGCAAGAGGATGCGGCCCGTGCTGACATCTGTTTGTCCCCAGGCTCTGCCTGGGGACAAACAGTCCTGGAGGCTCCGCCTCCGCTCCGAGTCGAGCAAGTGGCAAGAGACGTCGCTGCTTTTACTGCAGGATTAGGCAACCGATTGAGATTCTCCCCCTCTGGGAGAGACGGCGTTTGCGCAGCAAGCAAACGCCAGAGAGGGCCGGCGGCTTGCGAAAGTCTTGACGGCTTCCGCGACCATCAACTCCGACACTTAGGCAATCGACGTCCCAAGCCACACCGACATTGCGTTCCAGGGGCAAAACACCGGAGGGCTCGCGCCCTTTCGCGAACCAATCGACGCCCGTGTGGCGTCCGGCGACGCCACGGCGGAAACAAATTCCCCCTTTCTCCCTTGCCCGATTCGGAAAAGTCGCTTAAGATTCAATCGTTGATCGACGATAAACATTAAAGCGGGTCGGGCTCGATGGCCAAGAAACAGTCAAAGAAGAAATGCGATGCCTCCTCGGTGAAGCTGAAGGCGGATCCGATGGCGGAGGAGCTGGCGAAGTTGGCGTGGGCCATCGCGCATCCGGCCCGGGTACAGATCGTGCGACTGTTGATCGGACGCGACGCCTGCATGTGTGGCGAGATCGTCGACTGCTTGCCGCTGGCCCAATCGACCGTCTCGCAGCACCTGAAGATTCTCAAAGAGGCGGGGTTGATCCAAGGCGAAGTCGACGGCCCGAAGGTCTGTTACTGCGTCAATCCCGATCGTCTCGAACAACTCAAACAATGGGTCGCGGCCCTCTGACCACCGTACTTTTTTTGCCCTGGCATTCGTTAATCGACGATAGACGATTTTTCCCCGTGGAGGTTTCCCAATGAGTACTGTCCAAATCTACGACCGCGCGATGTGCTGCAGCACCGGAGTTTGTGGCCCCCAGGTGGATCCCACGCTGCCCAAGTTTGCCGCCGACCTGGACTGGCTGCAGGGCCAGGGCCATCAGGTCCAACGTTTCAATCTGGCCCAAGATGCGATCGAGTTTGCCAACAACCCGGCCGTTCAAGAAATGCTCGGCCGCGAAGGTGTCGATTGCTTGCCGCTGATCTATGTCGATGGCCGAATCGTCAGTCGCAGTGAATATCCGAGCCGTGAAAATCTGGCGTTGTGGACGGGCACGTCGCTGGCGCCCCAACGGACGCTTCCCGTGGCGGGTTCGGGTGGTTGCTGCGGCGACACCGGCTGCTGTTAAGCAATACGCAACAAACAGGTATCGGATTTCATCAGTGGGATAGGCTTCCAGCCTGTCATTCCCTTGCCGACAGGCTGGAAGCCTATCCCACTTTTCTTGCTCATTGCTGAGTTTCAAACCAGGAGAGAACGATGGAGTTTTTGGAGACACCGACGCGGAATTTGTTCTTTACCGGAAAGGGCGGTGTCGGCAAAACCTCGATGGCCTGTGCCACTGCGATCGGGCTGGCGGATCGAGGGCTGCGCGTGCTGCTGGTTTCAACCGACCCGGCGTCCAATCTGGACGAAGTGCTGGCAACGCAGCTCAGCAACAAGCAGACCGCGGTCGACTCGGTGCCCAACTTGTGGGCCCTGAACATCGATCCGGAACAGGCGGCGCGGGAGTACCGTGAACGCATGGTGGCTCCCTACCGGGGCGTGCTGCCCGACGCCGCGGTCGAGAGCATGGAGGAACAGTTCTCGGGATCATGCACGCTTGAGATCGCCGCGTTCGATGAATTTGCCAAACTGCTCGGTGACGAGCAGGCAACTGAAAACTTCGACCACATCATCTTCGACACCGCGCCGACCGGCCATACGTTGCGATTGTTGACGCTGCCTTCGGCCTGGTCGGGGTTTATGGAAACCAGCACATCGGGCACGTCGTGTTTGGGCCCCTTGGCGGGGCTGCAGGCACAACAGTCGCTTTACAAAAAGACGGTCGAAGCGCTCAGCGATCAGGATCGGACGACGCTGGTTCTGGTCACCCGCCCTGAGGATTCGGCCTTGCGCGAGGCGGATCGCACCAGCGGAGAACTGCAGGTGTTGGGCGTCACCAATCAGCACCTTGTGATCAATGGTGTGTTCCAAGCCGGCGATGCGTCGGACCCGATCGCGGCGGCAATGCAAGCGCGTTGTGACCAAGCCATCGCAGCGATGCCGGGCGGGTTGGAAGGCCTCGATCGCACGTCGGTTCCGCTCGCCGGGCGCGGTTTAATTGGTGTCGATGCGCTGCGGCAGCTGGGCAGCACGAACCAGACGGTCGCCGAACCGGCCGTCGCGGCGTTGATCGATTCCGATCAAGACCGAGAGACCGGCGCGACGCTGGCGATGGATGCGTTGACCGATGCCTTGTCGGCACAGGGTCATGGGGTCATCCTGACGATGGGCAAGGGCGGCGTCGGCAAGACCACGGTCGCCGCCGGGGTCGCCGTTGCATTGGCCGAAAAGGGTTTCGCCGTGCATCTTTCGACCACGGATCCCGCTGCCCACGTTGCCGCGACGATGGCGGCCGATCAGATCGACGGCCTGACGGTCAGCCGCATCGATCCGGCCGAAGAAATCCAAGCCTATCGCGATGAAGTGATGCGCACCGCCGGGGCTGCCCTCGACGAACAGGGCAGAGCGTTGCTGGAGGAAGACCTGCGTTCGCCCTGCACCGAAGAGATCGCCGTCTTTCGGGCCTTTGCCCAAACGGTGGCCGAAGGCGAAGACCGGATCGTGGTGCTCGACACGGCGCCCACCGGGCACACGGTCCTGTTGCTCGATTCGGCGCTTGCCTATCACCGCGAGGTGACGCGCCAATCCAGCGAAATGCCCGAGTCGGTCGAGAAACTGCTGCCTCGGCTACGCGATCCGAACTTCACCAAGGTGCTGGTCGTCACGCTGCCCGAGTCGACTCCCGTGCACGAGGCGGCCCGATTGCAGGACGATCTGCGGCGAGCGGAGATCGAGCCGTTTGCCTGGGTGATCAACCAGTCGCTTCGTCCGCTACAGCTAACCGATCCTGTGCTGCGGGGTCGGCAAGCAAGCGAAGCTGTGTTTATCCAAGAAGTGATCTCCCAGCACGCCAAGCGGGCGACGATCCTGCCCTGGCAAGCCTCGCCACCCACCGGGGTCGAAGGTCTGCGCGAGCTTTTCCTCGTGTCGACAGCGAGCGCCGCTTCGAGTTGACAATCTCTCTCTCGCCGCAAGCTTGGGAAACGAAACGCTGACGTTTCCTGCCAAAACGCGACTTCCAAACAGACGCGTCGGACCGGGACCAGCAGCCAGCACGATGCACAATAGTAGCACTACTAATAATACAATTGATCAAGGACTCGTGAGTTATATGAAAGGTATCAGTCTGTATCCTGAATTGTCTCGTTTCATGGACCAGCGCAAGGCGGAGTTTGACCAGATCCCCGCGTCGCGCAAGACGGAACTGGAAGAAGTCGCTGCCTACGTTCGGCAACGTTTGGATGCCGGGGGGGAGGCCAAGTTGACCTTTATTTGCACCCACAATTCGCGACGAAGTCACTTTTCCCAGATCTGGGCCAAAGTGGCCGCGGATGTTCATGGTCTGGGCGTCACGACGTTTTCCGGCGGAACCGAAGCGACCGCGATGAACGCCCGCGTCGTCGATTCCTTGCGGCGCAGTGGCTTTGCGGTCGACACGAACCACGCCGGTGCGGACAACCCGACCTACAGCGTGCGGTATTCGGGCGACGCGGCACCGCTGGAGTGTTTTTCTAAGGTCTTCGACCAGGCCCCCAATCCGACCGCCGATTATGCAGCCATCATGACCTGTTCGAGCGCGGACGAGGCATGCCCGATCGTGCATGGATGCGACCTGAGGGCGCCGATCCGCTACGAAGATCCCAAGGTCGCCGACGACACGGCGGACGAGGCCGACATCTACGACCAGCGATCTCGGCAGATCTGTCGCGAGATGCTTTACATGATGTCGGGGGTCTAAGTGACCGTCCGCTAGAACGGAGACTTTCACTGACTAGCCCGATGCTCACTAACCAGCCCGATGCAACGAGCCGTCCTCGCCCTCGGCGGTCCTACTTGCGGGCGATTTCTAGAACGCGGGCAGCGTCATCGATCGCCGCTTTCGCCTTGTTCGCATCACCGCATGCCTGGATCAGTTGAATCGCGGGTTCCAGGCGATCGATGACCGATCCGCCGGCAGACTTGGTCGCTTTGCGGATTGCCGATGCTTTGGCGGAACGCTTCGTCATGCCGGCTTTTCTTTTTGCCGCCGAGACGGTTGGTACCGAAACCCCACACGCTTTCGCGGTGACCGCGATCGTCGCGCCGGGGTTCTTCTTCAAGTAGTCGATTACTTTCTCTTGCTTGTTTGCTTTTTTCGCCATCGTTGGACTATCAGTGGGGGGAAAACGAAAGAGACAAGATGATTGCATGCTTGCCCACATCAAACAGAAGGTCTGATGCAATCAATGATATGCCCAGCCTACATTATCAGACATTATCGTTCGCGTCATAAAAGACGTTAAAAGGAAAAAAGATCCTCTTGATCTTATAGCAAGAGAGTTTTCTTACGACCATTAGCTTCAGGCTGGCGAACAGTCGTCAAACCATTAGACTGCGCCACCGATTGCCTCCCCCCGACCGATCGACCATCACTGCCTGCTAAACGATCGAGCGACAACAACAGACCAGCATGGTCGGCTCGTTGGGCAGGAAGGATGAAAGCGTTGCGGCACGTATGAGAATACAATCAGTCGTGGCATACTTCAGGTCGTCGCATCGGCCCTGGGGGTAACGCTGTGAAGCTTTTATTTTCTGTGTTTTACGGGGGTGTTAGCGGCAGGGCGCGAGCCCTCCGGTTCCTCATCGCTGGCAACATACCGGAGGGCTTGCGCCCTACCGCTAAAAAATGCTTCACAGCGTTGCCCCGGGGGGCGTGCAGGTGGCGTCGCCTCCCCCATGCCATGCTATAAGTCGCTAAGATCGTCGATTATGAAACTTCAAATGATTATCGTGGCCGTGGTTGCGGCCCTGCCATACACCGGCGCTTCGCTACGGGCCGAAACACCGGCCGAATGGACTGGATTCACCGAAGCCCACTGTGTCGGTTGCCACAGCGGCGAGTCCCCCGAGGGCGGTTTCAGCATTGATCGGTTGGACGTCGATCTTGCCGGTGAAGAAACGGCGCGGCGATGGATTCGGGTTCACGATCGGGTCGCTGCGGGCGAAATGCCGCCGGCCGATGAACCGCGCCCGGATTCCGCCGAGTCGGCCGCGTTCACCGCGGCACTGGCGAAGGAGCTGGTCGCAGCCGAATCCCGCCGCCGTGATGTGGTGCTGCGGCGATTGAATCGTCACGAATACCAAAACACGGTGCGCGATCTGTTTCAAATCCAAATCACGGTGAACGGATTGCCCGACGATGCTTCGACCGACGGTTTCGACACCGTGGGCGAAGGCTTGGCGGTTTCCGCCGAAGCGATGGCAGCCTACCTGGAAGCCGCCGATCAAGTTCTTGATGCCGTTTTTGGCGGCGGCGCCCCGCCTGAGCGGATTCGTCATGAAACGAATCTGCTCGAACAAGTGGACTGGCGGGGCCGTCCGCAATTGGACAAACAAATCGGCAAGATGTTTCGCCGCACTGACGACGGATTGGTGATTTTCCAGTCCGGCTATTGTCCCACCAACCTGGTCAACTTTGCTCGCTTGCGAGCCCCCGCGGGAACGTATCGTGGCACGATGCGGGTCCGGGCGGTGCAGAGCGACAAACCGGTCACGTTGCGAATCTATGGAGGCGATACGATTGTCAATCGTAGCGAACGTCACTTGGTGGGTTACTATGACGTCTCGCCCGGGCAGTGGACGACGATCGAATTCACCGATCGCCTGGTGGAAGACGGAGGCACATTCCAGCCCAAATGTTATGGCACCCGCGACACCCGAAAGGACGCCGACACCTGGCCGGAACCGGGAATTGAAATCGGTGACATCGTGATCGAAGGTCCCCTGGACGAATGGCCCCCGCCGGGGCGTGCCCAATTGCTCGGCGATCTCGATCTTGAGACGGCCGGCCGAGACGATGCGAGAGAGATTCTGCAGCGGTTGTTGCCGCGGGCCTTTCGACGCCCGATCGAGCCGACCGAAGCGGATGCCTACTTGCAACTGTTCTCTTCAGCGGTCGCCGATGGTCGGACGTTTGAATCCGCATTGCGAGTCAGTTTGAAAGCCGTCCTCTGTTCGCCCGACTTTCTGTTCCTAAACGAGCCGGGAACATCGCAGATCAGCCCCCACGCGTTGGCGGCACGGTTGTCGTACTTTTTGTGGAGCACGATGCCGGATGACGAATTGACGGATCTGGCCGACGACGGTGCGCTGCGGCAGGGCGACGTGCTGGTGCAGCAGGTGGAACGGATGTTGGCATCGCCCAGGGCGTCGGCCTTTATCAAAAACTTTGCCGGCCAGTGGCTTGACCTGCGCGAGATCAATTTCACCGAACCGGACGCGAATCTGTACCCGGAGTTTGACGAATTGTTGCGGCTTTCGATGGTCGAGGAGACGGAACGGTTTTTCGACGAGATCCTGGACAACGATCTCAGCCTCGTGAACTTTGTTGATTCGCAGTTCAGCTTTCTTAACGGGCGGCTTGCCAGTCACTATGGCATCGAGGGTGTGGAGGGCCAGGCGTTTCGCAAAGTACAGCTGCCACCGGACAGCCCACGTGGCGGATTGTTAACGCAGGCCAGCGTGTTGAAGGTCACCGCCAATGGAACGTACACGTCACCGGTGCTGCGTGGTGCGTGGATTTTGGAGAACATCCTGGGTCAACCGACGCCGCCGCCGCCGGACAATGTGGGGTCGATCGAACCAGACATTCGTGGCGCGACCACGATCGGCGAACAGCTGGCCAAACATCGTGACATCGAGTCGTGTGCCGCCTGCCATCGCCAGATCGACCCGCCCGGATTCGCGCTCGAGTGTTTTGATCCGATCGGCGGTTATCGCGACGCCTACCGAACCATGTCACCGGACGCACGACGACCGAATCGGAAGCAAGCGCCGTTTACCTATGCCTGGGTGCGATACCGGATCGGATTGCCTGTTGATGCCACGGCGGTCATGCCGGATGGGCAAACGATCCATCACGTCGACGACTTCAAGCGGATTCTCGCCGCCAACCCCGATCAGCTGGCCCGAAATCTGGCCGGCAAGCTGATGACGTATGCCTTGGGGCGTAAGATAGGATTTGCCGATCGCCGCTCGGTCGAAGACATCGTTGGTCAAACCCGCCGGCAGGATTACGGGTTCCGTTCGCTGATCCATGCCATCGTGCAACACCCCACCTTTCAAGAACCATGACAAAACATCATCGTCGAACGATCCTGCGCGGCTGCGGAGTGGCCATGGCGCTCCCGTTTTTTGAATCCAGGACTTCTGCCGCTGCGGCCAATCGCCCGCGACGGCGGATCGTTGCGATCGACGTCGGACTGGGCCTGCACGCCCCCAACATGATTCCGCAGCAATCGGGGCGCAACTATGAACCGCCGACCTACTTGAAGTTGTTGGCCGAGTTTCGCAATCAATTCACCGTGATCTCGGGCGCGTCACACCCCGAAGTCGGCGGCGGACACTCGTCCTACAAGTCGTACCTGACCTGTGCGCCCCATCCCAACAGCGCAGGATTTCGCAACACGATTTCGTTGGATCAATTGGCCGCGGCCCAGTTCGGCAGTGAAACGCGTTTCGCGTCGCTTTCATTGAGCAGTTCCGGTCCGGGGCTGTCGTGGTCGCGGAGCGGCGTAGAAATCCCGACGCTGACGCGACCGTCGTTCGTCTTTCGAAAATTATTTCTCGCCGGAAAAGCAGACGAGCAGGCGCGGCAGATGCAACGATTGCAAGATGGCCAAAGTGTTTTGGATGTCGTGATGGACAAAACCAAACGCCTGCAGAGAAACCTGACCGGTCGCGACCGCGAGAAATTGGACCAGTATTTCGAAGCCGTTCGGGAAGCCGAACGGCGATTGGCCAAAGCCGAAGCCTGGGAACAAAAGCCCAAGCCACACGTCGATGCAAAACCGCCGCGGGACGAACCGGACAGCAAAAAGATTGTGGAATGCATGCGGCTGATGTACGACGTCATGCACCTGGCACTGGAGACCGATTCGACGCGTTTCCTGACATACAACATTTCCGGCATGAACGCGGTCCCCGTGATCCCC
This sequence comes from Stieleria neptunia, assembly GCF_007754155.1. Classification (NCBI taxonomy): domain Bacteria; kingdom Pseudomonadati; phylum Planctomycetota; class Planctomycetia; order Pirellulales; family Pirellulaceae; genus Stieleria; species Stieleria neptunia. The sequence continues at coordinate 1,750,895 of NZ_CP037423.1, read as the reverse complement.
GGTGTCGACGCCGATTATCACAACCTGTCGCATCACGGCAAAGATCCGGACAAAATCGCTCAACTGACGCTTGTCGAATCCGCGCTGATCCAAGAACTACGTGGTTTCCTGAAGAAACTGCACGAGAGTACGGAGGAGGAAGGATCGCTGCTCGATTCGACGATGGTGCTGTTCGGTTCGAACCTGGGCAACGCCAGCAGCCACGATACCAAGAACATGCCGATGCTGTTGGCCGGTGGCGGATTCCGACACGGACAACATTTGGCGTTTGACCGCGACAACAATTATCCGCTGCCCAACTTGTTTGTTTCCATGCTGCAACGACTGGGCATGGAAACCGACAGCTTCGGGACCGGCAGCGGCACAATGACCGGGCTGGAACTGTCCTAAGGACCGCCGGAACAATTAGTGTCGCGGGTTTTCGCTGGATGGGGTAGACTTTCCGCGTCTCAATCCACCAGCGAGGGTGCCAAGGATGGCGTTTGTATTCGAAAATCAGCTTGACGATCTGGCTGCCAAGCGAGCAGTCGATTTTTATTCAACCTTGTCCGAAAAGGATCGCCGTCGGTTCGCGGCTGTCGAGGCACAGCGTCTCGGGCGAGGAGGTGTACCGTACATCAGTCAATTACTGGGCTGCTCGACTCGCACCATCGAACGAGGTATCGCTGAGCTCGATCAACTCTCCAATGATCCGGCGAAAGGTAGGATACGGCGGCCAGGTGCTGGACGAAAAAAAAGATCGAAACCGATCCCGACCTCGAAGACAATCTGAACGAACTATTGAGCGTTCGTGTTGGAGGCGATCCTGATGAGCCCGACGTGGTTTACACAAACCTGGCCTCCACTGAAATGGCTGAGAAGGCGGCCGAGGCCGGCACCCCTGTGAGCGACAAGACGGTCTCCGCTTGGCTGAATAGCTTGAAGATCGGTTTTCGAAAAATGATCAAAACTATTTCCGGTGGCTTGTCAGCGGATCGCGAGCAGCAGTTTGATCTCATCGCAGGACATGTGGAGAGCTATCAGGCTGCCGGCAATCCGGTCTTTTCGATCGACACAAAAAGCAAAGAATTCCTGGGCCGTCTTTACCGGGCCGGTCGCATTCGCACCACAGAGCCCATTGAAGCGTTCGACCACGACTTTCCGAGTTGGGCTGATGGCGTTGTGATTCCTCACGGAATCTACGACATCGGACGAAATGCTGGGCACGTCAACATTGGACTCTCTCACGAGACGAGTCGCTTCGCGACCGATAGCCTCAAATGGTACTGGAACCGGATAGGGAAACGTTGTTATCCGGATACCAATTCCATTTTGCTATTGTGCGATTGCGGCGGTAGCAACTCAGCTTCAAAATACATCTTCAAGCACTACCTTCAAAAGTTGGTCGACACGATCGGCATCGAAATTCGGGTAGCCCACTATCCAAGCTACTGTTCAAAATACAATCCGATTGAACGCCGTTTTTTTCCGCATCTTGGACGTGCTTGCTCCGGGATGCTTTTCGATAAGTTGGAAACAGTTGTCAAGTTGATGCGGAACACATCGACTCGGACCGGCCTTCGCACTACGGTCAACGTCTTGCGAGGGTTGTACGAGACGGGTGAGAACGCGACCGCAACAATGAAAGCAGCTCTGCGTACAGTTTTTGACGAACAAATACCGAGATGGAACTATCGATTCTCGCCAATTAACCGACACTAATTGTTCCGGCGGTCCTAAGATGAAAACTGTCATCAGACTCGCCGCAACGGCGATCACTGCGTTCTCCTTCCATGCCGTTTCGGCTGCCGGACCCTTGAAGGTCTACATCCTGGCCGGGCAGTCCAACATGCAGGGCTCGGCGCATCAACACACGTTCTCGGCCTTGCGGGACGATCCGGCAACCGCGGGGCTCCTGGACGTGGTCCTGAACCGCGAGGGTGATCCGGTCGTCTGTGAGGACGCCTGGATCACCTACCGGACGGGCGGACGCGACGGTGAGACGGTACGGCAAGGCAAGGTAGCCATCGGTTACGGTTTTGACGATCAACGGATCGGTCCCGAATACGGTTTTGGCATCTTCATCGACCATGCGATCGACGAACCGGTGTTGATCATCAAGACCGCGTGGGGCGGTAAATCGCTGGCCGTCGACTTCCGCCCTCCCGGCGCGGGAACGTACCAGCCCAGCGCGAACGAGATAGAACGTGGCAACGTCCCCGAGGTGGAGAGTGTGGGACACTACTACCGCGAAATGATCCGGTTCGTGCAGTCGACGCTCCGGGACACCGAGGGTCTCAAGAAATTGGTCCCGACGTACGATGCAAGCCAAGGCTATGAACTTGCCGGGTTCGTCTGGTTCCAGGGCTGGAATGACATGTGCAATCGACATCACATCGATCAATACACCGACAACATGATCCATTTCATCCGCGACGTCCGCCAGCAGTTCGATACACCGACGCTGCCGTTCATTGTGGGCATCTTGGGCGTCTACGGCACGGACCCAGACAGTCGGAAATTTGACAAGGGGTTACCGGTCAGTGAATTTCGCAAGGCCCAATTCGCAGCCGTGCAGCAATACGACCAGTACGTAGCAGCACGCTTTCGCGGCAACGTCATCGCGGTCGACAGCGGACCGTTTTACGATCTCCAGCTGAGCGACATCTACTGGAAACGGCGGCTGACCGGCAATTGGAAGCAGCGGGTCAAACAGGGTCAGATGACGCCGGAGACGTTTCAGAAGGAATGCGACCGATACGGATTCGGTGACGGTGAATTGACCGCGCAGGAGCAGAGCATCTGGGATCGCTGTGCATCCAACGCCGAATACCACTACCTGGGAAGCGGCAAGACCTTCATTCGTTTCGGCAAAGCACTCGCCGAGGCGATGCTGCAGTTGGAGAAACAGTGATGACAGTGGAGAATCCCCAACCCCATCCACTTGATCCGCCGTTGCCGCGCCGCGGCGAGCCGATTCCGGCGGAGTATTTTCGGGCGATCGCCGACTGCACGTACGACTGGGAAGCCTGGCACGGCACGCAGGGGGAATTGTTGTGGGTCAATCCCGCGGTCGAACGATTCACCGGTTACTCGGCCGCCGAATGTTTGCAGATGGACGACTATCCGTTGCCGTTGTTTGACGCTCAGGATCACGAACGGCTGACCGGCTATTTGCGGGAGATGGCTGAGGGCAGCACCGGCAATCACATTGAGTTCAAGGTGTCGCGTCGCGACGGAACCGGCCGCTGGGTCGCCGTCTCCTGGCAGCCGATGATCGACGCCGCCGGCCGGTCGTTGGGATGCCGCGTCAGCATCCGCGACATCGAAGACCGCCGTGCGATGCGGGAACAATTGCGGCTGCACAACGAACACTTGGAACAACTGGTCCAGGAGCGGACCGCCCGTGTCGCCGAACTGGAGAAACACCGCGCGAAAATGCAGCAACTCGCCGCGCTCGGCGAATTGGCCGCCGGGGTGGCTCACGAAATCAACAACCCGCTGGCCGGCATTCGCAACGCGCTGTTGCTGATCAAACGACGATTGCCGACGGACATCCAACACTTCGACAAGTTCGAAATGATCGACCGGGAAATCGATCGCATCAGCGGAATCACGCACCAGATGTATCAGCTGTACCGTCCCAGCCGGCAAGCGGCCACGCAGTTTTCGATCCAGCGGACCATCGAGGTCGTCGTCTCGCTCGCGCGGCCCTTGGCACGGAAAACCAAAGTCGATCCCCAGATCGAATTTTCCGCGATGGAACCCGTCGCGAACCTGGACGCGGATGAAGTGGTCTTGCGTGAAGGCGAACTGAAACAAGTCCTGTTGAATCTGGTGCACAACGCGATCCAGGCGTCGCAGCCCGGTCAATCGGTCCGCGTGATCACCCAGACCGACGCCGACACGTTGAAGATCACCGTGTCCGACCAGGGATGTGGGATTCCCGTTGAGCACCTGGATCAGATCTTTGATCCGTTCTTCAGCACCAAGACCGAAACCGTCGGCCAAGGCATGGGGCTCGGACTGTCGGTCACGCGGAGCATTGTCGAGGCGATGAACGGTACGATTGACGTCGCCAGCCGGCCCGGTCACGGCAGCCGCTTTACCGTGCACTTGCCCAGACGGTTGGAGATCAAAACGTAGTGTTGTGGTGCCAACCGCTGAACCCCGGGCGAACCCGGACAACGCATTGCCTGGCAGCCTACACGGTGAAGCATTTTTTAGCGGTAGGGCGCGAGCCCTCCGGTGTGTTGGCAAAGATGAGGAACCGGAGGGCTCGCGCCCTGCCGCTATAACCCAAAGAAACACAGGGAAAAAATGCTTCACAGCGCTCCCTGGCAGGCCGCGTTCCGCTTTGGATCAGTTTCGCTAAACTTGATGGATGAACCAGCCACAACATCGCATCCTGATCGCCGACGACGAGCCGCTGTATCGCAACACCACGGCCGAACTGCTTCGCGACGAAGGCTATGAATGCGTTTGCGTCGAGAATGCCGACGACGCGATCCATGTCCTGGCAGAACACCGATTTGACCTGGTCCTTTCCGACCTGAACATGCCCGGCAATTTGAAGCTGGAACTGTTGCAGCAGGGCCGGACGCAGTATTCGCACATCCCGATGATCGTGGTCACCGGCGTGCCGTCGGTCACCAGTGCGATCGAGAGCGTTCGCCTGGGGATTACCGATTACTTGCTCAAACCCGTCAAGTTCGACGAGTTACTGACGGCGATCGAGCGGGCGATCGGGCAGCCGGCCCAGTCCGTCACGGCACAGTCCGCCACGGCCCAGTCCGCCACGGCCCAGTCCGCCACGGCACCGGCGTCCCCGTCCGGGGCTGCCAATCGGCCTGACGGGTTTTCAAACATCATCGGCCGGAGCGCGGCGATGACCGAAGTGCTGGACATCGTCGATCGTGTCGCGGTCAGCAACACGAACGTCTTGATCACCGGTGAAAGCGGTACCGGAAAAGAAGTGATCGCCCAGGCGATTCATGAGCGCAGCGGGCGTCGCGAAAACGCGTTTCAAATCATCGACTGCACGGCAATCCCCGAGTCGCTGTTCGAGTCCGTCGTCTTCGGACACGTCAAGGGATCGTTTACCGGAGCCATCAAAGACCAGCAGGGATTGCTGCGTCGTTGCGACGGCGGCACCGCATTTTTTGACGAGATCGGGGAACTCCCCGCCGCCTCGCAGGCCAAGTTATTGCGTGCGATTCAGGAACAGACCTTCACACCGGTCGGTGAAAACAAGCCGATCAAGGTCGACACGCGATTCGTCTGTGCGACCAATCGCGACTTGCACGCCGAAGTCGATGCGGGCCGTTTCCGCCAAGATCTGTTTTATCGGTTGGCGGTCATCCACATCGAATTGGCTCCTCTCCGCGAGCGGGGCGACGACGTCCTGTTGCTCGCCGAGCATTTCCTCAAACTCCTCCGTCCGCACGATTCGGCACTCCAAGGTTTTTCGGCGGAAACGTCGGAGTGCTTTCGGCGCTACCACTGGCCGGGAAACATTCGTGAGCTTCGCAATGTGATCGAACGTTCCACCGCGTTGGCTCGGGGCAACCGAATCGACGTGGGTGATTTGCCGCTGCAACTTCAACATCCAGATTCCCCCCCAACCGACACATCCGCCTTGGCCGAAATCTCTCGCGATGAAGCCCTCGATACGGCCGACCGAGCTTACCTGTCTGCATTGCTGAAGAAACACGAGGGAGTGATCGCCAGCGCCGCACGACAGGCCGGACTGTCACGCCAAGGATTGAACAAGTTACTCAAGCGACACAAGATCAGCGCGGATGAATATCGGTAGGATCGTCGGAACAACAAGTGGAAGAGGCTTGATCGGAAGTGGTTTCTTTGGCATGGTCGGGTGGATATTGCGTGGCCCGTTTTTCACCGACCGGTGGCGTCAATCGACGCGCAGGATGCGGAGGGCAGAAGCGGCACGACGCTCCCTGGCACGACGCCCCCAAAACCGCTAACGTTTTGGATTGATCCCGACTGCGCGTTGACCAAGGATCACCGATTGCCTTGGAACACCCCCAGATGAAACCGCCCCTCCGTCAATGATTGTCGCCTATGGCATGGATTTATTTACTGATCGCCGGCTGTTTGGAAATCGGCTGGGCGATCGGCTTGAAATACACCGACGGCTGGTCACGGTTCTGGCCGAGCGTGTTGACCCTGGTGACGATGATCGCCAGTTTCTATTGCTTGGCACTGGCTGTGAAAGAGATTCCGATCGGGACCGGCTATGCGATTTGGACCGGCATCGGCGCGGTCGGGACGGCCACGTTGGGGATTCTGTTGTTCGCCGAACCCGTCTCCGCGATGCGGATCGCCTGCATCGCGTTGATCGTCGCGGGCATCGTGGGTCTGAAACTTGCCTGATGCCCCATCGCACGCTGGCTGACTGGGATCGCAAGCTGGAAGCTTACGCCACTTGTTTTTGACCGCTGAATTCGAGTTTACAACTGGAACGCTCCGGCGCGTTCGGGTTGAAAGTAGATTCGGGTGACTCGCTTGTTTGTTTTGCAATGAAGCAAATGCAGGCTCACGCTCTGGCCGACGCGGCGTCCAAACACCGCTGCGCCCAGCGGCGACAGGATCGACAGCTTCCCTTCGGCAATGCATGCCTCGTCCGGATACACCAACGTGTAGGTTTCCGCGTCGTTTCGATCCAAGTCCAACAGCTCGACCGTCGAGTTCATCGTCACCACGTCCGGCACCATTTCCTCCGACTCGACTACCGAAGCCCGTGAGAGGGCGTTGTCCAGCTCCGTCAGGTGCGAGCGGCCGCCACCCAACGCGACGGCAAACTCACTCTGCAGTAGCGTCTGAAGTCGCTGAAGATCGACGCGGGTGACGGCAACGATTTGAGAAGTCATGGGGCTAGGTGGTGAGGGGACGATCGCGAGGAGCCTAGGTAAGCCGCAGGTTTCGATTCGACAAACCGACCGAGATAGCGGTCAACGTTTGTTATGGCGAGCACGTCGCCATCCCATCTCGCTCCGGTTGGTACTAAGCCAGTGCACGCAACAGGAGCGCCGCGGAGAACACCGCGATTAAGGTGAGTTGCCCGAATAGCATTTGATGAGAGGTGTCGATGGCGGCAGGTTCGCTGTGTTCGGCAGAACCGTCTTGCTGTTGACGGACCCGATGCTGTGGGTTGCGCATTAACATGATTGTGTCTACGGCAATGAGGAAAAGACGGGGCACCTCCATGGCGTAGGAAGTTTGATGAAGCAATCAGCATGCCAATCACTCGGATCAGCAGACGGAACACGTTTTCGCTGTGGAAATCCACGTTCCAGGCGGGAGAGTTGACGTCATCGAGTCGGTCGCCGCGTCAACCGGCGGTTCCGCGTCAACCGGCGTTGACGCAGAGGAGGGTGCCGCGGAAAAGGGGCTGGGTACCCGCTGGAATGCAAGAAATGCGACGAGACGGCGCCGCCGGATTGGCGTTAGTGGGCGTGAAAGACCTCCGTCCTCAATACGCCAAATTTGGCCCCAGCCAGCGCTGGATCTCTTCGATCGGTTTGCCCTTGCGATTGGCGTAGGCTTCGATCTGGTCTCGGGTCATCCGCTCGACCGTGAAGTAACGTGCCTGGGGATGACCGAAATACAGACCGCTGACGCTGGCGCCGGGCGTCATCGCGAAACTGCTGGTCAACTCGATCCCGGTCTGCTTCTCGGCGTCTAGCAGGTCGAACAGCGTCCGTTTTTCGGTGTGATCGGGACAGGCGGGATAACCGGCGGCCGGGCGGATGCCGCGATACTTCTCTGCGATCAGGTCTTCCCGGGACAGGCCTTCGGATTGGCCGAACCCCCAGTCGTCGCGGGCGCGCTCGTGCAGCATTTCCGCCAGCGCTTCGGCGAATCGATCGGCAACCGCTTGCACCATGATGGCTTTGTAATCATCGAGTTCGGCCTTGTATTTCAGCGCCAATTCCATCGCCCCGATGCCGGCGGTGACGGCGAAGCCGCCCAGGAAATCCTGGCGGCCGGATTCCCGCGGCGCGACGTAGTCGGCCAGCGAGCGAAAGTCCTTTTGTCCCTTGCGTTCCCATTGTTGCCGCAGGAAGTGCAGCCGCGTCAATTCGTGATTCCGAGTCGAATCGGTAAACAGGATCACGTCATCACCTTCACTGGCGGCGGGCCAAAATCCGTAGACGGCGTTGGCGGTCAGTGACTTGTTGGCGATGATCTCGTCAATCAATTGATTGGCGTCCTCGTACAGCTCTTTCGCTTGCCCGCCGACGACTTGGTCATTCAAAATTTTTGGGAACTTGCCTTTCAATTCCCACGTGCTGAAAAACGGCGACCAGTCGATGTAGGGCCGAATCTGTTCCAGGGGAATGTCTCGCAAGACGCGGGTGCCGGTGAACGACGGCGTGTCGATCGGGACGGAATTCCAATCGGTGACGAATCGCTTTTCAAGGGCTTCGGCATAGGGCACGAGTTTCTGCTTGCGATCACGAAAACTCTCGGCCAGTTTTTTTTGCGACGAGACATTCTCGGCGACGAATGCATCGCGGCCGTCGCTGAGCAAACGCTCGACGACGTTCACGCTGCGACTGGCGTCGAGCACGTGCAAGACGGGACCGTCATAGGCGGGGGCGATTTTAACGGCGGTGTGCTTGGCACTGGTCGTCGCGCCGCCGATCAACAGCGGCATCGTCATCCCGGTCCGTTTCATTTCGCGAGCGACGTGTGTCATTTCGTCCAGCGACGGCGTGATCAGCCCGCTCAGCCCGATCATGTCGACGTTTTGCTTGGCCGCTTCTTGCAGAATCGTTTCGGAGGACACCATCACACCCAAGTCGATGACTTCATAGCTGTTGCACTGTAGCACCACGCCCACGATATTTTTGCCGATGTCATGCACGTCACCCTTGACCGTCGCGATCAGAAACTTGCCGCGGGCCGCTTCGTGCAGCGTTCCCGCCAGTCGTTTTTCTTCCTCCATGAAGGGTTCCAGGTAGGCGACGGCTTTCTTCATCACGCGGGCCGACTTGACGACTTGGGGCAAAAACATCTTGCCGGCGCCGAACAGATCACCGACGACTTTCATCCCGTCCATCAACGGCCCTTCGATCACTTGGATGCAGCGATCGAAATGTTGGCGAGCGTCTTCGGTGTCCTGGACGATGTACTTGTCGATTCCCTTGACCAGTGCGTGCGTCATTCGCTCGGCCACCGGCGCGTCACGCCAAGCCAGGTCTTCCCCCGACTTTTTCTTGCCATCGCCCTTGACCGTTTCGGCGAATTCCAGCATCCGTTCGGTCGCGTCGGGGCGACGATTGAGTAGCACATCTTCGACGCGCTGGAGCAGGTCTTGGGGAATTTGCTCGTAGATATCCAACTGGCCGGCGTTGACGATTCCCATGTCCAGCCCGGCGTCGACGGCGTGGTACAAGAACGCGCTGTGAATGGCTTCGCGGACCGGATCGTTGCCGCGAAAGCTGAAGCTGATGTTGCTGACGCCGCCGCTGGTTTTCGCACCGGGACAGACTTGTTTGATTCGTCGCACGGCGTTGATGAAATCGACGGCATAGTTGTTGTGCTCGTCCATCCCCGTTGCGATCGTCAAAATGTTGGGATCAAAGATGATGTCTTCGGTGGGGAAGTGCAGTCGCTCGGTCAGCAGATCATAGGCCCGTTTACAGATGCGGACCTTGCTTTCTTCGTCGGCGGCCTGGCCTTGTTCGTCAAAGGCCATCACCACGGCGGCGGCACCGTATTGACGGACCAAGGCTGCCCGTCGCAGAAACTCGGTTTCGCCGTCTTTTAATGAGATCGAATTGACGATCGCTTTGCCTTGGACGTTGCGAAGCCCCGCCTCGATCACTTCCCATTTGCTGCTGTCGATCATCACCGGAACCGATGCGGCGACGTGATCACCGGCCATCAGACGCAGAAACCGAGTCATCGCCTCAACGCCATCGAGCATGCCTTCGTCAAAATTGACGTCGATGATGGTGGCACCGTTTTCAACTTGTTCCCGCGCGATTTCGACCGCCTCTTCGTATTTTTCATCTCGGATCAGGCGGGCGAACTTTTTGCTGCCCATCACGTTGGTGCGTTCACCGACCATGGTGAAGGGGACTTCCGGACGCATCACCAACGGCATCTGCCCGGACAGTCGCGTGTAAACGGGGCCAGGCGTGTCTTGTTTGGGCCGGCATCCTTTCACGCGATCGGCCATCGCCCGAATATGGTCGGGCGTCGTGCCGCAGCAACCGCCCAAGATGTTCACCCAGCCGTTGTCGGCGTACTCACCGACCTTGTCCGCCATCGCCTTGGGTCCAAGGTCGAATTCGCCCATCTCGTTGGGCAATCCGGCATTGGGATGACAGGAGGCGGGAATCTCGGCGACCTTGGCAAGTTCTTCGATGTGCGACCGCATCACGTCGGGACCGAGCGCGCAATTCATGCCGACCGAAAGCAACGGAAAGTGATTGATGGCCGTCCAAAACGCTTCGACACTTTGTGCGCTGACAAAGGTCCGGCCGCCATCGCCGAACGTGCCGCTGGCCATCACCGGAACCCGCCGACCACCGGCGTTGAAGAAGTCGGCGATCGCAAACAAACATGCTTTTAAATTCAACGTGTCGATCGCGGTTTCGGGCAACAGCACGTCGACCCCGGCGGCGACCAGCGATTCGACTTGAGCCCGGTAGCTGTCCACCATCGCCTGGAACGTCGTGCCGCGATACGCCGGATCGTCTTCGGTGCTGATCGCCAGCTGCTTGGTCGTCGGACCGATCGAACCGGCCACGAAACGCGGTTTGTCGGGCGTTCGTTCGGTCCACTCCTGGGCCGCGGTGCGCGCACACGCCACCGCCGCACGGTTGATCTCATCGACCAGGTCAAGCGGCAAGTCAAATTCGACCATCCCAACCGGGGACGCGCCGAACGAGTTTGTTTCCACGATGTCACTGCCGGCCTGGAAGTAGGCCCGATGGATGTCCGTGATCTTTTCGGGATGCGTCAGACAGAGGATGTCAGAAAAATTTTTCAGGTCCTTGTGGTGATCGGCAAAACGGTCGCCCCGCACGGCCGCCTCGTCCAACCCCAGACGCTGAATCATCGTCCCCATCGCACCATCAAGCAGCAGGATTCGCTCGCGGACCAGTGCGCCGAGGATGGATGTGTCGTGTGGTTCGGCTTGAATCATCGTGATCCTTCAAACGGGGGAAAACGTGTGGGCGCACACCGTGACGGCAGGGTGTACAGCTCGAGGTTGACACGGGCGCGACCGAGTCCTACAAACATGCACCCAAGATACATGTTTAGACGCTTTGCGTTAACCCGCGTGCTGAGAAGACATCCATGACCGATGAGCAGTCGAAAAAGTCGAAGGTCGAATTGATCAAAGAAGCCAGCGTCGGGCTGCGCGGCACTATCACCGAAGAACTGGCCGACGCGACGACCGAGCATGTCGCCGACGCAACGACAAAATTACTGAAATTTCACGGCACCTACCAACAAGACGACCGCGACCTCCGCAAGCTGCGCCGCAAAGAAGGGCTCGGCAAGGCGTATTCGTTCATGGTCCGCAATCGCATTCCCGGCGGAAAGATGACGGCGGCACAGTTCCTCGGTGAACTCGACATCGCCGACGAGTTGGGCAACGGCACGATCCGGATCACGACGCGGCAGAGCATTCAATTGCACGGTGTGGTCAAGGGCAACCTGTGGGACGTGATCCATCGCATCAATGCAATCAAGCTCTCCACTCAATCGGCGTGCGGCGATGTGACGCGGAACGTCTGCTGCTGCCCCGCTCCGTTGCGGCACAACGGTTTGCGCGATCAACTGCAACGGCTGGCCGACGAGATCGCGGTGCATGTTCGGCCGACAACCAAAGCCTATCACCAGATCTGGATCAAAGATCCGGAGACGGGCGCGCGTGAGCAGGTCGCCGGGCCGCCGAGTGAGCCCGAACCCGATCCGATTTACGGCAAAGCCTACCTGCCGCGCAAGTTTAAAATCGGTCTCGCCTTATGCGACGACAATTGCATCGACGCTTACGACAACGACATCGGATTGTTGGGCGTGACCGAGGGCGAAACGTTGATCGGATTCAACGTCCTGGCCGGCGGCGGCATGGGGACCACGCCCAGTAAAAAACAGTGTTTTCCGGCGCTCGCGAAACGTCTCGCGTTCATCCAAACCGAACATTTGCTGCCGGTCATCACCGCCATCATTCTCGTGCAACGTGACTTCGGCAATCGCGCCGACCGCAGCCAAGCGCGGATGAAGTACCTGATCCACAACTTGGGTGTGCTGGCCTTCAAAGCCAAGGTGGAGGACTACCTGTCCCAAGCCGAGGCGATTTGCGGCGTCGCCGAGGGCACGGTGCCACGGCCCTTGCCACAGCCGCACCCGGCTGATGTGACCGGTCACGATGACCACCTGGGCTGGCACGAACAGGGCGACGGAAAGTGGTTTCTGGGGCTGCCGATCGAAAATGGTCGCGTCAAAGACGAGGGAGAGCTGCGGTTGAAAACGGCGCTGCGAATCTTGTTCTCCGATCATGTCACCAACGCCCGCCTGACCGCACAACAAAACATCTTGTTGTGCGACATCGAATCGCATCAGCGGGCGACGATCCAAAAGGTGCTCGCCGATCACGGTGTCGTCACCGTCGACCAAATCAGCAACACGCGGCGATTTGCGTTCGCGTGCCCCGCACTTCCGACGTGCGGTCTGGCGGTGACCGAGAGCGAGCGGGCACTGCCCGGCGTGATCGACGAAGTGGAGGCGGAACTGCGCGAACTGGGCTTGGCCGACGCACAGTTCACGATCCGGATGACCGGCTGCCCCAACGGCTGCGCACGGCCCTACAACGCCGACATCGGTCTGGTCGGCCGCAGTGTCGATGGCAAGACCGGCGAGGGGCGATACACCGTTTTCCTGGGCGGGAATCTGATCGGCACGCGAATGAATGCGGTGTTCAAGGACCAAGTCCCACGCGGAGAAATCGTTGCGACGTTGCGTCCCGTGTTCATCCACTTTCAAGAGAATCGTCAAGGCGAGGAGACCTTCGGCGACTTCTGCGATCGGATCGGGGTGGAAGCCTTGGCGAAGGTCGGACAAGCGGTCTGACCGGCGCCGGTTCATCGGCACAACGCGGCGATGGTGCCGGCAACGTGCGGCAAGCGGATCGCGAAAGCGAGAACTGAAGAATTGACAAGGGCAGCTCCGCCAATCAATAATGCACACCGACGTGCAGATTTAAGCACCTCGTCCATTCCCCACCCTTGATTCAGGAAATCCCCATGAAACGCCTTCCCCTGCTTGCCTGTTTTGTCGCGACGCTGGCCCTCTCGCTGGCCAGCGAATTCCCCTGGATGATCCGGCCGGTTGACGCACAAGAACCAGCTGCCACCGCGCGGGCCGACGCTGCCAACGCTGCGAAGAAGCCAGGCAGAAAAGCGGTCGAGCGATCGCGCAAGACGGTGCAAACGTTGGACAACATTTTTAAGCAAACGATCGTCTTGGTGACCGACAAGTACGTCAACGACGATGACGATTTTGCGGCCGGCAGTGCAGCGGTGTTGTTGTTCAAGAAAATTTCTGATGCCAGCGACAACACGATTCGGTTGATCGACGCGACGGGGGATCCCTATGAATCCGACAATGTCGCCAAGGATGAATTTGAAAAGCAGGGCATCAAGAAGTTGAAGGCCGGGGCCAAGGGGGTCGACGAGGTCGTCACGCTGGACGGCAAGCATTACTTGCGCGCCTTGACACCGGTACCTGTCGTCATGCAAAAATGCGTGATGTGTCACGCACACTATGAAGATGTCGCCGAGGGCGAGCCGATCGGGGCGATCAGTTACACCGTGCCGATCGAGTAGCCGACCTCGCCCTCTCAATCGCATCAAAACGAGTAGCCTTGAGCCCTGATGAACACCGAAACGCACCCCTCCCGAACGTTGTACGGCATCCAAACGCGGACCTCCAACGAGACGCCGCATGAGATCGCGGCGCTTTGGCAGCGATTCATGGCCGACGGCATCGCCGACGAGATCCCAGAGCGGGCCGACGATCGACTGATCGCGGCCTACTTCGACTACCAGGGCGATCACACTCAGCCGTACACGTTCTTCCTCGGATGCGAAGTGATCGACGTCGATTGCGCTCCCGAGGGTTTTGCACTGCGTTCGTTGCCGGCCGGACGCTATGCCGCCGTCCAGGCTCGTGGCCCGATGCCGAAAACGCTGATCGAATCGTGGCAGCAAATCTGGCAGAGCGACCTGCCGCGCAGCTACCTCGCGGACTTCGAAGTCCATGACCCATCCCAACCGGATGAAGTCGCCATCTACATCGGTGTGCAATGACGGATCCATAACGTGGCGTAAGCTTCCAGCTTGCGATCCAGGCAACGCAAACTGGAAGCTTACGCCACTTATTCAATCGACGCTTCGACGCGATTGAGTTGTCGCCGCGTCGGAATCACCTCTGCGAGCGTGATGCCTTGGAGATACTCCTGCTGCAGACGCTCGGCCTCTGCCAACACCCCCTTGAGTTTGCAGAACGAGTGGATCACACAGGAGTCATCGCTGCCGACGCATGACAGCAGATGGGTGTCGGATTCCATGGTCGCGATCACATCACCGACCGATATTTCTTCCGGAGCACGCGCCAATTCAATTCCGCCGCCGATGCCGCGTGTGCTTTGGACATAGCCCGCCCGGGCGAGCAGATTGACGACCTTGGCGACGTGATTCGTCGAAATACCGAATAACGTGGCAACATCCGCCACGTTGGCTCGCTCCGTGCGTGTTGCCAGGAACATCAACGTCCGCAAGGCATAGTCGGTCTGGGTGGTGAGCTTCATGGGATTCGCAATCGCAACGCGTCCCCCCCGCTCTTAGAGGTCGCCTAAGCTGTACAAAAGATACTTGTTTCGGTAAGCCTAAACCTAACGGGTATTTCGGTCAACGGACCGCGCGGTCGTGATGGCCTGACGCAGTCGCTCAAGCACCTCCGGCGGACTGAGGCCTTGATGGACGCATACGTACCGCAACGATTTGCCGGCACAGCTGATGTCCAATCTCAAATCACCGAAGACTCCCGTGGTTTCTGGATGCTCGATGATCCATTCGGGAATGCTGCTGTCGAGGTCACAATTCATGTTTCAAGTGTAGCAAAATCCGCCCGAAAGGAGCATTCCAGCACGTGGCGTTCGCCAAGGGGCGTCGATTTTATTACTGCAAGAATCATGGCTCCCTTCTCCCCCACAAATCGCAACAAGCTTGCTTGTCGATTTGTGGGGGAGAAGGGCTGGGGATGAGCGACGGTCTTAAATTGTGGCAAGAGGTCAGATCGAAAATCTTGGATTTTTCGATTCCGAGATCCAGTGTGGTCAGGGGCCAGCCCCCGAACCCCCGAGATTTTCTTAGGCATTGCGCCGGTGTTCAATGATTTTTGGAAATTTGGGTGACGCGATTGTTGCGCAGCAGTAAACTTGAGCCGCTGGGTGAAACGCAACAGGGCTCTGCAGAGATGCAACCGTGCCAGGGATAACTCAGTCGCCGGTGTGTCAATGACGCATCGAGCACGTATGGCGACTACGGTCCTAGTTTAGCGACGGTGCCGTAGTCGCCTTTTGCTCCTTTTTCGCATTGACCTGAGGGTTCTTCCATGATTCGCCGCAGTGAATCATGTTGTTGAGAATCGTCAGGAGTTTGCGCATGCTCGCTACCAAAGCTAACTTTTTGATTTTACCTTTGGCGATAAGCCGATCGTAGAAACGTTTGATGACTGGGTTGTGTTTCGTTGCAACCAGTGTCGCCATGTAGAGCACGCTTCGGACTTGTGAACGTCCACCTCGGACCTTTCGTTTCTTGTCGCTCTTGCCTGTTTGGTTGGCCAACGGAGCAACACCGACAAGTTTGGCAATTTGACCTCGGTTGAGTTGTCCCAGTTCTGGCAGCTCGGCCAGGAGTGTCGCAGCGGTGACTGGACCAACTCCACTGACGCTGAACAAGATTTCTACTTTGGGATCGACTTTACTGAGGTCCTTGAGCATCTTTTCGATGCGTTTGTCGAGGCTTTTTAGCTGCTTTTTCAGGTGCGAAATCGTTTCCTTGATTTGTTGAGCGGCAAACTTGTCACGGGTTTGACTGAGTCGGTTTTGCTCCTGGGAGAGCAAATCTTTCACTTGGGTTCGACGCCGCACTGTTGAAAGAAATTCTTTCTCTTGCGCCGTGCGAGGAGGTGTCAGATGGATTTCCACATCTTCGCCAAAACGGCGGATCATGAATGCATCGATCACATCGGTCTTCTCCAAATAGCCATGCCCTTTGGCAAAGTCACGGACCTGCCTCGGGTTGGCCACGCAAATCGGTACACCAGCGTCGTGAGCAGCCTCCACAATCAGATATTCGTAGCCGCCAGTTGCTTCACAGACAACCAATGTATTTTCAGTGTCTTGGATTCTCTTGAACAGCTTTTTGCTGATCGCTGAAATCGTGTTGGGCAATTGTTTGGCAATCTTTCCTGCGGAGTCATTGACATCAATTTTGTCTGACGCGACGTCAATACCAATGACACGGTTGTACTTCTGTTTCATAGTTAAGTCCCATCCTAGTGAATACGATCTGACCACATGCGATAACGCGATTGGGTCGATCGAGCGACGGTTCGGGTTCAAAACGAACTGCTGTGCGACTCAAGCTCATCCACGGCGTTGAATACCACCTAGGGGAAATTACGATCTACACAGCAGTGTTGGGAAACCGCTGCAGGCAGCCACCCAACATCGACAGCCCAAACGATGATCAAATCGCCTGGAATTGCCAGTCAGGCGAGATACTAGGGGGCTGGTGATCGGTTATGCAGTCCACATCGATCGTCGCTGAAGTCGCTAAGCCTTTCGCGAGCCGCCGGCCCTCTCTGGCGTTTGCTTGCTGTGCAAACGCCGTCTCTCCCAGAGGGAGAGAATCTAAATCGGTTGCCAAATCCTGCAGTAAAAGAATCGACGTCCCATGGCGCGTGCTGATTGTGGATTCACCACGCCGCTCGCCCACGCGTCCCGCTGGGATGCCGGTCGCCCACGCGTCCCGCTGGGGTGGCAACCCGCGTTGCCGGCGTCAACCTGGGTTGACGGTTTTTGTGCCCGAACAGCGGTTTTGGCAATCCTTTCGCCGTCGGTCCAAATGTTGCTCTGGTGGTGAGGGTAACCATGAGAGGGCACCACGATGATTCATGCACTGATCGCCAACTGCAATTCGAAGCCCCATCCGCCAGATCGACCAGCGGTGACGGATCCGTCGCCGAACCAAACGCGGCGGGAATCCACTGCCGTTCAACAAGCCGATCTGGATCCTCCGGGACTGCTCAGCCGTGAAGAGCTGCGGATCCTCCTGCTCCTGCTACCGTTGTTGATTCTGTCCGTTTCACCACCGATCGTGTTGTTCGTGTTGCACTGGTTCCATCCGGAACTGATTCTGATCGAGACGACGCCGTGATCCGTTGCGATCGGGTTGGCAGAATGATGGGGAACGCTAGGAAGCATCTTTTCCCTGTGTTTCTTTAGGTTTTACCGGCAGGGCGCGAGCCCTCCGGTTCTTCATCTTTGCCAAAACACCGGAGGGCTCGCGCCCTACCGCTAAAAAATCCTTCACAGCGTAGAATGCATCCAGGTTTCCCATCATTCTGCCCCGTATCATTCTGCCTCCTTGCTTCTCGTCCACTAATTCGCCAACTGTGACCACAACACACCGGCGGCGATGGCTGAACCGATCACGCCGGCGACGTTGGGTGCCATCGCGTGCATCAACAGATAGTTGCCGGGGTCTTCTTCTTGGCCGACCAATTGCACCACGCGAGCTGATCCGGGGACCGCGGACACGCCGGCGGCACCGACCAGCGGATTGATCTTTTCTTTCAAAAACACGTTCATCAACTTGGCGAACAACACGCCGCACCCGGTCGCAATCGCAAACGAAACGGCACCGAGCACGAAGATCAAGATTGACTCGCCCTTCAAAAAGTACTGGGCGGTCGTGCTCGCGCCGACACAAAACCCGAGCAGGATGGTGACGATGTCGATCATCGCCGTGCGTGCCGTCAGCGCCAGCCGGTCGGTGACCGCGCATTCTTTCAACAGGTTTCCGAAGAACAGCATGCCCATCAGCACGATCGAGCCGGGCGCCAACAAGGTGCAAATCAGAAAGGCGACGATCGGAAACATGATCAGTTCCTGACGCGTCACCTTGCGCGACGGTTTCATCCGAATCAAACGTTCCTTTTTCGTCGTCAGCAATCTCATGATCGGCGGCTGAATCACGGGCACCAGCGCCATGTAGGAATACGCCGCGATCGCGATCGCCCCCAACAGTTCGGGGGCCAGATTCGATGCGAGGAAAATCGCCGTGGGACCGTCGGCGCCACCGATGATCCCGATCGCGCCGGCCTGCTGGGGTGTAAACGCCAGACACAGCGCGCCCAGGTACGTCAGGAAGACGCCGACTTGTGCCGCGGCACCCAACAGCACCAGTTTGGGATTGGAGAGCATCGTGGAAAAATCGGTCATCGCGCCGATGCCTAAGAAGATCAACGGCGGGTAGATCTCTTTCTCGACCCCGAAATACAGAAATCGAAGTACGCTGTCTTCGGCGTAGACCAGCGGCACACCGGACTCGGTCGGCATGTTGCCGACGATGACACCGAAACCGATCGGGATCAACAACAGGGGTTCGTAGCGTTTGGTGATCGCCAGATAGATGAATCCCAGGGCGATCACCATCATCACCACGTTGCCCAGTTCCAGCCCTGCAAAGGCCGTCGTCTCGTACAGCTGGACCACTTTCTGGCTCAGGTATTCCATGACGTTCATTTGGGGTCTCGATGTTGAATGCGGTGCGACATGTGATGCTTCATGCGTCCTTCCAGGGACCAGGCATACTCGCCGGTTCCCAAGCCACGGATCTTGACGATCCGGTGCGGTCGATCCAACGCTTCGGCGACCGCGGCGGCGATAACCACCAAAATCTCTTCCGGCAGTTCATCGTCGTGAACGACCGGTGACGCGGCTTGGGGTGCGAGTTCGGGTTGAATGAAGGGTGCAACCAGACGCGGCAGGACGGTGATAAAAACGACGATCAGCACGAGCGCCGAAAAGACCACGACGATGCCCATGATGGCCATCGGAATCCCATGTTCTTCTGTCAGGGGCGCCCACGAAAACTCGATCAGCCGTTTGCTTTCCTCTTGAGCGAGCAGCAACATCACTTACTCCAGGACGACAAGGGTTTGGCCTTCGGCGACAGAATCACCCTCCGCGACATCGACACTTTTCACCGTGCCGGCGACCGGCGCGGTGATCTGGTTTTCCATCTTCATCGCTTCCAGGATGACCATGCCTTGTCCCCGCTCGACCGCGTCACCGGGCTTGACCAGGATCGATCGAATCGCGCCCGCCATCGGGCTGGTGACCGCGCCGCTACCGGCGGGCGGCTGGGCTTTCGTCGGCGTCTGGCGGGCGATCGGCGCGGGCGCTGCGGCGCTCGGAGCCGCCGCGGGCGCAGGCCGCGTCGGAACCGGATACGCTTCGGTCTCGCTGAGATCCTCCACGGTGACGTCGTAGGATTTATTTCCGACGGTGATGCGTAATCTTTTCATAGCGGAATCAAACCATGCTTCTTAGGAGGACGGGTCTCGCTTTTGTTCAGCGTGTTCTGCAGTGCAAGTGACACGACCGCTCGGGTCTGCGCCGGGACGATCACATCGGTGATCATTCCGTGGGACGCCGCCAAATAGGGCGACGCAAATCGGTCACGGTACTCTTGGATGAATTGTTCACGCATCGCCGCTTTGTCGTCTGCCGCGGCCAGCTCTTTGCGGTACAGCACGTTGACCGCACCTTCGGCACCCATCACCGCGATCTCGGCGGTCGGCCAGGCAAACACCATGTCGGCTTTCAAATCGCGGCTGCACATCGCCAGGTACGATCCGCCGTAGGCCTTGCGGATGATGACGGTGATCTTGGGCACGGTCGCCGATGCGTAGGCGAACAACATCTTGGCCCCGTGACGAATGATGCCGCCCTGTTCCTGGCCCACGCCGGGCAGGAACCCAGGGACGTCGACCAAGGTCAACAGCGGGATGTTGAACGCGTTGCAAAAACGAATGAACCGGGCCGCTTTGTCCGAAGCGTCGATGTCCAGCGTGCCCGCTTTCACGTTGGGCTGGTTAGCAATGATGCCCGCGACCACACCATCGACTCGTGCAAAACCCACGATAATGTTGGGGGCAAATTCGCGATGGACCTCCAAGAAACTGTCTTTGTCCGCGATTCGCTCGATCACCGCGTACATGTCCATCGGGTCTTTGATGTTCTCCGGCACCACGTCGTTCATCGACAGATCCGGATCCAGACACAGGTCTTCCACGAGGGCGTGCGGCGGGTTCTCTGCGTTGTTCTGGGGCAAGTAGGACAGCAATTGCTGGACGATCTGCATGGCGTGCTGGTCGTCATCGGCGACGAAGTGAACGTTTCCACTGATGCTGGCGTTGGCCGCCGCGCTGCCGATTTCCTCCATCGTGCAATCGACGCCCGTTGCCGCCTTGATGACCTGCGGCCCGCAGATGAACATGTTGGCGTTCTCACGCGTCATCACCAAGAAATCCATCAGCGCCGGCGAGTAAGCCGCTCCGCCGGCACAGTTGCCGGCGATCACCCCGATTTGCGGGACACAGCCGGAAAGCATGACGTTGCGATAGAAAACCTGCCCGTATCCCGACAACGAGTCGACGGCCTCTTGGATCCGTGCACCGCCGGAATCGTTGATCGCGACAAACGGCATCCCGCTTTCGAGCGCGTAATCCATGATGTCGCAAATCTTCTTGGAGTGACGCATGCCCAACGCGCCGCCGCCGACGGTCGCATCCTGGCTGAACGAAGCGGCCGGCCGACCGCCGACGCGTCCCACTCCGGTGACCACGCCGTCACAGGGCATCGGTTTGTTCTCCATCCCGAATTCATGACAGGAATGATCGACGTGCATTCCCCATTCTTGAAACGTGTCGGCGTCGAAAAAGTTATCCAGTCGCTCGCGTGCCGAAAGCATTCCCTTTTCGCGGCGTTTGGCGTGCCGGCTTTCGCCACCGCCCGCACGCAGTTTTGCGCGGCGTTCTTCTAGCCCAGTCAAAAACTCTTTTCGAATACTCATGGTACTGCAGTTCTATTTCCGTCAGGTCTAAATTAAATGCCGCAAGGTTCCTGCATGCCGAACGTCTGTAGGATTTTGCTGGCCGCTGCTTCGGGCGGCAGGCTGCCGGCAAGCACTTCGGATTCCAGTCCTTCGCGGATGCGGCGGACGCCGGGATGCTTGCGGAGGGCTTGCTTCATTCGGTCTTCGATGATCGCCCACAACCAGCGGACTTGTTGTCGACTTCGCTTGGCGGCCAAGTCGCCACCGGATTTCATCGCCGTGTAACGCTGCTGGACGGCCTGCCAGACGGCATCGACCCGCTGGTCGTGTAGCGCGCTGCAGGTCAGCACCTGCGGCGGATGATCTTGTTTTCCCAAAATCGAATGGATGGCCATTTCGTATTGGTGGGCGGCCAGTTCGGCGGCTTTCAATGTCGCGGAGTCGGCTTTGTTCACCGCGATCACATCCACCAGTTCCAACAGCCCGCGTTTGATTCCCTGTAGATCGTCTCCGGCGCCGGGCAACATCAACGCTAAAAAGCAATCGGTCATTTCCGCCACCATGGTTTCGGATTGCCCCACGCCGACGGTTTCAACCAACACGATTTCGTAACCGGCCGCTTCGCACACGAGTAAACTTTCACGCGTCTTGCTGGCCACGCCGCCGAGCGTTCCCGCCGAAGGGGAGGGACGGATGTAGGCGTTGGGTTCGGCCGCCAGTCGCGACATCCTGGTTTTGTCACCCAGGATGCTGCCACCGCTGATGCCGCTCGATGGATCCACCGCCAAGACCGCCACCCGTCGCCCCTGCGCGGTCAATTGCAATCCGAGCGCCTCGATGAAGGTGCTCTTGCCTGCTCCCGGGGCGCCGCTGAT
Organism: Stieleria neptunia; assembly: GCF_007754155.1. Classification (NCBI taxonomy): domain Bacteria; kingdom Pseudomonadati; phylum Planctomycetota; class Planctomycetia; order Pirellulales; family Pirellulaceae; genus Stieleria; species Stieleria neptunia. Next base: position 1,728,862 of record NZ_CP037423.1, on the reverse strand, counting down.
GCCGACGCGGATGGCGTTGCCGGTGTAGGGCAACAGTCGCGTCAACAGCGTCTCGGCTTGCCGCTGGTGCTCGGGATTGTTGGATTCAATCAACGTCAACGCTCGCGGCAGTACCGTGATGTCACAGTCGCGGACCCCGACAAAGTAATCCTCCGTCGTCAATTGACGGCGTCGTGGAACATCACGCTTCATGCTGAATTCCGATCAGGCATCTTGAGTCTCGACTGCTTCGTCCACCGTGAACCCGAGTCGATCGGCGAGGTCTCGAACCACTCGAATCGCCGCCTCGCTGATCACCGTTCCGGGGCCGAACACTTCGGCGGCGCCGGCCGCGTACAACGCGTCGTAATCCTCCGGCGGGATCACACCACCGGCGACAATCATGATGTCCTCGCGGCCCAGATCCGCCAACGCTTTGCGGAGTTCCGGGATCAGGGTCAGGTGACCGGCCGCCAACGAGCTGACGCCCACCAGGTGCACGTCGTTTTCAACCGCTTGCCGTGCCGTTTCGGCCGGTGTGCGAAACAGCGGGCCGATGTCCACGTCAAAGCCCAAGTCGGCGAACGCGCTGGCGATGACTTTTTGTCCACGGTCGTGACCGTCTTGCCCCATTTTGGCCACCAAGATTCGCGGCCGACGGCCTTCGTTGCGTTCAAACGCCTCCACGATTTGGCCCACTTCCGTTGTCATGGATTCACTCTCAAGTGCAGCGGCATAGACGCCGCGGACGGATTGCACGGGCGCTTCGTATCGATTGTAAACCTTTTCCAACGCCGCGCTAATCTCCCCCACCGTCGCTTTGGCACGCGCCGCATTGACGGCCAGTTCCAACAGGTTGCCCTGTTCGCTGCGCGCCGCTTCGGTCAATGCATCCAACGCCGCATCGACGTCGGACGAATCACGTTCGGATCGTAATTGTTTCAAACCCGCGATCTGTGACTTGCGCACCGCCGAGTTGTCGACGTGCAGCACACGCATGTCATCTTCGGTCGCCAACCGATACTTGTTGACGCCGATCAAGGTTTGTTGCCCCGAATCGATGCGGGCTTGGGTGCGTGCCGATGCCTCCTCGATCCGCATCTTGGGAATCCCGGCTTGAATCGCCTGGGTCATCCCGCCGAGTTCTTCGATTTCAACCAAGTGGCTCCAGGCACGCTGGGCCAAATCGTGTGTCAATCGTTCGACGTAGTAGCTGCCTGCCCACGGATCAACGACTTTGCACGTGTCGGTTTCCTGTTGTAAAAACAGTTGCGTGTTCCGCGCGATCCGGGCCGAGAAATCGGTCGGCAGGGCGAGGGCTTCATCGAGCGCGTTGGTGTGCAACGATTGGGTGTGGCCGTGCGTCGCCGCCATCGCTTCGATACAGGTCCGCGTGACGTTGTTGTAAACGTCTTGAGCGGTCAAACTCCAGCCGCTGGTTTGGCTGTGGGTCCGCAGCGACAAACTCTTGGGGTTCTTGGGGTTGAACTGTTTGATCAGCTTGGCCCAGATCATCCGGGCGGCCCGCAGCTTGGCGATTTCCATGAAATAATTCATGCCGATCGCCCAGAAGAAGGACAGTCGTGGGCAAAAGGCGTCGACGTCCAAGCCGGATGCGATGCCCGTGCGGACATACTCCAGTCCGTCGGCAAGGGTGTAGGCCAATTCCAAGTCCGCGGTCGCGCCCGCTTCCTGCATGTGATAACCGCTGATGCTGATGCTGTTGAATTTAGGCATCCGCTGGCTGGTGTACTCGAAAATTGAGGCGATGATCCGCATGCTCGGGGCGGGCGGATAGATGTAGGTATTGCGAACCATGAATTCCTTCAAGATGTCGTTCTGGATCGTGCCGGCCAGTTGTTCGGGTTTCACCCCCTGTTCTTCCGCGGCCACGATGTACAACGCCATGATGGGAAGCACCGCTCCGTTCATGGTCATCGAAACACTCATCCGGTCCAGCGGGATGCCTTCGAACAGCGTCCGCATGTCTTGGATGCTGTCGATCGCCACACCGGCCATGCCGACGTCGCCGCTGACGCGGGGGTGATCCGAATCGTAACCGCGGTGCGTGGCCAGATCGAAGGCGATGCTCAACCCCATCTGCCCCGCCGCCAGATTACGACGGTAAAACGCGTTGGAGTCCTTGGCGGTTGAAAACCCCGCGTACTGACGCACGGTCCAGGGACGCTGCACGTACATCGTCGCATAAGGCCCACGCAAGAACGGCGCCAGCCCCGGCATCGTGTCCAAGTGGTCCAGCCCCGCGCGATCGGCCGAGGTGTACAACGGCTGGACGGGAATCTGCTCGGGCGTCTGCCAGCGGAGTTGCTCCGCGCGGTCTGCGACCTTCGCTTGCCAGTCGTCGATCGAACCCGCGGCGCGGTGTTCGCTTTCGAAAGGCACATCGGAAAAGTTTGGAATCAAGGTCATCGTACCGGCTCTCCTTCTTCAATCACACCGACTTGTGTCAACAGACTGCGCAGCGTCTCGAGCACATCACAACGCATGAAGATAAAGCGGTCGACGCCCGCTGCTCGCCATGCTTGTTCATGGTCACCCGGGTTTCCCGCCAGCACGACCGAGCCGGCCCCCGCTTGTTTCAGTTTGGCCGCCGCCGCGGGAACCACGTCGGCGTAAAGTTTGTCCGAGGAACAGATCACGGCGATCGACGCGCCGGATTGGCCAAACGCCGTCGCGGCAGCGTCCGCGTCCGCAAAGCCTCCGCTGTCGAGCACTTCGAAACCGCCCGCGGCAAAGAAATTACTCGACCAGGTGGCCCGGCCGCTGTAGTGGGACACGGGACCGAGGTTGGCCAAGAACACGCTTGGCCGTTTGCCATGGGCGTCTTGCCAGGCATCGCAGGCGTCACGCAATTGATCAAACGGTTCCGCCAGGCGGTGCGGCTCAATCGCTGTGATCGATGGACTCTGGCCGCGTCCCAGTCCAATCGCGGCGGCGATCTGCCCCAACGTCGCTCCATCGGATGCCGCCGCAACCGCCGCGGCAACACGGTCCTCCGCCGCATCAAGCGATAGGCTTTGATGGGCGGCCGGTCGAGCATCGCGAATCCGATCGGCGGCCTCCCCGGCAAGGGAATCCAGGTCCGGTGCATCGCGAACGACGGGCTCTTCGGCGACGTTGGCGAATTCGCTGACGCCCGTGATCCCGCGTTTGCGAGTGGCCACATCCTTGGCCCGGGCCGCGGCGGTGGCCGCAATTTCTTTCGCCACCCAACCGCTGGTCAACGCCGACAGCATGCCACCCTGGCGTTCGGTTTCCTGGAAAATCTCCCACGCCTTGCCGGCCACGTCTTCGGTCAGCTGATCCAAAAACCAACTGCCGCCGGCCGGGTCGATGACGCGATGCAGGTGCGATTCCTCTTGCAACACCAACGCGCTGTTGCGTGCGACGCGGCGACTGAAGTCGCTGGGCAATCCGGCCATCACATCGAACGAGACCGACGTGATCGCATCCGCACCACCGATGCCCGCGGCGAACACCGCCACCGAGTTGCGCAACAGATTGACGTAGGGATCATGTTTGGTCAGCACGCGGTTGCCGGTTCGGGCATGAATTTGCATCGACCGAGAGGCTTCCGGCACGTCGCACGATTCCAGCACGCGAGACCACAGCCATCGCGCGGCCCGCAGTTTTGCGATCGCTTGAAAGTGCTCGGTGCCAAGGCTGAATCGGAACAGAATCTGCTTGGCCGCCGCTTCCACGTCCATCCCGGCGTCGGTCATCGCCCGCAAGTATTCCACACCCGTCGCCAAACTCAGCGCGATGTCCTGGGCGGCGCTCGCGCCGCCGTCATGGTACGGCGAACTATCCACGCCGACCGCAGTGACGCGTGGGTAATGCTGGGACGTCCAACGGGCCAAATCCGACAACTGGGACAGCGCCGACTGGGGATCCGACGGCAATGATCCCTGGCGGGCAAGTTCGCCTAGCGGATCGGCATTGAACGCCGCCCGCGCGGTTTCCGGCGAGACGCCGCGCCGCTTCCAAGTGGCCATCAGGGTCGTCGCGGCCGGAAAGTATGCCGCGCCGGCGTCCAACGCCACCGTGATCATTTCCAGTTGAACGTCACCGAGCAGTTTCTCCCAGTCGTCCACGCCGTAGACCATCACGCCATCGCGACCGACGCAACCGCCGCTCGCCGTGTCATCGGGATCGAGCCCCTGGCGGGCGGCTTGGTCCAGCCGGATCTGGATCGACGTCACACCGCCGCCGAGGTCCGCCAGGATCGCCTGGTTGCAGGCGGCCGGGCAGGGGGCGGTGAATTCCTGACGCAGATCCCAGCCGAATTGGACCGATCCCAGCGGACGTCCCCCGCGAACCCGGGTCGCCAAACCCGGGAAACCCATCGGGTCGTCTCGGCCACTGTCATCGCGGCGACTGTAGATCGGTTGAATGCCCAGCCCGTCATAGGTCTTTAAGACAAGCTTCTTTTCAAACGGCGCGCCGGCCAGCGCCTTGTCGACCAGCGCCCGCCATTGATCGTAGTCGACCGCAGGGAAATCATCTTGAATACTAAATTCACGGGGAAACGTAACCGTCATCGTGCTTTCGTTCAATTCGAGTAAAGTGGCCTAAGCTTGCGAGTGGCGAGCTCCCAGCTCGCCCCCTCCCCTAACTTCCACCAGCCGGTTCACAAAGTTCGGTCAGCACACCGCCGGAACTTTTGGGGTGCAGGAACGCGATCTGCATCTGATGCGAACCCCCACGCGGTTTTTCATCGATCATCCGCAAACCCGATTCTTGCAATTCAGCGATACGGGCCTGGATGTCTTCGACGGTGTAGGCCAAATGGTGCAAGCCTTCGCCGCGTTTTTCGATGAACTTGGCGACCGTGCTGTCCTCGGACGTCGGTTCCAGCAATTCGAGTCGAACGTCGCCGGCGCGGAAAAATGCGACACGCACCTTTTGGCTGGGCACATCTTCCAACCCTTCGAATTCCAATCCTAGCGCCCCTTCGTAAAAGGTTTTGTGGGCATCGATCGACTGCACCGCGATGCCGATGTGATTCAAAGACTTGACCGCCATTTTGATCATCCGTTGTTAATGGGAAACATTCATCGTGTTGGATGCCTTGCCTTGGCAACTTTCGATCGCGTCCAAGGCGTGACCGGTCAGGAAACTTGCCAACGCGGTGGGGGCGCCGAGCAGGGCTTGGGTTATATCGAAATTCGAAAGCTGTGTGGCAAAGCGATTGGAGAACGGTGGGTGGAACCAACGCTGGGGCAGTTCCACCGCGAAGTGTCGCATGAATTCCATGTTCAGTGTCCGATCGATCAATCCCGTCCGATCGCCGACGTCCATCACGACTCCCTCGAGTGCCAACAGCGATTTGCGCAGCAGCATCAAATCCTCGGGCACTCGCAATCTGGCCTGCTGGACCGCCTCGTCCAGCATCGCGACCAGCCAACTCAATCCGGGGAATCGACCGCGACGAACGCACGCGACCCATTTTTCGGCGACTGCCTTCAGTGCGGTTTCATCGGGCGTTTGCGGCCCCGCCAGTTCCGCCATCCGCAGGGCGACGCCGCGTGCATCGAGTGTCACCGCGGCCAGTGAGATTTGCACGATCATTCGCCTGACGTCGGTCCCCAATCGTCCGACCAGACTCCAATCCAGGATTCCCAGGCGACCGTCGTCGGTCAGAAACAGATTGCCGGCATGTGGATCGCCGTGAAAGATCGGGGCATCGCGTTTGGAAAACACCGGCGCCGCGATCAACGCTTCGCCGATCAACGCGGCAAGCTCCCGTTTTTCACGCCCGCCGAACAGTCCGTGGTCAGTGACCTTGCCGCCGCTGAGACGTTCCATTGCGGTCACGCGTTTGGTGCAGTGCTCCAGCAGTTCGGGGATCTGGACCCGTGGTTCATCGGCAAAAAACGCCTTGGCTTCCACCAGATGCCGCTGTTCGTTTTCCAACTGCACTTCGTCCAGCAGTTTGACGTGCGTCTGACTGAAGGCGTCTTCATAGTCGAGCTCGGGGATCTGCAACGCTTCGCAACGGCGATCCAATTGTTCGCCGACCTGTGTGAGCAGACGCAGTTCGTGATCGAGTTGTTGTTCGATACCGGGTTTGAGAATCTTGAACACGCCCGCGGTCGTCGTCGTGCCGTCAAGCGGCCGATCGCAATCAAACGGGACGACCACCGCGACGCTGGCTTCGGCAATCGCCGGTCCGAGCGTGATGCCCAGACGGTCCAGCGGCCCGAGTTCTTGGGTGATCGCCTGCTCGAGCACCGGTTGCGAAACCACCGGCGGTAGACTTTCCAACTCGCTCAAATAGCCACGCAATTCCAGCGGCAGACGTTTGTCACGCGCCAGAATCTGGCCGACCTTGTGCAACACCGGCGAACTGCGGGCGAGAACCCCCAGCCGCTGTGAAAACGACGCCGACGGTGGCAATTGGGCTTGAGCCCGCACAATCGCAATCTGTTGCTCCGGCGGCAGACCGCCCAGGAACAGACTCAACCCCTCCCGAATCGGACGCGAAAATTGCGCGTGTTCGGGAGGCAGGATCGACCGGAACGAGGCTTCATCGAGCAGGAATTCCCAACGGGGGATCATTTCAGCCACCCGACCTTTCCGACAGCCAGGCTTCCATGTGCGGCCAGGTGTTTTTCTCGGCGCCGCGTCCGGCCATGATGCCGATGTGCCCACCTCGCACTCGAAACAGTTCCTTGTCTTCGCTGCCCACCAAGTCCATGATCGACTCGGACTGGCACGGGGGTGTGATGTGATCGGCTTCGGCAATCACGTTGAACAAATTGGCTTTCAGTTTTTTCAAGTCGACCGTTTCGCCGCGCAGTTGCAGCGTTCCTTTGACCAGCTTGTTTTCTTTGTAAAGCTCATTGATCAACTGCTTGTACGCGCCACCGGCCATCGGGATGATGTCGCGGACCCAGGTGTTCATGGCGTGCCAGGCTTCCACGGTTCCGGGGTTTTCGATCTTGTCCCACAACATGCTGTAGCTGCCGAAGTAGTTTTCGATCGGCTTGAGCATCTTGGCGCCCGAATCGATCATCTCACCCGGGACGTTGCCTAGTTTTTCGACGATCGTGTTGGCATTAAACGCCGGGTTGCTGGACCAACGGGTAAAACCTCCGGCCTCTTGGTCGCTGAAGTCCAGTGGTGCGGTCAGCAGCATCAGGTTTTTCAGCCCATCATCGGGTCGCAGCGCCGCGTACATCGTGCTGATCAAGGCGCCCAAGCACCAGCCCAGCATGCTGAACTCCTCCGCCCCCGAAATGCTCTTGAACTTGCGAATCGCACGCGGCAGGTATTCCAGCGTGTAATCATCGAAGCACATGTTCTTGTCTTCGGGACCGGGTTCCCCCCAGTCCATCAAATAGAGATCGTAACCGTGCCGCAGCATGTACTCGACGAAACTGTGGCCGGGCCGCAGATCCAAGACGTGCGGCCGGTTCATGATGGCGAACACCATGAACAACGGCACCGGCTTGCGATCCTGTTCGGGTACGACCGGGATGTAGTGATACAGTTTGGCCTTGTTGAGCGTCCAAACCACTTCCTTCGGCGTTTGGGCGATTTTGGCGTCGGTGGTGAGCATCCGGTTGAACCGGTCCAGGTTCTCGGCGGCCCGATGCCAGCCTTCGCAAACGTCGGAGAAGGATGGCATGCCGGCGTCCACCGCTTGGGTCGATTCTTTCGTGGTCATGTCATTCCCCTTCAGTTGGTTGCTTGCGTGTCGTTGGATGAAGCCCCTTCGCTCAGACGTGCGTCGAGGTCGTCCAACCGCATTTCGATATTGGTCAGACGCTCGGCCAGACGTGTGATGTCATCGCGAGTGGGCATGTTCAGTTGAGCCATCGCCTGAGCCATGCTGGATTCCATGGCTTTGCGAAACGGCCCGCTGGTCGTCAGCCAGGCGTCCAGCATGGCGCCGGTCGATTCGGCGTAGGCCTCGGTATTGACGAAGTCCGTCATGATCTTCGACCACGATTCCATGTTGGAATCGCGCATTTGTTTCAGCATGCCCGTCGGATCGAAGGGGTCGAATGTTTGATTGTCTTTGGATTGCGACATCTTGGTTCTATTGGCTCCTATAAACTTCGCGAAAAAACCTCTTCGATCGTGGCGTCTGCTGCGACGCGCGCGGTCGGCCTTACATGAAGGCTCCACCATTGACGTTGATTTGTTGCCCCGTGATGTAGTCGCCGTCGGCGACCAGGAAGGTCACGGCTTTGGCAATCTCTTCGGGATGGGCAAATCGTCCCATCGGAATCCCACCGCGGATCTTGGCTTGAATCACCGGCGGGACCGCTTCAAACATGTCCGTGTCGGTGTACCCCGGCGCGATCGTGTTGACCGTGATGCCCGAGTGAACGAGTTCCGCGGCGGCCGTGCGGGTGAAAGCGATGATGCCACCCTTACTGGCGCTATAGTTGGCCTGGCCGATCGCCGGCAACTGACCGTTCATCGAGCTGATGTTGACGATCCGGCCATAACTTTGTGTCGTCATGATCGGGATCGCGGCCGAGGTGCAGAAAAAGCAACCGCCCAGATTCGTTTGAATCACTTCCATCCATTGCTCGTCGGTCATGCGGGGCAACATCGCATCGCGGGTGATGCCGGCGTTGTTGACCAGAATGTCCAGATGGGTGAATTCATCGGCGATCTTTTGCACCATCGCCCGCGCCGATTTGGGGTCCCCGATGTTGGCCTGCGCCAAAATGCACGTCCCCCCTTCGCGATTGATCTCGTCGGCCACTTCTTGGGCCTTGGCCTCATTGCTGGAGAAATTGATGGCGACCCTGGCACCCTCGCGGGCGAGTTCCAACGCGATCGCGCGTCCGATCCCACGTGACCCGCCGGTGATCAATGCCGTTCTTCCGTCGACCCTTCCCATTGTCTTGTGCTCCGTGTCAATTCAATTGTGATGTACAGTTCCAGTGATGCCGTTAGATGTGCTCAAAAATGGCCGCAATGCCTTGTCCGCCGCCGATGCACATCGTCACCAGGGCTCGTTTCTTGCCAGTCCGATTGAGTTCGTAGAGCGCCTTGATCACCAGGATCGCACCGGTCGCGCCGATCGGGTGGCCGAGTGAAATCCCGCTGCCGTTGGGATTCGTACGATCCATCGGCAGCTCCAATTCGCGGCACACCGCCAAGGCTTGCGAGGCGAACGCTTCGTTGACTTCAAAGACGTCGATGTCGTCGAGTCCAAAGCCGGTCTTTTCGAGCAGCTTGCGAACCGCCGGGACCGGCCCCATCCCCATGTACTTGGGATCCACACCGGCATAGGCGTAATCGACCAACTTGCCCATCGGTTTGAGCCCGCGGCTCTCGGCGACTTCCGCGTCGGCCAACACCAGGGCGGCCGCGGCATCGTTGATGCTCGAAGCGTTGCCGGGCGTCACCGTGCCTTCGCGATCAAACACCGTGGGCAGCCGCGCCAGCTTTTCGGTCGTCACGCCGTAACGCACCGTTTCGTCGACTTCAAACGGAACCACGTCGCGTTTGACCTTGATGTCGACCGGGACAATCTGTGCTTTGAAGTACCCGTGGTCGATCGCAGCCCCCGCCCGGCGGTGACTCTCCACGGCCAACGCATCCTGGTCTTCACGCGAGATCCCGTACTTCTTGGCGACGTTTTCCGCCGTGACGCCCATGTGACAGTCATCGAAGGGGTCGCTGAGCGCACCGACCATCATGTCGACCAACGTGGTGTCGTTCATCCGCGCCCCGAACCGCATCGCGGCAGAGCTGTACGGCGAACGACTCATGTTCTCGGCACCGCCGGCAACCGTCACATCGGCATCTCCCAACATGATCGCATGGGCCGCCGTGATGACGGCTTGCAATCCGCTGCCGCACAGCCGATTCAAGGTCAGCGCGGGCGTCTCATGCGGCAAGCCGCCTTTGATCGCCGCCACGCGAGCCAGATAATGATCATGGGCATCGGTATGGATGATGTTTCCAAACACCGCATGTCCGACATCGTTCGGCTTCACGCCCGAACGCTTCACCGCTTCCTTCACACACCTTGCGGCCAAGTCGCACGGCGGGGTGTCTTTCAAACTGCCGCCGTATCCTCCGATCGGTGTCCGCACGCCACTGAGTACCACCACTTCACGCGTCATCTCGCTGGCTCTCCTCTACAACACGTTGATAAACACGGCACCTTGATGATTCGCACCGAGTGCGGGAACAAGGACACCAGACTTGCCACTTCAAAGAATCAACTCCTCGGTGGGCAATGGCGTCAGCTTGAGCAAACGCTATACCAATCATGGGGGACGCACCGTGCCCGACAGCGTGAATCGACGACGGGTAAACCCGCAGACACAAGCGATCTGCAAACACGCATTCAAGCGCACTGGCGCGCGGAATCATCCAGACTTTCTAGCCATTGATCGGTACCTGTTCCGACCGATTCCGATCAAACTGTGCGGTGGCGTGGCGCTCGCGATGTGCGTTCCGTTGTTTCGTGCGTAATCGCTCGTTTTGTGGCTACCATCGCACGCTCTGCAACGTCGCTCTGCCACTCGCCGTCACCAGCGGTCCATGTGGTGCGCTCCGCGGGTGGCGCTGCGCAGACCTCCGGCGACTCGCTGAATTCCCCCCAGGATCCTGAAATCGCTGCCGCTCTCCCGTCGGACGTTGGCACCGATCGGGGTGCTACTTGTTAGCGGCAGGGCGCGAGCGGGCTATCGATTGAGTCGGGTTCTGCTGAGTTAATGGTGAGCCGCCGGCCGTAAGGCCTCGGGCAGGCGCCGGGATGCCCGGCCGCTTACGCGCCCGCGGCTCACAAAACCGACAGCCCGCGAGCCCTCCGGTCTTGCAAGCTGCTCCCAAGCCCACACCGGACGGCTCGCGCCGTTCCGCTAACACCTTCCATTACTCCTTGGAACGCAAGGCCGGGTGTGGCCGCTCGCCACACGCCGACGGCGGCCAGGAGGCGGGAGCCTCCATGACAGTGTGTTCCCAGGCGGAGCCCGGGAACAAGGGACAAGGGATGCAAGGCAATGGTGAGCCGCCGGCCGTAAGGCCTCGGGCAGGCGCCGGGATGCCCGGCCGCTTGCGCGCCCGCGGCTCACTCAATCGACAGACCGCTCGCGCCGCTCCGCCGGACCGTTCGGTTGTAGCGGCGGAACAACACGAATCGGAACTTTTTGCGCCGCCGAAAATCTTCCGCCGCTGCACCCGGCCCGCAAGGCCGTCGAAAGTGGGCGGTATGCAGCGCCCGGGTGTGCAACCGCACACTTTTGACGCAGCTGCGCTAGAGCGTTTTGCCGTTTTAGCGTGTTTTTTGCCGCGGCACGACGTTTGCACGCTGCCACTTTGCTGCGATTGCAGCAATCGGGCGTTGCAAGGAGCCTGTTTGTCCTTGGAATAGCACCACCACTGATATCCCGGAGGCTCTCCTATGTTCAAAACAGACAGCAACGTGCTTGATGTGATGCTCCAAGGCATGCGTCAAGCCACCGAAGCGAACTTCAAACTGCAGCAGGATCTGCTGCGGGGTTGGACGCGTTATTGGCCAGGCTTCACCGCTCGGCCCGTTGCCCCGATGGTGGATCCAGAGAGCGGGCTTGCCAACCCGATCTCCGCAGCCGCCCTGCGTCTGGCCAAAGCCCAACGTCAGTTGGCGATGCAACGCTATGACGGCGCGCTGGCTGCGATGGACTCGGTGCTGGGGCTCACCGAAGAGGCCGAGGCGGGCAGTGCTGCTCCGGCATCGGAAACGCCAACGAAGACTGCAGTGCCACCGTCCGGTGCAGTGCAACCACCAAACGAAACGACCAACACCAGCGAACAGGGACAAACCGAGATGATCACGAAAGCACCCGAACCCGAACTGCAAGCAGCCCCGGAACTGCCGATGGGCGTTTACAAAAACATCCGTGAAAAAGTCGCCGTCGTGACCGGTGCGGCCAGCGGGATCGGTGAAGCGGTGGCGCGGGAATTAGCTGCCCGCGGCGCCAAAGCCGTGATGCTGGTCGACCGCAGCGACAGCGTCCAGGAGTTGGCCAAGTCGATCAACGAGTCGGCCGGCCGTGAAGTGGCCGAAGCGAAGATGGGCGACACGACGGACGAGGCATTCCGCAAACGCGTCTTCAACGAGGCGGCTGAAAAATACGGCATCGTCAGCATCTGTGTTCCGGCAGCCGGGATCACCCGTGATGCGCTCGCCGTGACGATCAACAAAGAGACCGGCCGGGCCCAGATCTATCCGACGGAAACCTTCCGCCAAGTCACCGAGGTGAACTTGATCGCGCCGATCTATTGGGGCATCGAGATGGTGGCCCGGATCGCCGAAGATCGCCGCCAGCGTGGACTGAAGCGTTGGGATCCGGACGAGCTGATCCAAGGCGTTGTCGTCTTCCTGGGTTCGGTGTCGTCGCAAGGGAACAAGGGACAGATCTCTTACGCCGTCGCCAAAGCGGGCTTGGAAGGTGCCGCGGCGACGTTGACCAAAGAAGCGATCTTCCACGGCGTCCGCTGTGGCATCATCCACCCCGGATTCACCGACACTCCGATGGCCCGGGCGTTGGGACAAGATTTCTTGGACAAGAACGTGTTGCCCTACACCCAGCTGCGACGACTGATCAAACCCGAAGAGATTGCCGATGCGATTTGCTTCATGATCTCCAACTCGGCGGTCAGCGGCGAGCTGTGGGCAGACGCCGGATGGCACGGCCCCGCCTAGTCGTCTTCGGATTCCAACTGTTCGATCCGCTCTTCGAGCTGCTTCACGCGAAGCGCCAGTTGAGCGGACTCGGACGACGGAGGGTTGGCCGGGTCGGCCTTGTTGGTCGCCGAAACATTGTCCAACCAGGATTTAATCCACTGCATGGGAGCCAGAGATGTGGCGGCAGGATTGTGCCGCCGCAAGTAATCGAGATAGGTCAGAGAATGTCGAAAGTAGTCGCCGAAGAAGCCCGACATCAGGTCATTGGACCGAAGAATGAAATGCAACATCTCGGCGGGAAACAACGAAATTTTATCCGGATGCCGTTCCATGATGATTTGAATCAAAACCGCTTGGGTCATGTCCTCGCCCGACTGACTGTCACGGATCTCCACCGTGTGGCCGTCGATCACCATCTCTTCGATGTCCCTGAGTGACACGTACTTGCTGGTGTGACTGGCATAATAACGGCGATTGGGATACCGCTTGATCAAGATCGGTTGGTCGGTCATCAGAACCGTGATCCTCCCGGACAACAAAGCCACTTAGAAAAACTGCAGCGTTGTTACCGCTGCAGGGACGTCCGCCGGACCGATCGTCCGACAGGCATCAGTTTGGAACCGACGCTTACAAAAAGGAGCGAATGCAATGACTACGAAAACAGAAACGAACGTGTACGATCAAGTCTTTGACAACATGAAGAAGGCAGCCGATGCCGGATTGAAGATGCAACAGGAAGCGATTGCCCAGTGGACTGCATTATGGCCGGGAGTTCCCTCGCCGCAATCCGTGTGGGTCGACAAAGTGCGTGAATTCCAAAAGCAGTGGGGCGCTGTCCTCTCCGAATTGGCGCATCGACATCGCACCACTCTGGATCAGCAGTACGAAGCCGCTTTGGAGTCCTTCGAAGAAGCCTTGCAGGTCGGCGAGTCCAGCGATCCCGAAGAGTTTCGCAAACGCACCGAGCAGTTCTTCCGAAAGACGCTCGACTGCATGCGCGAAGCCTCCGAAGCTCAAATGAAAGAGTACCAAGAGGCGATGGGTAAACTGAGCGAGTTGGTCACCCAAGCAGGATCGTAACGATCAAGACGCGAAGGAAGAGCGATGCATCGAGGTATCAAGTCGCAGGACGCAGCATTGCGGGAAGCCCCCTCGCGGGAATCTCCCCGACGGGACGTTCTGTTCTCGGACGCCGACTTGGATCGTCTGACCAAGTCGACGTTCGTTGAGCGGGTCGATTTTCATCCCGCGATTGATTCCACCAATCGTCGCGCCCAGGAACTTGCCCGCAACCGCCTCCCCGCAGGCCCCGTGTTGATTCTGACCGAGTCCCAGACCGCTGGTCGTGGCCGCGGCGCGAATCACTGGTGGGCCGACTCGGGGGCGCTCACGTTGACGCTGCTGCTCGACACCGGGCTGCCCCAACGGCGTTTGCCCCAAGCATCGCTGACCGTCGGCCTGGCCGTCTGCGAGGCGCTCGAGGAAATGGGTGCTCCGTCCCCGATGCAACTCAAATGGCCCAACGATGTCTACTGCCGGCGACGCAAACTGAGCGGCATTTTGATCGAATTGCCGACGGCCGATCCACGACGGTTGGCCATCGGCATCGGGATCAACGTCAACAACTCCCTGTCGCGGGCACCGCAGGAATTGCAGGCGACCGCAATTGCCCTGTGTGACGTCGCCGGACACCCGTTTCCGCTGACTGATGTACTGATTGCTGTGCTGAATCGATTGCAGCATCGGCTGGAATCGATCGGTTGCCGCGACGATGAACTACGAACCATGTGGCGAGAACGATGTTTACTGACCAACCGCACCGTCCAAGTCGACCTCGGAACACGCACCGTTTCGGGACGATGTCGGGGCATCAACGACGAGGGTGCTCTGGTCATCGAAACCCCAACCGGGTTAGAACCCTGTTACGCGGGAACGGTTACCCTGTTCTAAACGGCAACGCCGTGCATCCATTCCGTCAACGCCTGCGCAACCCAACGCAGTTCGAGCCGTGCATGAACGAACCGATCGACGAACCGAGTGCGACCGAACGAACCTGGCCACCCCTGGTGGCGTGTTGGACCCGGGCTGTGAAACAGGCGGCCGAGAACGCACATCAACTGCAACAGGCGTCCCATCCCCATGCCGACCCGAAGACCCACCGACGCCAGTGGTTTGGTCTGTGGGGCCAGGCAACCGAAGCCTATCTCCGCAGCTCCGATTTTTTGAAACTGCTGAAACGACACATCGATACCCTGATCGACGCAAAGCTGGCCGGCGACTTCGACCCGGCGGACACCCGAGTGAAAGCGGGCAGATTGAGCAGCGATGTCCGGGCACTGGCGATGAGTTTTGGGCAACTCTTTCCCGAAACCAAAAGCGTGCCGAACCGAATCCACGGTGGTGGCCCCGGCGGTGGCGGCGGCGGCGGCGTTTCACCACAGACTCCGGATCGACCGTCAAAATGGGCCACGCCGTTCGAAGTCGTTTACGAAGCAACACCGCTGAAGTTGCTGCACTTCCAACCTGCCAAGGTCCGCTTCGCCGAACCCGTCCTGATCTGTTTTGCGTTGGTCAATCGCCCCTACATCCTGGATCTGAAAGCCAACCGCAGCGTGGTCCGGCGGTTACTCGATCGCGGCTTCGACGTCTATGTCATCGACTGGGGCAACCCCGACGATTCGGACTCGGCGTTGCGGCTGGAAGACTACGTCTGTTCGATGTTGAACAACGCCGTCGACTTCATTTGTCAGCGTTCCCACAGCCCACGACTCAGCCTGCTCGGTTATTGTATGGGCGGCACGATGTCGACCCTCTATACCGCGTTGCATCCCGAACGGATTGGCAATCTGATTCTGATGGCGGCGCCGATCGAGTTTGACGGAGAGAGCGGATTATTGAATTTGTGGGCACGACCGGAAACGTTCGACGTCGATGGACTGATCGACGCGTTTGGGAATTGCCCCGGTGAATTTTTGCAACTCGTTTTCCAGTTGATGAAACCCGTGCAGAACTTTGCGGAAAAGCAACTGTCCTTCATGGAGAATTCGAACAATACGGAATTCTTGGACGATTTCGAAACCATCGAGCGTTGGTCCGGCGATACGATCCCCATCGCCGGGGAGACGTTTCGCGAATTTGTTTCGATGCTCTATCAAGAGAATCGGCTGGTGAACAACCAAATGGTTCTCGCCGGTCAAACGATCCGATTGGCAGCGATCACTTGTCCGATCCTGCTGCTGGTCGCCCAGCGGGATCACTTGGTACCGCCAGAATCGACACTGGCGATCAAAGAACGTGTCAGTTCGGGGGATGTCACGTCCTTATCGATCGAAGCCGGGCACATCGGTTTGGCGGTGGGCTCACAGGCCCAGCGGAATCTCTGGCCCTTGGCGGCGGAATGGATAGCAAGTCACTCCACACAGCGATAAAAACCTGGTCACGCGAACGCCTTCACCGGGGTTCGACGCAATTGAACGAGAAGCATCATGCAGGATATAGTCAAACGCCTTGAAGAAATGCGCAAGGCCGCCGAAATGGGCGGCGGACAGAAACGGATCGATGCGCAGCACAAAAAAGGCAAGCTTACGGCACGGGAACGGATCGAACTGCTGTTGGATCCCGGGATGTTCGAAGAATGGGACATGTTCGTCGAACATCGTTGCAAAGACTTCGGGATGGACCAGCAAGGCATTCCGGGCGACGGCGTGGTGACCGGCTACGGGACGATCAACGGTCGCGTCGTGTTCGTCTTCAGCCAAGACTTCACCGTCTTCGGAGGCTCGTTGTCCGAAGCCCACGCCGAAAAGATCTGCAAGGTCATGGACCATGCGATCAAGGTCGGCGCACCGGTCATCGGCATCAATGATTCCGGCGGCGCGCGGATCCAGGAAGGCGTCGCGTCACTCGGCGGCTACGCCGATGTCTTTCAACGCAACGTCCTGGCCTCCGGCGTCGTCCCGCAAATCTCGTTGGTGATGGGCCCCTGCGCCGGCGGCGCCGTCTACTCGCCGGCCATGACGGATTTCATCTTCATGGTCAAAGACAGTTCCTACATGTTTGTGACCGGGCCCGATGTGGTCAAAACCGTGACCCACGAAGAGGTCACGCACGAGCAACTCGGCGGAGCGGTGACGCACTCGACCGTGTCCGGTGTTGCCGACCGCGCCTTCGAAAACGACGTGGAAGCGCTGGCGATGGTGCGGCGTTTCATCAACTACCTGCCGGCCAACAACCGAGTCGACGCGCCGCATCGCCCCACCCCGGATCCGTCCGATCGCGTCGAACCCTCGCTCGATACGCTCGTTCCCGATTCGCCGACCATGCCGTACGACATGAAAGAGCTAATCCTCAAGATTGTCGACGACACCGATTTCTTTGAACTGCAGCCCGAGCATGCAAAGAACATCGTCGTCGGGCTGGCCCGGATGGATGGTTATCCGATCGGCATTGTCGCCAACCAGCCGTTGGTGTTGGCCGGTTGTTTGGACATCAAATCGTCGATCAAAGCGGCGCGTTTCGTTCGCTTTTGTGATGCGTTCAACATCCCCATTTTGACATTGGTCGACGTTCCCGGGTTCATGCCGGGAACCGCCCAGGAATACGGCGGGATCATCAAGCATGGTGCGAAATTGTTGTTCGCCTATGCCGAAGCCACCGTCCCCAAGGTGACGTTGATCACCCGCAAAGCCTACGGCGGTGCCTATGACGTGATGTCGTCCAAGCACCTTCGCGGTGACGTGAACCTGGCATGGCCGAGTGCGGAAATCGCCGTCATGGGCCCCAAGGGTGCGGTCGAGATCATCTTCCGCAAAGACTTGGGCGACCCCGAAAAAATCGCCGCGCTGACCGAAGAATACCGCGTCAAGTTCGCCAACCCGTTCATCGCCGGGCGGCGAGGCTTCATCGATGACGTCGTGATGCCGCGGATGTCACGCAAGCGGATTTGCCGATCGTTGGCCATGCTGCGCAGCAAGAAACTGGAGAACCCTTGGCGGAAGCACGGAAACATTCCGCTTTAAAAGATTGGTCAAGAAGAAAATCATGTTCACTAAAATACTGATCGCAAATCGCGGCGAGATCGCTTGCCGCGTCATCAAGACCGCCCGCAAGATGGGCATCCAAACGGTCGCCGTTTATTCGGAAGCGGATCGTGATGCGCTCCACGTCTCGATGGCCGACGAGGCGGTGCTGATCGGCCCACCGCCCTCGGCCGAAAGCTATCTCGTGATCGAAAAACTCGTCCAGGCCTGCCGCGACACCGGCGCCCAGGCCGTCCACCCGGGCTACGGTTTCGTCTCCGAGAACGCTGCCTTCGCCGAACAGTTGGCAGAAGCCGGCATCGCGTTCATCGGTCCCAACGTCCATGCGATCAAGAACATGGGCGACAAGATCACGTCCAAGAAACTGGCCCAAGAGGCCGGCGTCAACACCGTTCCCGGTCATGCCGACATCATCGAGTCCCCGGACGTTGCCGTCACCATTGCCCAGGAAATCGGGTACCCGGTGATGATCAAAGCCAGCGCCGGCGGAGGCGGCAAAGGGATGCGGATTGCACGCGACGACGACGAATGCCGTGACGGATTCCAACGCGCCAGCGGCGAAGCGAAAACGTCCTTCGGCGACGACCGGGTGTTCATCGAAAAGTTCATCGAACAACCGCGGCACATCGAAATCCAAGTCATCGCCGACAAACACGGCAACGTGATCCATCTCGGTGAACGCGAATGCTCACTCCAACGACGCCATCAAAAGGTGATCGAAGAAGCGCCCTCGCCGTTCCTGGACGCCCAAACCCGTTCGGCGATGGGTGACCAGGCGGTCGCGCTCGCCCGCGCGGTCCAATACGAGTCGGCGGGCACCGTCGAATTCATCGTCGACAATGACCGCAATTTCTATTTTCTGGAAATGAACACGCGGTTGCAGGTCGAGCATCCGGTCACCGAATACGTGACCGGGTTGGACTTGGTCGAATTGATGATCCGCAGCGCAGCCGGTGAGGTGTTGCCGTTGTCCCAGTCCGACGTCCAACTCAACGGATCGGCGATCGAATCGAGGGTCTATGCGGAAGATCCACTCCGCGGATTCCTGCCGTCGATCGGTCGACTCGTTCGCTATTGTCCGCCGCCAGAAAACGAGGTCGTTCGCGTCGACACCGGTGTCTATGAAGGCGCAGAGATTTCGATGCACTATGACCCGATGATCGCCAAATTGATCACCTATGGAGCGACGCGTGACGCCGCGATCGGACACATGCGCGAGGCGCTCAACGAGTTCTACATCCGCGGCGTGTCACACAACATCAGCTTTCTGGCCGCGCTGATCGAACACCCCCGTTTTCGCTCCGGTAACATCAGCACCAATCTGATCGCCGAGGAGTATCCCGACGGTTTCCATCCGTCGGACTTGGTGCACGAGAATCCCGCGTTGCTGATCGTCGTCGCCGCAGCGATCCATCGACGCTACATGGACCGGGCCGCCGGGATCAGCGGTCAATTGCCGGGCTACGAACGCAACATCGACGATCACTGGGTCATCATGCTCGACGGCCAGCAGTCTCCGGTGGCGATGCGCCCGCTACCCGGCGGCCATGAGATCACCTACGGAACGGACACCTATCGTGTGACCAGCGACTGGCAATTCGGCCAACCGCTGTTCCGCGGCACGGTCAACGGCGAAACGATTTGCATCCAGGTCGAACGTCGCAACATGCACTACAGCCTGTTCCACTGGGGATCCCAAATCGACATCATGGTCTTGACCCCGCGGGCGGCAGACCTACTGGCCTGCATGCCGATCAAAGAACCGCCGGACACGAGCCGCTTCCTGCTCTCGCCGATGCCCGGCCTGCTGACGCAATTGAGAGTCGAAGAGGGAACCGAAGTGCACGCGGGGCAGGACTTGGCGGTGATCGAAGCGATGAAGATGGAAAACGTCCTGCGAGCCGAACGCGAGGGACGGGTTTCAAAGATCACGGCAAACATCGGCGAAACGCTGGCGGTCGATCAACCGATCCTCGAATTCGAACCGCTGGCGGATTGACGGGGGTAGGGGCAAAACGATGGGGGCAAAACGATAAAGGCAGAATGATAGGTGGCAGAATGATAAGAAGCACTCACTTCCGCATCGTCTCCCACCCCCTAGACCACCATCATTCTGCCCCGGATCATTCTGCCTCTCCTTCCCCTCCTCTGCCTCTCCTTCCCCTCCATCGTTTTGCCCCCATTGTTTTGCCCCCATTGTTTTGCCCCCATTGTTTTGCCCCCATTGTTTTGCCCCCATTGTTTTGCCCCCATTGTTTTGCCCCCATTGTTTACCGACCTCACTTCTTCGGCATCGGATTCTCATCGGGATCGTAGGGCATCAGGTTCCAATCAGAACAAAACGGTGACGCCGGCAACCCTTCCCGCGAATACAGATTCCACGCCCGGCCCGCTTCGGCTTCCGGATGACAGGCATAGCGTACGGCGATCGGCTGCGTCACTTCGGGGCTGGACACAACCACCGTGCCCCCTTCGATCCGAGCTTCCGCGGCGTACCACCGTCCCTCTGGACCGATCAATTCGAACCCGTTGAGCCGATCCTCGTGACTCGGCTGGATCGATTGCACGCCCGCGACACGTCCGACCATCAGGCCCGATTCGGCATGTTCGAATGAAACCGTGGCCGTACCGTCCCGGATCTTTGCCTCGCGAAACATCGGCCCACTGGCTTCGATTTCTCGTCCGTAAACATTGGCCAACGGCCATCTCGCCAGTCGCTCTCCGACGTCGATCTTGTTCGGCGGGTGGATGTCATTGCCGTTGTCCAAGTCGATGGTCACAACCATGCCGGTGTGAGGCAGGCGTTGTGCACGCCGCTGCTGCTCCCGCAGATACGTCCAGGCGTAACTGGACCATTGCGGCAACTGGACAAAGTAAACCGGCAAACGGTCGCGATCCCAGGCGTGACGCCAGCCTTCGACCAACGCTCGCATTTTGTGTTCATAGTCACGCGGGTCCTCGCCCTTTCCACTATTGGATTCACCCTGGTACCAAATGGCCCCACGAATCGCGTAGGGCACAAGCGGCGCGATGCGTCCGTTGTAAATCGTCCCCGCCAGCCAACTGGAACTGCGAACGTACGTTCCTCCGGGCATGGTTTGGATGCCTTCAAAATCGCCCGTCTTTGCCCGGGCGGCCAGTTCAACCAGGGTGGGATGGCCGACGAAGGCGTCCACCGGAATGAACGGCTCGATCGGCTTGCCGCCCCAGGAACAGTCGATCACACCGATGGGAACTTGCAATGCTTGATGCAATCGGCGGGCGAAGACAAAGGCCACGGCGGAGTGCTGGAGCACGTTTTGCGGCGTGCAGACATCCCACTGTGCGATCGCGGGAAGGTCGTCAAGCGGCTGGGGGGAATCCGGTTCGTTGATTCTGCAGAACCGAATCGCGGGAAAGTCCGCGGCTGACACCAAGTCTTGTCCCTTGGCGAGTCGACTTGCCATGGCTCGTGTCGTGTAGGCCATATTCGACTGACCGGCAGCCAACCAAACCTCGCCGACCCAAACGTTCTTGCGAACGACTCGATCTGCTTCAGACTGCACGACCAACTCACGCGGAGACGCCGATGCCTTCATCGCCGCCAGCGTCACCCGCCACCGACCCTGTTCATCGGCGATCGTGGTGTGGGACTGGCCATCGAACGCCACCTGGACACTCGCCCCCGGATCCGCGGTCCCCCAGACCGGGACCGGCAACTCGCGTTGCAGCACCATCCGATCGGCAAACACATTTGCCAACTGGACCTGGGCAACGGCGACGCCGGAAGCGACCAACTGGAACACCAGAACCAAAGCCAAACGGGACCGGCTGATCAGCAACCGGTCGTCGTGTCCCGAACGCATGCACAATAAAACCAGAAAATTCACCAGCCACCCCATCATTCTGCCACCCCATCATTCTGCCACCCCATCGTTCTGCCACCCCATCGTTCTGCCACCCCATCATTCTGCCTCCATCATTCTGCCCCCATCATTCTGCCCCCATCATTCTGCCCCCATCATTCTGCCCCCATCATTCTGCCCCCATCATTCTGCCCCCATCATTCTGCCCCCATCATTCTGCCCCCATCATTCTGCCCCCATCATTCTGCCCCATCATTCTGCCCCCATCATTCTGCCCCCATCATTCTGCCCCCATCATTCTGCCCCCATCGTTTTGCCCCCATCGTTTTGCCCCCATCGTTTTGCCCCCATCGTTTTGCCCCCATCACCTTGCCAGTTCCGGGTCATCGAGGTTTGTTTGGATCCATCGATCCGATAGGTGGATGTCGGTTGTTTCAAGCCGGCCGGGGCCGATGCTGTGATACTTGTGGGGGATGTTGGCGGGTCCGAGGAGCACATCGCCGGTCTCTGCCTCGATTTTCTTGTCACCGATGGTGAACAGGGCCCTTCCCTTGCGAACGATGAACAATTCATCGTACGGATGAACGTGCCAGAGTGGCCCCTTGCCGATTTCATCGGTTGCGTAAAACAGCACCGTGACGCCTGTCCCGATGTCCTTGCCTTCCAACACGCCCCTCCACAAATCAGCATGCGATCCCCAGTCCGAGCGATGCACGACCTGCGGTTGACGGCCTTGGGAGTCGAGTTCGGTAAAGTCGTAATGTTCCATGGGTTGCGATGCTTAGAACGAAATGCGTGCGAGATTGATCAACAAGAATATACCAGCACGACGCGCCGGCGGCATGTTCGTGGATCAGATGGTTCGGTCGGTCACGTTCGTCGAAGTGGACGATGAACGTGTCGCTCCGAGAGAGGAATAGCGTGGGCGGTGATCATTCGTGGTCAGCGGCCTGGAGTTGCCATTGTTGCACGACGTCCAAATGCAATTCACGAAACGCCTCACAATCCAACAGCAATGCACGCTGCAACGACGGGGGAATCGACCGCACGCCGCCCACATCGATCACATGGCGAAGCTCACGCGCATCGTCGGCGTGCATGGTCACACTGGCGTCGCTTGCGAGTTGGATCCGTTGATGCAGTGCATGCAGCGAGGGTTCGCTAATAAACCTCTCAAACAACTCGCCGGTCGAGGCGCGTTCGGCCTCCAATCGCTCCAGGGCGTGGCGGTGATTCCGAATGACGTCGCAGGGCTCCGTCTCTTGAGGAATCAGCAACAGCCCGGCACGTTTGAGTGCCTTGCCCGCTGAGACACTTGCCGCGAGTTTCGCCAACGGAATCGACACAACCAGCCCGATCAACACCGGTGAAAACCAAACCAGCAAGGGCGGCATCCACCATGCGATCAAAGCGGTCAATGCCAAGCCCATTGCGGTGAAGGTCCAGAACTGTCGCGTGACCTCTTCCCACCGCAAACAATGTTCGTTGCGATTCTGCGTCGACCAACTCACACTCGTTCCCATCAAGGCTGCGAACACGAACCAACTATGATAGAGAGCCATAATCGGGGACAACAAAACGGAAAACATCGACTCCAATACCGTACTTGAGATCAGACGCATTGCCCCTCCGACCGCTTTGACCCGAGCGTGGTCCGACAAGACATGGATCACGGCCCACAGTTTGGGCAGGAACAACACGATCATGGAAATCGAAAACAGCGTGATCGCCCCGATCGACACGGCATCGTCGGCAATGGCGCCCGCCTGGTGGATCCAGTGGTCATAAAGCATCCCAGAGACACACAGCATCATGAATGCAATCCAAATCGGCGATGCGGCGTAGGACAACACACCACTGGCAAAGTGAAATCGGCTGAGCGTCCGATAGTTTTCGGCCGTCAACAATTTAGCGTGCTGCAAATTTCCCTGGCACCATCGTTGATCGCGTTGGGCATAATCTGCCAGCGTGGTCGGACATTCCTCAAAGCTTCCTTGCAAGTCTGTCGCGATCTGCACCTTCCATCCCGATCGCACCATCAACGCCGCTTCGACGAAATCGTGACTGAGGATCGCTCCACCCAATGGCTCTTTTCCTGGCAACACCGGCAAATCACAGTGCTCCAAAAAAGCTCGCACACGGATGATCGCGTTGTGTCCCCAATAGTTTCCGTCATCACCTGCCCACCTGGCGAATCCGGCGACAAAAATCGGACCGTACGCGTGCGCCGCAAACTGTTGCAGACGCGCGAACAAGGAATTTCGCCCGACCGGCGCCGGGGGAACTTGAAGAATTCCCAACTGGGTGTCCGCTCGCATGCGCGCGACCATCTCCAGCATTGTTGCAGCCGACATCAAACTGTCCGCATCCAAAACGATCATGTACGGATAACTCGCTCCCCAGCGGATACAAAAGTCAGCGATATTACCTGCCTTGCGCGACTTGTTGTGCGGCCGGTGCCGATAAAACACCCGGCAATCGGGAACGCGTTGGACAAACTGAGACCACACCAACTCCTCTTGCAACCAGACTTCTGATTGCGTGGTGTCGCTGAGCAGATAAAAGTCGAATTGATCCGTCGCATCGTACGTGCGCAGATCACCAATCATCGCTTCGATCCCTGCGATCACGCGTTCCGGCGCTTCGTTGTACACCGGCATCAACACCGCAGTACGCAGCGATTGGGCGTCCTCTTTTTTATCCGGATCGAGGCTCGACGCGTTTGGCAGCGTTAACTTCGTCGACGCGCGACGCCGACCGTGCAGCGAGAGAAACCCGAGCGTTGCGAGCACGAACGAAAATGCAATCCAACCAAACAACAACGCGAAGATTGCTGCGCTGAATGCTTCGAACAGATTGATCCCGCTGCTGCGTCCCACGATCACGAGGTCGCTAGCCGTCGCAACCGCAGTCAACCCGAGCGACAACATGATGACCGTGACGCGAACGGATGAGTTGGAAGTTTTCACTGAGTTATCCATACTTCACCTAGACCGAGAGACTTAGCCGAACGCTGAAAACCGTCAAGGCAGCAACGCTATCGCGTACCGGCACTCGTAGACGCGGTGAAGCGGTACGACAGAATCAAACCTGTCCACCAACTCAGTCGCAGCGGTGCGGCGCGGCGAACGGGTTGCGCCGGTTGCATCACACTGCATTGTGGCGACGGCACGACCTGCCGGTTTCCCGTGCTGGCAACCTGGTCGGCGGCCAATCGAAGTGCGGTACGAATCAGATCACCTTGCTCACCGCAAACTCGCTCTGTTCGCTCGGCGATCAGAACGGCGATCGAGTGGTTCGACCGGCGATCAGCAGATCCGCTGGCATCAAGGTATCGTTCAATCAACGTGACAAGCGAAACCGGTTGTTGAATCTCTGCCGGGTGGCTTAAGAAGACAACAGGTTGAGGATTCAGATTCGTATCAAAAGCAACGAACATGGGTTCAGTTCCAAAGACAAAGTCAAGACAAGGTGTCCGCCGATCGACGGGGACACGGGTGGAAAAGTTCGACACACTTGTTGCCCCCAACTTCAAACGGCGTGCCGATCGCGAGCATTGATATTGTTTCCGCGGCACATCGCCTAACGACACAGGCCGAGACGAAAGAAAGTTCACTTGCTAGGGGAAACTAAGTCCCCGTCTAACCGCCTGCAGCGGAAGAGTGACCCTGCTCCAATTTCTTTCCGCGCGGAAGCTTCATTTCAATTTCACTGAGATGGAATCGTTTGCCGTCGGGCAGGCTGCGTCGGGTGGACGACAAACGAGCAACGCCTGCTCGAATCTCAACCAACACCGATGGCCATCGGTCGTTTCAACATCGGCATGGGGATTGCAAAGCCGTGGCTGGCTCACATTCTTTGTGAACCGATTCAAATGTCGTTCGCCGTTCTGGCGGCGGTCGATTGACTGAATCGGGTTTGCTATCGCAATGCATTGGCCGCTCACGTTCTGCCGCTTTCGTTCTATGGAGTCCGCTATGGTTCATCTGCGTTTCGTCATGGTCCCACTCATCCTCTTGGTCACGATCGGTTGCCCCCCCATGTCACAAGCGTCCGACCGATCGATTGGCCAATGGACAGATGTCGTCGACTATGGCAGTTTGTGCACCCTCGCTCGGCAGGTTGCTGACGGTCCGGCGACACCGCGATCGGTCCTGCCGGAGGTTTTGGCGAGCATGCAGTACGATGACTATCGGCGGATCTCATTCCGGCCCAAGCATGCCGTCTGGTGGAACGAACGGCCGACCTCACTGGAAACCTTTCACCGCGGATTTGTCCAACGCGACAAGGTTCGCATCTTCACAATCAGCAATGGCGAAACACAGGAGGTGATGTTTTCGAAGTCAGATTTCCAGTATCAACCACCCTTGATTCCGGATGCCATTCCCTGCGATGCGGGACATGCAGGATTGAAATTGGTCAGCACCATCGATGGGATGAGCGGCGGTCAGGAATTATTGACGTTTCTCGGGGCCAGCTATTTTCGCGGCCGCAGCGGTGCAACCCACTATGGGGCCTCCGCAAGAGCGTTGGCAATCGACATCGCGATGAACCGTGAGGAAGAGTTCCCCTTCTTTCGCGGCTTTTGGGTGATCCGACCACAGCACGACCAACATCGTGTGACCGTGCTTGCACTGTTGGACAGCCCCAGTGTGGCGGGTGCGTACAAGTTTGAACTGACACCGGGCATGCACGAATCCCAATTGCAGGTCGAATCAACGCTTCACTTTCGCAGCACCCCGGACAAGGTCGCGCTGGCTCCGTTGACCAGCATGTGGATCTGGGGTGACGGGCTGGACGGACCGCCCAAGGATGCTCGCCCGGCCGTCCACGACAGCGACGGATTGCTCGTGCAACATCGAAACGCAACCACAAACCGGCGGCACTCCAATCAGTTAGATCCAGACGCGTCGTCGTCAGACGATGCGAGCGAGTGGACCTGGCGCGCCTTTGCGCGACAAAGTTATCCCTCGGTCAGCCGCATCGCCGTTGATCAATTGATCGGATTCGGATTGATGCAGCGAAATCGATCCTTCTACCACTATGATGATCACAATGCACGTTATGACCTTCGTCCCAGCGTGTGGGTAACGACGGACGAAGCATGGACCGATGGCGTGATTGAATTGTTGGAGTTGCCGGGAGCGCATGAAGGCGTCGACAATATTGCCGCCTACTGGGTCCCCGATTCGAAGCCGACGGTGGACGAGCCGGTCCAATTGAACTACACGGTGAGTTTCTTTGCCGGGGACTACGGCCGTCAAGTCAACGTTGCCCGTGCGACTCATTTTGACGTCAAGCGTGATTCCGATGAGCAGTCGATTGACATGACGATTCGATTCTCAGGAACACCGCTCGACAAAGCCCATGTGCTTGCCCACATGGGTGTGGATGTTCAACTGATGCGCGCATCGCTGTTACGCAAGTCGGTAGAACGAACTGAATCGGGCGACCTGCTGGTCGGTTTGACTTTCCAGCTGGAGGGCGAATCACCGCCTGAACTGGCCGTCCAACTCGTCGACGAGGGGAAACCGGTGAGCGAACGATTCACGTATCTGTGTCCGCCCAAGCAGCCCGAGTTTGTGTACCCGGCTGTTTATACACGCACGGAATGACATGCGATCGACCTGTCAGAAATCAAATCAGATTTGCAAATCGTTCGTTAGCGTGATCGATCGATCCCAGGGATGTCGACCGGCGCATTGCTTGCGTTGTAGCCACCGCTCCAAGTCCCGAAGTTCGGTGGCACCCGGTAAACCTCGGTTTGGTCAAGAGTGACGACCAAGGTGCTGGGAGCGGACAGGCGACCGATACCGTACGTCCATGTTTGACCGTCGGTTTCGAGAAACACGATCACACCGGGCATTCGTCCTGCGACAAACAAGTAGACCGCACCGTTGCTGTCCGGTCCGTCTGGTTGGTAGACGTCGATCGGTCGGGGCAGCAGTCGCAATTTCAACCGTTTGGTATCGGACGTCTCTGCGCTGACGACCTGCGACGCGACGAAGCCTTGGATCAGCCGATTCATTTGAATCTTTCGACCCGCCGCGGTCGCCACGGGGGACGGTGCATCGGCCATTTGTTTGAACTGGACCGCGGACATGGACGGTTGCCACTGGCAATGGCTTGACGTCGCCGTAAACGGAAAGTCTGCCAACGACAGAAAATCGTAAACGATGCGTGGCCCGGCACCCAAGTACTTCGGATGAAGTTCCGTCGTGACGATCGCTAACGGTCGCCCGGTTTCCCCCCAGCGCCAAACCGCACCATCCAAATAGCCGCGAGGAATATCG
The DNA here is from genome assembly GCF_007754155.1 of Stieleria neptunia. NCBI lineage: Bacteria > Pseudomonadati > Planctomycetota > Planctomycetia > Pirellulales > Pirellulaceae > Stieleria > Stieleria neptunia. The sequence goes on along the minus strand of NZ_CP037423.1, from coordinate 1,701,036 downwards.
TCGTACCGGAACAACGGTTCTGGACGAACTTGTTTGGCATGCGAAGCGTTACTCGAACGAAACTGAATCGCCATCGCATGATCGCGCATCACTTGCATTCGCTGCGTGACCAGCGTTACGTCTGTGGAATCCGACCCGACGTCATTTTCTTGGGCGCGCAAAGAACCGGCGCTGCAAAGCAAGACGGTCAACAGACCGACAAAAGACCCGTGATACATCAATGACACACCCACCTGTGAGACGTAAACCCGACCGATCAAGCCTATCCGCCAACGCGGCAATCCTGCAACCAATCTTAACGTCCGGGCATTTTGCATGGCCTTTCGTCCAGCGAAACCGCTGCTCAGAGATGGCAGAAAAATGGTGGGCAGAAAAATGAGGCGTCGGGTCAGAATTCGAGAGACAGGAAAATAGGTGACAAGAAAATGGGTTGCTGAAACGAGAGGGCCGGCTGGCGGAATGGGCCTGCCAATGGAAAACGATGCGGGGCACACGCACGCCATTTTCCTGTCACCCATTTTCTTGTCTTGCTGCCAACACCTGCCATCCTCAGCACCCCCGGCAGGATTCGAACCTGCGACACCAGCTTTAGGAAGCGGGTATCAAGTTAAATCCAGGTTTCACGGTGATTTCACCATCAATCAATTCGAACCTTGGCGACTTGCCCTTTCCTCGGTCGGTCACATCCAGCTTGATCGACTCGCAGATCGTCGCCAGCAAGTTTCGAACTAACCTCGGTTCGGTATCGGCTATTTCGGCGATAGCGGCTTTCAGTTCTCCCACGACGTCGCCGAGCATGTCTAGCTGTTCATCGAATCGGCTTAACTGATCGACTTCGGGCACGCTTGCCGCGTCGATTCGCGATTGTAGTTTTTCAATCTGGGCTTTCTTCTTTCGCAGATCGTCGGTGAAGTCTGCCAGCAGATCGTCAGGAAGTTTCGCCAGCTTGCCGCGTAGATTGTCGTAGTCGGCTTGTGCGGTCGCGAGAGACGCTCTCAGGGCCTTCACGTTGACGCTAGGGCGATCGTCTCGCAATGAATCGGCGTAGGCCTCCCGCAGTGCATCGGCCTTGTCCTGATCAATCAGTTGATCGAATGACGCGACCACTGACGCCACGACGTCGCGCTGATTTACGTAGTTAGCTTGGCAGGTGCCTTGCCGGTATCCATTGCATGACAGGGTAAGCCGGTCGGGGTTGCCGTTCTTGCCCTTGTATCGGTGCCCGGTGAATTTCTGCCCGCACTTTGAGCATCGGCACAATCCGGTCAACAGGTGCTCGCCGCCGTTGCGGAACGGGGTTGTCTTGGTCGATCGCTCGGCACGCATCATTTGAACGCGAGTGAATAGCTCCCGGTCGACGATGGCTTCGTGATTGTTCGGGATGAACACGACGTCAGCTTCGGCGTTCTTGCCGGTTTCAAAGTCTTTTGTGACCCGACCGTCACGCAGTGCAAAGAACCGCCCGCTGCTATTGGCGTTCCAACGGTAGTCGCCGGCGTAAAGCGGGTTGGTCAGAACCTTTTGAACGAATCGCTGCGTTTTGGTGACGCCCCGTTCATCGGCAAGCTTGTGAACGATACTCCGGTCGCTGAATCCCTCGGCGTACCACTTGAACATAAGGCGGATTGTCTCGGCGTCGTCAGGATCTCCGACAATGATTTTGCCACCCTTCACGGTCGCCAAACCGAATGGAGGGCGACCAGCAACCCAAAGCCCCTTGGCGGCTCGCTTGTCGTTCTGGCCGCGGACCACTTCACGGGCCATCTTCATCACGTAGTCGTTGTTACTGTGCGCGTCGATCGTCGACATAAGGAACCCCGGTAGGTCGTCCATGTCCACGACACCGCGATCGGTGAAAACCAACTTCACGCCAGCGTCAGCCAAGGGGTTCATCTCGGCGACGAATTGACGTGGTTTCGATCGACTCGCGCGGCTTTGCGACCAGCAGACGACGTATTCAAACTGCCCCGCTTCGGCATCCGTGACCAGCTTTTGAAAACCGTTCCGCTTGTGCTCGGACGATACGCCGCTGATCGCTTCGTCTGCGTACTCGCCAACAATCTGATAGCCGGTGTCGCTGGCGTATAAGAGACACGCTTCACGCTGTTGAGAAATTGAGTCCTTTTGTGGACTCGATGACATACGCAGATAGATAGCGGCCCGCTTCTGTCCGCCCTGTTTTTTGATCTTCACTGTGACAACCCCTTCATGTTGTCCCTTCAAAAAAAAGCGGGGCAAGCCGGTGAAGGTTTCCGGCGGTTCGGCCGCTAAGCCTAGCCCGCTTGGATTATTACGTTTTTTCGTCAGTTGTCCAATCCGCCAGCCATCGCCGCCATCGGTCCCGACCAGATCCGCGCCGGGATCTCGCACCAATTCCGCCACGTTTGGCCGTCTGCTAGCTCGCTGTGCCGATGGCGTTCGTCGTCGGTGATCTCGGGAGCCATCGCCAGCAACGCGACCATAGCGGCAATGGCGGGGTTCTCTCGTTGGGTGCTGGCCTGGACCCGGTAGCCGTTTCGCGTTTCGGTGATCTTCATGGGTTCGCCTTGGTGATCGGTTTCAGTGTTCGGAGAAAAGACCGGCGGAGCGTTCGCAGTGCGGCAACAGTGCGACCAGATCCCGCCGGTCCCGTGCCCCCGTCTCAGGTCAGGGGCTTGTTGTCATCACGCCAGCACGGCGTCAGGATCGGACGCCAACCAGATCAACAGACCTTTGCAGCATTCCAGCAGATTCGATGTCGTGGCGTTCTTCTTGATCGCGAATTGCAGCCGCTTAAGCGCCGGCTTGGTGATCGCTTGGCGGAGGAACAACTTGTGCGGGACGTCGCAGGGGTCGGGATTGGTCGCAGGCTTGCCCGACACTCGCGCCCATGACAGACGCAGCAAGCTTGCCAGCAACGCTTTGGCCAACGGCTGGGCGTCCAATGGCTGATCGATCGCCAGGCGTTCCAGGGTGCCGAGCACGACGTCGTAGCGTTCCAGACGCTCGACCGTGTAGACCAGTTTGACCTTGGGTTTCTTCGCCTCGGCGACTTTAACGGCCAACGGGCGGGTTGGCTTCTTTGCTTCGGCTGCGATCGCTTGCCGCTCCTTGTGCATGTCGATGCGGCGTTGGCGGATTTGGGACAGATTTTTGAGTTCAACAGTGGCTTGCATAGTTTCGGCCTTATGAATCAGTTTGTTTTTGGTTTGGGACGTGATGCCGGTGAAGTTTTGAAAGTTGTCACCGGCGGCAACTTTTGGAATGTGCACGATTGCGCACAAGCAACTCAACCGGCAATCCGCAGTTGCCGTCGTGATCGTCGCCGTACATGACGCACCGCACGCTCACGGAAACGCCGTAGGATCGCATCGGCCGATGGGATGGCCGGCGGCTTTGGCGTGTCGGCGTAATGCGTAGTTCGTGGGTCCGGGATACGCTGTAGCGCCGCTTCGCGGATTACGCGGCAACGCTCCCGGATCTCTTGGGGCGTCGGATCGCGAAAGGGAACGCCGATCACAACTTCGACCGGTGGCAGATACCGGGCAGGGCATTCCCGCCGGATGGTGGCCACGTCTGATTCACGGATTACCGGATACAAATAACCGGGGACGCGATACCGCTGGATGATGCCGGCTTTGACAAGCTTGCGGACGCGATCGGTATGAACGCCTGCACGCCGGGCACCCTCGGTAAGGGATAAATAGGCCATCGATTCGATGACTCCTTGCGGACCTCTCGGACCGCGCACGATTAAGCCGCAAGACCTGGTAGTAACCGGGGAACTACTCCCGGTCGGGTCCGTCGCTCGCCAGCCTATGCTGGTTCAAAGCTCGGGATGACTCCCCCAAATCTTGCGGCTTAATCATTTCTCAATGGTTTCAGAATGGTAGTTCTTTGCTTCGTCGCCACTGACATTCACAAGTCAGGGCCAAGTCGACCGGGTTACTAGGCCCGATCAACAGCACCAACAATCTACGCCAGATCCGCGGCGGGTGTCAACACAAATCGCATTTTGCCGCCATCGCGTCACCGCCGGCCGCGTCACCGGATCCGGCGGCGGAGTACTTCACTCCCGCAGCTCGGCCAGGAACGCATTCAACGTTCGACGCCTCACACGTCGCCGAGTGGACCCCGGCATCGGGAACGACTTCAAACCTCCCGTCTCAATCCATCGGTCAACGTCATCGCGTTTGACGTTTGCGATTCTGGCAACTTCGGCCAGCGTCAAAAGGTGGTTTGAATCATCGACCACGCGATCGCGTTTCTTTTTCTTCATCGGCGGAATAGAGCCAGGGCGGGAGGGTGCACGCATCCTCGGCGATCTGGCCGGCCAGGTCGAACGATTCGCAATCCGGGTCGCCAGCTTCGATCATTTCATTGTACTTCAACCACCGTTCTTGACTTCGGCGGGTACAGATACGCTCGCCCGCACGGATGCGAATTGTCAACGCTTCGATCTCCGCCGGCGTCGGTAGATGCGTGATCCGCTCATTGCCGGCGGCACCGATCCGATACAGCCGGCGGGGCAATCCAACCAGTTGACACGCTTCGTCAACGTCCATGCCGGCGGAGACAAACGCCGACACTTCGGCCTGCATTTCGCCGAGAGTGGAGTGCGGTAGCCGATGCTTGACGCGGATTCGATCAAGCTCCGTCCGAGTTCTAAATTGATCCATCAGATAAACGCAGGGCGTCGTCGTCGAATGTCCCTCAGTTCCTTTCGCATTTCCTGTTGCAGTTCGATTGTCTTCCGCCTGTAGGCTTTTTCTTCCGATGACGTGTTGTCGAAGCTTGGGGCGAACTTGCCGATGTTTGCAGCTACGTGAGCACTTTGTGCCGCCATCTGCTGGAAACTTGGCTTGCCGGGGGCATCGCCTAAAAAGTCGTCACGCAATTGCCGGTTGAACGCCTGGGCCTCTGCTTTCGTCAGGTGGCCAGATTGTACCAACTTAACCGCTTCGGCCATTTTCTCGGCGACTCGTTGGGCGTCGGTTTTGATCGCGTCCCTGATCCCCTCAGCGGCTTTCACGCCGGGATCGTCAGCGGCGCTTGGTTGGCTTGCCTTAAACTCTTTCACGGACGCGGCAATCGCGCGGCGAAGAAACTCCGGTTGGCCTGCGAACAACTTGTGAGCGTTGGCGATGGATTGCCGCATCCGCTCGATCGGCGTCATAAGTTGCTGTTTCAATTGCTCCGCCGGATCGGTCGCCTTAAAGGTTTCGATAGCGGCCTGGACCGCGCGACGCATCATCTGTGCATCGTCGGCAAACAACTTTCGGGCGTCGGCAATTGACTTGCGGAGCGTTTCCGCCGGCGTTCGCAGTTGATCGGCAAGACTGTTGCGTGCCTGGGTCGCCGGGTCGGATTGTTGGAACCGATCAAACTCTTGGCGAGAAAACGCATTGAATTGATCTTTGCTGATCTCGCCCCGGTTAAGCAATTCACTTGCCGCCTTGATCCGCTCCCGGAAGGTTTCCAGCGGGGAACGCATCGCGTTGATCTCATCGACCAGACCACGCTGGGCCGCGGTCAGTGCGGCAAGCTCAGGGGCCGGATTCTTGACGACGCGGGCACCGTTTGGATTGAAGGTTTTGAACAGGTCATGCGGTGGCGTTTGGCCGGCATCGATGAACGACTGACGCACCAACTTAACCCGCTCAATGTCCAGTTGCTTCCCGCGTTTGTTCGCCAGTTGTTCGGCGCGACGGTAGTACAGTTCTAACCCCTTCATCGCCGCGGCGGTCGCAGCGGCGATTAGGCCGATCGGCGAAACGAGCAGACGCCCCAACGCCATCAGTCCAGTCTTGGCGATGCCGATGATGGCAGATCCCGCAAGCCGGCCGACTGTGACGATGTTACGCAGACCGCGAATGATGCCGCCCATTGCGGCCTTGAAGATGTTCGACCGAAACGCCAGGACGATAGCCTCGGCGACGTGAGCGATACGCGCCCCCACGGCTCGCAACGCAGCACCAAACGACATAGCCCCCGATTCGCCCGCCGCCATCGCCGCGGCACCCTTACCGGCTTCTGCCGTTGCCGCTGCGATCGCTGGTCCGGCGGTCTTGGCCGCTACTGCCATCTTCCCCATCGTTGCGGTTAAACCCTGGGCTCGCACCGTCCAGACCAGCAGCAACGCCCCAGACGTCGCCAGGGACGTCCCCATCGTTGCCAACGCCACGCCCAACCCGGTCGCCGCTGCACCGACAGCACCAACGGCCAACGCCGTACCCGCGGCAAACTTCGTCAGCAGGGGGAACTTTTCAAGTACCGTGTTGATCGACTGGATAACCGCCGCCATCCCTTGGACGAACGACGTGCCGATTTCCAAGAGCGGTTGGCCGATTGCGTTTTTCAGATCACCGAATGCGGCTTTCAACGCTCGCACGCTGTTAGCGAAACTGCCAGCGGTCTTGATCGCATCACCCTGTGCGTCCTGGGTGCCCGCTAGCGTCAGTTCCAAGATGGCCAACGCCTTTTGATACGCTGTGAGGTTTGACGGGTCGAAACCCATCGATAACGCCTGGGCCTTGATTTGAGCCTCTTGTGCGACCACTCCAAACCGGCGCAAGTTTTCAGTGTTCCCGATGATGCCGCCCAACAGGCTACGCAGTGCGTCGGCGTCATCGATGTTCTTAAAGCTTCCCAAGTCGATCGCCAGCTTCGCGACGGTTTTAGATAGCTCGGTGGCCTCCTTGCGGTCGAATCCCAGCGGCACAAACGTATCTTGGGCGTCTGCCAAAAACTGCAACAGTTGCCCCCGTGATCGGCCAACGGTCTTGGCGTAGTTCTCGCCCCATCGCCGGACGGATTCAGATTGATCCTTGAACACCGCGTCAAACATCGAAAGCGTTTCGGCAAAGTCGCCGGCGGCAATGGTCGCACGAGCAAAACCGAAAGTCACGCCAGCACCCAACGCACTCGCGCCAGCCCCGATCTTGGCGATTTGCTTCCCGGTGTCCGTGATGGTCCGGCCAAGGGCCTTGATCTCCCGGTCGATCTCCCCGACCACGCCACGCACCGCTTTGACCGCGTTGGACAGCGACGATTGTAGATCACGGGTCAGGTCGTCTTTCAGCGATAACGCAAAACTCGCTCCGCCCGCGTCGATGTTTTGGCTGCTGGTCATGTTACTTTTCCCCTCGGGTTGGTTGTTTGTGTTCTCGCCGTTCACACTCGGCGTTGATCGCCTTCCCGATCGCGGTAATCGCCTCGGTTAATTGTGTGCCTCGCAATGAGATTTCTTCCAATGCGTCAATCATCTGCGTCGACTCGTAAAACATGACAGCAAGCTCGCCGGTTTCGACTTGCTTGATTCCGCCATCGACCAACTTGTCACGCATCGCGTCAAGTTGCTGGTTCATTTCTTCGAAGGGGTCGGCCATCTTTCTGGTTTCCGTTGTTTGAATCCCGGTGAACGACAACGCCCGCTCGACACTGCCGGATCACCGGGCAACCGATCCGGTGACGTCCCGGCCGATTGTTCTTTTGATCGTCATTTGCAAAAAACGGCGGGCCAAGCTTACGCCCAACCCGCCGTCCCCTTGTTCCCACGCCAACCCGCTACGAGCGGGACCGAAAAGGAGCTAGGCGTGGTTCATTCTTGTTCGATGCCGGCAGTGCGTAGCCTCGCCGTGATCCAGTCTTCCATCGCTGCATCGGCTTTGGCTTCGTGTTCTTTCGCCGCTTCACGCAGTTGCTTGACGCTGGCGTCGATCACCGATTTGAGCGACTTGTGAGGCTTGCCGGCGTCGTCGAAAATCAACGGTTGCTCTTTGGTGATCTCGTTTACCTGTTTGATGATGCCAGAGCCACGCGCCGCCAGGGCTTGGAGCTCGCGCAGCTTCTTTTGGCATCGATCCGCCTGGGCTTTCGCCGTGAACATTTGCCGCTGCGTTTCGACAAACCGCACGTCAGAGCCTTTCGTTTGTTCGTCGTGGAATTGCTGTTGCGACAGAGCACTGATCGCTTGGCCGATGCCTCTCACTAAATCCTGGTAGTCTTCGTCGCCGAGTTCCAGAAACTCCATGCAACGCAGCAGATCGTCGGCGTCATCGTCTTTCGACTTGCCGAGATAGTCACGCAACGCGATCTGAAAAAACTCGTCACGCTCGGGTTGCAGGTCTTCATAAACTGCCTTTGCGTCGTCTTCGCGGATGCCTCGAATTCGGGCCAGTAGTGAAGTCATGGGTTTGCCTTATTTGCTGGTTGGGGTGGGGTCAGAATCGGATGGTCAAAGTTAGAACGCCAGGTCAACCGCCATCGCGACATGACGGTCAAAGTTCGTCGACAGTGACGACAGCTTCACGGTGGTCAGAATGGAGACTTCACCGGGTGCCGATGCCGGCTTTCGGGATTCGTGGAATGCCACGTCCAGGGCGGTCAGTGCAGACTTGGCAGCTTCAGCGATGCCCTTGAACGCCTCGGGTGATTCGTACAGCGCCTCGAGCGCGTGGCGGCTGCCGACTCCGCCCTTGCTCATGCCGCGCCGGCCGAGACGTCGGTTCACTTCTCGCAACGCTCCGTCCCGCAAGACTGCCGCCATTGCGGACACGCCCAACGGAACGCCAGAGGGCTTGCGGGCAAACAGGGTGCCTGTTGAATCCGCTGCGAAACAGTCCCGCATCGATTTCGTTGGGGCAACCGTGAACGTCAGGGGGCGTTGCCGCGGGTTGGCTTTGTATGCCGCGTCAATCTGCTCGTCAGTGACTTGGGCCAGTTCGCCGGCATGACGACGGATTCGACGCTGAAACTCGTCACGCTGGACGAGGGTGGGGTCATGTGCAAACCATCCGTCACGGGTTCGAAGTGACTTCAAGTTCGGTGCCCGACGGCCCATGAATCGTTCCAGGTCGCCACGCATCACGACGTTGCCGTCTTTGTTGCGGTTGTCGTCCAGTTCGCCGAGTGCGATTACACGCTGAACGTCGATCGGATTGGCCCCCAGCATTTCAGCGGCATCGCCGACGCTCAGGATTCCCGCCATTGGGTTTGGATGGTTAGTTGCTTTGGTCATCGGTTCGGATCTCTCGGAAATAATCGATTCGGGGTGTCTCGCATTTCGCACACTTGCAACGCCTCGCGACCAAGTGGGTCCACGGCTCCAACTTCGTCGGCGTCAACCGAGACGTCCGGGAATGCCCATACTTGCCGCGCTGCGTGCTTCCGCATGTTGGACAGCGGCGGGCATCGCCGAACGTGTGGACGGTCACCTTTGCCCGGTTGATGTTTTGAACTTTAGCGGTCATCTGAAAAACAAAATCAGTCGGTTGTGTGATCTGCGGAATTACTTTTTTCGGGTGATGATGTCGAACCGTTCGCCGACGCTCAGCGGCTTGTCGTCGGTCGCCAACTTTTGCTGCAACCGTCGGACGTGATGCCGCAATCGGGCGTGGTTGTTTTCCATCGCCTCCCATTCGTCGTCGATCTCGGCCAGGATCGCCGCGGCGTCGTCCAGGTGGGCGGCGGCCTGTTCGGCCAGAAAACGGCGCGACGCCCATAGCCGGCGGTTGTGGTCGATGGTGCACTGGGCGGCGGCTTCAAAATCGGTCATTCCGTCGCCTCAGTCGTCGCGTGTGGCGTTTCGGCGGTCGGGGCCGGGATCTCGGCCGCATCGATGGGAACACGCTCGACAACGCGAAATCCCGCGGAGTGGGTATTTCGCTGCAAAACCAGTTCTTGCCAGCCGTCATCAACCCGTAGGAACACCCGGTCATCGGCGATGACACCCCGCCCCATCGGATCGGAACGGTCGGGCATCCGGTAAATCACCGACGCCCCGCCGGCGATCCAGTCCCAATCTGTGACGAGCTCGCGCCCTCGGTCCCGGCATTTGGTCGAGCAGTATTTTTTGCCCGCCGCTTTCGATGGGGGCCAGTGTCGAATCGTGCCGCAAACTCCGCAGGTGACGGCGATTTGTTTCCCTTTCGGTCTTGCCATTGGGTTAATTCCTTCTTAGTGGTCAACAGTACTAATTTTTGTGACTGTTCCCTTTGGAGGCCCGAGCGTTGGACCTCAAAGTAGTACCTACGCCTCTCCGGCCTCACCTGCGTCGTCAGGCTTCACGCTCACAACCACGTCATCGGGCGGGATGCCATCGACCGCCGAGCCTGCCACGTCAGCCAGCGTGTCGACAATCGCCCCGTGGATGCGTCGGGCCAGGTATGCCGCTGTGATGTCGCCCGACGCGATCAACGGCTGGATGCGGGCCAACGAGACGTCGACACGGATCGATTCCGGTGGTGTCGCACGGCGCGTTCGATAAGGTGCTCGGGTTTCGCTCATCGTGTTTTTGCTTTTCAGTTTTCGTTTTTGCAAAACCGTTTTTTCGTTTTTGCGATTTCAGTTTTTGCTTTTTCGTTTTGAAAAAGTGTTTCTGATTTACCTGCGTTCACTCGGACAAAAACCGCCACCCTTACACCACTCGGATTCACACACTCTCACACACACCACTCGGACAACCCCTATAGGGTTGTTGTCCGAGTGAGTGGAATGAGTCGGACAACGCGAAAAAGTCCGACTGGTGTCCGAGTGAGTCCGAGTGTCCGAGTGACGGGGGGTCAGGACATCTGAGAGAGCAAATCAGCATTCTCTTTTTCCTCCCGGTCGGCTCGCTCGCGTTCTTTTGTGGTCAATCGGTAGCCGTCGTATTCTTGGCCGTTTGCTTTTTTGACCTGGCACGATTCCAGAACGTCGTCGCCGATCAGGAACGCCAATGCGTTCTTGCCGGCCACCCCGTGACTGAGCCCCGCTCGATCGAATGCGTCCGATTTGGTGAGCCCATTGCGGCCAACGCCGATAAACGCATCTCGCAATTTTTGAGCATTTTTTTCGTTGGCCTTCCGCTTTTTCGATTCCTTGGCCTCTTCCTTTCGCTGCTCGGCAAGTTCTCGGGATTCGCTGGCGTTGCTCACCGTCACGTCCCATCGCCGGCCGCCTTCGTCGTCTGGGTGGCCTTCGGCAATGTCGAGCCCCCAGCACCCGTTATGCCCCGCAGAGCCGCCTACGCTCATCCACAATCGGTGTTCGCCCGATCCTTCGACATAGCGGCCTTGTCGCGACAGCAAGAGCCATTGGCGCGCAAACTCAGCAAACCCGGCCCATGCGATGTCGACCAATTCAAGCGGCTGGAATTCGCTGGCGTTGACGTTGTTTTTCTTGGCGTGGTGAACCAGTACTGGGGTGCAATTCGCCCCCGCGGCCATTTCCGAGAAGACCCGCAGCTGCTCACCCATCGAAAACAGGTTGCCGGCCTGCTCGCCTTCAATCATCAGGTACGCCGGGTCCGCGATGACAACGTCGAATTGTCCATCCCGCAGAATCTGGCCGAGTTCCCCGACGTGATCGAGACTCGCCAGGCGTGGGACGCGATCAGTGACCGTGAACATTCCTTCAAGTCCAGCCAAATCGAAAAAGTGGCTCTTTGCAATCCGCAAACAACTTTCTTGAACCGTCGCCATCCCGCTTTCAGCAGTGAGAACCAAGACACGCTTCTTTTCTGGGATCTCGAACCGACCAAGAAATTTTGTGCCCGATGCCAGCGACAACGCGACCTCGAGCGCAATCGACGTTTTGAGCGACTTGAATTGGCCGGCGATAATCAGCGGTTGACGTTCGGCGATGATGCCGGGGATTAGATAGTTCAGCTTGAAATCACCGTTTGCCAATTCGGCCGCGCCGATCAGTTTGAAATAGGGTCCGCGGTTCTCTTTGTTGGCCTCGCTTGGATCACTTGGCGATGGTTCTCCGTCGAACTTCCCAAACACACCTTCTTCGCAGACCTTCTTGATTCCTTCTTGAAGCTTTCGGCGTAGGTCCTTCTCATCCCACGGTGGCTGGCATCGCTGGTTGAATGTTTGCATGATTGGCCAGCCGAGCGATTCGTCCAATCCGAAGCGTGCGATAACGCAGGCGACCTTTAGCGTTTGACTAGATCCGCTCTGCCCTTCAATTGCACCGTCGATCCTGTCAACGTAGCGTTGGCATCGCAGCTGATTGGAAGCAATCGGTTTCACCGATTCGGGCGACTGCGAAACATTCGCCGAAAGTGATTGCGGAGCGTCAAACGTCAACGTGCCACCTGGTTTCTGTGCGGCGGTCTCGTCGATCACTGATTGAATCAGATCACGCTCAACGGTTTCGATCGTTTCGGGAGTGACGAACACCGATTGGCGGTGCGGGCGATCTTCAATGCCATCGATGCCCGCCAGGTTCTCACCTTTGCGTGCCCACGTTCCGCCGATCTTCGCCACTCGCGAGGCGTTGAACACCTTGCGGTCGATGTCAACAAACTCATCTGTAAAACGATCGGCAACCGCATTGATGAATGATTGAACTAGCTTCTCTGATTCATTGTCGTTCGGCAGATCGACACGATAGAAAAGGTAGGTGCCGTTGCCCGACATTGCCCGAATAGGCTCTGGCCAGTCGCGGCCTTTCAGCCAGTCGTAGATTTCGCGGCATTTCGCAACAGCCGCGTCAGACTCTTCTTTAGTTGCGGAGATTCCCGACGGTCGAACCGGGTCAATGTCAATGAAGATCCAACGCCGGCGTTGGATGTCACCGTCAGCGGTTGCGTGTTTTGCTCGAAAGACGATCTTGTTGGCCGATCTCGCCAGCAGTGAGTCATCGACTGGATTGATGGTGACATAAATTCCCGGCGGTTCAACGCGGGACCATTGCCGGACGTGGGACGCAGCTGCGTCAGCATCGTTGTAATAGCCGCTTGCCGTTGCCTTGAACGATCCGCCTTTTTTGTCCGGCGTCTCGAAAATGCGAATTTCGTAAACGCCGTCGGGGTGAATCGCTTTAAGAAACTCCGCAACGTCGGTTGAACGTCGCGGCGAGGCATTGGCCGGCGTGTTTGATACGGTGCTCACGCTCCTACTCCATCACTGTAATACAAAGATTCCGGTTGCTTGTGATACCAACGCCGGCTGATCCCGACGTCGACGTTCAGCGTCGCACGCCAGGTGCGATCATCGGGGATCATTCGGAAGCCGAGTTCATGGGCGGCAAGAATGAACGCGCCATTGCTCACGTATTCACCGGCCCACCGCTCAACCGCATGTTTCAGTCCGTATGAATTGAGTCCCGGCGTTTTGATCTTTTCCGCACGTTCCAACCATCGCAGGCAGATCGCGACCAATTCGGGAGACGGTTTTTCGCGGATGCGATACGGATTGCCGAACATCAGCAGACCGTTTTGATCGACGTGGAATTGCTCACCCGTGACCATGCGGACGGTCGGATAGTCGGCCGCCTGGGTGCGGATCTCTTCCACGGTCAGGAAGTGCCGCTCGGGCTGGTCGTTCGGTAGTGCGATCATCTTTCCGCGGCCTCCTTGCAGACGATCACCGCTGCCATGCTGCCATAGGGCGACATCCGCTTGCGTCCGTCCTCGATCAGGACGCCATCACGGAGAAGATCCAGCACGGGGGCGCAGACGCCGGACAGTGGGCACGGCAAGTGATCTGCGATCGAATGTCGAATACAGCCCTCCGGGCCGCATGATTTGACATACGCCAAGATTTGTTCTCGCCGATTCGGGGCCTTTTCTTTTGCGGCCGATGCCGCGGCGGCTCGGGTCGCTTTGGCGTGTCGGCCGTGGTCAAAAAGTGGCGTTTGACTTGCCGCGATGGATGATGGTGATAGACTCATTGGTGGTTCCTTTGCTCTGTTGGTCCCAGTCACCACAACTTGACCAACACGCTGCCCGCCGGCATCCTCGCCGGTGTGGCAGCTTTCAAACTCCTTTCCGCCGGCAGTCCGTCGCCGGTGGTATCTTGGTGGTCGTCTTGCCTTTCGCTTCCCGTCGCTCCCGTGCTGCACGCAGCACCGCGACAGCGGCGTCTATGAAGGCTTGCGGCGTCGGGGCGTCAGTCTGCGATTCAACAACCGAGAACCGGACGCTGCTTTCCTGGGTGTCCTGTGCCAGCCGGATCACTTGTGCGACCCTGCCAGGGTCAGAAACTTCGGGCCGACCTTTATCGTGATGTCGAACCGGGTCTTGAGTTCGGCCGTGATCGCAGCGGCTAGCGTTGCGTCTCCCGTCCGTTTGGCTGCGACCAGCACCGCCACTAAGCCGGCGGGCGTTTCGCTGTATGTCGTTCCCATTGCTCCGTCCAAATTCGAGTGAAGGTGTCTCCCTATCGAATTCCGGTGACGGACGGTAAAAAACGAAAAAAGCGGCTTTTCCTTATAAGAGAAGCCGCTAAAAAAGTGACGGTTACGATTGAAAAGTGACGGTTAGAAAATGCCGTCACATTCTGTGAGCGAGTTGAAGCCCCTGGATCTGTTTCCATGCAGGGGACTCGCCAAAAGTCGTCCTTTTGACGCCCAGTTTGCGTGCCCACTTCGCACAATCCATGCCGAGCGCTTCGGGCTCGTTCTGAATGATGACCAGCGCCTCAGCGTAAACCTTATTCCAGTCGTATCGCTTGCGACTGCTGTTTTTTGCTGGACGCTCCGGCAATGCTAATGTGGGTGCCACTGCATCAAACGCCGCGCACTCTCTTTGCACCGCTCCGGCAAACAGGCGGAAGTCATCGTCGGAGTAGCCGGTTGCGTCGATCGCAGAAACCAGACTTTCGAGAATCACCGCTGCCAGTTGCACCGTTCCCGCCGCTACCTTTGTCGACGCTTCTTCGATGTCTTTCGCGACTGGTTCAAGTAGTAAGCATGCCAGACCGTTTTTCGATTCCGGTGAATCCGAAACGGATTCATAGAATCGCCACAACATCAGATTGACAGTCGGGACCGCCGATTCCAGGCAACATGTAAACTCCGCCGGCAGCTTTTCGGGGCGTTTCTGCGATGCGTCAGCAACCACCGCGGCTCGCATCGGATAGGCCAGATCGTCAGTCAGGCAATCCGCGATCTCGTCAGCGCACGCAACAACGGTTTTAAGTTCCAGCAACCGCAGTGACGCGATGCGGGGCAGGTCCGATTGCTCGAAAAGATCGCCCAGCGAAATACGTGATTTCTGCCGGACAATCGGCAGCAGTTGAAAACACTTGACCGCCGCCTGTGCGACTTTCGTTAACTCGCTCATCAAATCATCCTCGTTTTAAGCATCGGCTGACGCAGCCGGCCGCGGCAGAGGATTCGCACCGCAGCCGGCCACGTCGCGCGGGGAGCTACCCCACTGGCCGAAAAATCAACTCTCACAGCGTCCACGGCGTGACTCGAACACGCGACCTAAGCTTTAGGAAAGCTCCGCTCTATCCAACTGAGCTACGCGGACGTTACCGCCATTTTAGGCGGCTTTTACGGGTATCAGGGCAATCTTTGCAACTTGAAACCTGTTTGAGGAAAGCTGTGCTCTATCCCCTGAGCTACGGGGGCGTGTTGGTCGTTTTGCTCGTTTTACCTTGGCCGTGAGGCCAGGAAAACCAGCCTCCGCAATTGGCGCCCTTTCTTTGTGCGGAATTCGCCCTGTCTTGCGTCCCCTCCGCCCGTGGGTCCGTCATACTGGTGGCGGATGCGAAAACGATTCCTCGCCGGGAGATTAGAGAGCGTGATTGCAGAAATTTGTTCGCCGCGTGCTTGGGTTTTCTTCGTTTGCACCCTCGTTTTTGCCTCAATTCCCCCCTCGCTACCTTCCGCCCAGGCGCAGGATTCGGATCCTGCGGAACAGACGAGGGTCTCCGATCAAGAACGTGCGACCGCCGAAAAGTTTCTGCAGGTGCTGCTGCGCCGTCCACGCCCCGGAACCGCGCTGGATCGGGTTTACGGATTCCACGTCCAAAACGGATCGCTGGACGATTTCATCGCCTCGCTGGACGTCCCCGATGATGCCCCCGACGCCGGCCGGCAGCGGATGATCTTGGGTTTGCTGCAGGCTCAACGCGGTCGCCAGGCACTCGCGGCCGAGGCCTTTGCCAAAGCCGAATCCCTGCTGGGCGATGACTACGCCAGCAGCTACTTCCTGGGGCGGTCGCTGCTGGCGGTCGGCCAGACCGAAAAAGCGGCCGCGGCACTGGAGCGGGCGATCGAACGACAACCCGCTCGCAACGAAGCACTACCGATCTTCACCGAACTGGGCCGAATCTACAGCCGCGCCGGACAAAGCGAAAAGGCAATCGAGGTTTGGCAAAAGCTCGAAGCGCTGTTTCCAGGCGACACGCGGGTCGGCGGGCAGATCGCCGGCACGCTGGCCGACGAAGGCAACGTCTCCGAAGCCCTGCAGCGATTCGAGCGCCTTGCCAAGACCGCGCGGAAAGACGACGAGAAGATCGCGTTCGCGGTCCAGGCCGCCGAAATGCGACGGCGACTCGGACAGACCGAGCAGTGCACCGAAGCTCTGGAGGCAATCCTGGCACGGCTCCGCCCGGGCAGTTGGCTGTACAGCGATGTCCGCAACCGGATCGAGGAAGGGTTCCTGAAATCCGGTGACTACGACGCCTTGGCGAACTATTACCAACAAAAACTGGCCGGTTCGCCCGATGATTTGGCGCTGCAGGTTCGACTGGGACGCATCCTGGTTTCCGCGCGACGCATCGACGAAGCGGCCGAGACGTTGCGCAGGGCAGCCGAACGGGCACCCGAAGACGCCGACGTGCGTTTGGCGCTGATCGACGTCTTGGTCAACCAGGGCGACATGGCCGCCGCGGCCGATCAATTCGAACAGCTTGCCGAACAAGATCCCGACAATCCCGACTACCTGATTCGTTGGGGGCAGATACTTCTGGAAGACGACGATCGACCACTCGCGGCGCGGCGCGATGCCGCCGCCGGGGTTTGGCAACAATTGGCCGATCGCCGCGAGGATGACGCCGTCACGCTGTCGCAGATCGCCGATCGGATGCGTGGAATCGATCGAAAAGACGATGCCATCGGGCTCTACCAGCAAGCCATCCAGGTCGATCCCGATTCACCACAGTATCGCGAGTACTTGGGGGAATACCTGTTTCGTCTGGACAGAAAAGACGAAGCGATCGAGACCTGGAATTCGATCGCCGAGGGTGACCGTCGCAGCCGTGACTCGCTGGTCCGCCTGGCCGAGATCTTCGCCACCTTCAAGGAAGACGAACGCTCCCTGACGGCTTGGCGCGAGGCATCGGAACTGGATCTGACGTTTCCCCAAGAGTTGCGGTTCGCGCAGAACCTGCGCGACGCCGAGCTCTACGACGAAGCGATCTCTCGGCTGGACGCGGCGGCAAACATCGCCGAGACGCCTGACGAGCAAGAACAGTTGTTGAAAGATCGGATCGCGACGTATCAGCAAGCCGGCACGCTGGAGCAACAAATCGCACAGCAACAATCCGCCGATCCGACCGTCCAAAACTTGCGCACCCTGGCGATGATGCACGCGGCGGCGGGCCAATTGGCCGACGCCGAGGCGGCGATCCGAGACGCGATCGAACAACAACCCGATGCCCCCAGCGTGTTGTTGGTCGCCGCGGAAATCTCCGAACGTCAGAACCGCTTCGCCGATGCCGCAGCAACGTTCCAAAAATTGGCCCGCGTCGACGTTCGCTTTCAAACCAACTATCTGCAACGTGTCGCGGATCTGCAGATGCGGTTGGGCCAGGTCGATCAAGCGATGCAGACCTGTGACGCGTTGATCGACGCCAATCCGGCAAGCCCGGAATCGTACCAGTTTCTGGCGCGGCTGGCCTTGCGAGCCGGACGCGACGACCAGGCCTTCACGGCGCTGCGGCGTGCGATGAACGTCGCTCCCCGTGACAATGGCCCACGCCGCATGCTCGCGTCGGCCTTTGCGGACCGCTACCGTACCGAAGAAGCGGTTGAGCTGTATTGGCAAGCGATGCGGTACGAGCCCGAAGCGGACGATCGAATCGGGTTGGTCAAACAACTCGCACCGCTGTACGACCGCCAGAACGAGATGGACACGTTGATCGGGCGGATCGAACAATCGGCCGCCGACGACGTCGACAATCGGACGCTTCAGTTGATGATCGCGGCCGCGCACGAAGCGGTCCAAGATTATGGTGCCGCGAGAAAAGCCATCGATCGCCTGTTGGCCGGCCAGCCGCGTGATGTTTCGTTGCTCGAAGCGATGGTCCGGTTGAGCGACATGGCTGACGATGTGGCGATGGCTGCCGAGTTCCAAGAACGCATCGTCGCGTTGGCAGACACGCCCGAGAACCGTTTCAAACTGGTTCAACTGCAACTCGACGCCGGCATGATCGACATCAAGTCGGCACTCAGCGACCGGATCTCACTTGCCTCCGACCCGACGCGGTTGGGTTCGATGATCCGTTCGGCGGTTCGGCGGGGTGATCGGTCGACGGCGATCGCGATCTGTGAAGAAGCCGTCCGCCGGGATCCCGGTCTGTGGGACGTCAAACTGATGCTCGCCCAGTTGTTGCTTTACGAGCGAGGTGACGATGAAACGCTAGACGGCGACGAAAACACCTTCCCCGCGCCGCACCGCCGCGCGATCGATCTGGCCGCTGAACTTCGGAAACTGGATCTGCCACTGGACGCGTTGCCTCCGACGGCACGAACGCAGACCGCCCGCACATCAAGCAGCACGTCGCGTCCACCGGGTTACGCCACCAGTCCAAATCGTTGGACGGGCAGCTCCTACACGTTGGCGCGAAACTATCGCGTCGGTCGCTACGCCAGCAGCAATTATTCCAGCATGTCATCGAGTTACTCGACCACCGACCCGTCCTCGTTCGGGCACGCACGGGTCCTAGCCGCCGCCGTGGAAATGGTCGCGATCGCCAAACGTTTTCCGAGCGATGAAGCGAAAGCGAAAATCGATGCGTTGATCGAACAAACCGTCGCACTTCCGGCGGTCGACCAAATCGAAGACGCCAACTTGATTTGGGAGCACCGGGCACTCCGGTCGATTGCGGGTTCGGTGACCTCGACCACAACATCCAGACCAGCCAGTGGCGACGACAAAGAACTCACCGAAAAGCTGAATTGGCGACTGGCGGAACTGGACCCTAAGGAGGGAGCGGTCTCGCTGCGCAGCATGTTGACGGGGAAGATCCGCTCGGCTGCGCAAAACGAATCCAGCAGCGGCGACAACGCGGCGCCCGCTGACACGGACAGCACGTTGACTGAGAAACAGTTGCAGCTGGTACTGGATCTGTACGAACAAGCACAGGTCGACGCTGCGGCAAGCGGCAACTCCGGCAGATCCACCTCGTGGTCGACGCTTGCGGACTATCGCGTGATCCTGTCGAGCCACTTTAACGCCGTGGGCGACACGACGCGGGCAAACGAATACGCCTTGCAACCGCCACCAGCAGACGCGTCGCTGAACGAAATTTTGACCGCGATGTCGTACTATTTAAACGTCAATCAAGTCGATCAGGCTGACGCTTTGGTGGAACGGTTGATGCCCGCGGTGCGTGACGACACGACAGGAAAATCAGTGACGTGGAGTACCGTATCGGGGACGGCCGGCCACCTGGTGACGTCTGGACCACACGGGGCCGACTTTGTCGAGCGTCATCGCTTGGCGATTCTCGACGCGGTGCTCGCCCAAGCGATCGAGCACAATAGCGTCGCCGCGCGGCGCAGCACCGCCCTGTCCAACGGAACCCTCAACACGTACGTCCGCAGTTCGCAGAACAGCTACTCTTCGTTCCAGGTCAAAGCTCCCCTGTCGTTGCATCTGTTGAACCAACAAATCATCAACGAGCTTTCCAGTCTGATGCCCAGCTCGCAAAGCAACGGCCAGCCGCGGGGCATCAACGTGAGCGACGAAGTGATCGCGCACCTGGATCGACCGCTGGCGGGGGCGTCCGTGCACGAACAAAAGACGCGTCGGGTGTTGGCCGCGTTCGCCTGCTGGTGGATGAAGCGTCCGCAGGAATGTTATTCGCGCATCAGCCAGCTTGCCCGTGAATTCCCCGATGACGTCGACTTGCGAATCGAACAGGCCCGGCTGGCGAGTGAGCTTTCACAACCACGGGTGGCGTTGGAGACGCTCGACTCGTTCGATCCGCTCGATAGCGGGATGCTGGTTCGCAAAGAGATGGCGGCGCTGAACCTGGCTTCGCAACTCGGCGACGTGGAACGAGCCAAGCAGGCCGCCGAGCGTCTGTTCGGGATGCGGATGGACACCCGGACTCAGTTGGCGTTGGCCGACCAGCTGCGTCGACTCGGGATGAACGACAAGGCCACCGCGATGTTGCGGCGTTTACGGGGCGGGCGTGCGCGCGATGAACGCACCGAATTGCAGATCGCGAACGCGTTTTTGGCCAACGACGACCAGGAGGCCGCTGCGGAGGTCGCCTACACGGTGCTCAAAAAGTTGAACAGCGGCCGGGGATCGTCCAGCAATTCGGCGTACTACCGCCGGCAAGCCGTTTCGATTCTGAAAAACGCCAAACGCCTCGACCCCCTGATCGAACAAGCGAAACGACGCGTTGCCGCGGCGCCCGCCTCGGTGCGGGCCAGGATGGAGTTGGCCGAACTGTACACCGCCGCGGGGAAACAACAGGACGCCAGCGCCTTGTGGAGTGAGATTGCGAAGTCCAAACCGAATGATCCGAACCAATTGCTCGCGCGCGCCGCTGCACTCTACAAAGCCAACCAATTCACAAAGTCGGCAGAGATGTATTTGGATGCGTTCGAAAAGGAACCACAATTGATCAGCCGTCATGTTTACGAAATGACCCGTGCCGTTGAACGCGGCGGTCACTATGACGCGATGTTTGAACGATTGATGAAGATCGATCCCGAAGCCATTCAAAGCTACCGATTCAATACGCTGATCAACGTCGGGCGGCGCAAACCGTACACCGACGCCAAGCGAAGGTTTGTCGCTCACGCCTTGAAGAATTCGCAGGTCAAGCGAGACTTCTATCGCTACATCGACAGCATCCCGGCGCCGGACCGTGAAAAGATTCCTGAAATCCGCCAGACCATGATCGAGGTGATTTGCAGCCCCGACGCATTCACGACGACGTCTTCGACGTGGCGTGTGACCAGCCGTTCTTCCGGCGGCACGGCGAAGGGCCCCTTGAAAGAGATCATGACGTTGCTCCGCAGCGACGACGAGGCGCGGGAGCGTTTTGATGAAGCCGCCGAGCAAGCCCGTCAAGACACGTCGCTCGCACCGTCGTCACGGTTCTTGTCGGCACTCGTGGACGCGGCCGACGATGACAAACGTGACGCGGCCGTCGAGTCGATTCGTGAGCTGATGAGTTCCGACGCAATCGTCGCCGCAAAAGGCGGTGACACGCTGGCGATCAGCGGCGGTTTGCTGTGGCAGGGTGGCCAGGTGCTGGAGTCGGTCGCCGATTTCAAAGACAAGAACGCCTTGCTGATTTCGATTTATCAGGCCGCCGCGATCGATCCGAATGTCTCCGGCACCGACATGCGATTTTCCGTCGGTGCACGGCTCGTCAACGTTCTCGCCAAGGATGGTCAAAAGCCACGGGCCCGAAACGTCTTGCTCGACGCCTACGCCAAAACGGATCATTCGGCCGATGACCAATACAACCCGGGCTACGGGGACTATCAAGAGATCCAAGCCTATCAATCGATTGCCGAAAAGTTGAACGAGATCGGGTTTCCGATCGACGCGTTGATCATTTTCCAACAACTGATCGCCAGCCCGGAACGGTTCGCCAAAGCGAAACGCTGGGGCGGCGGCCTGTCGATCGACGATGCCAAGAAACTAGCCGAACAAGCGTCGGAAAGGATCACGCCCGAGTCGTCGGCCGAGTACCTGGACGTCCTCCGCGAATCAATTGATGCCCCCGACGATGAACTGGCCCTCCGATTGCTGGATCTGCCGCTGGAGGTCATGGTCAACGCGGACATTGATCCGGCGTTACAAATCGCAATCGATTCGGCAGCCCAATCCGACGCGGGACGTGAGACGCTGCAGTCGTTTTACGATTCGTTGGCATCGATTTCGGCGAAACGATCGCAGGATTGGTCGATCCCCGCGGCACAGCTGTTGATCGCGCTGAAGATTCGCCCCGACGACGTGGATGGCTTGGCCGACACGTTGACCGAACGCTTGCCAGACGTCGCGACGATTCGTGACGCGACGGACACACCCCAGGCCACCGCGTTGCAACCCCTGACGGGATTGTTCGTCGTTGCATCGGCCGCATCCAAAAGTGACTCAGCGACGGCCGAGCAAATCGCAGAGAACGTCGGCAGCTACCTTCGCGTTTTGGCCGAGACGCTGCAGAAACCCGGACTGAATCTCGCGATCGCATCACTGGGCGGAGACGACGCGTCCCTTGCGGCACTGTTGGATTCGATCCAGACGTCCTCGGAGTCCGGTGCCCCACGGACGATTCTGCAACTCCATGCGTGCCTCAAGATCGCGAGGATTGCTGCCAAACGCGGCGACATCCAAACTTCCGCCAGGGCGTTGAATCTGGCGCTTCAAAATGGTCCGCCGATCCGTTCGATCGGCGGGGGAACCGACGCGTTCACGATCAACACCAACCAAAACGCTCCTCCCTCTCCCGTCGATGACGGCACCGATGAACTGACACCGCGATTGTTGGAATTGGTCGATTTGTATTCCGATCTGACGGGAAAACAATTGGGGCGGCGTGAACCGAATGCCGATCTGGCATTGGATGCCGATGAATTGGATCAGGACATCTGGCGATCGCTCGATCAAGCGTTGCGCGCGGTCGTCTTGCCGAGCGGCCAACCGGGGATGGTCTATCCCTACGCCAAACGAATCGCGTCTCGCACCAGCTACGATAATTATTCCAGCAACGAGGACCTCAGTCCCCACTCGGTCTCGATCGCGATGTCGCGCGTGGCCGCGATCGCCGGCACCTCGGACACCCTGCTGGACCTGATCGCGTCACGGATCGAATCCGCGGCCGACAAGAAAGAGGCGGCTGCGATCTTGGTCGATGCGGCACTGGCGCGTGTTGTTCAAGCCGACGGCGATGGTGATGCTTTGACGGAAGCATTGGAGCGTTTTACCGAGTCCGTCGATCCGATCCTGCCGAGTGCCGAAGCGCCGGCGACTGCACGCGAACAGTTGTCGACGATTTCAAGCCAGGTTCAGCAGGAGTCGCACAAAAAGAGTGACAACATCGACCTGATGGTCCGCACGCTGGTCCCCCTGATCGCGAAAACGGACGGCATCACGGCAGCACATCGGGCCCAGGCGGAGGAGCTGTTCGAGAGAACGGCGCGATTGATCGAATCGGACAGCTACACGGCCAACCGGCATCGCGAAATCGTCCGGCGGATTCGCGAGAAGGTCTTGTCAGGGGAGGAGAAACCAGACGGTCACTCGGATGTGCAGCACGCCGACTCAGAAACCGTGTTGGGCCAACAACTCGATGCGATCAAACGATGGTTTTTGGGAGGGGGTGGATGAAGGGGAGGTAACGCTGTGACGCATTTTTTAGCGGAACGGCGCGAGCTGTCGGTTTAATCAGGATCTGCTGAGTCAATGGTGAGCCGCTGGCCGTAAGGCCCCGGGCGGGCGCCGCTGTACCCGGCCGCCAACGCGCCCCGAGGGGCGGCGCGTTAGACCGGAGGGCTCGCGCCCTGCCGCTAACAAGAGATAGAAAGTCACCCTCCCTGGCAAGGAGGGTCGAGCGCAGCGAGACCGGAGAGGCTGTGAATAATTGGACCAATGGTTGCGAGATTTGGTTTTGGCGCTAAATTTTCTGCATGAATAATCCAAGCATCGCTACTCAGCGTGGCCAAGCTCGTACCAACCGGCCCGAACGAACTCAGATCGAGATGCGGATGCTCTCGCTGGACCAACTCGTCGCCAGTGATCATCGCGTGCGATTGGTTTGGGACTACTGCCAATCGCTGGATCTGTCCCCCTTCTATGAACCGATCAAATCACTCCAAGGAACACGTGGGCGAAACCCCATCGATCCCAGGATTCTCTTCGCTCTGTGGTTCTACGCCACCCTCGAAGGAATCACCAGCGCGCGGCGAATCGCGGAGCTTACCACGCGTGATTTTTGTTACCTGTGGATCTGCGGCGGAGTAACAGTCAACTACCATACGCTGAGTGATTTTCGCACGAAGCACACTGAAGAACTGGAACAACTGCTAAGTGATTCAATCACCGTATTGCTCAACGAAAAACTGATCACGCTTGAGACGATTGGCCAGGATGGTATGCGTGTGCGTGCTTCGGCGGGCAGCAGTTCGTTTCGATCCGAGCCGACGCTGCAACGGATGCAGGAGGAAGCGGAGAAGTATCTCAAAGAACTCAACGAGCAATCCGAGCAAGAGAACCAAGCCGAAGTCTCGGCCGCGGAGCAAGCCGCACGACAGCGTGCCGCCGAAGAACGGCTCGAACGCATCAAAGCCGCTCAAGACAACCTTGAGGAGCTTGAACGCCGTCGCCGGGAAAAGAAGTCTCGCAAAAGCAAATCAACTCCGCGAGCCTCGACGACGGACCCCGAAGCGGTACGGATGAAGATGGGCGATGGCGGCTTTCGTCCGGCGTTTAATGTGCAGTTTGCCACCGATGGGCAGACTCGAATCGTTGTCGGCGTGGACGTGAACAACCAAGGCAGTGACATGGGCCAGATGCTTCCGGTCTATGAGTCAGTGTGTTCGACGTATGGTGTCGTGCCAGGACAGTACATAGTCGATGGTGGTTTTATCAAAGCTGCGGATATCGACGCGTTGGATGCCGCTGGGACGACGGTCTATGGTGCTGTTCAGGGTGCTGAGAAAGCCGTCGCCGATGGTAAAACTCCCTATCAAGCGAAGCCCACTGACAGCGACGCGATGGGGCGTTTTCGCGAACGGATGGGGACAGAGGAAGCTCAAGCGATCTACCAGCAACGTCCCTCCATTGCGGAATTCCCCAACGCGGAGTGTCGCAACCGTGGGCTGAATCAATTTAGCGTTCGCGGCCAGCGCAAAGCCCTTGGGCAAACACTGTGGCATGTGCTGGTGAACAACTTCAATCGCTTCCAACATCTGGGCTTTTTACCGCATTTAATGGGGGAGCATAGCGCGCCGCCTGCTTCAAGTTGAGCGATTCGCAGCGAGTCGAGCCAAACGAGCTCGATTCGCTAGCCAACTTGGCAGGCCTCCCTGCTCAGCCGCCTCCAATTTCGGATCGGCAGGAGCAAACACGACCGAAATTTTTCTGTCCGTTTTTGAAATCACGTCAAAAACGAAGGTGAGTGCTGATGTAAACCAATAATTCACAGCCTCGGAGGGCTCGCGCCCTGCCGCTAACAAGAGATAGAAAGTCACCCTCCCTGGCAGGGAGGGTCGAGCGCAGCGAGGGGAGGGTCGATCGGTCGTCGCTGAGCGATTCCGAGCCACAGAGCCCCTCCCCGCTCCGAGCGTCAACTCCTCCGCGACCCTCCCAGGGGACCTCAATTGTTTAAGTGACGGATTTGATCGTAGCGCAAGGTGCAACGACTTTTGCAGCGCCGGCCCTCTCTGGCGTTTGCTTGCTGCGCAAACGCCCTCTCTCCCAGGGGGAGAGAATCTAAATGGTTCGCCAAAAGCTGCCATTTTACAATCGTGATCGCAGAGGGAGGATGACTCCGACTCATGGCAGGTCCTCCCAAGCCGGGGGCGGAGCAAGCCAGTGTTCTCGGCAATCGCCAGTGTTCTCGGCAATCGCCAGTGATTTCGATACACTCCGGGGCAGGCTGAGTTTTCTTCCCCGCACCGCTTTCTTCCCCGCACCAGGACACGACGATGCCGCTGTGGCAGATTGACATTTATCCCGCCGAGAACGAGATCGACCGCGAGGGCGCCCGCACCAGCGAGGAAATTCATGAGTTGGGCATCGGTGACGACGTCCCGGTCGTCTTCGCACGCGGTTTTTTGGTCCAGGGTGAAATCGACGGCGAACAGGCCCAGCAGATCGCCCAGACCCTGCTGGCCGACGCGGTGACCGAGCGGACCGTCGTGGCGGTCGCCGGCGATGCGGTGTTGAGCCAGCCGCCGGCCGAATCGAGCGACATTCGACTGGTCAACGTGTTGCCCAAACCCGGCGTGATGGACCCGGTCGCCGCCAGCACGATCGGTGCCGCCCGCGATTGTGGTTTCGATGTCCAGTCGGTCCGCACGATGCGAAAGTATTGGATCAGCGGAGTCGACGAGCCGACCTTCCAAACGATCTGCCGCCGCGCGTTGTCCAACGACTCGATCGAGCAGGTGATCACCGGACCGCTGGAAATGGAGCAACTGGATGTCGGCACGGCCTACGAATTCGAGCTCGTCCGCGTCCCGATTCGCAGCCTGAGCGATGACGAATTGGAAACGCTCTCGCGCGAAGGCCAGCTCTATTTGACGCTGGTCGAAATGCAGACGATTCGTGACCATTTCGTTTCGCTCGATCGCGATCCGACGGACATCGAACTGGAGACGATCGCGCAGACCTGGTCGGAACACTGCAGCCACAAAACGCTGGCCGGTCGGATTCATTATCGCGGGATCGGCGCCGACGGAACGCCCGGCGGCGACGAGAGGCAATACGACAACATGCTCAAAGAAACGATCTTTGCGGCGACCCAAACGATCCGCAAGAATTTGGGCGATGACGATTGGTGCGTCAGTGTCTTCAAAGACAACGCCGGCGTGGTGACCTTTGACGACCAATTCCATGCCTGTTTCAAAGTCGAAACGCACAATCACCCTTCGGCGCTGGAACCCTACGGCGGTGCGAACACGGGCATCGGCGGCGTGATCCGCGATCCGATGGGGACGGGCATGGGTGCCAAACCGGTCTGCAACACCGACGTGTTTTGCTTTGCACCACCGGACACGCCCGCCGACCAGTTGCCCCCGGGCGTGCTGCATCCGCGTCGCGTGATGAAGGGCGTCGTCGCCGGGGTGCGCGACTATGGCAATCGGATGGGCATCCCGACCGTCAACGGTGCGGTCTATTTCGACAAACGCTATTTGGGCAACCCGCTGGTCTATGCCGGCAACGTCGGAATGATCCCCGTCGGCATGGAAGACAAGCAAGTTCATCCGAACGATCTGATCGTTTCGATCGGGGGCCGCACCGGACGCGACGGCATCCACGGCGCGACGTTCAGCTCGGCGGAACTGACCAGTGAATCGGAATCGTTGTCCGGCGGCGCCGTCCAGATCGGCAACGCAATCACGGAAAAAATGGTCTTGGATGTTTTGATGCAAGCCCGTGACCGGGGACTGTACAACGCCGTGACGGACTGTGGTGCCGGCGGGTTTTCCAGTGCCGTCGGCGAGATGGGCGAAGACGTCGGCGCGGAGGTCTGGCTGGAGAAGGCACCGCTGAAATATGACGGTTTGTCGTATACCGAGATCTGGATTTCCGAAGCCCAAGAGCGGATGGTGCTGGCCGTGCCACGTGAAAAGTGGGACGAGCTGCGAGAGCTGTGTGAAAGCGAAGGCGTCGAAGCGGCGATCCTGGGTGAATTCAAACCGACCGGCCAATTGCACCTGACCTATCACGGCCAAACGGTCGGGAACGTCAGCATGCAGATGCTGCACGACGGACGACCGCCGGTGATTCGCGATGCCGTGTACGAACCGCCGGCCGTGGCGCCGCTGGATTTGCCCGCGTCGGTCTCGGCCGAGGCCAATCAACAGACGCTGTTAAAAATCCTATCCAGTCTGAACGTCGCCAGCAAACACTGGGTGATCCGTCAGTACGATCACGAAGTCCAAGGCGGCAGCGTGGTCAAACCGCTGGTCGGGCCGCAGTGTGACGGCCCCGGTGACGCCGCGGTGATCCGCCCGCTGCTGGGCAGCAACCGCGGGCTGGTGATTTCATGCGGGATGAACCCACACTACGGCGACTTTGACACCTACCATATGGCTGCGTCGGCGATCGATGAAGCGATGCGGAACGCCGTCGCGGTGGGGGCCGACCCCAGCAAGATCGCGATCTTGGACAACTTCTGCTGGGGGTACACCGATCGGCCCGAAACGCTCGGCTCCCTGGTGCGTGCGGCGATCGCCTGCCAAGACGTCGCCGTCCAACTGGGCACCCCGTTCGTCAGCGGCAAGGACAGCTTGAACAACGAATTCAGCTACTTCGACGACGGCGGCGAAAAGCAAACGATCTCGATCCCGCCGAGTCTGTTGATCAGCGCGATGGGCCAGATCGCCGACATCTCGTTGGCCGTGACGATGGACGCCAAACAGTCTGGCAACGCGGTGTTCCTGATCGGGACGACCAAAGACGAGCTGGGCGGTTCGCATTATTGTCTCAGCGAAAATCGATCCGGTGGCCAGGTACCGACCATGGATGTACCGGTCGCCAAGGCAACCTTTGCCGCGGTGCACGAAGCGATTTCCGCCCGCTTGCTGCGTGCCTGTCACGACCTCAGCGAGGGCGGACTGGCCGTCGCGGCGACCGAAATGGCGATGGCCGGCGGCCTGGGCATGCAGCTCGATCTGGACGCCGTCGCTGACATTTCCGCCCCCGGACTCTCCGACATCTCGCTGTTGTTCAGCGAATCCAATTCGCGGTTCCTGGTCGAATTGCCGCTGGATCTGGTGGATCAGTTCACACCAATCTTCTACGCCCACGGCGTCCAGGCGGCGCGAGTAGGTACAATAACCGACGACGGAAAACTGACCGTCACGCGATCCGGGGCCAACGTGCTGGACATCGAGATCGCGGCAGCGAAAGACGCTTGGCAACGACCACTCGATTGGTAAACGGATGATTTCCCCCAGCTCTCAAGCCGATCCGAACAAGACCGCCACCTGGACGGTGGTGGTTTCGCGCGGACAATCCCGCAATCCCGCCAAACGGTCCTTGGAACAATCGATCGCCGATGCGGCCTCGACTCTCGAAGGCGCCGACGTGGTCGTCGTCCCGCACCTGTACGATTTGCCCAAGGGCGGGGAGTCGCTGCAGAAGCTGTCGGAAATCGAGGGCAACCTGATCGTCGTCTCGTGGATCTTCCCCCGTGCCGCCCACTGGGTGTTGGACCGAAACGGTATTCGGGGCCAGTTCGTTCCGGTGGCGATCGGCGACCCAGAAGACGAGGACCAGGAAGAGCCCTCCGCCGAGCAATCGGAAAACGACGTCGATCGCGTCGCCGATCTGTTTCCGCGGCCGGATCGACAAATCCACTGCATCGACCTCAAGGCCGAAGAGAGTCTGGATCGGTTCAGCGAAGAAATCCAGCGGTTGGTGCTCGGCGAAGCACCAAGCGCCGATTCCGGTGCTGCCGATTCCGGTCCCGCAGCGACGCCCGATGAAACCTCGCTGCCGATCGTCGGC
Source organism: Stieleria neptunia (assembly GCF_007754155.1). Lineage (NCBI taxonomy): Bacteria > Pseudomonadati > Planctomycetota > Planctomycetia > Pirellulales > Pirellulaceae > Stieleria > Stieleria neptunia. Next base: position 1,671,902 of record NZ_CP037423.1, on the reverse strand, counting down.
GGCCGGATCGTGCAAGTCGAAGAGACGACGGCGCGGCGCTGGTACCCGGTGATCGATTTCAGCCGTTGCACCAACTGCATGGAGTGCGTCGACTTTTGCCTGTTCGGCGTCTATGGAGTCGACGCAGCCGAAACGATCCTGGTCGAACAACCCGATAATTGTCGCAAGGGATGCCCTGCGTGCAGCCGCGTTTGTCCCGAAAACGCGATCATCTTTCCCCAGCACAAGGCGCCGGCGATCGCGGGTGCCGAAACGGGCGGAAGCGAAGGGTTTAAGATCGACCTGTCCAAGCTGTTCGGCGCTCCCGACGGCGGAGACGATGCGATCGCGACGGCGGCCCGTGAACGCGACGAACAGTTGCTGTTGGCCGGTCGCACCGCGGTCGGAATCGACGAGCAACTTCAGCGTCGCCAGCAAGACCTGACCGCCCAACCCAAGGACGACCTCGATCGGCTGATCGACTCGCTGGACGAATTGGACCTGTGATGTCGCAGGGCATGTTGTGCCTGCGACCCGTCATGCACGGAACGACCGACGGTCACCCCTTGACCACCAGATTCACCAACCGTCCGGGGACGGCGATCTTCTTGACGACGTTCTTGCCCTCGAGCATCGATTGAACCCGTTCGTCCGCCAGCGCGGCTTCGATCATCTGATCGGGTTTCGCATCCGGCGAGACGTGAATCTTGGTTTTGACTTTGCCGTTGAACTGCACCGGCACTTCGATCGAACTTTGCACCAGCGCCGACTCGTCCCACTTCGGCCAAGTCTGCTGCGCGATCACGCCGTCTTGACCGAGAATTTTCCACAGCTCTTCGCACAAGTGAGGCGCGTAGGGCGACAGCAGAATCAGGAACGACTTCATCGCGCTGATCGGGCGTTTTTCCGCGCGGGTGAAGAAATTCGTGAACTCCATCATCCGCGCGATCGCAGTGTTAAAGCTCATCGAGTCGGTATCCTCGGTGACCTTTTTAATCGTCGCGTGGAGCATCCGGTTCTGTTCTTCGTCGCAGGGCTCTTCGGTGAGCGCCGACTGCAACACGTAGTCATCCTCTTGATCGTCGACGATCATCCGCCAAACGCGATCCAGGAAATTGCGGACGCCGCCGACGCCGGCCATGGACCAAGGCTTGGTCGCTTCCAGTGGCCCCATGAACATCTCGTACAACCGCAGCGAGTCGGCACCGTACTCGCTGACAACGACGTCGGGATTGATCACGTTGCCGCGAGCTTTGGACATCTTGTGGGCGCGGCTGTCGACTTTGATCGCCGGATCGGCTTTCAGCACAAACCCTTCGCCCTTCTTTTCGACGTCCTCTTCGGGAACCGTCTTTGACACCACGACTCGACCGTCTTTCGATTGACGCCCACCATCGGGACTCTTTCGCACCTCGGCGGCGGAGACCGGATTGCCGGCTTCGTCAAAGAAGGCGCTGTATTCGACATCACCCAGGATCATGCCCTGGTTGACCAAACGGACGAAGGGTTCGGGCGTTGACACGTGACCGCGATCGAACAGCACCTTGTGCCAGAACCGCGAGTACAACAAGTGCAACACGGCGTGCTCGGCACCACCGACGTACAAGTCGACCGGCATCCACTCGGCCTGTTTTTGCGGATCGACCAGCGCCGTCTCGTTCTTGGGGTCGATGTAACGCAGGTAATACCAGCAGGACCCGGCCCACTGGGGCATGGTATTGGTTTCGCGACGATAACGTTTGCCGTCGATTTGGACATACAACCAATCGTCATCGGCCTTGCCCAGCGGCGGCTCGGGTTTACCGTGGGGTTTAAAATCTTCCAGTTCGGGCAAACGCACGGGCAGCTCAGCGGGGTCGACGCCGCGCATCCGTCCGGTCGGATTCCCGTCGTCATCGAGTTCGTGCAAGATCGGAAAGGGTTCGCCCCAGAAGCGTTGCCGGCTGAACAACCAGTCGCGCAGTTTGTAATTGACGGCGGCCTTGCCCAATCCGTCCGCTTGCAGCGAGGCGGTGAGTTCCTGTTTGACCTCTGCGGTCGACTTGCCGTTCATCGGTCCGCTGTTGATGGCGATTCCGACCGCGTCGAAACACGCTTTTCCGGCCAGGATGTCGTCGCGATTTTCGGCGTCCGCGGGCGGGTCGACGACGGCGATGACGGGCAATTCGTACTTGACCGCGAATTCAAAGTCGCGTTCGTCGTGCGCCGGGACGGCCATGATCGCACCGGTTCCATAGCCGGCCAACACATAGTCCGCGACCCAGACGGGGATCGGAGTTCCGTTGACGGGATTGATCGCGTGGCTGCCGGTGAACACGCCGGTCTTTTCGCGGTCGCCCTCGGTGCGTTCACGATCGGATTTGAACGACGCCTTCTCGCAGTACGCTTTGACCGCTTCGGATTGTTCTGCGGTGGTCAATCGATCCAACATCGGGTGCTCGGGCGAGACCACCATGTAGGTTGCACCGAACAGCGTATCGGGACGCGTCGTGTAGACGCGCAGCGCGTCGTCACCGGGGCTGGCCGGCAGGGGAGCCCCGGCCCGCTGGGATTTCCAAGCGTCAAATTCCCCGGCGTCGCCGATGAAGAAGTCGACTTCGGCGCCGGTGCTGCGCCCGATCCAATCCGACTGCAACTTTTTGATCCCGACGGGCCAGTCCAACGCGTCCAATCCGTCCAGCAACCGCTCGGAGTAATCGGTGATTCGCAACATCCATTGGCGGAGCGGGATCCGTTTGACGGGATGCCCCCCACGTTCACTCTTGCCGTCGATGACCTCTTCGTTGGCCAGCACGGTCCCCAGTTTGGGACACCAGTTGACCAGGGCGTCGTCCAGGTAGGCCAATCGATGCGCGTCGATGTAGTCGGCGACCGCCGATTCGCCTTGCGTTTGGATCTCATCGGGGATCGGCAGTTCGGCGATCGGACGACCTTTCTGCGCGTCATGGTCAAACCATGTATCAAACAGTATCAAAAAGATAAACTGGGTCCAGCGAAAGTATTCCTCGTCGGTCGTTGCCAACACGCGATCCCAGTCGTAGCTGAAACCGAGCATCTTCAACTGCCGGGTGAAGTTATCGATATTGCGTTGGGTTTGGATTCGCGGGTGTTCGCCGGTTTTGATGGCGTGCTCTTCGGCCGGCAACCCGAAGGCGTCGAATCCCATCGGGTGCAGAACGCTTTCGCCACACAGGCGGGCATAACGACAAACGATGTCCGTCGCGGTGTAGCCCTCCGGGTGGCCGACGTGCAACCCGTCGCCGCTGGGGTAGGGAAACATATCCAAGACGTAGCGTTTTTTGGGGCCCGGTTTCTCGGGCGTGGCGAACGTCTTATGTTCTTCCCAATAGGCTTGCCATCGCGGTTCGATTTCGGCGGGGTTGTATCGCGGCATAGGAGGTCGAGGAAAAAGGGGGAAATCGGCGTATCGGACGCGTGCAGAGCGAAATTCTAAGGATTGACGGGTTTGACGTAAGTCTTGGCCGGAAAATATCTGCGGCCGGCTTCGAAGACGCGGCCGCATTGGATGACAGAGCAACGAGCGAAATCGAGGTCAGGAGTCATGGCGAAACTGTATTTCTACTACTCAACGATGAACGCGGGGAAATCCACAACGCTGTTGCAGTGCAGCTACAACTACCAGGAACGTGGGATGAAGACGTTGATCTTGTTGCCCGAAATCGATACCCGCGATCAGGTCGGCAAAGTCACCAGTCGGATCGGGCTGGCCGCCGACGCCGTCACCTTCAACATCGCCGACAACTTGCTGTCAATGGTGCGTCACCATCATGACAGTGAAACACTGCACTGCGTCCTTGTCGATGAATCGCAATTCTTGACGGCTCGTCAGGTCAAACAATTGAGCGACGTGTGTGACCAGCTCGATGTGCCTGTGATGGCCTACGGACTGAGGACCGATTTCCAAGGCAACTTGTTCCCCGGAAGCGAGGTGCTGCTGGCCTGGGCCGATACCCTGACCGAAATCAAAACGATTTGCCATTGCGGACGAAAGGCAACCATGGTGTTGCGGATCGATGACGCGGGGCATCCGATCAAGGACGGTCGGCAGATTCAAATCGGGGGGAACGAACGTTATGTATCAGTCTGTAGAAGACACTTCAAGGATGGCATGTGTGAGCAAGCCGCCGACGAACTCCCGCTGCTGGACGCGCTGGATTGATCAGCCGGACCGTTCCAGGTGTGATGACGACCAGTGTTCAAATGACAGATCCTTATAGTCTCGACAAAAGAGGGGCGAGATAATAACAGCGAAATATTAACGGGCGTAAGATGCACAATTGCGATGCCGCGCGGCGCTCTGCGATGAAGGCCCTGCCGCAACGCGTGCGGTCACTCCATTATCTTTAATGCAACCGAACTTATTGTGATTGTTCTTTACGCCCCCTTGGCGAACCCGTGCAGACCGGCGCAGGGGGTCGCAGGGCTGACCGGGCCCACACGGCTCACTTTGATGATCGGGCTCGTGCTATTGAGTGCATTCCAGGCCCAAGGGGAGCCCCCACTCTCCTCCGTCTTCGAACTCCCATTAGAGCATCTCCCCGCTGCCGACCCTCTCTCGTTTCCGGAAACCCTTGAGACCGCAACCCTTGAGACCGCAACCCTTGAGACCGCAACCCTTGAGACCGCAACCCTTGAGACCGGAACCCTTGAAGAAGAGGAGTTGGCGACGTGGTTGTTCGAGCCGCGTGAACAAAGGGTTTCAGGATCAGACGACGCCGCGGCTTTCCCTGACTCAGTGACGGAGCATTCACCGGACACCGACTTCCAAACATCGCTTGCGTCGAGCCGACGAATCATCGACGCGACACCGGAGTCGATCAAGTTGATCACTGACATCGATCATCATTCAGGAGACCTGCTACCGAATTGGCCGGCGTTACGATTGGGCGGTTGGTTTGCTCAAGGGTTCACGGGCAACATCAATCGCCCGTCCAACGGACTAAACCGTCCCGTTGTTTTCAACGACTTGGCAAATAAGTTTGCCCTTCATCAAGCTTATCTTCATGCCCGAACAAACCTGTACAACGACGACGACGATTGGAACGTGACCGCGGGTCTCGATGCCAGTTACGGATATGATTCACAGTACTTGACGGTGCCTGGGTTAGAACGCCATCAAGACGGGACGCGCAAATTCAATTCCGAGGACAGCGATTACGGAATCAGTTTTCCGCAACTGTTCTTGGAATTGCGATCTGAACTCTGGGGCCATCCGATTTCCCTGAAACTGGGACGATTTCTTTCACTAACCAGTTCGGAAAGTTTGGCGGCCCCCGCCAACGCCCTGTATTCGCATTCTTACTCGTTTGCTTATGCGAACCCCTTCACCCAAGCGGGCGCACTGGCGTCTTATCAAACGGGGGCAAGGACGACCTGGTTCCTCGGTTACAACCAAGGCTGGGACAATTGGCGCGGCAGCTCAAGCCAGTGGGGGATACTGCCCGGCGTTGCCTTCCGCGACGCGGCCGACAAGCAGGAATTCAGATTCTTCGCACACGTTGGCGAAGACCTTACCAACGCACTGACGAATTCGGCACCGATCACCGGCAGCAGGAAATCGTTCCACGTCACTTATCGTCGATCGCTGCATCGACGACTGCGATATGTTGTTGATGCGGTTACCGGATCGCAACAGGACGCGGTCATTGTTGTTCACCCCGCGACCTCGCAAATCAGCTTTCGGGCGGCACGATGGTATGGACTGGCACAATATTTACATTGGACTGCATCGGATCGTACTCAAGCTTCTCTGCGAGTTGAATGGTTCCGTGACGCGGACCACAGCCGCATCGGGACGCCGGTCGAATTTGATCCGGGCGGCCTGGTTCTTAACGGCGGAGATTATTTTGGTATGACGGCGGGATGCCAAACCGAGCTCTTCTCCAATGTGTTGTTCCGCCCAGAAATCCGCTGGGATTGGTCGAACACACGCGGCAGCGGCACCGTTCCCGGGGGCGATCCAAGCGTACGTGCCTTTGGCGACCGAACCGATGCGGACCAACTCACTTTAGCCGCTGATTTAATCATTCAATATTAAAGTCGTGGGCGCTGACGCCTTCGATCGACCCCGTCGCAAAGCGACTTCTAATTGCAGATCCACTCGAGAAAGGAATCTTGATGCGTAGGAAGAGGAATTGTCGATCTCGACGCAACCGGTTTGAAATGCTTGAAGTGCGACTTCCCTTAGCGATCGACACCTACTTTGTCGATCTCTCCGGGCTCGGGACAACGGATATCTTTGGCCCGACCGCCGGAGGCGAAGTACAAGAAGTATTCGTAGATCATCCGAAGAGCGACGGCGGGGTGATCGGGACAGCACAGGACCTGGTGCGAGACAACGCCCAGGATGCTGCCATTCAGCTGCCCGCTGTCGAAGTGAACCTTCTCGCTGACAATCGCCCGATCGTCAATTCGCCCTCGGAATTGTTTTCGATCGCGTTGGAGATTCACGTCGGGCCGATTTCGGTGATCCCCGGAAACGTGACCAGCGTTCTTGGCGCGACCGTGACCCTGTATGCCGATGGCAGTTATCTCTATGACGCATCGACCAGTGAAATCGTTCTGGCATTGCAATCAGGCGAATTGGCGGATGACCAATTCGATTACGTGGTGGTCGACTCGGAGGGATCGACCACCACGTTCACGGCAAATCTACGAGTAATCGGAAAGAATGACGGGCCGTCACTGAACACGTCCGCTATCGTGACGGTGGGTGAAGGCAGGACAGCATCTTTGGCTGCGGTGGTGCTCGACGGCTCGGACCCGGACACACCGGCCGATCAGCTCGTCTATGAAGTGACCGACACGCCGTCCAACGGCCAACTCGAATTCATCGACGCGATCGGAGTCCAAGTCTCCACGTTCACCCAGGCTGATGTCGACAATCTCCGAATGGTCTACGTTCACAACGGAACCGAAACGATCGTCGATCAGTTTTCCGTCTCGCTCTCTGACGGTGGCGGCGACGGTGCGCCGCCGGCGACGGGGGCCGTGAATATCGTGATCCTGCAATTAAATGATCCCCCGGGGCGAACAGGCGCCTGGCCGGGCACGATTGATGTCCCGGAAGACGGAGCGGCTTACATCGACCTGAGCGCCATTGAACTCTACGATGCCGAAAACAGTGATTTAACGCTGACATTGGAAACGTCGGGCGGCGTCCTGATGTCTGATGCCCAGGCCAACGTCGTCGTCAACGGCAGCGGGACGACTGAGCTATCGATCGCGGGAAGCCCCACCGATGTGAATGAGTTCCTGGATCTCGCCAACGAGATTCTCTACGTGCCGCCAGAAGATGTCTCAGGCCCCGAAGCGGATCGATTGAAGGGTTCGTTATCCGACGGCCAGTCGACCTCGACGTTGGGCACTGCAACGATCAGTATCGCGGACGTCAACGACTTGGCCCAGGTCATCTCGCTCGAAACGACCGAATTAACATTCCAATCAGGTGAGATGCCGATCACGGTGAGCCAAACGATCGACGTCTTCGACCCTGACCACATCAGGATCCAGGGTGCCGCAATCGCGTTCACCTCGCTCTATGTTGGCGGAGAAGACGAACTGACATTCACCGCGCAGAACGGAATTGCAGGAAACTTCGACCCGGTCTCCGGAATACTTACTTTGAACGGGGACGCTTCGATCGAGGACTATGTCGACGCGTTAAGATCCGTTCAATACCAGAACGTAAGCACTTCAACGACGCCCGGAAAACGAACCGTTTCCTTCTCGGTCGATGACGGACAGGGTTTCGGACCGCAAGCAAGCCGAAACATTTCGGTATCGGTCGGGCCCCCTCCGATCCTGACGCTCGACGCGGATAATTCTCAAGGCGCGACGCCGGACGTGCATCTCAATTTTGTAGAAAACTCAGGCGTCCGCTTGCTTTCTGATCAAAGCGGTATTAGCGACGGCGACGACAGCCAACTCCAAGAGGCTGAGATTTTCCTCACCGATCGGCCCGATGGTAGCGACGAAGGATTGACGATCGCCGGAACACTTCCGCCTGGAATCGCGGTGGACTCCGTCTCCAGCGCCCAGCGAATCGTTCTCCGAGGCACCGCATCCCTCTCCGCCTACGAACAAGCCATCGATGCCGTCGGCTACTACAACACCTCCGAAAACCCGTCCACCAACCAGCGCCGCATCGAATTCACGGTCAACGATGGTAGCTCCGACGGTCCGAAAGCCGTTGCCTATCTGACGATCCAGCCCACCAACGATTTGCCTCGCAATGCCGGCGGATTGCCGAGCGAATTTTTTGTCGCGGAAGACGTTCAATCCTTCATTGACTGGAGTAGCCTCACGCTAGTCGACGAAGACGACGACCCACTGACGCTTCGATTATCGGCTTCTTCAGGCACGCTCGCTTCGGTAAACGCCAATAACGTTGTGGTCGGCGGCAGCGAAACCAACATGCTGACTCTCTCTGGAACGGCGAGCAGTTTGAACGCGTTTCTTGACCAGCCCAATCGCATTGAATATCTGGGGGCGGAAAATCTCTTTGGGACAAGAATCGACTCCATCACGGCCGCGGTGTCCGATCCCGACAACCTCGTGGTCATCGGATCAGCCGACGTGACGATCAGTGCCGTCAACGACCCTCCCGTACTGGCAACGAACAACGCGATTACGGTCTCTGAAGGGGAAGGCGTCACATTGAGCCGTGATGAACTTGCCGAGGATGACCCCGATGATGAAGGCGCTGAAATTCGCTACAGCATCGTTTCGGGTCCCGCCAACGGATACTTCGAGGCCACATCCTTTCCGTTCATCCCGATCAACTCATTCACCCAGGACGACATCGACAACGGACGCGTCACGTATCGACACGACGGTTCCGAAACGTCGTCCGATCTCGTTCGTCTCAACCTGGCCGACGGCGGAGAGGACGGGGCGACATCGGTTGATTTTGATTTCATCGTCAACGTCACACCGGTCAACGATGATCCGTACAACGCCGGCAGTACCGTTCCGGATGCTGCGGTCACCGAAGACACATTGAGTCCGATCAACTTAAGTGCCTTAGACATCGCCGACTCAGACGCACCGGTTAGCAATCACCAACTGACTCTTAGTGTCGAAGATGGTTTTCTCCAAGTCTCTGGAGTTCCCACCATCGATGTACTCGGCAACGGCACCGGAACCGTCACCTTGATCGGTTCACTCGATGACCTCAACTCGTATTTGGATAACCCGCTGAACTTGAACTACCTGAGCGGATTAGACTTATTCGGCGACGATGCCGACCTGTTGACCGTTACCATCAACGACGGGGGCAACACCGGCAATGGCGGTGGCAACGACGTCGCCCTTGCATCGGTCAACTTAGATATCTCAGCAGTGAACGACGCACCGACCAATATTGGGACACTGCTCTCCGACCTCAGCGTCACCGAAGACTTGCTCAGCCCACTTGACCTGAGCGGCTTGCAAATCGCCGACGTCGACGTGGGAACGGACGATCTGACCGTCACCGTCAGTGTCGCCAACGGGACACTGCAATTGGTTGTCGATCCGTCGCTGGTCCTGACAGGAAACGGAACTGGAACGGCAACGTTGACCGGAACCCTGACCGAACTCAACAACTACCTCGACATTCCGACCAACATCAGTTTCGTGGGAGCATTAAACGCCGCGGGCAACGATGCAACCCTGCTCAGCGTGACCGTCAACGACAACGGAAACACGGGCAGCGGGGGAGGCAGCGACGTCACCCTCGCATCGGTCAACCTGGACATCGCTGCAATCAACGACGCCCCCACTAACATCGGATCTTCACTCACCGACCTCAGCGTCATCGAAGACTTAGCCAGCCCGCTTAACTTGAGCGGCTTGCAAATCGCTGACGTCGACGCAGCGACGAACGACCTGACCGTCACCCTCAGCGTCGCCAGCGGAACGCTGCAATTGACCGTCGATCCGTCGGTGGTCCTGAGCGGCAACGGAACCGCTCTGGCAACGTTGACCGGCACCCTAACCGAACTCAACAGTTACCTCGACAACCCGAATAACATCCGCTTCTTAGGACCGCTAAACGTCTCAGGCAACGATGCAACCCTGCTCAGCGTGACCGTCAACGACAACGGAAACGGCGGCAGCGGAGGAGGCAACGACGTCACCTTCGCATCGGTCAACCTGGACATTGCCGCTGTCAATGACGCGCCCTTCAACGCCGGGGCAATCATTTCCGACCTCAACGTTACCGAAGATTTTCTCAGTTCACTCAATCTCAGCGGACTCGAAATCGCAGACAACGATGCCGGGACGGACGACCTGACTGTCACCGTCAGCGTCGCCAGCGGAACACTGCAACTGATCGCCGACCCGTCGGTAGACCTGACCGGCAACGGAACTGCAACGGCAACATTGATCGGAACGCTGTCCGAACTCAACAACTACCTCGACAATTCAACCAACATCCGTTTTTTGGGGACGCTCAACGCAAACGGGAATGACGCGACCGTATTAAGTGTGACGGCCGACGATGGTGCAGGCGACGTCACCCTCGCATCGGTCAACCTGGACATCTCGGCCGTCAACGATGCCCCCACCAACATCGGATCCGCACTTTCGGACTTGAGCGTCACCGAAGATCTGCTCAGTTCGCTCAACCTGAGCGGCCTTGAAATCGCGGACGTCGACGCCGGGACCAACGATTTGACCGTCACTGTCAACGTCGCCAGCGGAACGTTGCAATTGGTCGTCGATCCCTCGGTCGTCCTGACCGGTAACGGAACCGGCACAGCGACGTTGACCGGAACATTGACCGAGCTAAACAACTACCTCGACGTCCCGACCAACATCAATTTCCTCGGCGCACTCAACGCCGCCGGCAACGATGCGACGCTACTGAGCGTGACCGTCAACGACAACGGAAACACCGGCAGCGGTGCCGGCAGCGACGTCACCCTCGCATCAGTCAACGTGGACATCTCGGCGGTCAACGATGATCCCACCAACATCGGATCCGCACTTTCGGATCTGAGCGTCACCGAAGATCTGCTCAGTTCGCTCAACCTGAGCGGCCTTGAAATCGCGGACGTCGACGCCGGGACCAACGATTTGACCGTCACTGTCAGCGTCGCCAGCGGAACGTTGCAATTGGTCGTCGATCCCTCGGTCGTCCTGACTGGTAACGGAACCGGCACAGCGACGTTGACCGGAACATTGACCGAGCTAAACAACTACCTCGACGTCCCCACCAACATCAGTTTCCTGGGCGCACTCAACGCCGCCGGCAACGACGCGACGCTACTGAGCGTGACCGTCAACGACAACGGAAACACCGGTAGCGGCAGCGGCAGCGACGTCACCCTCGCATCGGTCAACCTGGACATCTCGGCCGTCAACGATGCCCCCACCAACATCGGATCCGCACTTTCGGATCTGAGCGTCACCGAAGATCTGCTCAGTTCGCTCAACCTGAGCGGCCTTGAAATCGCGGACGTCGACGCCGGGACCAACGATTTGACCGTCACTGTCAACGTCGCCAGCGGAACGTTGCAATTGGTCGTCGATCCCTCGGTCGTCCTGACCGGTAATGGGACCTCAGCGGCGACGTTGACCGGAACATTGACCGAGCTAAACAACTACCTCGACGTCCCCACCAACATCAATTTCCTCGGCGCACTCAACGCCGCCGGCAACGATGCGACGCTACTGAGCGTGACCGTCAACGACAACGGAAACACCGGTAGCGGCAGCGGCAGCGACGTCACCCTCGCATCAGTCAACCTGGACATCTCGGCGGTCAACGATGATCCCACCAACATCGGATCCGCACTTTCGGATCTGAGCGTCACCGAAGACCTGCTCAGTTCGCTCAACCTGAGCGGCCTTGAAATTGCGGATGTCGACGCCGGGACCAACGATTTGACCGTCACTGTCAGCGTCGCCAGCGGAACGTTGCAATTGGTCGTCGATCCCTCCGTCGTCCTGACCGGTAACGGAACCGGCACAGCGACGTTGACCGGAACATTGACCGAGCTAAACAACTACCTCGACGTCCCCACCAACATCAGTTTCCTGGGCGCACTCAACGCCGCCGGCAACGATGCGACGCTACTGAGCGTGACCGTCAACGACAACGGAAACACCGGTAGCGGCAGCGGCAGCGACGTCACCCTCGCATCAGTCAACCTGGACATCTCGGCGGTCAACGATGATCCCACCAACATCGGATCCGCACTTTCGGATCTGAGCGTCACCGAAGACCTGCTCAGTTCGCTCAACCTGAGCGGCCTTGAAATTGCGGATGTCGACGCCGGGACCAACGATTTGACCGTCACTGTCAGCGTCGCCAGCGGAACGTTGCAATTGGTCGTCGATCCCTCCGTCGTCCTGACCGGTAACGGAACCGGCACAGCGACGTTGACCGGAACATTGACCGAGCTAAACAACTACCTCGACGTCCCCACCAACATCAGTTTCCTGGGCGCACTCAACGCCGCCGGCAACGATGCGACGCTACTGAGCGTGACCGTCAACGACAACGGAAACACCGGTAGCGGCACCGGCAGCGACGTCACCCTCGCATCAGTCAACGTGGACATCTCGGCGGTCAACGATGATCCCACCAACATCGGATCCGCACTTTCGGATCTGAGCGTCACCGAAGATCTGCTCAGTTCGCTCAACCTGAGCGGCCTTGAAATCGCGGACGTCGACGCCGGGACCAACGATTTGACCGTCACTGTCAGCGTCGCCAGCGGAACGTTGCAATTGGTCGTCGATCCCTCGGTCGTCCTGACTGGTAACGGAACCGGCACAGCGACGTTGACCGGAACATTGACCGAGCTAAACAACTACCTCGACGTCCCCACCAACATCAGTTTCCTGGGCGCACTCAACGCCGCCGGCAACGACGCGACGCTACTGAGCGTGACCGTCAACGACAACGGAAACACCGGTAGCGGCAGCGGCAGCGACGTCACCCTCGCATCGGTCAACCTGGACATCTCGGCCGTCAACGATGCCCCCACCAACATCGGATCCGCACTTTCGGATCTGAGCGTCACCGAAGATCTGCTCAGTTCGCTCAACCTGAGCGGCCTTGAAATCGCGGACGTCGACGCCGGGACCAACGATTTGACCGTCACTGTCAACGTCGCCAGCGGAACGTTGCAATTGGTCGTCGATCCCTCGGTCGTCCTGACCGGTAATGGGACCTCAGCGGCGACGTTGACCGGAACATTGACCGAGCTAAACAACTACCTCGACGTCCCGACCAACATCAGTTTTCTCGGCGCACTCAACGCCGCCGGCAACGATGCGACGCTGCTGAGCGTGACCGTCAACGACAACGGAAACACCGGCAGCGGTGCCGGCAGCGACGTCACCCTCGCATCGGTCAACCTGGACATCTCGGCGGTCAACGATGATCCGGTCAACGTCGGTACGCTCCCTTCAGACTTGAACGTGGTGAGCGGTTTGCTCTCGGGCCTTGATATCGGGACGATCGAACTGGTTGATGTGGACGCCGCAGGTGGAACATTGAGTGTCACCATCGAATCGTCGCTGAGCCCGCTGACGGTGTTGACTGGCGGAGGGGTGACGGCAACGGGAAGCGGGACAAATGCGGTTTCATTGACAGGCACGGTGGATGCACTGAATACCTACTTCGATACGCCGACCAACATTTTACTGTTGCCGCTGTTCGGACTGCTCGGCGACAACCAAGACTTGCTTACGATCAAGGTCAACGACGGCGGCAACACAGGCACCGGCGGTGGATCGGACCTCACCCTCGGCACCATCAACATTGATGTAGTACTCAGCCCTCCCCCGATCGCCGCACTTTCCTCATTCCCAGACCAGGAGGTGGACGACGGCGAATCGTCGTTGCCGACTGCGGCGAAAAACACGATCGAAGCAGCAACTTCTCGAACGAACCAAAATGCCTCAGGCATTCCCAACACGGCTGCGATCGACCGCGATGCGTCCACTTCGGACTGGATTTTTGCGGCTTCACTTCCGGACCGTACAGTCTCGGAATCGCTCATTTCGCTACTTGCGGACAGTCGTCTTGCCGCTGAAAGCCTGGGCGAGACATAAAAGATCGTTGGAGCTCGAGTGCGAGTTCCGGCAATTTACTGGATCGGCCGGAGCTGTGGACACCTTCGCCGCCACAAGGTGATAGCGACGAAGCGTGCAGCCAGAGGATAGAACGCGTGAACGAAGCCCGAACGAGTGGAAAACCAGGCAATTGCCACAATTTAGAGGGCTCAGACGGGTGGCGACCGGCGTCCGATCAGGCCCCCAATTGCGGCCTTTGGAGAGATCCAACCGCCTCGCGAAAGTCGGCGAGAAATGGTAGAATTCTGCACTCTGCCGCAGGCGGTTCTGGGATGACCAGGATTGGGAACCATCCCTCGAAATGCGGCCTACTTTTACGCCCCGTTTCAGGTCTCAATGAGCGACGCCCCCTCTTCGGATCTCCCGGAATCTGACGCCCCAGACTCGCCCGATGAGGGCGCACAGGAAAAAGGCTCCCAGGAAGAAATGGACGCCCAGGAACTCGGCCCCGACGCGCCGGTTTCCTCGATTCCCGCCGCGAACCAGAAATACACCGACGAAGACCTGAAGCATCTTTCGGACTTGGATCACGTCCGAAAGCGCCCGGGGATGTATATCGGCGACACCGCGACGCGAGGGCTGCACCACCTGGTCTACGAAGTCGTCGACAATTCGATCGATGAAGCGATGGCGGGCTTTGCCAGCAAGGTCTCCGTGATCGTCCACACCGACGGCAGCGTGACGGTCGAAGACGACGGTCGCGGCATCCCGGTGACCAAGCACCAAGAGCTTTCGGCCGAACTGGATCGCGAAGTCAGCACGCTCGAGGGGGTGATGACGGTCCTCAAGTTCGGCGGCAAGTTTGAAAAAGGCGCCTACCAAACCTCCGGCGGCCTGCACGGCGTCGGCGTCACCGTCGTCAACTTCCTCAGCCAGTGGGCCGAAGCCGAAGTCAGCCGAGACGGATTCACCTGGAGCCAAGAATACGAACGAGGCGTCGCGACCGGGCCGGTCAAAAAGGGCCGCACGACCAGCAAGACGGGCACCAGAACCACCTTCAAGGCCGATGCGCAGATCTTTTCGGTCACCAAATTCAACTTCGACACGCTCTACAAACGCCTGCAAGAACTCGCGTTCCTCAACAGCGGTGTGCGGATCACGTTCCTGGACGAACGCAACGGCGAGGGCGGCGATTTTAAATACGAACGCGGGATCACCGAATTCGTCGAACACCTCAACCGAGCCAGCGACCCGCTGCACAGCGATGTGATTTCGATCGTCGGTGAAAAAGACGGCTGCCAATTCGAAATCGCACTGCAGTACAGCACCGAATACACCGAAAACGTCCAGTCCTACGTCAACAACATTCACACGATCGAAGGCGGAACGCACGTCTCCGGATTTCGCTCGGCACTGACGCGGACACTGAACAATTACGGCAAAAAAGAAAACCTGCTCAAGAACACCGCGCTGGGAGGGGACGACATCCGCGAAGGCATCACGGCGGTGATCAGCGTTCGCGTGCCACATCCCCAGTTCGAAGGCCAAACGAAAACCAAACTCGGCAACAGCGAAGTCGAAGGCATCATCAACGGCGGCGTCGGCGAGCAGCTGTCGAAGTACCTGGAAGAAAACCCGCGCATCGCCAAGTCCATCGTCCGCAAGGGACTGCTGGCCTCCGAAGCTCGCGAAGCGGCTCGCAAGGCCAAGGACTTGCTGCGGAAACGAAAAGACGCGCTCGGCGGTGGCGGATTGCCCGGCAAATTGCGGGATTGCATCAGCAAGCAGATGGAACGCTGCGAAGTGTACCTGGTCGAAGGTGATTCGGCAGGCGGTTCGGCCGAAGGCGGGCGAATGCGCGACTTCCAAGCGATTCTGCCGCTGCGTGGTAAGATCATCAACGCCTACAAGAGCCGCGAAGACAAGGTGCTGGCCAACGAAGAAGTCCGTTCGATGATCCAAGCGATCGGAACGGGCATCGGCGCCGACCAAGACATCTCCAAACGTCGCTACAACAAGATCGTGATCATGACTGACGCCGACGTCGACGGCAGCCATATCCGCACCTTGCTGCTGTGCTTTTTCTATCGCCAAATGTACCAATTGGTTGCCGACGGGCACGTCTATGTCGCACAGCCGCCGCTGTTCCGCGTCACCCACGGACGCAGCCGCTACTACGTCCAAACCGACGAAGAAATGAAGGGCCAGTTGCTCGATCGCGGTCTCAACGACACCGTCTTCGAAGCCGAAGACGGGCGACGGATCGAAGGCGAGGACATGCGAAAGCTATGCGGTTCGCTGGCCTCGATGGAAGATGCGATCGTGGCCCTGGAGCGTCGCGGCGTCAGCCTCCGCGTCCACGCCGTGCGGATCGACCCGGTCAAGAACAAGTTGCCGTCGTGGTTGCTGACCTACGGCAACGAAGAACACTGGTTCCACAGCACCGATGAAGTCGAGACGCATCTCAACGAGCACAACTTGGTCCTGGATGACGAGGCGGCCGCCGAAGAAACCGAGGCGGCGGCCGATGCCGCGGCCGATGCCGCCGGCGGCGAGGCCGAGTCAGCCCCAGAGGCCAGCACCGAGCCGACCAAGACGATTGCCCACCTGGCTGAACTGCACGAAGTCCGAACGATCAACAGCGGGCTGAAAGAACTCTCCGAACTCGGGTTCTCCCTGGAAGACCTGATCCCGGCCGACCGAACCGGTATGACCACGCCACGCTTCGAATTGGTCCGCGGCGAAGACACGCGGCGGCCGATGGTCGACCTGCGCGACCTGTTGCCCGAAGTCCGGGCGGCCGGCGAAAAGGGGCTGCAAGTGACTCGCTTTAAGGGGCTGGGCGAAATGAACGCCGAAGAGCTTCGCGAGACGACGCTCGACCCGGCCAACCGAACGCTGATCAAGGTCAACATGAAAGACGCCGGGGCGGCCGATGAAATGTTCCGGCTGCTGATGGGCGACAAAGTCGAACCACGACGCGAGTTCATCGAAAAACACGCCCTCGACGTCCGGAACCTGGACGTTTAATTGCCCCTCTCGTTCCCGGTCTTCGCCCTACGCCGTGAACGATTTTTTGGCATTGGGCTTGCGTCCAATGTCACGTCCTCTGGCTCTAAAGGTGTTAGCGGAACGGCGCGAGCCGTCCGGTTGCGCTTCAAAAATACCGTGAAAGACCGGAGGGCTCGCGCCCTTCCGCTAACAATTCGTTCACGGCGTAGGGCTCCACCTGGGAACGGTCTTCGCGCGAGGCTCCGCCTCGCCATCGCCGTGAACGAAGTGATAGCGCTACGCCGCCGCCTCCTCGGCCTCGATCTCACGCTTGGCGATCAAGAACTGCGCCGCGTCGTAGACCGCGTGTGCGACGATCGGGACGAGCAAGCTGTCGGTGGCGATCATCAGCGCCGCAAAGTAAACGCCCATCAAGGACGCGATGAAGACGTAGAGCTTGGTGATCGGATGCAGCAGGCCGAAGCCGATCGAAGAGACCAGGACCGCCGCGGCGAGCAGCCCCGGCACGGCCACGCTAAAACTATCCCCGACCTGGAAGGGGTTGTCGATCTGGCCGGTCGCGTCCTGCACCGCGGTCAACCACGGCAACAGGCAGCCGCGAAAGGCGAGCTCTTCACCGATGCCCGCACAGATGCTGACCGTCAACAACTCTGCCGGAGACAGCGACAACAGCGCCTTCATCGTCGGTGCATCGCTGAGTCGCTTGAGGGCGTCGATCGATTCGTGCCGAATTTTCATCAGCAGCGAAATCGCGACCAACATCGGGATCGATGCCAGTGCGCCGATCCCCAAGTCGATGGCGACGCTCTTCCACGCCAGTTTGTCGATCCGCCCCAAGTACGCACGCGCGTCGACCCCGAGCAACCAGGCGAGCAACAGTCCGGCCAGACCGATGGCGAGCTCGAAACCGCAGGCCCAGACGAACAACAGATCGTCCGGCGCTTCTTCGTGGGGAGGCGTTTCTTCGTTCAAGTCAATCCAGCTCGACGAATTCCAGCGGCTGTTCTTTGCGAACGTCCGCGACACGGATCGCCGCGTGACCGCTGAGTAGCTTTCGAAAGGTCTTTCCAACAATCTCGCCGCGCCATCCGGTCAACAACGAGGGTATCTTGTCGCCTTCTTTGGGATCCAGTTCAAAACCGAGCACTTCCTTGACGTCGTCGGCGTTGCCGACGATCGACGGGGCGAGCTTATTCTGACGACTGATGCAGGCCATCGAGGTCGACAGGAACTGGCTGAGCATCGGGGAGATGACGCCGCGTGATTTCCTGGTTCGCCGTGGCAGTTGGTCGTCGGGAACCTCAAGCGCCGCCTGGATCGCGGCCGAGATGTCGTCATAGTGTGCGCTATACCCGCGCCAATCCATGCCCCGGATGTTGCGGATCTTTTTGATCTCGGCCGATCCGCGTTTGGCGAGTTCGACCATCAGATCGTCACGCATCACGCGTCGCACCGGCCGATCGAGCGTCGCGGCGCGCTGGTCACGCCAGCGCCAAAGGTGGCGGATGATCTCCAGTTGTCGCGGCGTCATCCCGGCGCATCCGCTGACGCGCCGCCAGTTTTCGCTCGTTTCGTGTTGAATGACTTTTTGTTGACGGATCTCGGTTTCTTCTTCCAACCAAGCGTGGCGGTTCAGCTTTTCGATCGCCTCACGCTGCATCCAATACATCGCTTCCAGGTCCGTCACGTCTTGCAACGCATAGTTCAGTTGGTCGCGTGAGAGCGGACGATGCCGCCAATTGGTGCGTGACTCTCCCTTGGCAAGGGTTTTGCCCGTCAGCCGATTGACCAGATTGCCGAGCGATATGGGGAACTCCATGCCGCTGAATCCGGCTGCCAGTTGCGTATCGAACAGCCCGGCGATCGGCTGATTGGTGAACTGGTAACAGAACCGACACTCCTCCCGCGCCGCGTGGGCGATCACCGTGCGGCCGGGTTGGACCAACAGATCCCAGAACGGGGCGGTGCTGTGCATCGCCAAGGGATCAATGATCGCCAATCGATCTCCGGCGGCGACTTGAATCAAACACAACTGGGGTCGATAACGGTCTTCGGAAACAAACTCGGTGTCGAAGGCAATGATCGGCGCATCAGCCAGTTCATCACAGAATTGACGAAGATCGTCGATCGCACTGATCGATTCGTATTCCAAGGGTCGTTAGACTCTCTGCATGAAAAATGGGAGGGACGGTCACCCCGGGTTGCCCACTGGCCACCCCCGACGTTCTTTCTTTTCGGCCATCACTCTAACCGCCCGGCCCCCGCGCGACCATCCTGCATGCCCACGAACGCACCATCAAGCCGATTCCGGCAGGCCGCGAAAACGCCCCTCGCACCCGTGAAACCTGAATGGCTGGTCAGCGTGCGCGATCTGGCCGAGGCGAAGCGGGCGGTCGAATTTGACGTCGCGATCTTGGACTTCAAAGAACCACGCCGCGGCGCGTTGGCGCCCGTCGCCGTCCAAATCTGGCGCCAGGTCGCGTCCTGGGCGAGCGCCGGCAAGGACGGCCCCCTGCTTTCGGCCGCGTTGGGGGAATCCGATCAGGCGGTGGGGCTTGCCGATCAGCTGCCGCCGGAGTTCGCGTTTGCCAAGGCCGGCCCGAGTGGGTGCAACGATCCGGACCAGACCAGGGGCATGTGGGACGCCGTCCGGGCACGGTTGCCCGACCGGGTTGAATTGGTTGCGGTCGCCTATGCGGACCACCGATCGGCCGACTGCCTGCCGGCCGAACAGATCCTGGACTTGGCCGCCCGCCATGGTTTTCGACGCATCCTGCTGGATACCTGCGAAAAGAACGGCCGGTCATCGATCGACCTGCTGGGTTCCTCGCGACTGTTGAACCTTGGCCGCCAAGCCCACCAACAGCTCCTTTGGTGGTCGCTGGCCGGTTCGATCACACGAGACCAGGTCGCAGGGATGGCAAAGCTGATCCCGCCCCCCGAGTTTCGGCCCGATTGCTTCGCCGTCCGCGGAGATGTCTGTGACGGCGATCGAATCGGAACGCTGTGCCCGGACAAGATGCGGCAGTGGATGCAGATGCTGCACTAGTATTCCGTGTCAGCTCAAGTTTCGGGTAGAGCAAACTGGCGTAGGTCACGCTGTGCGTGACAATAAGGACGTCATGCACAGCATGACCTACCCGAAAACCAAGGTGACACGGAATACTAGACCCAATCGAGCCCGGTCAGTTTCTGAAGACGCTCCTCAAAGTTGCCGATCAGCCCCCCCACGAGAGTCCATTCGCCTTGCTTGCGCAGTTCGATTTCACCGAATCGGTTGATCCGAATGATCGAGTCGCTGGTCACGCCCGCTTGACGCAGTTCGTTGAAATCGACTTCCCCCTCGTTGATCACATCAAGCAACGTTTTTCCGGTTAATTCAATGAATTCCATGACTTCCTTCTCAGCCGGTGGCTGGACTACATTCGATCGACGCCCGCACCATTTCTAAGCGGTGGACGAATCTTCGACAACCAGAGTCAACGAAGCGACCGGGGACGCGATTGGGTCGCCAAGAAAGGGCCGCGCACGCCGAATCACTTCTGCTCCACCGGCCAGTCTGCTTGGAACGGTGGTGCAGTTCAAGTTGCCGCGATCCGGATCGAGCGCTATGCTACGGTAGGTTCGTTTGTGCTCAACGAGCTTGTCGATTGTAGGAATCGAGCTACCTATTCGCCTCCAACCCAGGCACCCTCCCATGCGTTTGCTCCTGTTCGCCCTGTTCGTCGTCCTCACGCTGGTCAACCTGTTCCTCGGGGCCGCCGCCAGTGTCGCCCAATCTGCAACGGCAGAGTCCCAACCGAAGGCCCAAGCAGACGCTGCGGAAAAGGAAGCGTCGGAAGCACCCGAAGCGTCTTATCTGCGGATCAAGAAAGACGACAAGGGCCGGAAAGTCGCGTTGCAGACCGCGATCGTCCGCTATCACGGCAAGCCCGGCACCCGTTACGACGGCGCCATCGTCGATCTGGTGGGTGTCGTTCACATCGGCGAAAAAGACTATTACAAGGATCTGAATGAACGGCTGTCGAAATACGATTCGGTGCTGTACGAACTGGTCGCCCCGGACGGCACCCGGATTCGCCCCGAAGATCTGAAGGAACGCCGATCGCTGGTCGCTTCGATGCAAACCGGCATGAAGGACATGCTGAAACTGGAATACCAGCTGGAATTGATCGACTACATGTCCGCCAATTTTCGACATGCCGACATGAGCCCCGAAGAGTTCAGCGAGGATCTGCAACGACGCGGCGACAGCGTGCTGAAGATGATCGCCAGGATGATGGGAGCCGGCTTGGCGACCCAGTCCAAAAGCGGTGGCGACCTCGGCGTGCTGATGGCATTGTTCAGCCAAGACCGTTCGACCGCGATGAAAAACGCGATGGCCAATCAGTTGATCGACATGGAAGCGGTGACGGCCGGAATCAACGATGCCAATGGTGAGAACACGCTGATCAAGGGACGCAATGCCAAGGCGTTTCAAGTCCTGCGCGAAGAATTAGCCGCCGGCAAGCAATCCCTGGCCGTGTTCTACGGCGCCGGACACCTCCCCGACATGGCCGAACGGCTGGAAAAAGACTTCGGCATGAAAGCCGGAAAGACGACCTGGCTCGACGCCTGGGACCTGGACGGCAAGTAGAGGCCTCTCGTTCCCGTCCGCTCTCGTTCCAAGGCTCCGCCCTACGCCTGGGCTGCGCGATGCAACGACGTGGGATAGGCTTCCAGATTGTCGATGCCGAAAGGAATGGCGGGACGCCGATCCCTCTCTGATCGATTCGATACTTAACTTACTTTCCACTCGATCCTACGCCGCCCGCTTCTTCGACCCGCCTTTGTCATTGAACAACGGCTTCATCGCGGCGTGAGTCTTTGCGGCTTCTTTCGGATCGTAGGTTGCCTCCAAACGCAACAACTCGTCCTGGATCCGCTGGGTAAACTCCCCGACGGACTCTCCATCACGCGGGTACATCAGGTCGCCGAACACGCCGTCAATGCGACAAAACGGAAGCGGAATCTGCGTGCGATCCCAGGTCCGCGACAAGACGATCCGTTTGGTGGGAATCAGGGACATCGGCAGGACAGGAGCGCCGGTTTTTTGCGACAACATCGCGATACCGGGACTGGCGATCCCACGTGGCCCCTTTGGTCCGTCCACGGCCAGACAAGCCGGTCTGCCGCCGGAGACATGGGCGACCAGCCCCCGTAGCGCCGCGACGCCGCCTTTTCGGCTCGCACCGCTGCTGCCTCGAATCGGAGTCACCCCCGTCTTCTCAAGCGTCCGGGCGATCAAGTCACCGTCTTTACTGCGCGACACCAAGGCGCCCGCCCCCTTTTCGGCGTGGACCACCATGGCAATTTGCTGTCCGTGCAAGCCGGCATAGAGATACGGCTGTCCGGCCGCGCGAAGCCGATCCCGAGAATCATTGATCGCGCGGACGCGACAGGTGGTTCGCAACAGCCAGATAAACCCCGTCACCAAGAAGGGCAGCACTCGATTCATTCCCAGATTCCATTCTGTTTGCTGTCAAAACGTTTCGCGTGTCGTGAAACCCGCAGCTCATTAGATAAGCTTGCCAGCCCCGGACGGCAAGATCGATTGCGATCTCCACCGGCCGCTCATTCGCCGCCGGCAGGGTTTTCGATCCAGACCTGAAAGCAGGGCGAACAAAGCAGCAGCCGCCGCCGACAGTGCACTTGGTTTTCTGCATCGACTTGAGGCGTCGATTCGAGTTGCTCGATGACTTTGCCCCATTGAGCATCCATTTCATCACGGTCCAGCGTTGCCGGGGAGTCCAGGATGGGAGGCGACGAATCGACGGTGGCCTGGATGTCAATTTCGTAAAACTCGCCCCGACCGCCGACCAGCTCTCTCAAACAGCGATCGCACAGACTGGGAGTATCCGATTCAAAGACATCCATCACGCTGACTCAACGAAAGAAAAGGAGACAAGAGACCCGCGGCGGAATCACCAGTATAACGCATCGCAATCACCGCCGCCGCCGCGTGAAAAAGGTGTCCGACACCTTTTTGGCAAGAGACGTATTTTTGGCAAGCGAGGGCAAATGGCGTTCATGGCGGATTTTTCAGCCAAGGGTGACACGATGGCGGATATCATGACAGCTGAGACGGCGTCGTGTTGCGTGATGGGGAGGAAACAGTTGATGGAATACCCTTGGATCACTGCCCCAGATTTTGATGCTTCAGGGACCGACGAATCGCCGACGGATTGGCGTCCGGGCGTGCGGGTAGCGGTCGTCCGGACCAGTGCGTTGCCGTGGGGCGCCATGACGGTGCTGGTCGCGGTTTTGCTGTTGGGCCTGATCGCCTGTGGCGGCGCGCTGGGGGCGATCAACGACGCGGCCATGACGGGGCTGAAAGTCAGCGTGGTGGTCGCCGGCCTTCTGGCGGGATGCTACGCCGCCTTGGTGCTGGCCTGCCATCTGCTGCTGGCCGACGGTGAGACCGTGATCGACTGGAACGAAGGCACGATTCTGCATCGTCGAAACCGATCCCAAAACACCTATCCGCTGGATCAATTGACGGAAATCCGCATCGCGCCGCAGCCCGATCCGAACCCGGAGATCGCCGAAGTCCAATTGGTTGTCGGCGGCCCATTGGTCCCCTTGCTGACGACGTATCGCTGTGATTCGACCGAGCAGGCCTGTCGATCGGTCGCAGTCGCAGCTCGACATCTCGCGACAACGCTCAACGTGCCTCTGGTCGCTCCACCGAACATCCCGCTGGACGACGTGACCAAAGACGATCGCGCGTGGTCGGATGAATATGTCGACACCGGGAACTGGACACTGATGAGCATGCGGGCGGCGGAAAGGAACGGGGATTCCGACGCGGCGGCCCGCCATCGACGCGAAGCGATCGATTACTTTGACATCGCCAACCGCATTGACCCCAGCAATCCCGCGCCCCTGCTGGAACTCGGCAAGCTGTCCGACGATGGCGATGCCAACAAACAAGCCGTCGAGATGGCGTTGGCCGCAGCGCCCGATTCGCCGGAGGCCTTGATCGAATTGGCAAAGATTCAGGATCGTGACGGCGAATTCGAATTGGCCCAACAGAGTTACGATCGTGCGGTAAGCATCGACCGCTGTGTCGATACATTGCAGGCGCGTGCGTTGTTCTTCCAGTTCAACGAACGCTTCCACGAGGCAGTGAACGATTTCGATGATGCGATGGAGCGGGCCGGCGACGATGACGAGCGGGCCCACTTGCTCGGGCTGCGATCGGACTGTTATCGCGACTGGTTTGAATCGTCCGGCAATCAACGCTACCTCAAACGGGCCATCGATGACGCGCGCGAAAACGTCGCCTTGGACCCCGAACAGTCCAACAGTCTGGCCAACCTGCTGATCGACGCGGAGGAATACACCGAAGCCATCGCGATTCTCGATGATTGGATCATGAACGAAGGGGAGGACACCTATGTGTTCGGCTTGCTGGGGCGGGCATTTCTGCAGCAAGGCATCGACATGGATTCCGCCATCTTTCATCTCACCCGCGCCATCGAAATCGAAGAGGCCGCTCCACCAATCAGCGACCCCGGATGGCAAGACATTCAACGTCGAAGCCTGTCGCATCTGTATTCGCTTCGAAGCGAAGCCCACCAAAAAAACAAAGACTCCGAAGCCTCACGCCGCGACATCGAAACGTCGCGAAAACTGGACCCGCGATAGCCGTTGTCGGTGCCCTTCGTCAAGCCGGGGATCGCACGAGGATCTGGGCTTGCGGAATGGTGGGCCGGAAGGGGTCAAAAAATGGGTTGGCCAGGTCGTCGCGGAAACAGTCTCTCGTCCTACGTGCCGGCGTTCCACCGATCCAGTTTGGTCGCGATAAAGTCGATCACGGCTTGTTGCTGCCGGTCGCCACGGCCTTCGATGGCGATCGGTTCCCCGAACGCAAATCGAACCGTCTTGCGCGGGTCGATCGGACCGAGATCCTTGATCCACTTGCCGTTCCCCCACGCATCGGTCTGCAGCGCGATCGGCACCACCGGGACCTTGGCCCGAGCCGCCAGTTTGACACCGATCGAGTTGAACGTGCCCGGATCAAAGCTGTCGCTGCGGGTGGTCTGGGGAAACACGACGATCGAGACGCCCTTGGCGAGACGCTCGGCTCCCTCCGTCATCACCCGCTTGAAGTCTTCACGCGGATTTTCGCGTGAGACGGCGATGGGGTCGCGTGTTCGCAAGATGTGACGAAACACCGGATAGTCCATCAAACTCTGCTTGACCACAAACGTCACGTCGCGAATCGGCTGGATGATGGCGGGCAGGACGATCGTCTCCAGCATGCTCATGTGGTTGCCGATCAACACGCAAGGTGTTGTCAGATCGCCCAAGTGCCGCAGACCGGTGACTTCGAATCGAACGCCGACCGATTCGAGAGACTGCATGACTTCGAAGCTGGTTTCGCTCCAGCGTTGGTTTCCATACTTTCCCTGCCGGGCGATCCGACTGGATCGATACACATTCCACGCGAACTGGCGATAGAAGCTGACGGTCGGAAAACTCCGCGCCATCCAGCGTTTCGGACCATCGGCGGTGCGGTAATCACCGTCCTGATCGGACAACAGTTCATTGCAGTGTCGAGAATCAATTCCAGTCATGGTCATCAACGCGGGCGGCTATCGATCATCCTGTGAAGCCGGGGTCGATGATGCGGGCTGGTGAACGCGGTCGTCGGTCGGTCGATCACACGATGAATCAGCATCCTGCGTCGTCGGTTCCCCCGGCTGCACCAGTTGAACCGTTCGCCGCTGACTTGGCAACGCCGCCGACTGCGATGTCGTTCCCGCCCGGTTGCCAAACAACTGTCGCGTCAAACCGGCCTTGGCTTCCAACAGCAAGCTGAACAGTGTCGGCACCAACACCAGCGTGAAGATGGTGGACACCAACAAACCGCCGAGCACGACGCTCCCCAATCCGCGGTACAGTTCGCTGCCTGCACCGGGGAACAGAACCAACGGGAACAACCCCAGCACCGTGGTCAACGTCGTCATGAAGATCGGGCGAATCCGGGTCCGCACGCTCTCCAGAATCGCCCCCCGCGGCGACATGCCGTCCTCGCGCATATGATTGAGCGACTGGTGCACGATCAGAATCGGATTATTGACCACCGTACCGACCAGGATCACGAAACCGAGCATCGTCAAAATGTCCAGTTGTTGCGTCAACTGTCCGGTCATCGACAGATAGACATTCAACAGGTTCAGCCCCAGAATGCCCCCGACCGCCCCCAGCGGCACCGTCAAAATAATCACCAACGGGTACAGCCACGATTCGAACAATGCCGCCATCAGCAGGTACGTGATCAGGATCACCAACACAAACTGGCTGGTCAACACGCTGAGCAAGCTGTCAAGATTCCAGCCCGACCATTGGCCCAAGAACGTCGTCTGCATCTTGCTCAATTTGTCCGCCGTCCCGGCCAAATTGACTTGATAGCCGCCCCCGAGTTGGCCGCTTTCGGTCAGTGGATCGACGATCTCGCGTTTGATTTGTGCCATCGCATCTTCCAACGCGACTTCGGGTGGTGGAGAGACTTCGATCGTGATCGCGCGGACGCGTTCGCGGTGATTGACCTGTTCGGGGCCGCTGGCCAAATCGACGTCGGCGAGGGCCGCGAGCGGAATCAGCTGTCCACCCGGCGTCGCGATCGGCAACGCTTGAATCTCTTGCGTCGTGTCGGCGTATTCCAGTTCACCCACGATCGTCAGGTCAATCTTCTTTCCGTCCAGGTAATAATCGCCGGCATACGCACCGTCGATCAGACAGTTGGCCGAAAACCCGAGGTCACGACTGCTGACACCCATCTCGGCCGCCTGGACCAATTTGGGCGTGATGTGGATTTCCGGGCTGGACAAATCCAGGCTCGGAATCGGCCGTGCCTGAGCGGTCGGCATGATCTGTTTGACCTTGCCGATCGTTTGTCCCCCCAACGCGACCAACTTGATCAAGTCCGGTCCGGTGATCTCGATCTCGATCGTTCGGCCGGCGGTCAACCCTTGTTCGAACAGACTTGATTGTTTGGCGACGGCAAAGGTTCCCGGCATCGAAGCGCCGACCTGCTGCACCAGCGGAACGAGTTCACCGGCACGCTGTCCATCGTAGGCCCGAATGCCCATGAACACCTGCCGTCCACGGGCGACAAAGAAAAAGTCGCCGATGGCGGGAAAGTCCAAGGCGGCGGCTTCGGCGCTTTCGGGATCCACATCCCAGTAGGGGCGCAGTGCGGTTTCCACAGTCTTGCCGGCCGCGGTCAACTGATCCAGGTTGTATCCCGGCGGCGGCAACAGGATCCCGAACACCAGGTTGCGGTTTCCGGTCGGCAGATACTCGACCTTGGGCCAAAACGACCAACTGATTCCGAGTGCCATCAGGACCAACGCAGCGGCCACACCAAGCCGCCGCAACGTGCCGCGTTGGATCCAGTCGTTGAATCCGACCGTGCCGCGAACAAAGGTTTCGCCAAACGCATTGACCGGCCACAGAATGAATTGCGTGATGCGATTGGTGTTTTGCGGCGGCGGCGTCTGCCCCGACGGGGCGTCTCGATCGGGCTGGGATTGAAACAGCCGCGATGCCGCGGTCGGAATCACCGACATCGAGATCACCAACGACAGCGCGACCGCGGCGCTGATCGCCAGCGCGATATCGCGAAACAACTGCCCGGCTTCTTCCTGAACGAAGACGATGGGCAAGAACACGGCAATCGTCGTGATCGTCGAAGCGGCGATCGCGCCCCAGACCTCTTGGGTTCCCCGCACGGCGGCGGTGACCGCGGATTCGCCCGATTTAAAATGCCGGTACACGTTCTCCAGCACCACCACCGCGTTGTCGACCAACATGCCCACCGCGAACGCCAACCCGGCCAAGCTGATCACGTTCAACGATCGGCCCAGCACGCCCAGCACCAGGAACGAAGCGATGATACTGGTCGGGATCGCCAACGCGACCACCAACGCGCCGCGGGCGAACCAAAACCCGGCGACCAGAATGATCGCGATACAGATCAAAAAGAACAGTGGCGACAGATAGGCCGCCGCCAACGAGCTTGCGACGATCAGCGGGATCGTTACGATCGTCCGCACACCCAAGTGCAAAAACAGCATCAACACGATCATCGTCAACGCACCGCCGATGAAGATGTTTTGTTGCACCAACTCGATCGACGAATAAATGTACTCCGTTTCGTCGTAGACCTGAGTCAGCTGCAGCCCCCGCGGCTCCAAGATGTTTTCGTCGATGTCTTGATTGGCGGCGCGCAAACCCTCCATCACGTCCAACACGTTGGCATCGGTTTCGCGCAAACAGTTGATCGCGATGCTGGACTCGCCGAATCGCCGCACCAATCCGTCGGGCTTTTTGTAACCCAATTCAACTTTGGCGACATCGCGGACAAAGACGGGTGCCCCGGCCGTGACCGACAACAACTGTTGCTCGACCTGTTCGGGGCTGCGGAATTGGCCCATCGCGCGGACGACCCAACGCCGTTTGCCCTCCCAAAAATCTCCCGCCGACGTGTCTTTGTTTTGCCCCTGCAAGACGTTGCGGACATCGGCCAACGTCAATTGTCTGGCGGCCAGTTTTTCGGGATCGACGATCACCTGCAATTCGTCTTCCAAACCGCCGATCACGTTGGATTGGGAAACGCCGGGAACCCGTTCAAAACGGGCTTCGATTTCGTCTTCGGCAAACCGTCTCAGCTTGGTCACGTCCAGATCATCCGGCGGCAACAGTTCCTTAACCTCGGGGTGTTCCTGGGCCAACAACCGCAGCCGCAACATGACCAGCCCCACGTTGTGGGCGTGGCGTGCCGGCGCGAGTTTTTCGACCAGTTCGGGATGCCGGGCTTCAAATGCCTGGAACTGTTCGTCGGTCGGTCGACGCGTGCTCAAGATGAACCAGGCGATCGGCCGGTCGGAGGCATTGGCCGTCGTGATCACCGGTTCGTCGGAATCCTCGGGATACTCGGGCACCTGTTGCAGCCGGCTGTTGACCTTCAACAAGGCCTCCTCCATGTTGGTGCCGACCAAGAACTCGAGCGTGATGGTGCCTTTGGAATCCGCGCTCTCGGACGTCATCTTCGTGACACCTTCGACGCTCTTGAGCTGTTCCTCCTGCTCCATCGTGATCTCTTGCTCCACCTCCTGCGGGCTCGCTCCGGGCCAAGTGGTCTCGATGGTGATCGTGGGGATCTGGACTTCGGGCGTCAATTGCATCGGCATCCGCGTCAGTGCGACGACACCGAATAGGGAGACCAATAAAACGGCGACGCTGACTTTGACCGGATTTTTGACGAAGGCTTCAATCAGTGCCATGCTCGTTGCCTCTGTTTGATTCGTTCGGGGCGGGCTGAGATTGAGGCTCCACGACGCGTGAGATCACGACACGTTGTCCCGGCCGCAAACGTTCATTCCCTTCCACGACGACCCGCTGTCCCGCTTCGAGCGGCCCGATGGCTTGGATCAGATTCGGCATCGCGACGCCGACCTCGATCGGGACCGGACGCACGCTGCCGCCACCCTGATCGCCGCCGTCGACGACGTAGACCAGCGGTCGAGGGCCTCCCAAGACCAACGCGTTCTTGGGCACCATGATCGCACTCTGTTTCGGGCCGATCGGCAATTCGACGCGGGCATACATCCCCGCCTTGAGCAGCGGCCCGTCGTCGGTGATCGTGTTCTTGACGCGAATTTTGACGGGAAAGGTCCTGGACTTTGCATCGGCTTGCGGAATGACGGTGGTGATCTCGCCGGTGACGATTTCTCCCGGCAGCGCGGGCACATCGACGCGGACGGTCGTCCCCGGTTTGATGTGTGCGGCATGCTGCTCGACGACATAGGCGTAGACTTCGACTTCGTCCAACGCCACCACCTCCATCACCGGGTCGCCACTTTGTACCCACGTCCCTTCGTCGACGTGCTCGGCGACCACGTAACCGTCAAACCGCGACATGACGGTGTACTTTTTGATCCGGTCCTTGATGCGGTCCACCATCGCTTGCTGAAAAGCGACCTGTGCCCGCGCCTGGGCGATTCGCTCCGGACGCGGCCCTTCGACGATCAGATCGTGCGCCGCCTTGAGCTCCTGGTAGACCTGCTCGGACTGACTGGCCCGAGCCTTGACCTGTTCAAATTCTTCCGGCGATGCGGAATTCGATGTCCGCAATTGTTGCAAACGCGTCAGCTGCGCCCGGCCGAAATCCATGTCGGCCTTGGCTCCCAACATCTTGGCCTTGGCTTGTTCAATTTCGTTGCGCCGCGACCCTGCCTCCAGTTCGGCGAGTTCTTGATTTCGCAGATCCAATTCGGCTTCGGCGGCGGCGAGTTCCAATTCGATCGTCGCGGTCAGCAACTTGGCCAGTGGCGCGCCCTTGGCGACGCGTTCCCCTTCGTGAACGACCAATTCGACCACCCGTCCGTCCACGGCACTGCCCACGATGGCACGTTTGAGCGGCATCACGGTGGCCACAAACGCTTGGCCGGCAGAGACATCCATCTGCACCACGTCGGCGACGGCCACCGGCGCAGGCGGCGGCTGTTGGGCGTGCGCGTCGTGAACGCCGGCAGTCACCGCCATCAAGAATGGGGCGAGCAAGAACAGGGCGAGACGAAAGACACAAGAGGGTTTCATATTCATCAGCTCGGACAATTCGGATGCGTCATACAACAGGCAACATGCCGACGTCGACGGTGGCGGGGAAGGTGTCGTCGGCTATCGGTCGGACAGCTCCGCCGGCGGTTGCAGCAACAGATTTTCATGGACCCGGCCGAGCAGCTTCTTGAGCGTGGCTTGCTGTCGATCGGTCAATCCAGCGGTGGCCTGTGCGCGAATCCCTTTGGCACAGTCGACGATCTTGGCCCAAACCGGCTTCGATTTCGCCGTCGCGCCGATCAACTTGCGGCGACGATCGGCCGGGCAGGGGCGACGTCGGATCAATCCGTCGCGTTCCATCCGATCGAGAATGCGGACCAAGGTCGGCGGCTCGATCATCATTTTGCCGGCCAACTCGGCTTGCGAAAGCTCGCCCTCCAAGGCCAGCCAACCGAGCACTTGACTCTGGCGGAACGTGATCCCGTAGGGCACCAGGGCGTCGTTGAAGGCGCGGTGGTAACGCTGCGTCGTCACGGTCAGCCAGTAACCGATGCTCTCGTCAAAATCATAGTCCAACACGGGCCGAACTCCGGAGCCGAGACAATTCGTTAGCCTGCTAACTATTAGCGTTGCGGCACAATCGCCTGTCAAGTCTTTGCGCCCCGCTTTGGCGGTTTTCGCGAGGATCCGACCCAGCCCTGATTCCATCGTTGCCCAAGCCTTGAAACCCGAGCCTTGAAACCCGAACTGTGAACGGGATGATCGCGGTGAGCTACAATCCGGCCCCGAACGACACCCCTTTCGTCAACCAGGAGCGATGGTGATGAGCGACCGCATGAAAGTTGTTGGAATCAATTTTGATCATTTTCACATGGGGGATCTGTTGCGGATGGCGCACGAGCATCCGGAGGTGGAACTGGTGGGGATCTGTGATGAACATCCCGAACGGATGCGGGATGCGATCAACACGTTCCAGATTCCGCAGGACCGGGTGCACAGTGATCCGCAAACGTTGTTTGATGCGACCTCGGCTGACTTGGCGATCTTGTGTCCGGCGGCGTCCAAACATGGTGACTGGGTCGAACGGATCGCGCCGTTCGGCTGTGACCTGTTGGTCGAAAAGCCGTTCGCCGGATCACTGGCCGAAGCCGACAGGATGATCGCCGCCTGCCGGGCTGCCGACGTCCGCTTGGCGATCAATTGGCCCTTGGCCTGGGTCGCGTCTCACCGGATGGCCAAACGCTTGATCGACGAGGGACGCATCGGGCAGTGCATTGAGGTGCACTACTATGGCGGCAACCGCGGTCCGCTCTGGCACGTGGCCGACAAAGTCGAACGGACGGCCGAGCAGGTCGACCAAGCCAAACCGACCAGCTGGTTTTACAAGCAAAGTCACGGCGGGGGATCGTTGCTCGATTACCTCGGTTACGGAACAACGCTGGGAACCTGGTACATGGATGGGCGGCGACCGATCGAAGTCACCGCGATGGTCGATCGCCCCGCCGGATTGGAGGTCGACGAACACAGCGTCGTCGTGGCTCGCTATGAAACCGGGCTCTCCAAGTTCGAGACCCGTTGGGGCACCTTCACCGACCCCTGGACGCATCAACCGCAACCCAAGTGCGGCTTTGTCCTGGTCGGCACCGAAGGAACGATTTCCAGCTACGACTATGACACGTCGATGCGGGTACAGACACGTGATTGCCCGGCAGGCCAGTTGATTGAACCGGCCCCGTTGGCGGCACCGCTGCAAAATCCGATTCAATACATGGTGGACGTGATTCGAACGAACCGCCAAATCGACGGTCCGTTGTCCACCCGGATCAGCCGTATCGGCCAGCAGATCGTCGACTCCGCCGTGCTCAGCGCCCGAGAACAACGCACGGTTCCTTTGGTGGACACTTTGGAATCGGAGCCGATTTGAACGCGAAATCTTCATATCTGGCGAGATCGCAAGTTCGGCATCAGCCCACGACCCGCAACAGGAGAACGACGGCGTTTATTCCGCCGATCCCTGAAACGACCTGATTCACGCATTGTTTTGATCGGCGAACGCGTTTTAAATCGTTCTGAACGCAAACAAATCGATTGACCGTGGCGGCGTCAATTCTCAAACATAAGAGTAGACCGAAGCAATGGAATTACTCATGCCGAAACGTCGGCAGATTAGCCGACTGCCTGTGAAATCCGGTTCGTGGCCCCGAATGGTGACGTCGCTTTTTTGGCGATCGCTTGAATCCGGTCCCTTCTCACTGGGGGTCTGTTGCCTGTTAATCGCGTTTGTCTCGGTGCACGACGCGGCATTGATCGTCACGAATCATGAAGTGATCTATGAGATGGAACAGAACCCAATCGGGGTCTGGCTGCTCGATCTGCAAGACGGCCAGGTGTGGTTGTTTGTGACGGTCAAGTTGATCTGCACGGCGCTCGTTTGCGCCGTGCTGATCACGCTGTACAAACACCAGCGGCGAATGGCGATGACCGTTGCCGCAAGCCTGGTTTGTTTTCAGCTCTCCCTGCTCTGTTATTTATCGGTTGCCTGAGCGTGTTAAAACTGATGCGATTTCAGAGACTGTGGACGAGCTGGAAACAGGTGATCGACTTCTTCGCGCTGTGGGGTCTGCTGCTCGGCGGCGTCCTCGTGCTCGCCGGCGCCGAAGCGGTCGTGATTTGGGGGACCGGTTTTCGCTATCAACCCGTCACCGAAACTCGCTCGGTGTGGTTCGAGGACCTGTCATTCAACCGATCGACCGGCATGGCCGCGGTCGTTGTCCGTTCTAAACTGAACGCACAGACCGAGGGGATCAAGTCGGATATCGTCTTGGTGAACCTCAAAACGCACGAAGCCATTTCGCTTGACGCGCATCATCTGCAACCGCTCACGGTGGCGCTCTCCCCCGACGCATCAACGATCGCTGTGGTTGGTGCCGATGGCGCCGTTCGGTTGATGACCGGCGTGACGCCGATGGCCGATGCCAAGATGATGGCGGAAATCAAAACCATCGACGGTGCAACGTTTCACGATCCGATCCAACTGCGGTTTTCACCCGACGGCGAAAAACTGGCGGCCATCAACGACGATCACGTCTGGGTTTGGAGCTTGTCCGAAAACCGCTTGCTTCATCAGCACCAACATTATCGCTCGCGGGAGGTCGGAACCCAAAAGGCACTGGCCTTCTCCGCCGACTCCCGGCGCATCATTTCGGGAAACGTCGACGGAGGCATTTCGATTCGAGATCTCCAGTCGGGAAACATCTTGAAACGGATCGCATCGAACGAACGATCGATTTTTGACGCCGAGTACTTTGAACCAGGCCGATTGCTGGTGGTCATGAACAATGGCGCGCCGCACGAAATTTCACTCTACCCCGTTGATTCCGGGCCCGGCAATGCCGACGCACGCCGCTGGACCTGCAAAGCATCGGCGCCGATTGTGGCGATCGGCGAGCGGGGCGACTGGGCGGCAATTGCCTCGCACCGCCACGGAAAGCACTTGATCGGCGTCCTTGATCTCCAGAGGGGAACCGAACAATGCGTTCTGCCCGGGCACACCGCCCCGATCATGGGACTCGCGACCAGCGGCACAACCCTGTATTCCTGGGACTCCTCTGGCACCATCATCGAATGGGACATGGCTGCAAAGACGCGGACACGCTCGTTCTCGATGCTCGAATGGATGCTAAATCCGGTCGAAAACGTCTCGGCAATTCAGTAGCCCCGCAGGTCAGTAACCCGGCGCCCGCGGGCCGTCGATTGACTCGGGATCTGCTGATTCAATGGTGAGCCGCTGGCCGTGAGGCCTCGGGCGGGCGCTGGAATGCCCGGCCGTTTACGTGGCCGCGACTCACTCAATCGACAGCCCGCCCCCTCGATGGGCACTAACCGCTGCGCGGTCACCGGATGAGACTCCGTTGGATTACAATCGTCATCCAATGACTTCGTCTATCAAGAGGAGATTGGAGATGGCGCAGAAGGATCGTAGCGAAAGGAAATGTCTGATCAACGGACGGACAAGCGGTTGCCACACGCAATCATCGGAACGGTCCCTCGCAGCGAGACCGCGACCGACACGACGACGTCGGTTGGTCGGCGAAACATTGGAACCGCGACATCTGCTTGCAACCCTGGCCGACGCACCTGGCGGCGCCGCCGTGCCGAGTCCGGAATTCGCACCGGCCTGCGACGCAGCGCCGATCAACGCCAGCCAAATCGCAGCGACAGCGAACGCGACGACTCCACTGGTGGAATACTTTTTGACCGCGCGGGATTTCGAGGACCAATTGCTTCCCGTGGTCAACGGCGAAGTCGAAGTGGGCGTCGGGATCGAGAATTCATTTTTCCTGGAAGTCGCCTACTCGGACCTGCGCACCTTCGGCGATGACTTGGGAGCCTTTGGCGTTCACGTGAATCTGGATGTCAGCCAACCCGGGTTGCTGCAACCTGTCCTCCGCGAAACCCAACGCATCATTTTCGGCGAAGAGATCTACAGCGCTTCTTCGGGCTCTGCCGCATTCACGATGGAAGGAGCTTCGCAAACCTACGTCGCCGACTTTGCGGACATTTCCAACGAACCGTTTGCAGAAGTCAAAGCGGCTCTCAATTTTCTGGGGTATCAACCGTCGCAGTACGAGGTGATCGGGCTGCCGTCGAGCGATTTGTTGATCGAAGTTCGATTCGTCGACCCCGCCTTTGCGAACATCGACCTGCCCAACTTGATCGTCACCAGTAACTTCGACGTCACGGTCCCGACGTCCGTTGACGAATTCAGCCCCCTGCTGGCCGACGGCGTCACGCCCAACCCTGACGCGTTACGTTTTAATCTGGACACCCGCAGCCGGACATTCAACAACAATCAACGCTTCTTCTACCTGCTCAATCGCGGCACCATTGACATGGCGTCGGGGTTCATCGACGTCGGCGGAACGGGATTGATTCCGGCCGCGGGCGGCGGGGTTCGTGGGCTGACCCAAGACGGACAGTTCATCGAACCGTTTGACGTCTTTCGCCTGGAAGTTTTCCTGACCGAACCGCTCCGTTCACCGCTGATCATCAACACAACGCCCAGCGCAGGATTCGAACCGCTGCTGCTCTTTGGCGAGAACCAGGTGGTTCCTGCAGAAGCCGTCTTGGTGGACGCCGATGCCAGTGTCACGTTGGTGACGGCCGAGCCGACGGTTCAACAGATCGTCATCAATGAGGGTGCAAGCAGTCGATCGCAGGTCACCTCCGTCACCGTGACCTTTGGCGAAACGCTGCAAACGGAACCCTTGCAATCCGCCTTCACGCTCGTCAACACTTCGACGTCCACTCCCGTCGGTCTGATTGATGTGGCAGCCAGCTTGAATGACGGGATGACCACCGTCACGCTGACGTTTGACGGCGAGAGCACCGTCAACCGGAACGGAATCGGGGCACAGGGGAATTCGCTGGCCGACGGAAATTACCGGCTTCACATCGACGCATCCGACATCCGCTCGGTGCGCGGCTTCGAAATGTTCCGCGACGTTGTTTTCGGCGAACAAGCCGTCGATGGCCTGTTCCGTCTCTACGGCGATAGCGATGGAGACCGTGATGTCGATGGCCAGGACTACGGCCGCTTCGGATTGACTTTTTTAGCGACCGCTGGCCAAGCCCGCTTCAACGCTCAACTCGATTCCGACGGCGACGGCGATGTCGACGGCCAAGACTATGGCAGGTTCGGATTGAATTTCCTAAAACGAATCTGATCCACTCTCTCCAGCAAGTACTTTGTCAACGTTCTACGATGGGACAGCTTCACTCGCGGATCGGAGCGGCCTTGCGGAGCTTGCCATTTCGATTGACTCCCGTTTCCTCGTTGGGGTCGAATAGCGGGTTTCTCATTGGCCTCTGAGCCCCGACCGAGTTTTTCCAGGCAACCAGTTTGGCATGGAGTTGTTGTGCCAGTTCCTGTCGCTCATTGACCAGGTTATGATTCTCGCCGAGATCGTTTTCGAGGTCGTAGAGTTCCAACGGCTGCTGCCCGAATACTTCGATCAGTTTCCAGTTCCCCGAGCGGATCGCGCTGTAGGGTTGAGCGCCCATCGAATGGTAATGGGGATAATGCCAATACAGATCTTCGCGAACGGAAGGGGCCGACGGATCTTTCAGGTAGGGCAATAGCGAAAAGCCGTCTTGCACCCTTGCGGCCTGATTCGGCAATTCGATCTCAAGCACGTCACAGATCGTCGGCAGAATATCCATCGTGATGGCCGGTCGATGGCAAAGCGCGCCGGCAACTCCCTCCCGCGGCAATCGTATGATGAGTGGGACGCGAACGCCGCCTTCATAGATACCGCCCTTGCCTTGACGCAGCGGGGCATTGTCCGTTGCCACCGGCTTGAGCCCGCCATTGTCGCTGGTGAAGATGACCAACGTGTCCTCCCACAGGTGGTGTGCTTGCAGCTTCTCGACGACCCGTCCGACGGCTTCATCGACGCTTTCAACCATCGCCGCGTATCGAACGTTAGAATGCCTTCGCTGCGGATCCTTCTTGAGCTTCGCTTCGTATTTCTTCACCAGGTCGGGTCGCCCCATCAGCGGCGTGTGGACGTTGTAAAACGACAAATTCATGAAGAACGGCTTGTCCCGGGCCGCGAATTGATCGATCAGACGCTCCGCTTCCGCGGCCAGTCGATCGGTCAAATATTCGCCTTCTCGTTCCTGATCCGAAAGGTCGCCTCGGGGCAGCGTGGCGAAAATCGTGTTGTCCTTCTTTTTGTCTTTGCTGCGGCCTTTTCCGTAGGGCCAGAAATAACTCGGGGGCGCCCCTTTTTCACAGCCACCGATATTGATGTCGAATCCGTGTGCTTGCGGATAAAAATCAGGATCCGCACTATCCTCTCGCCCCGTGACGTATCCGTCGCGATGTGCAAGGTGCCACTTTCCCAGGTGCACACTGGTGTAACCATGTGGCTTCAGTATCTCGGGCAGAGTGAGATGCCGTTTCTCCAAGACCTGAGTCCACTGCGGAATGGTCATCGGCGTGTTGACAAAGGGGTGACCGGGAATGAAATCCGTCACGTGCAGACGGGCGGGTGACTGGCCTGTCATCAGTGCGGCACGGCTCGGAGAACAAACGGTGCAGGCAGAATAACCGTTGGTGAATCGGACTCCGTTTTCGGCAAGCGCATCGATGTTCGGCGTTTCGTAGAAATCGCTACCGGTGCAACCGAGATCGGTCCATCCCATGTCGTCGACGAAAAACACCACCACATTTTTCGGTGCGGCTTCCGCGGAAACGGGGACCAGAAACGCAGCGACGAAGAACAGAAGGCACGCTCGGCGTGTGGGTTTCATGATGATGTCCTTTGAACGGCAATCGATTGGCAGTACGATCGGAAAGCTGAAACGAAAAACGCCGCGTAGTATAATCGACTCGTCCGCGTCGCGACTTCCCCGCCAATGCCAAGCCTGCCGCTCGAAATAGGGTTTTTGAATTGAATGTCTTCGCTCATGCGTTTTGTATCGCACTTGCCGTCCTCGTCACGTTGTCCTGCACGGGGAACACGAACGCATCGCCGCCCCCTCCCAACATCCTGCTGCTCCTTGCCGATGATCTCGGCTACGAAGCGCTCGGCTGCTACGGCGGCAAAGATTTCAACACGCCGCACCTTGACCGACTTGCCGCACAGGGGATGCGTTTCAGCCGCGCGTACACCAGTCCCGTCTGCACTCCGTCGCGGATGAGCCTCTACACAGGCAGGTACGTGTCGCGCCACGGTTATTTTGATGTGCTGCCGGTTCATCAAGGCACGAAGAAGGCCGTCGATTTCCGCCGACGCTGGACAACGTCTCCGCAACGGCTGCGAAACGCCGGTTACCTGACGTCCGTGACCGGCAAGTGGCAATTGGCGGCATTGGAATTTCATCCCGAGCACTGTCGCGATGCCGGTTTCAAGTCATGGTGCGTTTGGCAGATCTGGCGTCAAGGAGCCAAAACGACCCGCTACTGGAACCCGTGTTTCAATCACGACGGACGCGTTCGTGAAGACATCGCCGACCGTTTCGGCCCCGACGTGTTGGCCGATTACGTGATCGACCAGATGCGTACGGCGGTCCAGGCAAAACGTCCGTTCTACATTCATCACAACATGCTGCTGCCGCACTGGCCGATCATCGAAACTCCCGACGACAAGGCCGGTGGCACGCAAGCATCACTGGGCGGCATGGTCGCCTACATGGACAAAATTTGCGGCCGCATCCTGGACGAGGTCGACCGGTTGGGAATTGCGGAAAACACGATCGTGATCTTCATGGGTGACAACGGCACCGACTCGAAGACGCCGCGCAGCACGGTTGCCGGCAACGTCCATGGCGGAAAAACGGATCTCAACGACGCTGGCACCCACGTTCCGTTGATCGTCCGGCAGCCGGGAAAGATCGAGGCCGGGGCGGTGGCCGACGACCTGATCGACATGGCCGACTTGTTTCCGACCCTGTGCGAACTCGCCGGCGTTGAAGTTCCCGCAGATAGTACGCTGGACGGAGTGTCCTTTGCGAGTCGACTCCATCGCGGACAGCCCTCGCCGCGCCGTTGGGTGACCAGCGGTATTCGCGGCACCGTCAGCCTGTTCGACGGCCAATGGCGAGTGACCGCCGGCTCCCAACGCATCCTCGACGCCCGCGACCTTCCCCGCGAGACGAACGTGGAAACCGCACCCAGTGATGCCGCCGACCCCATTTCACGACTGCGCGCCGCTGCCGCGTCGATTTCAAAGTAAACTCAGACCGAAAAGCCCCCCCGGGTGAAACCACTCCGCGGATCCGGGTCGCAGGTGTGCATGATCCAGATCGATACCAGCGCGACGAAAATGTTTTTCGATGTGGTCCAACACCTTGGGGCCGTGTAAATCATTCGTTTGATTAGCGAGAAGCAACGCCTCGGCCAGCAGCCGGCTGACTTTTTGGCCAAAGCTTTGACCGTCGCCGGGATCTTCCGCGATCCCGATTCCGGGACGGATCGCTTTGGTGAACAGCGGGATCCCCGGCGAAAGGCGAACCGCGGAGCGATCGACCAGATCTTCGACGCAGCGCATCACCAAATCGACGTCGCGCTTTTCAACAAACAACACCAACGCATCGCGTCGGCCGAACAACCGGGAATGATTCATGCATTTGATGCAGAACGGAACGCACGAGCGATTGAGACAGAGCGTCAGTGCTTTCATGACGTCGAACACCGAATGCTGATCGCAATGGAAATAGAACCGAACATGGTCCGCGTCCTCGCGATCATTCGGCAACGTTTCACTCAGCGCGAAATAATAGTACGGCAGACAGGTGCGGTCTTCGCGGTTGATCCGCATCACATCCAACCGCTGCATCGTCCATCCATGTAAGCCCGACCGGACCGGCGACCATCCCGGCTCCAACGCTCCGCGGGTCTGATTGGCCCTCGAGAGTCGCTCGACGAACCACGGGTCAGGCACCAAATCGGCTGGGACGACATACGGTGCTTCGTCTGGGTCGCGGCAATAGGCGGAAAAGTAAACCACCAGCGTCAAGGCATCGATCAGTTTCTCGCGCGGCGTTGCCGGGGAACCATTAAACTTCAAGTCACACGCCTGATCGACGTGATGGACCTTTCCAGAAAAAACGAACGTGGAGTCCGAAATGATCTCAAGACGCTTCGCGATCGTCAACAATTGATCGCGCAAGGAATCCGGGGCCACTTCATCATGACTCTGTGATCGGGCCGTTGACCTGTGAAGCACAGGTCTGGCAGAAGGCTGGCACAGCATCTTGCGACTCGTTTCGATCAACCGGATCGAAAAGACCCCGGGGGTGCTTGAATGGAAATCGTGTTCCAAGGCGGTCTGAATCAATCGTGACGCACAGAAGCGATTGACCCGATCGACAAAGCCGGTGTCACACGGGACACGACTGTGTTGTGAATACGATTCAAAAAAACAGTCGGCTGCTTCGCGTCGATCGATTGCGTGGTCGGATGCCGGCGCGAGTGATCTCTGGATCGAATCTGCGATGTACGATTGCAGTACGCCGGCGATATCCCAGGCGGGATCTCCCGATGCGGCGAGTTCCCAATCGACAATCGTGACGCGGGATTCCGAATCTGGTTTCACCATCACGTTGTCCCACTTCAGATCACCATGGATGATCGAGGTGTCGCACCAGAGACTTTGATTGCGCTGCAACTCCTTGAACAATGGGGTGTCTTGTTGAACCATCCGGATGATTGCAGCGAAGGCGGATCCGGCTTGAGCCGCATAGCCCTCGGGAGCCTGCAGACGAATCGCAACCGGCAGGCTCGCGCGCAGACTCCTTCGTTGTTCGTCATTGGCCGGATCGCGTCCGCCGTTGTGGAACTGGGC
This sequence comes from Stieleria neptunia, assembly GCF_007754155.1. NCBI lineage: Bacteria > Pseudomonadati > Planctomycetota > Planctomycetia > Pirellulales > Pirellulaceae > Stieleria > Stieleria neptunia. The sequence continues at coordinate 1,630,911 of NZ_CP037423.1, read as the reverse complement.
GACTGTCTTGCCCAAGGTCGCTGACCAAGCAAGCCATCGTTGCGCACGGGTCTCGATCGGCAGCGTCGCGGACCAGTCAAGCAACGTTATCCCGTCGATGTACTCCAGGATCAACACATGGCACGACCGATCGAAGTCGACCAACCGTGGAACGCATTCCCGTTGTGACGACCAGCCGTAGTGCCGATGAAACGAATCGAGGATGGACGCTTCGATCTCTTGGTCGGCGATCAGGGTTGGGTCGAGCGAACGAATCTGCTTGACGAACAACCCCGATCCATCTTTGTTTCGAACGAGAAAGTTGCGATTTCGCCCGACCGTTGGTGAGATGACGTCAACCGCTTCGAACCCGTCGTGTTCTTCCAGATGCCCCCGGCTGTGCAGGTACGCCGGAAGGGTGGAGGGCGAAAGCAACAAGCGATCACCAAACGGTCATCGGGTGCGGGCCCGGTTGCTGCTGCATGTAGGGGTTTTGCCCCGGATATTGATAGCCCATGGGCGCTCCCTGCATCTGCCCGGGTCCGCCTCCGGTCCCTTGCTGCGGTGCCCCGGCGGCAATTGCCGCACATTGGGCGGCCATGGCGGCGTGATGAGCGGCCATCGCGGCGTGTTGCGCCGCATGTAACGCCGCCTGGGCTCGTTCGTCGGTCATAACTCACTCTCTCGAATTAATGGAAGGAAATGGAAACCGATCAAAAACAGTTTCGATCAACCATGAGGCCGCTGTATTCTAGTTCGGCCATCGCCACCTTGGGGGGGAGAGTGGAGAAATTGCAAATTGAGCAAAGTGGGCTGCTTGCTGGGCGAGACGGGCAGATTGCTGGGCTTGTCCGGCGATATCGATTGTGTCCTCGGGGGGATCCTTTGGATGACGATCCGGCCGCTTGGCCATCTCTCTTTTCACTCCCTCGAACAACGCTCGGCCGACGGGAACGCCATGACCGGTGCAGGCATCCCAACCGATGCCGGATTTAAAATAACCGTTGCTGCCTTCGGTGATGTCGCGGAATGCGTCTGTGCCGGCCAGACGATACAAGATCGGATGAATGAATCCGACGCGTCGTCCCAGACCTTGATTGATTCTCGCAATCAACGCCGCCCAAAGCGGCGCCGCGGCGCTCGTGCCGCCGCTGTAGTCCCACCTGCCGCCAAGCAGCGTGTGGTAACCACTGGCCAGCGACGCATTGGCAGCAACATCGGGCAAGCCTCGACCATCAAAGTCGCTGTGCTGACTGGGCATCGCGGGAAGCTTGAGATCGCGTTGATAGTCGGGGCGTTCGAATTTTCGACTGCGACCACCGGCGGTGGCAAGACGGCATTGGTCCAGATCATTCCAGGCGCATTCACTGACAATTTTGCCATCGGCTGTTTCGATCTCCGTCCCCCCACAAGCCAGCACGTACGGTGAACTGGCGGGGAAGTTGACGTGGGGGCTGGTCGGCCGTGTTCGGATCACGTCAAAGTCACGCGACGCGGAACCGGCATCACCCGATGCCGCACAGATTGAGATCCCCATCAACGAAGCCCGCGCAAACAGTGCATTGGCCAACTGCATGGTGCGAGACGCCAAGGTGGCTTCTGCCGAACCATAGCTGATCGAAACCACGGACGGACGATTTCGTGAATGCAGCGCATGGGTCAACGCCGTCAGATAGGGTTGCCTGGCGTTCGGGTGCAAGCGAAAGACGACCAGTTTCGCCCCCGGAGCAATGCTACCGGCGACCTGCAGATCGAGCGTCAATTCGAGATCGTTGGCGTACTCCGCAATTTGTTGATCGCTCCAAGTCTTGTCCGGCGGGCCAGGTGGAGACGCGACGCGTGGGTACTGGGGCCCGATCGGCTCGACAATGATCTCCGGAGGCTTGATGCCCTGGACCCGAAAGTACGTGTCCATGTCGGAGGGATGGAATTGTCCGCCCAGCGAGATGATCCCGATCGTCTCGCCGGATCCATCAAGCGTTTCGGGGAAGTCATACAACCGCGCGATCTTGGACGGAAAACTGATCTGATAACCCGGCGGAATCGGTTCGTCGTTTGACCTGCGTGGTGGAGAATAGTCGGGGCCGAAGTTGTCAGAACCGGATTGTTTCTCCGAACGGTATCGCGGAGACGCTTCGGCGCAGACCATCGGGGCATCGTCGCCTTCCTCGGCCCCCCTCCACGCCGTGTCGGAATCAACGTCCGTACTTCGGCTCGCGACCGGCGGAACGTCCTGCGATTCGCCCCACGCCAACGCCTCGGAGCGAACGATTGCCGACGGCGCGTCCTCGGGTTCGGGCCACGCCGCTGGCAGTGCTTCCGGCGGCAGGTCCGGCTCCTCGAGTTCGACCTCCTTGATGTTCTCTTCGATGCGAATTCGCCCAAGGGTTCCAAAACTGTCCAGCCCACCGACAGCCTCGATGATCCCTTCCAACGCACCGGGGACGTACACTTCGTCGTGATGCCCGAAAAATTTTCCGCGGCGACAATCGAACCGCTTCAACGTGACATGAAAGGCCTGGCTGCATTGCTCGACCGTGCCCTGGCCATGAACCACACAGCGTCCGGCATTGGGTTCGATCGAATCAAAACCGACGCTTTCACAAAAGCCCACCACGGCATCGATGTCTTCGTCGCTGGCTCCGAATTGCTCTTCAAACTGCTCCAACGACAGCACTTCGTCGGCGAACGTTTCAGCGCGGTCCTCGCTCAACGATGGTGCATCCGTTCGTGGGCGGACATACAGGGTGATCACCAGGCAGCGACTCGGGTCGGCGTCACCCAATTCTCGCACGTCCTGCGGCATCGGCACGGCGCTTCCTTCCAGCGGCACCGGATCCGATTCGGAGAAAGTCGAATTTGGACGCTCGTCGTCGGTGGTCACAATGAATGTCCTCGTCTTGGAGGTGAGACGCTGATGAAGGCGACGTGAAAACCAATTCCGCAAGACCGTCCGCCGTGGGGAACGATTTGACGCACTATAGTAGAGCGAGACTCTGAATACGAACGTTTTACCGAGCACGCCAACGCTTCCAGAAAGGTTTTCCAGCGTGAACGAATCCACCGATGCTGCTGTCGCTGCCTGGCGCGAGGCACTGGGACAGCAGAACGTCGTGACGTCGGCCGAATCGCTCGACCGGGCATCCACCGCCACGTTTCCGACCAACGCGTCGGTTGTTGCGATTCTTCGCCCGGACAATCATGCCGAAGTTCAATCGTCGTTGCGGATCGCAAACCGATTTGAGCTGCCGGTCTACCCCACCAGTCGCGGTTGCAATTGGGGACTCGGCTCCTCTGTCCCCACTCGCGATGCCGTGCTCTTGGATCTGTCCCGGATGAACCGGATCGTTGACTTCGATCCGCGGTTGGGATTCCTGGTGGTCGAACCCGGCGTGACGTTCCAACAGGCAAGTGAATTCCTGCGTGATCAGAAATCAACCTTCTTCCTGCCCGTGCCCGGCGGCCCGCCCCAAGGAAGTCTGATCGGGAACATCGCCGAGCGGGGAGAAGCCGCCGGACCCTATGGCCAGCGAGCCGACTTCGTTGCCAACTTCCAAGCGGTGCTTCCCAACGGGGACTGCATTCACACCGGTTTCGGACGCTTTCCCAACGCCAGTGCAACACACCTTCATCGCCACGGCGTCGGCCCCAACCTGGAAGGGCTGTTCACGCAATCGAACCTGGGCGTGATCACTCAACTGACCGTTTGGTTGACGCCCTATCCCCAGGTTCTCAAACCCTTCATGGCACGCATCGGACGACGGGAGGAACTGAACCAGGCCGTCGACACCGCTCGCGAATTGCTGCTCCATCGCGTCGTCGAAACCAACGGAATCGGCTTGTGGAACAGCCATAAAATGGCGTCGACGATGGGTGGCTATCCGTGGCAGGCCATGGACGGACAAACCCCCGTGGACATCGAGAGGTTCCCGAGTGAACCCTGGCTGATCGGCGGCGCGATTTATGCCGCCAGCGGTGAAATCGCCGATGCGAACGCGGCGTTTCTGCAACACAGGCTCAAACCGCTGACATCCGATTGGCAATGGGGAGATTCGGACGACTCGCAGAACGTCTATCTGGGCGTGCCCACCGAACACAACATTCGTGCGGCGTACTGGCGAAAAAAAGGAGGCTTGCCGCCGAGCATCAACCCGGATCGTGACCGTTGCGGTTTGATCTGGATGTGCTTTGCCATCCCACTGGTCGGCCAAGACCTGGTCGATGTCGTCAACGCCGTGGACCCCGTCGTCTTGGGACATGGATTTGAACCCAATGTCGGAATCAACTGCGTCAACGGACGATGCGCCCACTTGTACCTGTCCATCATTTACGATCGAGAAATCGCGGGCGAAGATGAACGTGCGGTCGCTTGCCACGACAAGGTGATGACGCTGCTGCGCGAGCTGGGGCATTTCCCCTATCGCTTGACGCTCTTGTCCATGGATTCCCTGCCCCCGCCCGGCGATGACCATGACCGCTACCTGAGGTCGATCAAGCGGGCGTTCGACCCCAAATCAATTCTCGCCCCGGGACGCTACGACGCGATTCAAGACTAAATCACGTCGACGTCGAATCGGTTTTGCGAGAAATCAATAGCGACCCCAAGATCTCGGGATCTTGTTCGTCGCGAAATTGCACGTGACGAGGCGGCTGGAATCCGGCGTTGACCAACAGTCCCGTCGTTTGAGGCACCGAGTAGGCATCGCCTTCGTTCCACATGTGGAATGCGACCAGCGATCCCAACGCCGGTTGCGTGCGGCCACCGTCGGTGAACAGGTCACGAACCACCAAGCGTCCGTCCACACCGAGCGCCGTGTGGCACGCAGAAAAAATTCTTTGCACGGTCCGTTCGTCGAACAAATGGATCGTGTGGGACAGCAAGATCACGTCATAGGGTCCGCCGTAAGATCCATCGGTGACCGAACCGGGCCGCAACCGGATTCGATCGGCCAGCCGAGCGTCGCTGATGTTCTGATGGGCGAAGTGCAACGCATCGTCCAGATCCAAAATCGTTGCGTTCACATGCGGGTATCGATTGCATGCCGCGATCGCATACAGCCCGGGCCCGCCGCCCAAATCGAGCAGCGTCTGATCTCGATCCAGTTGCATGGCTTGGGCAATTCGGTCGGCCGACAGATGGGCCATTCGATCCATGGCCGCCATGTAGTGGCGCCATTGGTCCGGCGTGGTCGCCGGTCGCACAGGCCCACCAATCCGCAAATGGTTCAATAGCAATGAAATCGGTTTGCTTTCGAATTGATCGGTGAAAAAATCGACAAATTCCCCGAAGGATTGAGCATTTCTCCCGATTAAGCTGTGACGTGCGATCTCAGTCAACTCGTAACCGTCGCCGCTGCGACCGACCAATTCCATCGTCTCCAAGGTGGCGAGCAGCTTTCGCAGCCCGGTCACGTGCACGCCGAGCGTGTTTGACAATTCGGTCACCTCACACGTCCTGTCAGCCAGTGCGGCAAACAGTCCCAACCGGTGAGCGATCGCCAAGCTTCGTGCACGCATCTGACCGGCAAGCAGGTCTTCGATGTAGCGGCTTGGCGAAGGGGACTTGTCAACCATCATCATTCCGGCGTGATGAAAAAGGATCGCGTGACTGGCCAACGGCAACGTAGAATCATAGGTCCTCCAGCGACGTTTCCGTGGCTATTTACAAAACTTCCGCCCTCCTTTCGAGATTCGGTGCATGTTGAATCCTCGCGTCGTGCTGGTGTCGATGCCGTGGCACAGCACCAACATGCCGTCGATTCAATTGGGGATCAACCAGGCGCTGCTGTCGGCCCACGGCATCGAGACGACGAGTTGCTCGTTTTATCTGGAATGGTCGCGGTTCCTCGCCCAGCGTGTCTTTCATCCTGAAGAAGTACTGGCCGGAATCGAGTCGGTCAGTGACACGTTTCACGGTGTCGGTTTAGGCGAATGGATCTTTGGCGTTCCGCCACTGTTTCCCCCCGACGCGCGGTTGGACGCCGAGTACTATCGTTTTCTTGTCCAGAAACGCATCCCGGCACGCGTCATCGACAGCGCTTTTGCCGTGCGGAATTGGGTGCCGGAATTTCTGAGTCAATGCGTCTCAGAGATTCTGGAACACTCGCCGGATGTCGTGGGCTTCACCACGATGTTCAGCCAGAACATCGCGTCTCTCGTTTTGGCCAAACAACTCAAGCTGCAAGACAGCGATTTGAAAGTTGTCTTGGGAGGGGCCAATTGCCAGGGCGAGATGGGCGCGGCGCTGTTTCGACGCTTTCCCTTCATCGATGCCGTCGTCCGAGGCGAATCGGAAGGCGTTTTCCCCGAACTGATCAAACAATGGCAATCCGGCAACAGCCCATCGGAGCTGCCGGGAATCTGCCTGCGGGAAGCGGATGCCCAGCGGATCAACCCCGCCGCTTCGATCGCGTCCTTCACCATGGCCGATGTGCCTGGGCCGGACTACGACGAATACTTTCAGCGACTGAGCCGACACCCGCTCCGTCCGGTCATCGACCCCCAGATTCAGTTGCCGGTCGAATCGTCGCGTGGATGTTGGTGGGGCGAAAAATCCCACTGCACCTTTTGCGGGCTCAACGGCGCCACGATGTCCTTTCGATCCAAGCCGGCGGAGCAATTCCATGACCAGCTGATGGATCTATCGCAGCGTTATCGTCGCCTGCGATTCTTCTCCGTCGACAATATCTTGGACATGAACTACCACCGTGAATTGCTGCCACGGCTGGCGGAGTCGCCGATCGATTTCCAATTATTCTTCGAAGTCAAAGCGAACCTCCGCAAGTCACAACTGCGGTTGATGCGTGACGCGGGAATCCGAACCATTCAACCGGGAATCGAAAGCTTCAGCACTCCCATTTTGAAACTGATCCGCAAGGGAACGACGGCACTGCAAAACATCCGGCTGCTGAAGTACGCTGCCGAACTGGGAGTCGACGTGGTTTGGAATGTGATCTACGGATTCCCGAACGAACCGATCGCCGAATACGAATCGATGGCCGCCGCCGCACCCTCGCTTGTGCATTTGCAGCCGCCGCGTCTGGTGCGATTGGTGATTGATCGCTACAGCCCTTATCATGCGGACCCAAGTGCGCACGGTCTGCGAATCATCGGCCCGGCGGAGTTCTACGCGTACATCTATCGTGAGCGGGCGAGCGACGTGTCCGATCTTGCGTATCATTTCGAAGCCGTTCATGCGGACGGCCGTGATCCCGATCAATACACGCATTCGTTGAAGGCTGCGATCGAAAATTGGAACCACCGATATGCGAGGCGTCCTGATCGATTGACCTATCAACTCGGCCCCGGATTCGTTCGGATCCACGACCATCGCTTCGAACGACCATCGGAAATCATCTTGGAGGGAATCGAGGCGGCCGTCTATCAGGCCATCCAGCACGGCGGCAACGCCGAATCGGTGCGTCGACAGCTTCATGAACACCACGACTTGCACGTTCCCGCATCACAACTGCGGGATGTGCTGGAACGATTCAAGGATCAGTCACTCGCCTTTGAGGACGACAATCGATTCCTCGCGTTGGCCGTCAACGTTCATGACAAGGGCGACGACCAAACCGATGCCAACCCAGCCCAGCAACCGCTTCCTGTCTACGCGGAGTAGGGCATGCTGTGCATGCCAGCTGCGTAGTGGTCCGTCTATCGTTAAATGTCACCCATGGCTCAAGACTTGTTCCCAGGCTCCGCCCTACGCCTGGGCTGCGCAGAATGACCGCTATTTCATGCATTGTGGCGGATGAGACTTTCGTCGTTCTTGTTCCGTGGTGGATCAAGGATCACTCGGCTTGGTTCGCCAAAGGCGATCAACAACATAGCCTGGGGTGAGACCGGATGAGCCCCAGCGAATCCGGGCGTAACCCCAGGTCCACGATCCATCGTAAACCCTCCCCGTTTCGATCGGCCGGCGGCAGAGCCGCCGGCCGATCGAAACGGGGAGAGAGCGGGTTTGGCATTCTTTCCCTGGGGTGGCGGTCACTCCGCTGCGCTCGTTCCCTGACCCCAGGCTATGTTGTTGATGCCCGTTGGGCAAATGCTGCGGAACGGTTTCCGCCTAAGATTGTCCGTCAGGCACAGCCTGACCTACACCGCAGCTCAAGTGGGACAGGCTTCCAGCCTATCATTCCGGCATCGACGCGTCTGGATGCCTATTCGACTGATTCGCCGCCCATTTCCTAGTACCTGAACTCCGTCGCGAGATAGAAGTTTGCCCCGGGTTGGTTCACGCTGCCAAACGAGGCTGCCGTGCTCGGTGGGGCCCCTGGCAGGAATGTCAATTCTCGTCCGGCCGGATCGAGATGGCTCCGGTACTGGTTGTCCCCAAAGTTTTCCACCCCCGCGTGGACCGTGACCGCGTCGGTCGGTCGCCAGTAGCCACGCAGGTCAAAAATGCTGTAGCCGGGGGTTCGCACCTCGCCGAGCGAGTTGGCGACGAGATCTTGACCGGCGACGAACAACGCGGAGACTTCGAGGCCCCACGGAGAATGCTGGTCGCAGCCGTTGTTCAGGCGCAGACCGACGCGGGCTTGCAAGGGCAGCATGTTCGGCAACGCTTCACTTTCGGTGCCGGCCAACAAACTGCGCAATTCAGACCCCGGAGGATCAAAGCCACTAGGCGCCGGATTCGACGTCCGCGTCCGATCACGGCCTTGGGTATAGCTGGCCGTGACAAACCCGTTGGTTCGCTTGGTCAAATCCATTTCTCCTTCGTAGTCAAACCCGACCAGCGTGGCCAGATCCGTGTTGACGGTTTGAAAGGCATAGAAATCAGGCGACAGAGCATCGTAGGTGATGTAATTCTCGATCCAAGCGGCAAACCCACTGACCCGGGCGCGATACCAGCCTTTGTCGGTCGCCAAGGACGCATTGATCTGGTAACGGCGTTCCGGCTCCAGGTTGGGATTGCCGAACAAGATGGAGAACGTTTGCTGGGGGAAGATCGTGGAAATGTGCTGGAACGAATACAGTTCCGTCATGGTCGGTGCACGCATGCCATAACCGAACCCGATGCCGGTGGTCCACTCGGAATTGAGCTGGTAGTCGGCGTCCACATAAAGCGATCCCAGCCCGAAAGAACGATCAAAGTCTCCCAGCAATAAATCGTCCAATTCCGCCTGCACGCCCGGAAACGTCAGGACATTGCCGGTGCCGGGGTCGATCACGTTGACGGGATCACCGTTGGGGTTGTAAACGAACGGAAATTCTCCGTTGGGCCCGTTTAGAATTAACGGGCCTGTCAATCCGCCGACCTGATCGACGACGGTCTTGGCATTCGTCTCGACCACGTCGACACGGCCGCCGACACTGACGGTCAATCGATCCGTCACACGGCGAATCCGTTCCATGAACAACCCCGGGTTCGCCCAATACGCTTCGGGAACGGGGCCGTTCACCTCCGCTGAGGCGTCATTGCCGTTGATAAACGGTGGAGACAGAAGCGGCAGTTCCGAAAACTGATTGACTTCCTGCGTCAGATAGCGAAGGTCACTGCCCACGGTGGTGACACTGTCATCGGAAACCCAATCGCCCGAGAGCGAGTATCCGGTGGACATGTTGCGGGCGTTGGATCGGATCATCCCAATGTTGGTCCCGAGAAACGGAATCGCCTCTCGCTTGGCCTGGGAATTGGCGTTTCCGTTCAAACTGGTTTCGTTGTACCAGGTATTGAACGTCAAGACATCGAAGATCCCCGAATCCTCCACCACGTAGTTGGCGTCGATCCCGTGAGTCCGCAGGTGGTCGATGTCCAACAGTTGTGTCGGCACCTCGACGTCGTTGAGTTCCAACCAGATGTAGCTTATTTCCAGGTGCCGATACGGTGTCAGGTCACAACCGAACGCGACGTCGACGTCCTGTGATTGATAGCTGGAAAGGTATTCGTCGCCGTTTCCGTCGTGGTAATCGCTCCCCGAACGCTTGCCGTAGCCGATGCGAAACCCATAGTCTTGATTGCCGCCCCAAACGGACTGACGTCCGTACCATTGTTCGCCATTGCTCTTGTATTCAGCCGTCGAACTGCCGTGCGATTCGAATCCGTTCTCATAGCGTGGCGACTGCATCACTTGAAAGTCGATGAAATCAAATCCGGGGCCGTATCGAGCCGCAAACGGCCCCTTGATGATGATCACGTCCTCCAGAATGCGTGAATCAATCTTATTCAACACCGTGTCCAAGTCTTGACGGGCGGGAAACCAATACGATCCCGATGCGATCAGTTGACCGACCGTGCTGCCGTGCACCTTGGTGTCGGTGATGATCGGTGAACGACTTTTGGCTTGGACACCGGGCGCCGTGATCGACTTGCCAAGCAGGTTGCCCGCGTCCGTGGAGACACGGAATTTGGCTTCGGACCCGAACACCACGTCCGATCGCGAACGCGAGTAGCGGCGTCGACGTGAGGAGAGCAAACTGGTGTCACGCGACGCAAGAATCGTGTCGGCAAATTCCCTCGCCTGAGGCGTCAGCCGGATCGGACTTTCAAAGGTCTGGGGCGCCGGCACCAACGGAGTCGTCTGGTCGACTTGAAACAGGACCTGGTCAACCGCCGGGTCCCCATCTTCGACGGACTTTTGCGAAGGCGCGGAGAATGCTGCAGCGATCCCGGACTCCTTCCCATCCGCTCGATGCAACCCGGCGTCGCTCTCAACATCAGCGTCGCCCAACTCGCCCACGATCACGTCGACGAGTTCTCCGTGCGGTTCTTGGGGCGTGACCGGACGCGGCGATCCGGCCACCGCGGTGGTGCCTGCAATGGCCCCGCCAAAGGTGACGGGCAACAGCAGCAAACCTGAGGCAATCCAATTGCGGCAGAAAATACGTTGTCTCGGCATCAGGTTTCTTCGAGATAAGTCGGCAGGTCGTGCGTCGTCTTCGCGCTCCAACCACTACCTGCCGCGCACGGTGGTAACGGTTACGACGCTTGTCCCTCATCTTCGGCCTGGGGAACAACAAATGCGACTCTTTCCCGTGCAGTCGCTTTTAACGTGCTAGCTTGCCTGGATTCTCAGTTGCTAGCAATCTTTAGAAGTGAGGTAAGCTTCCAGCTTGCCGTCTCGTTTCACTCGTGAAACGCAAGCTGGAAGCTTACGCCACTCTGTTGCCGGCCGTCAAAGCTTCGATCGTCCACCTGCCAGCAGGGCAACGCATTGCTCAGCGCGACGAATCGGCTTGGTCATCGGAATCGGCGATCGCTTGTTCGGCGCGCCGACGCAGCGTCAACAACTCGCTGCGTCCCGGGCACTGCGACTCCATCAATTCGATGGCTTTGCCGAGCGTCACCGATGCCCTTTCCGGATTGCCGGTTTGCTGAAGCGCGATGGCCAGTACAAACAGGTCGAAGGGGGACGGCTGGTTTCGCAACTGGGCGGCCGCTTCGGCCTCTTCCAGGGCCTGGTTGCCATCGCCACCGGCCAGATAGGCCGCGGCCAACGAATAACGGAAATCGGGATTCAGTTCATCCTGATCGCGCAGCTCACGGGCCAATCCAATGGCACGTTGGGCGTCGCGAATTTGGTCGGCGGCACACTCCGTGAGGACGCGGATCAACGCACGTCGGTACTTTGGCGAATCGGGCATGGCCTCTCGAAGACGCAGCGTCTGTTGATAATGTGGCATTGCCGCAATCAGTTTGTCTTCGGCGGCGAGCAATTCGGCGAGATAAAAATGGCACCATGCGAGTGCGTCGCGGTAGCGAACCTGTGTATTCCCGGCGTCGACGACATCCGTCAACTCGTCGATGACGTCGCCCAGCAGCGAACGAGCTTCTGTCGTTTTGCCCTGCAAGCTCTTCGTCCTGGCCAGTCCCATGCGACTGATTGCAACGTCACCCCGATATCGAATCAGATCGGGGAAGTCTTCGCTCAGCCAGGTGAATTCTTCGATCCCGCCGGCGAACGCCATTTCCGCCATGCCGTGCTCGTTGAGATCCCTCAGAACCATCGCCAACATCACCAGACATTGCGCCTTGGCTTCGCGATAGACCGCGACTTGGGGATAGGTTTCCGACAGCGAGATCAGTTCCGACACCGCTTGGTCCAAATGAACTTTCGCATCGCGACTGCGAGAGGACAGGTGAAGCATTTGGGCGATGTTCACCCGCCCGGTAGCCACACTTTGCCGATACTTGGGCATTCCCGGACGCTGATTGAGCAGAGAAAGGTAATCCTCGACCGACGCCTGATAGGCGTCGAGCGGCCCGTCCTCATCGCCCGACAACCGCAATGAATTTCCCAACAGCACGCGAGTGAGCGCCAAACCTTCTCGGTAGGAAATCTGTTCGGGGGCTTCGGCGATCAGTCGTTTGAATTCCGATTCGGCATCGCGCAGCCGCTTGGCCGCTTGTTGATCGTCGCCGGTGACTTGCAAGAGTTGTCCGATTTCGCGTTCGCACATCGCCAGCCCTTCACGAGCCCGAAGATCGCCGGGTGCTTCGGCACGAATCCGAGCAAAGCCTGTTTCCGCGGCGCCAAACATCTCGGCGGCTTCACCGATTCGATCGACCTGAACCAACAGTTCGGCGTAGTTGTACTGTGCACCGGCCAGATCGATCTGGGCGTTGCGTTGAACACTCGGATCGGCATGCGGTCGATCGAAAGCGTCGACCGCTTGCTGGAAGAACTGTTCGGCGTTCGTTGCCTTTCCGATCGACATGGACAACAGCGCTCGACGAACCCAAACGTTTGCCAAGTCGATGTCCCAACTCGTGTCGTCGGGATGTTGTTGTTTCAGCACCTCCAAGTTTTTCTCGGCAATCTGATAATGCCGGTCGGCTGCATCATGTTCGTGCATCGTGCGGCGCAGATCAGCCAATCGGATCCGCGTGCGCGCCGCCTCGCGACGCAATTGCGGATCGTCTCCATCGATTTGCAACAGCTCTTCGTAATCCTCCGCCGCGGACTGCAATAGGCCTGCCCGCACCGCGCTGGTGGCCGGAAAGACGGCCAGCACCTCGCTCACGCCGGACAGCGAACGGTCGATCGCGTCTTGGGCACGCCGGAATTGTTGCAGCGCGAGTTTTTTGGCGGCTTGCTCTGCCTGGAAGGACTCGGTCGCCAGCACGCGTGCTTGTTGTTCCTTTCGCAACGACTCGGCGACATGATTCTTGGCGTTCGTTGTCACCGCAGCGATCGTGAACCCGGCCACGGACGCGACCAGCAAGACGCCTGCCATCGCAAGGCTCAAGGTTCGATGATGACGGAACCACCGCGACGCTTTTTCGAGTGTCGTGTCTTGATAAGCCGAAACAGGTTCATCGGCCAGCCAACATTGGATGTCGCCGGCAAGTGCTTCGGCGGATTGGTAGCGTTCACTTCGCGATCGAGCCATCGCTTTGGCGCAGATCGCATCGAGCGCCCGGGGCGCGGTCGGAACGACCGAACGGACCGTTGGCGTGGGAAACACACGAATGCGACGCAACAAGTCGTGGGCGGTGTCTTTGGTATCGGCCGGGCGCGTTGTTTCGTGCGGCGATTTCCCGGTCAGCATCGCGAACAGGATCGCCCCTAATCCATAGATGTCCGTCAACTCGTCATTCAAACTCACCCGCCCGGCGGCCTGCTCGGGCGACATGTAGGCGGGTGTTCCCAGCGCTTGTCCTTCCCGCGTGAAGCTGACGGAATCCTCGTCGTCGAACTCAACCTGGCCCATGTCCACGTCGTCTCGGGGTGCTTCATCAAGCTTCTTGGCCAACCCCCAATCGACCACAATCACTTCGCCAAAGTCGCCCAACATGATGTTGCTGGGTTTGAGGTCGCGGTGGATGATGCGACGCGAGTGGGCGTAACCGATCCCATGACAAATCGACACAAAGATGCCCAGCAAGGTCCGCAACTCCAGGGCATCGATTTCCGCGGGCGGCCGGCGACGGTTGGCACTCCGCAGGTGGTCGCCGAGTGTTTTGCCACGCAGAAAACGCATGGTGTAAAACGGCTGGTCTTCCTGAGCGGGCGAAAGTTCGTAGACCGGAACAATGTTCGGGTGCTCGAGTTGACCGGTGATTTGAGCTTCGCGAATCAGTTTCTTGTATCGAGCCTTTGTCTGACGTTTGCCCGGCAAGACCTCTTTCAACGCGACTTCCCGATTGAGGATCGAATCGCGCGCCAGCCAGACACACCCCAGGCCACCGCGACCGTGCTCGCGCGTCAACCTGTATCGGTTGAGCGTGCGGGGCTTCAACTCGATCGTCTCGAACAAGTCAGAATCTCCGCCTTCATCGCCTGTGGCTCCCTCGGAGGATCGAGTCGCATCGTCGGAATGATCGATGGTGCCCGGCGAGGGAGTGTCGATCGTTTCCTCGTGACTGCCTCTGGCGGTCTTGGAATGGACCGCCGTGTCTTTGCCGAGGGATGTCGATGGGGTGCCCAAGAGTCGATCAATTTCGCATTCGATCTCCGCTTGCTGCTCCGCCGTCAGGATCGACTGCTCACGCAACATCTCGACCAACCGCTGGCCGGAACTCTCCTCCAGTTGCCGGCCCAGTTCCTCAAGATGCTCCGTGTCGATCACCCCCATTCGCACGGCAAGGACAACGAACAAGAACTCACGTTTCACGTTCACGAGGACACCAAACCGTACGAAAATTTCGACGAAACCGGGGCTGGGAGTATAGCGGCAGTTCCCCCCAATGGGTATCCGCTGCCCGACTCAGAAAGCTCGTTGTGGCGACTGACGTGTCATCGCCTTAAAACCCTGGGGAGGATGGCAGAAAAATGAGGGGCAGAAACACAACAGCGCAGCGGTCAGCTTCCTCCGATCACCCGGCGCATTTTCTTGTCACCCATTTTCTTGTCTTTCATCTCCAATCACCATTTTTTTGCCCGCCATTTTTCTGCCACCTCCGCTGTTTGATCGCCCAAATCGATGAGTTCCGAAGGCGCAGAGATGCCACGCGCTACATGCCCCCTGCGGATCTGCAATTAATTACCGCTGGAAGCTGAAAGTTTGATTTAGATGGAGGATGCTCTACGAATGATCTTGAGGACTTAGAACAAACTGCCTGGCTCGTCCCACTCCGGCTCTTCGTCGTCATCCCCGCCCGCCAAAGCTTGGTCGACACTGCCGATCCAAGCCGCATCAACCGCAAGCTGTTTTGCGGACGGTGTTGCTCGGGATGAATTGCCATAGGCGATTCGATTGATGACCATCAGGGCATCGCTAGGAGTAATGAGACCGTCTCCGTTGACGTCGAATTGATCGTCACCGTCGATCCCCGTCCACTCGGCGTCGCGTCCGATCAGGCTGAGGCGGTTGATGATCATTAAAGCATCAAGCGCCGATCCGCTGCCGTCACCGTTGACATCGATCCACCACACCCATTGGGGCTGGTAACCTCCTTCGATGAACTCATTTTCCCCTTTCTTGTCGAGAAGCTTGTCTTGCTCGTTGTCATCTTTGATGCCTTCGAGTGCGAGAATCGTCTCCGGTAGAGCTTTGTCGTTCCACGACGACAGCGCGTCATCCACTTTGTCGACGATGGAGACGAGGGACTCATCGGCAGCCATGTGATCGCCGATCAACAAATCGTCATCGAGACCTCCATGGATCACATCACGGTCAAATCCGCCGATCAACAGGTCGTTGCCCGCACGTCCCTGAACGTTGTCCATTCCTTCGCCTCCGATCAACGCATCGCCTGCGTCGCCGCCGTGGATTTGATCGCGCCCCGCACCTGCAAAGACGATCTGCCGGATCGCAATCGAGGTCTCAGAGTTCCTGTTTCCACTTCCACCAAACTCGCCTTGATAGTGGTCGTTTCCGTCACACAAGAAGGCGACGATTCGATCAATCGAGGACACGGTAAAGGTCTCCTTGATTCTCGATTTGTCGGATGAATCTTGATTCAGTTTGACGTCGACGGTCAATGCATCGGTGCGATCGTCGTATTTGAATGCGACCTTGTCTCGTCCATCGGTCCCGATGATGAACAGCGTTCCGTCGACCAGCCCAACGCCTTGGATGACCGCGGCGGTGGTTGCCACTTCCGACTCGCCGGTGTCGTCGTCCGTCACCGTCACGGTGATTTCGTAGATTCCGCCGCTGGCGTATTCGTGGCGGCTTTCAAACGTACGATCACTTGGGTCAACATCGACGATTTCAGAATCGCTTCCGTCTCCCCAGTCGATGACGGCTCTGTGCGTGTCTTCGGTGCCAACATCGGCGACCGTTCCAGAGACCGAAACAACGTTGTCATCGCTCTTGGCTTTCAGCGAGCTTGCGTCGCTGGTGAAAGCGGCCACTTCGGGGTTGACGTTAAAGACGTCGACGCCAGTCTCTGCGCTGTCATCGGCCGCGGAGTTGGCAACGGTGACAGAGATGTTGTAGGGATCCAGGGGTGTATGGGTGGGATTGTCATCGAGATACGTGTGTGGGATCTCAACCTCTCTTTCACCACCCGTCAAGAACACCTCGCTGGAGTTTCCGTCGCCCCAGAGTACGTTGACCTTGTGGGTCTGATTCGGGTCAACATCTTCGAAAAGCACCGTCAGTGTGAACTCCTGATTCTCCAGGATCGGGTCGGTTGTCAGGACGATGTCGGTGATCTCGGGAATGGACAGATACCGAACGGTGGTGGAAACCACCTCGCTGACGCCACCATCATCATCGGTGACGCGAAGTGCGACGTCGAAAATTTGTCCGGGGAATGCACCGGCCGCGCCAAAGATCGGCGTCGGTCCAGTCGCGTCGTCGAATACGCCGTCATCGTTGAAATCCCATTCAAATGTGAAGGTGTCTTCGAGGCTTTGATCCGTTGCGGTACCTGACAATTGGATCTGTGTCGCGGGGATCAAAATTTGATACGGGCCTCCGGCTTCAGCGATCGGGGGAATGTTGACGATGCGCACGGTCGTCGATCCTGCATTCTGGGTGAGCCCGTCTTCGTCGATCAGGTCGACGTTTATGACCGTGTCAACAACGCCGGGGAAGGGAGGGTCGTCGACGTAGGTGTGCGAGACGACACGTGAAAGGTCGGCGACCTGTTGTGCGGTCAATTCCGTCGACGTGCCGTCACCCCAGCGGATGATGTAGGTGGACACCGTATCGGTGATGGCGGGATCAATGACCGACCCCAATGTCAACGAGTATTCGGTGCTCTCCTCGATCGCTGGTGGGCCGTCGATTTCGATCGAAGGCGGCTGATTGATCACAGTGATGGTCAAGGAAGCGGGGTACTCCTGATTCGCGTCGTCGATGGCGAACGCTTCGACTGTCAATTCGCTTCCATCCCCGTCCCGGAACACATGCGGTACGGTCACGACGGTCGATGCTTGGTCGAGGACCACCGTTTCAGCCTCGCTACCGTCATTCCACTCGATCCGCCAGCGGACGATGCTGCTGTTGGTACCCTCGACACCCGGGTCGAGCGTGACAAAGAATGGAGTTCCTTCGATGGCCGTCTTCGTACCGCCGCTGATTCGTGGAGTCGGGGCGGTGTTGGTGACTTCACCGATCAACACATTGGTCGGATGCTCACCGTCTTCATCGATCATCACCGCGGTGATCTGCAAAGGAGCGATTTCCGCGTTGTAGACGAACCGAACATTGCGCAGTGGGTTTTCCGGATCGTTGGGATACGAGACGGGTGTCATCGGTCCGTTTCCATCCCAATCGATAATCCACTCGGTTGTGGTGTCTTCGCCCGGGTCGTGGTTGGTGAGAATCAGTTGCAACGGTTGACCTTCGGCGACCGAGAAAAGGTCTGAACCAGGCGAAACCAGTAACTCAGGCGGCACCGAAATCATCGGTGCGGCGACATTGCTCACTTCGACCGGGATGGATGCGGTGCCCGGATAGGTTCCGTCTTCATCGGTCGCACTGACGGTGACCTGGTAAAAGCCGCCCGGCTCGGTGGCGCTGTCATCGACATATTGGTGGGCCGCCGAACGGATGTCGCCGATGATCGTTTCCACGTTTCCGTCACCCCAGTCGATCGTCCACTCGGTGATGGTGTCGTCTCCGGGATCGTTGATCGCGTCGACACCGAGCGTATAAACTTGGCCCTCGTCGATCGGTGACGTTCCGGCTGTGGTGACGATGGTCGGGTCGACCGGATTGACGGTGACCGTCAACGTTTCGGTCGCGGGAAGACTGCTGCCGTCATCTTCCAAAACGATGGCGCTGAGGGTGTAGGTTCCGTCGTCTTTGTACGTGTGGGTGAACTGCGTTGATGTGATCTCCGCAATCGTTCCGTCGCCGAAATCAACCAGCCACGAAACCGGAGTGGTTGTTCCGCCGGACGCCACCAGCGTGTACTTCCCCGTCGCACCTTCATCTAAGATTGTGTTGCCTTCGATCTTTCTTTCACGTGGCGGAATCTCGTTGACGAGGACGTTGGTCGTCACCGCCGCATAGGGTCCGCCGTCCTCGTCGAAAGCGGTCGCCGTGATGGTCTTGGTGCCGAAGCTGTCATAGACATGCGTAACGACGCCGGCATCGATGAAGTAGATGTCATCGACGGTGCCGTCGCTTTCCCAATCGATTTCCCAACGCTCAATCGTATCGTCGCCGGGATCGGCTGATCCGAGCGTCAGGCTGACCGACTCGAATTGGTCGATCGTGCCGGGGCTGACGCTGGCCGACAGGACAGGATCCGCGTTAGTGACCACAATCGATTCAATCGCAATCGTGCGAAGTCCGGACGTGACCACTTCGACCGCGACCGGGTAGACGCCGTCGTCGTCGATTCCGAGTTCTTGCAATTCGGACCAGTCCAGTGCGAAAGAGCTTCCGATTCGATCGCCAAAGACCCCATCGCCGTCGAGGTCCCATTGATAATCGCTTTCGGCAAACGTCACGCCCTCAGCGGATGCGGTGGTGGACAAATCCACCGAGTTCCCTTCCGCGATGCTTTCGGGGGTCACCGTGATCGACGCGGACAAATCGGCAAGTTCCCCCAGGTCCTCGATCTCTTCCCACTTCACGAGTACTTGACCATCGACACTGATCTGCCCGCTCGGCGTGGTCAGATTCGTCGCGGGACTTGGATCGAAGCTGAGATCACCGACGACGTATGTCAACGTATCTCCGATCGGCGGTGCATCTTCAGACAATGGGCTCGCGCCGTTGATCGAGACGGTCGCATTGTCATTCGTGATTTGCAATCCTGGCAAATTGACGTCGATTGCGTCGTCGCCCTCACCGAGTTCGATGGACGTCGTTGCACCTGAAACCGAACGCAGGCTGACGAAGTCGTTCCCGTCACCGGTGTCGAGCGTCAATGAACTCGGTTGGCTGGCAATCGAGATTTCGTCATTTCCCCCGAAGGTCCGGATCGTCAACGGGATGTTGCCGGTCCCGGAAGATCTGACAATGTCGGTGAAATCGCCAGCTGGGGTCGATTCGTTCGAAGCAACTTCCAGGGAGCCAAAGTTTCCGTCAAACCCGACGCGGTAACTGGATGTGTTGGTGGCGAAACCAGGCAAAACTTGAATTGCCGTCCATCCGTTGGGACTGGTAACGTACAGCAAGTCAGCAATGTAGTCTTGTTCGGACAAGTCAAAGGTCAACGAGGTCATTTCCTCGATTCCCTTGGCATCGTCAAAGCTTCCGATGCCCTGGGTGATCCGCTGCGCGAATGCCAAGCGACCGCTGGAGGGATCACGTGAGTAGGCGATGATGGTTCCGTCAGAGGAACCGGCAAACACGAATCGGTCGCCTCTGCTGGAGACGATGTCGACGATGTCCGACAGCGAGCCGGCCCCGCCCGAGCCACCCGAAGCGGTTTGCAGGAGCGTCAATTTCCCCTCGGCATCGATGCTGTAGACGTTCAGCACACCGTCGCGTGTGCCTGCATACAATCGATTGCCAATCCGCTTGACGCTGGTCGCATTGGGTAGTGGTGCGAATTGAGCGGCGGAGCCGACGGCGCTTTGCAATCGCGTGGCGATTCCGCCGCTAGAACCATCGAGTGCCACGAAGAGAAAATCAGAGTTGGGATCGACGAAGATTTCCGTCGCCTGCGAAAGTGATGCGGATCCCGAATTGGCCGTCAGAAAACCTGTCGTGGTGTCCCGGCTCCACGATTTGACGGTATCGTGCGAACCGGCCCAGAGCGTTGTGCCGTCGGGGCTCAGTTGGAGTGTACGAGCGCCGCTGAAGTCAGCAAACGCTTCGAATGTCGTCTGAAAGTCGAGGTCGCCCGTGTTTCGGTCACGCTGGAAAAGTTGGATTCCGCTATCCACTGCGACATACAAGTGCTTGTCGTCTGCGAGCACGAGGTCCACCGCGGAGTCGAGCTGCTTGTCACGCAAAAGGTTGGATTCCCAATCGTCGGGAGTCAGAATGCTTCGCGGATTGAATTCTCCCGCGGTCTTCTTCGACCTTGTAAATTCGACCAGGTAGCCCCCTTGGGGACCCGTGGCAATGCCGTAGGCGCTGCCCCGTCCGGGACGTGACGTGGTGAATACCAATTTCTTCAGCGAGTTGGCTTCAAAGGTCGGCGGCTCACCATCAGTGATAACCTGAATGGCTTCTAACGCGGATGAAAAGACGGTGATCTCATTGTCGGCCGTCGGCGCGATGAATCGGCGGGTTTGAGGGTCTCGGGCAAGCGAGTCGGTGTCGATGGAGTTCAAAACATTGACGTTTGAAGTCGCGATCGGCAGAGGGGAGTCCGTTAAGTCTCCATTTGCATCCACAAATCGCCCATCTTTGTCTCCGCCTGCGACCAGTTGATAAGTCTTAATTGTCGCATTGTCGTTGATGTAAATCTCCGACCCGTCGGCGTTGAACTCCACATCCTTGGACTCGAATTGGGTGTCGGTGCGGGGCAAACTCACCTTTTGGATCAATTGCAAATCGCCGCCTCCGCCCACTCGCTGAGTGACGTAGATGGTCTCAGGTTCGACGAGATAAACTTTTCGAGGTTGGTTATTTCGAACGGGCTGGATCTCGATTTTAGCGTCTGACCCGCTGCTGCGTGTTTCAAAGCTTTTAAAGGGGCCATCGACGATCGAATCGTCTCCCCCGGCCCTGATCGAATACCGATAGACCTCCAGATGAGGTCCGACGAGGGTGAGGACAAACAGGTCGTCACTGTCGTCCGTATCCATAACAGAATCGATCGGTGTCCCTTGAATCCGACCTCCCACATATCGGCCCTTGGTTAATTTGCCGGGTTCCGAGCCATGGGGGTCCCGGTCGAAACGATACACACGCGTGTCACCACCGGATAGTACGTCGATATCTTCAATGGTGAGGAAGACCCATTCTTCGGCGACTTGAATGTCTACAATCTCGATCCTTCCAGCTGGTGCCGCTTGAGTTCCTGCTGGAAACGAGTCGATTGTCTCGACGAGGCTTAGTACCCCTGTCGACACGTTTCGTTCAAAGATCGCAATCTGGTTGATGCTTGACTTGCTGTCGCTGGGGTCTAATGAATTTCCGGTGACGTACAGAAAACGTCCGCTAGGATCGAATACCGCATCGGCGTTCACATTGAAAGGTACGTTCGTCGAACCTGACGGGAGCAATAGATTGGGGCTGCTAACGACGTCAAAGGTTGTGATTTGACTCCCCTCGACGACATAGGCGTGTCTGTCCGGATTGCCGGTAGCGATTGGAGCTCGCGGGAACAAGACATGGAATGGTCCATCGAGTGTCGGCGTGACCGGATACTCCAGGGTGATGACGGGATCTTCCTGGCTGATGTCCGAGGACGCCGCTTCGAATACGAGAACATCGCTTCCCTGTAAAACTTCGACCAGATCGTCTTCGATCCGAAACGTCTTCGTCGACTCGGAGGTGTCAATCACCTTGAGCGTATCTTGGGACTCGGCTGCGGTGGAGCCCAGGAACTCGACTCGACCGATACCGGATATGTTTTCAATCAACGAACCGTCAAGCCCCGAGATCGTGACATCTCGATCCTTGACGGAAAAGTCCAAGGCGTTCTCATTGTCTCGGTTATCAATCCACAGACTATCGGCGGTGACTCGAAGCAAACCGACCTCGCCAAATTCGGTTCGGATTGCAGCCGCGGCACTGTCGATGTCCATGAACACCTGCTCGGCAGTGATCGTTGACGTGGCCTTCAGTCTGTCAACAATGATGGTGTCATCGTCTCCGTTGCCGCCAATGATTCTTGTTTCTGGTGACGGGGCGTCGACACGCAATCGATCGTCGCCATCGCCTAAAGTTATCGTGATTGTTTCCAGGCTGTTGCCGAACAGCGTCACATCAGCGGCGCCGAAGCCGCTGAGCCGGTTTGCCCGGAGCAAGGCGTCCATTGGGGCGATCCGACCGCTGCGGTCGATCACCAACTCGTCGTCGTCACCCCCCGCATTCAGCTCCACCTCGGCCGCATTGGCAATCAAGTGGAAGATGTCTTCTCCGGCACCTGCGGAGATCGAAACGGGAACGTTGACACCGTCGATGATGATCGAGTCGTCACCCTCGCCCAGGCGGTAGTCAGCGATCGTCTCGATACCGGCAAAGGTGGTACTCTCAGTTGGAAATTCGCTCGATTCGATCAGTGACGCGGCGGAGTAGTTGCCCAAGCCGAGGGTTGTTGTGATACCGTCGATTCCCAGTCCGAAAATCTCAACGCCCAAATCGACCGTTAACTCATCGTCTCCGTCCCCACCGCTGACCAGAGTGTCTCCATAGCCGGAGATCAATTTGTCGTCGTCGTCACCACCGAGCAGGGAATCGGCACCGCCACCGCCGATGAGGGTGTCTTCGCCGGGGCCGCCGACGAGTGTTTCATCGCCGTCGCCGCCGGTGATTTCGTCGTCATCTTCGCCACCGTCGAGTGTCCCTCCGTCGCCGGCTCCAGTGATGGTGTCATCGCCATCGCCGCCGTCCACGTTGGTGCCGACCAGGAAATCATCCCAGACCGATCCGATCACGGTATCGCCTTCGTTACGATCGGGTTGCGGGATGAGATCGCCCTGGTCGGTAACTTGGGGGCGGCCCACGTCGTCAAGTTCATAGCCGTAAATGAACCCTCCGGAGTCGGTGTTTGCACCTGCGTCGATCGTATCGGCCCCGGGGCTTGAGATGACCAGATTGGAACCCGTGCCCGTGACAACGAGGTCTTCGCCGGCGCCGGGGTCAATGAAGTCGCTGCCATCGCCCCCGTAAATCTCATCGCCCTTGTCGCCGCCGAACAGCGTGTCGCCGCCGCCTGCCCCCTCGATCCGGGCCGGCAGCGAATCGACACCCGAGAGGTCAAGGACGTCGGCGTTGGGGCCACCGGTAACGACGATTCGTGAGGCATTGCCGATCGGCAGAGAGGTTTCCGCTCCAAATCCGGTCACAACAATCCAATCCCCGTCTTCTTCGACGCTGATTACCGCCGGGCCATCTTCATCGCTGACATCACCATCGCGACGATCGGAGGCATAGGGCCCGGTGTGAATCCGAATCACATGCTCGCCATTCTCGAATCGCGGACTCGCCAGGATCGGGTTGAGATCGTCCAGGCAATCGAGATCGAATCCGACGCCTTCCAACAGATCTTTGAAAAGCCCCTTTTTGATGTTCAGGTTGATGTCGGCAACGTCGCTGATCCTCAGATCGACGTCGGTTTTGAGGCCGAAGAACTCCACCTCGACCTTGATCCCGGCATCCAGGCTGGCCGACGCGTCGACCAGGCAGAAGACCTTCGATGCATCTCCATCGGTTTGGCTTTGTATTTCATCCAGTCGCAGCGCGCCGTCTTCGTTCGGATCGAGCAAATCCAATTGAACGCCTCCGCTCAGATTGGCCTTCACGCTGCCGGACGCCAGCTCGACATCGATCTTTGCCGTGGCACTGGCATCGATATCGATTTCGACTTCGTTCCCGTCTCGATTTCGAATGTAGATTCCGTCGAGGAGGTCATCCCACACGGGATCATCACCACGGCGAATGGCGTCCACCATTTTGCTTAATCCGACTGTGTCGTAGACCAGTCCCAGTTGCGTGAAGACACTGGCATCGACGTCGCCATTCAGGTCAGCGACCCCGACGTCGATATTAATGTCCTTACCAAAGGTGACGTCGAGGGTCGGGACATTCAAGCTGACCAGATCCGCGGGATCATCGGCGGTGACACCGCTGAGCAGTTTCACAAAGTTGGTGGGTCGAATGAAATCAAACCTTAACCCACCGGACGTCTCCGTGATTGCTTCGTAAGTGTTGATGAATTGGCTCGCCTCGGTGGCGGTGGCCGAGTCGATGGCGGAAGCAACGGAGCAGGGCGCGAGGGTACGAGAGGAGGCGCCCTGCGGCTGGAAATATTCAAAGCATCCCAGTGCAAGCACGGGTTTTTCGCCCAAATCGGCCAGGATGCGTCCAAGGGGCGAATTCGGGTCCAACAAATCGACCACGTTGCCCAACGCTCTTCGGAAATGGCGGATGAGGTCCTCGTTCGCGCCACCGGCCAAGTCAAAAATCGTCTCGGGAAAGGATGCTCCGCGAATGTTATTCAGGTCGCTGAGAATTGGCAACGAAGTGCCCAGTAAGTTACTACCACCGAGTCCACCGACAAACACAGAAATCGGGCCCAAGGCGGTCTCGGCGAATTGCGCGATCGGTTTGATGAACGTTTCGATCAGTCCCCCCGAGTCGATCGTGACGTTTTCAAAACGCAGGTTCTCGAGTTCGTTGGTGAAGCGTTTTTCCCCCGCTTCGTCATCGTTCGGATCGGGATTGGTCGGGTTTTGGAACTTTGCCGAAGCGGTTGCGTCGAGCACAAAGTCGAATTCGATTTTGGGGAGCAAGAACCCTTCGCCGATCAATGGAATACTGGGAATCGAGCCGCCGGCCTGGTCAATCAACCCATTCAGGTCAGCCGTCGTATGCAGTTTCAAGGCTACCGATGCTTCCGCTTCGGGCTGGAAACGGTCCGTGATCTTTTTTTTGGCAGCTTGGATTTCCGCCCTCGTCACACGGTCGAGTGCGCGTTGGTCGGTTGGATTGGCCCTCTGGTTGGGCAACGTCCAGTTCGGGTCGTCGATGTCGACGGTGAATGCGATGGAAATTTTGGACTGGTCGGTTGACGCATAGTCGATATCCAATGTTGGTCCCGGGTTGTTCGCGTCTCCGCGCGAGGTCAAAACGAAAAACCCGTCATCATCGATTTCGACGTCGATCGTACCGTAGGTTCCCTGTTGGCTGATCGCTTGGTTGACGGAGTCCCGGAACAGGGTTTCCAAGCTGTTCTGGTTCAGCTGATCACGCAGGGTGTCGAGGTTTCGATTTTGTTCTTCGCCGATCGAAATCAGGATCCGTTCTTCGGGCATTCCGTCCGGACTGCCGTTGTTGAGTACCAACACGAACTCGGTGTCTTGCCTCAACACGCCGCTCGCCGGTGCAGCCGCTCCGGCTCTCAACTGGTAGCGACCGGGTGTGGTTTCGCTGCTGGCGGTCGTGAATCCTTCCTCATCAAATGACGAAGCGTCAAACCCGAGCGCCGCGCTTCGCCCGTCGTCGAACTGTCCGAACGGGCCGGGGCTGGACAGGCTGCCGAGGTTGCTTTCGGAAAAGCCAAGTTCACCACCGCCGATGATCG
This sequence comes from Stieleria neptunia, assembly GCF_007754155.1. Taxonomy (NCBI): domain Bacteria; kingdom Pseudomonadati; phylum Planctomycetota; class Planctomycetia; order Pirellulales; family Pirellulaceae; genus Stieleria; species Stieleria neptunia. The sequence goes on along the minus strand of NZ_CP037423.1, from coordinate 1,605,428 downwards.
TCATGGAGGAGATCTGCGGAAGCTCGGCGCTCAGTACGATCGATGGCGTCGTGGGCTGATCCGGATTCGTAAAGCCATTGATCCGTCCGAAGTCAAGTGAGACCGTAACGGGCGCGAACGCGTTCTGCCCGTCACCGCCTGTGGTTTCCGCGTTGAATTTCCCGGCCAATTGACTGATCAGCTCGGATTGCAGTTCGGCGAGCAAAGTGGCCGGATTACTGAAAGTCTTGCTGATGACTGCCTCGATCGGCTCGGTCCCGCCCGCGTCGATGACCAGCGTAAAGTCCACCTCCGTCTCCACGCCGGTGAATTCAAATCCTTCCTCAGCAGTGATGTCGACGGCGAAGGGGATTCCGTCTTCGACCTGCGCCGCAAGCAAACCGATCGTCGCGTCAGCTTTCAGACCGGCGTCAGTACTGAGCACATCATTACCATCACCATCTTTTGCCGGGGCCGATTTGATGTCGATCGATGCGCGAAACTCTTCGACCGGTGAGCCCGTCACGTCGACGGCGCCTGAGTTGACGTAGAAGTAGTCCAGGTCAAAAGCTTGATCGGTTCCGTAGAGCTGGCTCAGACCGAAGCCGTAACGCAAGTCCCAACGTAGATCGAAACGCAATCCGTCCGACGCGTCGACGCTTAGCCCCAGTGCCTCCAAACCGGGCAACGCAGCCGCGGAACCGAGATCGAGTTCGAAGGGCAGATCCTGGATCGTGCGTTGGCCGAGTTGAAAATCGAACTGCACCCAACTGGTGCCCGAGTCGGGAATGCCATCGCCATTGCCGTCCGGACCATCAAGGTCATCGGCGCCATAACTGAGCAGGATGTCACTGGCCGAAATATCGGTCCCCGCGTCCGGACTGTCGATCAAGATTGGTTCCAGAATGGTGAACATCGCGTTCTGAAAGTCTGCGACCAAATTCACGCTGGTCGATGTAAAAACCGTTTCGACCAAATCGGAAAGCTCGGTTCGAATTTCCTCGATTTCGCTCAGCAACGGCTCGACAGCGTCGCTCAGTTGTCCTCCCACGATCGGTACGCCCGAGATCTCATCAACGGCGGTCTGAATGCCGGTGATGATTTCGCTGAAGGTGTCGTCAAATCCGTCTTTGATTTGGCCGACTAAACCATCCCGCTCTTCATTGTCGATGTTTTGCAAGAACTCCAACAGCTCATTCGGCGGATCGTCGTTGACGATCGTCCCGGTCGCCCGGGTATCTTCCTCGCTGGCAAAGGTCACCTCACCAATCACCGAGGTGAATCGGACCTCCAATCGCTCGTCGCCTTCGATTTCAACATCGTTGTTGACCGTGATCGTCAACGTTTCATTCAGCGAACCGGAGGGAATCGTGATGGTACTGAACGCAGGAACGACGAAATCTTCCCCAGCGGTGGCCAGTCCCCGCTGTCCCGCCGAAAGCTCGTCCTCGCCGGCCGCAAAAATCTCGAAGCCGATGATCAGCTCTTCGCTGGTGTCGCCTCCCCGGATAATCTCAAACTGAAGTTCGGCCGGTGCCCCACCCGGATTGCCCTCGTCGACCATCGCGTTACCGATCGACAGCGAGGCGGCGAGCAGGTTTCGGGCCTCCAAACGTTCGGATTGTGGACGAAACCGTCGGGATTTCCTGGCAGAACGTGCCTTCGGAGGCGAAGGGCGACGGCGAAGTTTGCGTGAACGCATGTTACAGGACCGGCGGTTTTTCGGTGTTGATCTAAAGTCGCTATTAACCCACACGCGAACGGATGCTCCCCATTCACCCCCTGACTAGGTGGCACGCGTCATTTTTTAGAAACAATAGAAAACGGTGAAAAGCAGTTGCTCATGCGCTGGTACTCAAGCGCTGGTACTCAAGCGCTGGTACTCAAGCGCTGAGCTTGTCGTTTTCTTCAGGTCCAGAGACCGGCCGAGGTGGCGTCACTTTGTCAAGCGAGACGCTTCGGTCGCATAGCCCTTGCTCGCATCCCAGATCACGACGCGTTTGCCAGAGCTGGCAATGATTTTCGAACCGTCTTCGCTCCATTGGGCTGCCCGGACGTTTCCCCGTCCGGCACTCATTCTGAGCGTGGGATGCCGGCTGATCGGATCCCAAAGGAGGAAGGTTCCGCGGGCATCAATGGTCAACAAACGACGGTCGCTCGGTCCCCAGTTGACCGTGGTGACGGCCTCTAATTGTGCCGGTAATTCGAAGATCGGTTGAAGTGTCGTCGCGTCGATCACCATGACGAGGTTGCTACTGGTTGAGACGGCGATCTGCTCTCCCGAACGGCTCCAAGCGATCGTGTAGATCAACTCCGTGGTACCCGGCCAATATCGCAGCTGTCCGGTCTTTGAATCCCACACACCGAGTCCGCCTCCGAGACCCGCGATGGCGAGCCGTCCTCCGTCGGCCGACCAACTCAGCGATTGGATCGATGTGAAACGCGTCGCGGTCGGACCCTCGATGGGGTTCAACTCGTGATCGAACAGATCGATTGACCCATCGGATCCTCCCGCCGCAATGCTGTGCCCTTCAGGATGAAACGCCACGTCGTTGATTTTGGATTCGGTCGTCTGCTCGAAAAGCAAGTCACCACTCGGCGTGTCCCACAAACACAATCTGCCAGGTTCATCGGGGCGCCCGATTCCGCCTGCAGCGACCAACCGTGTTCCGCAGGGCGAGTAATCGACGCCATTCCACAGCGTGTTTGCCTTTCGGAATCGGTGGACCACCTTACCGTCGACGGCGTCGACCAAGAAGACGCGTCGATTTCCCGCCGCACAGGCAATCAGTCCACCATCCGGACTGACCGCGAGATCGTTCAACCAATTCGCGTTGAGGGTGAACTCGCGGCGGCAGTGTGAACCCTCTGGTTGCCAACACTTGATCGCGCCATCCATCCCCGCCGAAAAGATCCGGTCTCTGCGGTGGTCCCATACGACCTTAAACACATGTCGGGAGTGACCGTGAACCGTGCGTCGCAACGATCCTGTCTCAGTATCCCAGATTCGAATCGTTCCGTCCCATGATGCCGTCGCCAAACGATTTCCATTTGCATCGGCGGTCAGCGAGGCGATCGCATGCGTGTGCTCGGCTAACTCCATGTTGATTTCTTCGGACTTCAAATCCAAAATCCGCGCCGTGCCGCCGCGACCGCAGGCAATGATTTGATCGGGACTGGTCGGATGGAATCGCACGCTCCTTAAATCGCTGAACGCCGCGGGACTTTGGAACTGTTTGGAATCGGTCGCAAGGTCCCAGACCATTGCGGCTTTCCCAGACGGATAGGCAACGCGACGACTATCCGCCGACCAGCCCATCTCCATCGCGAACTGGTCAGCATATCCCGGCCAGCCGTGTAGCGTTGACGCGACTTGAAAGCGGTCCGTTTCAAGCAGGCAGAAGTCGCCCGATTCTTCGGCGTTGGAAACGGCGGACCATCGACCGCGTCTTGCGATGTAGCGACCGTCGGGACTCCACTGCAGCGCGCGGACAGTCAGCGGCTTCTCCGTTTGATAAACAACCTCCCACGTCTCGGTATCGAAAACCGCCATCCCTTTTTGACCGCCGACCGCCAGACGTGCCGGCCCGGCCGGCTCCCACGTGACGCAGTTGAGTGGACCAACCGGTGAAACAATGCGTTTGACGATCGTTCGGCTGTCGATCTCCCAAATGTTGATCCATCCATCGGTGCCGGCAGACGCCAAGTAGGATTGATCCCCATTCAGAGCCAATCCGTGGAGTGCACCCCGATGACTTTCCAGTGAGTATTCTTGCTGATTGCAAAATGCTTGGGCGTAGTACCATTCCCAGTCGCGTCGGTCGATGTCGGATTCGCTCGCGGGACGCCACTGGTCCAGCAGGTTTTGCGCCCGGGCATATCCGCGATGTTCGTCCATCGAGTCGATCGCGTTGAGCATGCTGGCCGAATAAAGGCTCCGCCGAGTGAGTTCGGATTGCTGTTCGGCTCGACGCCGCGCCCGTTCCGCAGATGCGGTTGCCGCAGTCGATTGCTCGAGCGCCGATTGGAGTTCTCCCAACAGTTGCTCGTTGGCCGTCGCCATCGACTGAGTTTGCTGATTGAGCTTTCGCTGAACGTCTTGTTGTTCGAAAAAATAGTAGGCCGACGAGAATCCGATGATGGTCAAGACAACCAGCATCATGATGGTTGCGGCAATCGAAGCGGCGAAACCGCGGTTCTGTCTCGCCCAACGTCCGCAGCGTTCGGCGAGCGAGGCACGCCGGGCCAAAATGGGTTCGTCGGCCAGAAACCGCCGCAGGTCTTCGTGCATCGCCTCGGCCGTCTGGTACCGATCCTTCGCTGCGCGCTCGATCGCCTTTTCAACGATGGTCGCCAGATCCCGGGGGACTCCGGTCGAGTTTCGATCCAACAGGACGGGGCGTGGTGAGACGACGCGCTGAATCAATTCGCGGCGATCGCTTTCGTCGAACGCCGGCTTCAGCGTCACTAATTCGTACAGCGTGATGCCCAACGAGTAGACATCGCCGCGAGCGTCCGTTTCGCTCGTAAACGCCTCCGGAGGCATATAGCGGATCGTCCCGAGGATGTCGCCTGAGCGAGTGATATTTGCGTCGTCTTCCGACTTGGCGAGCCCGAAGTCGGCAACCCACACATCGTTATGAACGTCCAGCAGCAGATTGCTCGGTTTGATATCGCGATGTGTGATGCCTTGTGCATGGGCATAGGCCAGCGCGTCACTGACTTGCAGTCCGATCTGAGCGACGTTGATCCAATAGGGATGGATCGACGCGCTGGAAACCGACGAATCCACGGTCGAACGCGTGACGCGATCGGATCGATCGCTTCGGTACATCGCCCCCGATTGCGCCGAAGCACTCGGGTGGTCGGGGAGCGATTCGAGTTCCCGCAAGACTTCGTCAAGGCCCTGGCCTCGGATGAACTGCATCACGTAGTAGCTGATCCCGTCGTCTTCTCCGACGCCAAAGACCGGCACGATGTTGGTATGGTGCAACTTGGCAGCCGCTTTGGCTTCGCGTTCAAATCGCAGTTTCTGATGCGCGCTGAAGCCCGCATTGGGCGGCAAGACCTTGATCGCGACCCGACGTCCGAGCGAGATCTGCTCCGCTTCGTAAACGATCCCCATGCCTCCTTGACCGAGTTCGCGAACCAGCTGGTAATCGCCCAGCGTCTTTCCGCTCAAGGACGGCGCGGCCGATCGGGACGAAATCGTCGCATCATCCTGCTCGGGCAGTTTGACCTGTTCGACCAACGCCAGCGTTGGCAACAGTTCGCGCAGTTCGTCGGCCCATTCCGGGTAGCGTTGGACGAATGGTTCGATCGGACAAGCATTGCCGGCGCGACAGTCCGCCAGATAGGAATCGGCAATCTTTCCGATGATCTCGTCTTGCCGATCGGCACTCTGCTGGTCGGCACCCTGCTGGAAGGTGCCGCTCACGACACGAGCGCCTCGACACCACCGGGCAGGTCTTCCAGAATATTGCGGAGGCGGCGGACGGCTCGCAAATAGCGACCATAAGTGGCTGTCGGGCTGATGCCCAACACCTGTGCCGCCTCGCTGTTGGTGAGTTCCTCGAAATGCCGCAACACCAGCAACTCGCGTGCGGCGGGATCCATCTCATTGATCGCGTCGTTGACTCGCTGCCTCTGTTCGGATCGCATCGCCGCGTGGCTGGCTGACGTCAATCGACCGAGTAACCGCTCGGCAAGTGCGATCGATTCCGCCGACGAAAACGGATGAGGTTCGATCGAAATCTCGCGACCGATGTCTCTCGCCTGAACGCCCAGGTGATACCGGTGGGTGTCGGCCAGCTTCTGCATCGTCTCCAATCGCAGCCAGAGAAAGAAGGGGAGTGCGGGGTTCGCACAGTAGGCCGGGAATTTCCTCTGAATCGTCAGGTAGGTTTCTTGCAGGACATCATTCGGGTCGACTCGCCGTTTCAGTCTCGGATCGAGGCGGACTCGGACCAACGCCATCAATCGGTCGCGATGCTCGTCGAACAAGTCCGCCAACACCTTTTGATCACCCCGGGCAGCGGCCGCGAGCCGTGTCTGGTCCACCCCGTTTTCAAGTTCGGTCATGACAATCTCAATGGAATTGGAAACCTCGTAGGAAAACATGGCGGCTGCGGAGAATCCCATGGTAACCAATCTCACTTGCCATGCCAGCAAAATGTCCCCACGCTCCACTTGCCGATCCGGCCCCGCAAGGGACCGAAATCGATGCAGTCACGCAATCGAATAGCGGGCGAATAACTGGGGGACAAATAACTGGGGGACATGGCATGAATGGCTTGAAAGCATTTGAAAGTGCCGTGTCCCCGTCATTCTATTTTCTTGTCACCCATTTTCCTGTCTCCCATCTCCGAGCACCATTTTGCTGCCCGCTATTTTTCTGCCACTCGTTCGACAAGGGCACGGCTCGGGGACACACCACGGCTCGGGGACACGGCACCCTGAGGGGATTTGATTGCAAGCCGAGCAATCGTGCCATGTCCCCGGGAATCCTGTCCCCGGGAATTTTTTGTGCCATGTCCCCGGGAACTCTTTTGCGGAAGCAGAAAACATAACGGCCGCCGTGCAACGTGTGCACGGCAACCGATTTCCTGAATCTGACCGATGACGCGTCATGGACGCCCGGTCGGATTGATTCCCGATAGGTAGACAAAGTGCATCCTGATGGGGATGTAATAGGAGGGAACCCCCAACGGATTGAGGACGTCCGTTCGAAATTTCTGGGGATAGACTTTCATCAGCAGCTCGTACCACGCGTACGCGGACGCAGCATCCGACTTGTTGGTCGACGAGTAGAGCGTCGGGTAGTAAGTGTGCCCATTGAAGACACTTTCCATTTGCACGCGGACAACCCAATCTCCCGCGTCGGCTTCCGTGTCCAGCCCGCTGAAAAGACTGATCGCCAAGGCGGCCAAGCAGATTCGTAGACCTTTCATTGTCGTTTCCTGTTCTCAATGGAGGAGTGTGTCGTTGATACACACCCAAGCGTTTCGGGCGACGTTTTGTTACACCTATGGTGGATGAAAGGTGAATGAAAGGTGCCAACCACTCATTCAGCAGCCAGCTGCTGGTTTGCTAGCACCCCGTTTGCTGATCGCAATCGCTGGACGGCGCAATCGGTGGATGGCACCAATTGGAAGAGGCGATAGGACAGATGGGACCTATAAGTCACATGAGTCCTATTGGTCCCATTGCACGGTTGTTGCCCCATCAATCGAAGCAACGGCAAAACAATGGGGGCAAAACAATTTTAGGCGGTGATCGTTTTGCCCCCATCGTCTTGCCCATCATTCTGCCCCGAATGATTCTGCCCACCCTCTGGCGACGTCCGCTGATCGACTGCCGGGCTCCGTGGGGCGTTTCCACGCCACCCGTTGCGTGAACCCGTGTTGATCGTCGATACTTCGGCGATCATGACGAGCTAATCGGGGGGGACGTAATGCTGGCACGACTGAAGACGTTTACTTTGTTGGGCATTGAGGCGATGCCGGTCGATGTGGAGGTGGACATCTCTCCGGCGGCGATGCCGAAAACGATCTTGGTCGGATTGCCGGACACGGCGGTGAAGGAATCCACGCACCGCGTCGAACGGGCGATCGTCAACAGTGGCTTTACCCGGCCCCACGACCGTGTCGTGATCAATCTGGCCCCCGGTGACTTGCCCAAGCAAGCCGCCTCGTTCGACTTGCCGGTCGCGCTCGGCGTGCTGGCCGGCAGCGGGCAGTTGATCCCGGACCGGCTGGAGCATTACGCGATCATCGGCGAATTGGCTCTCGAAGGGCACACGCGTCCGGTCAAGGGCGGACTGTCGATCGCGATCGAAACGGCCAAGAACGAGGGGCTGCGCGGGATCGTGTTGCCGGCCGAAAACGCCGGTGAAGCGGCGGTCGTGGAAGGGCTGGAAGTCATCCCGGTGGAGAGCCTGTCGCAAGCCGTCGCCTTTTTCGCCGGGGAGATCGACATCGCACCGGCGCCGAGCCGTCTGGAACAGTTGTTTGAAGAGTACAGTGCCTACGACGTCGACTTCGGAGACGTCCGCGGCCAGGAAGCAGCCAAACGCGCCGTAACGCTCGCCGCCGCAGGCCGGCATAATTTGATCATGATCGGTCCGCCAGGATCGGGAAAGACGATGCTGGCCAAACGGGTGCCGACGGTGTTGCCGCAACTGAGCGCCCCCGAGTCGATCGAGACGACTCGGATCTACAGTGCACTCGGTCAACTGCCCGCTGGACAACCGTTGCTCGCCCGGCGGCCGTTCCGTTCACCCCATCACACGATCAGCGATGCGGGATTGGTCGGCGGCGGCAGTCCCCCGTCGCCCGGCGAAATCAGCAAAGCGCACAACGGGATCCTGTTCCTGGACGAATTGCCCGAGTTCAACCGCAAGACACTCGAAGTGATGCGTCAACCGCTCGAAGACGGCATCGTCACCATCTCACGCGCCCTCCGCAGCACCACGTTTCCGTCGGATTTCATGTTGATCGCGGCGGCCAACCCCTGTCCCTGTGGCTACCGCAGCGACCCGCGCCGCAATTGCAACTGCACGCCGCCACAAGTCGAAAAATACATGTCAAAAATTTCGGGGCCGCTCATGGACCGTATTGACATTCATATCGAAGTCCCCTCGGTGCCCTTTGAAGAACTCTCCTCATCGTCGGTGACCGGAACGTCCAGCGAAGCGATGCGCGCGGATGTCGAACGTGCTCGTTGTGTTCAAGCGAAACGATTTGCCGATGGTCCCTCGGACGTCCGCTACAACGCACAAATGACCAGCCGCCAAGTCCGGGAGCACTGCAAACTGGATACGTCCTGTCAACAGATGCTGCGTCATAGCGTCGAAGAGAACGGGCTCTCCGCACGCGCCCACGACAAAATCTTACGCGTCTGCCGAACGATCGCCGACATTGCCGGTGACAAAGACATCAACGAGAACCATCTCGCCGAAGCGATCAACTACCGCAACCTGGATCGGGACTTGTGGATTTGAAACGCTTTGGGGGGAAAGGTTGGCAGAATGATTCGGGGCAGAATAATGAAGCCAGTTCATGCAGTCCCCTAGGCAATGTGTTTTGTCTTGTTCGCTACCCCATGTACTCGCCTCTCATGATCGATCGCACGCTTCGAATTTTCGATGGACATCAGGAATCGGAGCAGGCTGCGAGGGCAGACGACAACCAGTTGACCGTCCAGCAACGCTTCGATGCATTCATGAAACTGATGGATCCGTACTATGCAGCTGCCGGAAGACTTCAAAGAGTTTATCGAGTTGATGAATTCCCACGGCGTACGGTACGTGATGATTGGGGGCTATGCATACAACATGTACCGGAACCCGAGGGCGACCGGTGACATCGATTTTTTCGTCGCATGCGAGGACGAAAACGAACGCCGTCTCCGCGCCGTTCTGGAGCAATTCGGTTTTGGGAAAACGCTCGGCGAGGCAAACATCCTGCAACTGGGAAAGGTCATCATGCTCGGCCGATCGCCATTTCGAATCGATCTGTTGACACAGATTTCCGGTGTTTCGTTCGAAGAAGTCGAGGCGACTGCTATCCCAACACAAGTTGCGGACGTGACAATTCCGGTGATCTCCGCGGAACTCCTTCTGAAAAACAAAATCGCCACGGGCCGCGTCAAAGACCGCGCGGACGCCGAAGAGCTAAAGGCTTGGCTGAATCGCGACGAAAGCGATCCATGAATGGAATCGGGAGAGGCGGAAAGGTTGGCAGAATGATTCGGGGCAGAATGATGTCGTGTGGACGGACCACAATCAGCCTGCCCGGGTGCCCCCATCATTCTGCCATTCCCATCATTCTGCCATTCCCATCATTCTGCCATTCCCATCATTCTGCCACACCATCATTCTGCCGCTCGATTCTGGTCTTATTCCGAGTCAACCAACCCTCGCAGTGTGAACTTGGAAACCAGCAGCGCGTTTTGATGGTTGCCCCCGGATGACTTTGTAGGCGCTTGCAGCAATTTGGGCAACGCGACGGCTGCGAAGAACGACGTGTTGGGACGCTTCCCCAGTTCGTCCAACTTCTCTTGAATCGACTGCCCGCGTTTGGTTTGCAGCATCATCGGAATGTTGCCGGCGGACCGCGACCAAGCCTTGGTGCCTCCGCTTTCGATCGTGATCGTCGAGTTGTACACATTCGCGACGTAGGCGCCTCGGGCGATGTACGAGACCGCTTCTTGCTTGGGTCCCGTGATCGCAGCCTTGATCTTGATCGCGGCGGAGCTGCCGAGTTTGTATCCGGCTTTCGAAATGGCGTTCTTCAAATTTTGTTCAACTTCTGCGCGATAGTTTCCCGGGACGCCGCTGACATCCAGTGCAACGCTGACGCCGGGATGGATCAGAAACACGCTGGGGTCATCCACGGCTTGCTTCAGGATTTCGGTCGCCCTGGGGTGGGGGATCGAAGTCGGCACGATCAGCCCCCCTTTGTCGGACAACAACCCGACAAACTCCGTTCCGCCGACCGAGGTGATCACCGCCGCATCCTTGTAGTCACAAACGGTGATCCGTGACGGGATGTGGAATAGCAAATGGTTGTTCAGCAACGCGTAATCGGGGGCGGGGTAACTGAGGCCGTTGGGTGAGAGCGGCGCTCCACCCTCCCTGGAATATTCATCGATGGTTTCCCCTGTCTTCAAGTCCATGATCCGCAAGTTGTTGACGTACGAAATCAGCATGCGGTCACCGCTTTCGCTCAGTCGCATTTTGGTCCACCCCAGACGCGGTTTCCCCTCGAGCTGCAGGCTGCCCTTGGACTGCCCGGTCTGCGGATCGACCAACATCAGCGTTTGTTCGTCCAGCACAAACATCTGTTTTCGATCGGTCGTCCAAGTCACCTCGAAATTTCGTGACAACTTTGCGTGCCAGATCGGATTCAGCGTTGCCAATTCGAAGCAGGCGAGGTGTCCGTTGTCGCTGAGAAGTATCAGGAGATCGTTTGCGATCGGCACGGCTTTGATCGGACGCGCATTGGTCGTTTTCCCAAACGCTTTCTTGTCGTCTTTGAAAGGCACCCAGATGCCGGAACGCGTGACCTTGGTGCCCGTCAACGTCCAAAGTTGGAGCTGGTCACCGGTTTCAAAACCGTCCCGCTCTTTCCCGGTCCCCTGCATCAATACCGTTTTGCCGTCGTTGAAGATCGTCAGCGGACACATGTTGCACTCGACCGGGTCGGAGTTGATCGCCTTGCCCGACGGCAAATCTACCAACGAGATACGGCTGAGCGGTTTCGGAGTGCTGAAGGTCCACGTGTAACCCGCGACACACCGCGCAGCCAGCGGGTTGATTTTTAAACGCCGCATGCCTTCAAAGAAGTTTGCTTTGCCCGGCAGCGAGGCGGCCTTGGGTTCAAAGGGTAGCGCGTTGTTGGCCGGCGGCGTGTAGTTCCACTGCGTCTCACCGAACCCTTTGTCCATCGTCGGCACGCTGCCCCAATTGACTGCGGGCGGATTGGTCCATGCCGACGACGACGGGCTGTCGGTGTTCGCCGGAGCGGCAGGAACACTCACCCGTGGACTCGGTTCGGCGTCGACCATTTCAAACGGGTTTTCGCCGGCATCCAAAAAATCCTGGTCGGCCTGACTGAGTCGGGCAACAGGAATCTTCAGCGTCTTCCCCGCGTCGGTCTTCAAAAACACCACGTCGTCTTGAACCTGGATCAAGATTGCCGTGACGCGAAATTTGCCGGTCGAATCCGTCCAAGTCCGTGGTTCATCGCCGCCGGCCGGTGACACAAGCAATGCAAAAGAGACGAGGAGCGCGGCGGTACAAACGCGGTGTCTGAGGTGGCGTGTTCGCATCGAGCGGACTCCTGGCAAAGGACAACGGGGGGACGTCGTTCCTAGGATACACCAAAATAAAAATAGCGGTGTTCTGCCGAACGTGGATCGACAGACCTCGTGCGGGAGCCTTGACGTTGTTGGCTTTGCGGCGCCCGTTGGGGAGGGATTGGGTCAAAAGATTGGGTGGTCAAACAATGAAAGCCTTGCTTGGTGCAGGAGGTCCGCCCGTTTTATGACCGAGCCATTTTTTGACCGAGCCGCTTCGCCGCGGAGCGGCGAAACGCAAGCTGGAAGCTTACGCCACGGTTTGACGTACGTAAGCTGGAAGCTTACGGGACTAGTTGTGCCAGAAGGTGGAGGCTTGGGGGGCGGTGTAGGCAATGTCCAGGTGCGGGGTGTGAAGCGGTTTTTCGCCAGCATGCAGACTATCGACGCCGCCGATCACCATCCCGGAGGTGAGTAGGGTGCGTTCGATCGGATACGGCGCCTTGCCTTGGATCATCATCGTTTCGATATGACGCGCCAATGGATTGAAGAAGTCGGCGGTGGTCGATCCGTGACCGGGCATGGGCAAGTACATTTGGCAGGAAACGAGCGTGTCGTCGGCGAGCATGCCGGCATAGTTGAAGTCGCGAATCCCGGTCAGCAACATCGTCGTCCTCAGCCCGTCGAGGTGCTCGATCAGATAGCCCGTCGTCTGCGGCATCGTTCGACGCAGCCAATCGATCGAGGGGACGTCGGTCGGAGACCCGCCTTCGACCGGTAGATTGTGACTGCGGTTCAGCGCGGCGACGACCAGTTTTCGGGTCCGGTGACAATCATCCGATTCCAATCGATTCCAAAGGTTGTCGCCCCGCAATGCGTGGATTTCTTTGACCCCCGTTTCGCCTCCGCCGCGTCGCTCGGACATGCACTGGGCGGTTTCCAGGGCATGGATGTCGTAGCTGTCGATGCCGCCATACGCCACGCAAACACTTTCTTTCAGCGCTGCGCCGTAGGGCATATCGATCGCGGGGAATCGCCGTGTCACGGGCAGCGAGGAACCGGCGAGAAACGGAAACCCCAGACGTCGCGAATCGTCCACCATTTCGACACATTCGTCCCAGTCCGTCGAGAGGTGTTTGTCATTGAAGACCGGCACGCTCCGTCCGCTTTGCTGAAAGACGTTGACGATGCGTTTAAACCAATCGTAGCGTGGATAGAGATGCTGGCCTTTTTCATTGCGTGGGTAATCGCCGTGTTCGCCGATCACGACCACACCGTCGACGGCCAGTGTTTCGCCGCCCAGCGTCAGGGCTTCTTCGATCGTCGGGAACAGTCGCAAACCGTGGCGTTTGACCCGCCCGCGGGCGAGATCGTCGTCGGGAAACTGGTCGATGAATACCGAAGCGACCTGGACGCGCGGTCGTTGCCAGCCGCCGTTCCAACTGTACCCGAGCGTGTGGCGATCGAGAAAGTGTTGGGCGTGCGAGTGTCGTCGAACGACGGTGCCCAAGAATGCGATTTTGGGACGCCCGCCGGTGGCCGTCGGCGAATCAGCCGCGACCGTCGGGTCTGGTCCGGCCAATCCATGTGCGAAACCGAAGGCGCCAAAACCGAACAGCGTTTTTGTACCGGACCGAGCCAGGAAATCACGGCGGTCAAGCTTCGAGGGGTGTCGATTCATCAGGAACGTCTCTCCAAAAAATCCAAAGGATGATCGCTGCGATAGCGGGCAAGCAGGAGGCCGCCGCCAGCCCCATGTCGTAGGACCCGGTCACATCGACGAGTCGGCCGAACAATTTCTGGGTCGGCGGAACCAGGAACCAAGCCGTCACCCCGGCGATCCCGGTGATCTTGCCTTGGTGTTTCCCCGAAATGTCTTGCGTGAAGGCGTGATAGAGCGGAAACATGCCGAGGGCTCCGGCGCCGCCGAACAGCAGCACCGCCAACAGGACCCAGCCTTTGGGCAGCAGCGGCAGCGACAGCATCGTCAGGCAAAGCACGGCACAGGCGGTGAAAACGATTTGCCGTGAGCGTGTCGCCGTGAAACCTTTCGCGCACAACCACAACACGACCGCACCGACGCCGAGGCAGCCAACATCGGTCGCCGCGAACCAGGCGGAATTGAACAGCAAGGTGTGGGTTTCGCTATAGCCTCGTCCCTCTTGCAGGAACAGGTGCAGCCAGGCGCGAAACAACTGCCACGTCGTATTGATCAGGCAGACGATGATCAGCACCACGACCATCCGTCGCTGCAGCAACACGCGCCAGGGAGTCGCTTGTTTGCGTTGCACGGCGTCGGCCGCCAGATCGGTCGAGCGAACAATCGAAAACCAGACGGATACCCACAGGATGCCGATTCCGCCAACGATCGCAAACGCCGGACGCCAGCTGCCGACGTCATCGGTCAACAACGCCAGCATGATCAGCGGCGCAAGCACCGCTCCGATCGACGTCCCACTTTGCAGCAAGCCGTTGCCCATCGTTCGACCGCCGGCCCGCGTCAAACTGCGGACGACGCGCACCCCACACGGCCAGTGCCCCGCTTCGAACACACCGAGCAACAGACGCAACCACAACAGATCTTGATACCCGGTTGCCAACGCCGTGGCCGCGGTCACCGTGGACCATGAAATCACCACGACGGGATACAACCAGCGCACCGGGACCAAATCGGCCAGCACCCCAAAGATGATCGAGCCGATCACAAACCCGTATCCGAAGACGGCTTCGATGTCACCGTATTGCTCGTTGACCAGACCAAACTCGCCCTTGATCCGAGCCGACGCACTGGCCAACGTCTGGCGATCGAGATAATTGAGCGCCGAGGCGAGCAGCAACAGGCCGCAGATCAGTGCGATGCGGATTCGGCTGACCGAGGAAGCCGCCTCGTCCGCGGAGGCTGAGTTACCTGCGGGGGCTGCGTCGAGCGTTTGTTTGGATTCATCCATCCCAAGATTGGCCGTCCCATCCAGCGACGCGTTCGATAAAGCCGACCACGGCGTCGGCGAAGAGTTGTAGTAGCTGTTCTCCCTTTTCCGCGGTCGCGGCGTCCGGGGTGCCGACATGCCCGGGCGGCGAGCGGTCGGGCATCGTCCAGGCCCGTGATGCGGGCAGGAAGGGATTGCCGAACGGGATCTCCGCGACTTGCCCGTGATCGTGAACCAGCTCCGGTGCCAGCCGCAGGATCATCGACGTTTCCCATTCACACGCGTGCCCCATCTCGCTCTGTCGCAACTCGGTCAGCCGGGACGACGGATCGGCCAGGTGCCAATAGGTAGCCGCCAAAAGCAACAAATCTTGGCGGTCTCGATAGCGTTGACGCAGTTCAAAAGTCGCTTGTCGCGCCGGCACGTCGTTTCCACCGTGCCCGTTGAGGATCACGATGCGGCGAAATCCGTGGCGGATGAAGTTGTCCACCAGCCCGCTCAGCAAATCCAGGTAGACGCGTGGATCCGCCGACAGCGTGCCGGGAAAATCCATGTGGTGGTGCGAGTTGCCCAGCCACATCAACGGGGCAATCAACGTCTCCCCGGCGTACGCTCGATGCGCACGCGCCAGGATTTCTCCCAGCAGCATGCTGTCGGTAAACAGGGGCATGTGCCGACCATGCTGTTCCAACGCCGCGACGGGAATGATCACCGGCGTGTCGCGATCGAGCGCATCGACAGCCGGCCAAGTCAGGTTAGCAAGTTCCATGGTGGGCGATCAAAGGAGGGAAGGAGGGCGTGGTCGCACGGTGGGCAGGGCGAAATTGCGACGCAGGCTGAAGATTCTACCCGGCATCGTGCCCTCGCGTGTTCTCGATGGCCGAAAAGTCTGATTGCCGATAGAATTGGTTCCCAGACAGTAGGATTGATGCCGAGACAGGGATTCGCCCCGAGACAACAAACGGACCGAGCCGGTGATCCAGTGAATGTCCCATCCAACGAAAACGACGGCTTTGAGGGACTGCCTTGGGTCAAGGCACTGCGTGACGGATTAACCCAAAGCGATCAACGGATTCGTTTGTCCGGGCTGACCGACGGTTGGCCCATCGTCAATCATCGCGGGCGTGTGATTCGCGATGCGATGAAATGTTTCTACGAGCGGGTGATCGCCGAAGCGCCGCCGCGTGGCGCGATCGTGATTTACGCCTTGGGAGGAACCGGACGCGGAGAAATCTGTCCGGGGTCGGATGTCGACATCGGCATCATCGTCGAGAACATCGAAGAGAACCAACACTTTCTGCGGCATCTTTCCAGTCGGCTGAGGCTGTTTGCGCCGCGCGTCCCGGGGCTGCGAAACGTCGTCAAGGCGAACGCCTTTCCCGATCTGAAGGACCGCGAACATTTTGATTTGAAGTCACTCGTCGCGCTGCTGGACAGCGATCTGCTGGTCGGCGATTCGGAATTGGACCATCGGATCCGACGCGTCTGCCGCGGGCGTGCGGCCGAGTTGGGACTTGATTTTATTTTTGCGGTCAACCAAGACCTGAGGCGGTTCGACCAGTTGCATCCGCAGCCGCCCGGTGACATCGGAGGGTTTCACGTCAAGAACGGAAAGGGCGGGCTGCGCGGGTTCCAGTTGGCGATGTGGTTGTACTCGTTCGAACGCTGGATCCCGTCGGTTCAGGTGTACCAGCAAGTGCGGAGCACCAGACGCTTTGATCGCGAGGGTGCGCCGTCGGCGAACGTGTTGGAAGCCGTCGGCGTGATCTTTTCGACGCGCTGTTGGATCGAACAGCGGCGTGCCGTCCAGGCAGCCGACCGGTCGAGGGACTCGGGCGAAAAACTGGCCTCGTCGCTGTTGCTCGACGCCGCCGATATGGAGGCGTTCTTGTATCGCTTCGGCGCCGGAGGGTTGACCAAACTGCGGAACGCGCGGGACGTCATCGATTCGTATCGTCACGAGACCATGGATCGGCTGCTCGAACGCGGCGTCGTGGTGCCGGACACCGATGGATTGGTGGTCTGGGGGGCGGACGGGTTGCGGATCGGAACAGATGCCTTGTTCAAGGACGCGACGGAGATGTTTTACAGTTTGTACTGCGCCCAGCAGCGATTCTTATTGCCCATCGATCGCGCCGTCAAACGGGCCGCACGGAAGAACATCTCCGAATCGTTGCGCGGCGATCCGGCGCTGATCAAGTTGATGGTGTCGCCGGGGCCGGTGTATCCGGCGATCAAAGATTGGTTCGACTTCGGGGTCTTGGAAAAGATGTTGCCCGGATTCGAAGAGCTTTCCAATCAGCTTTATCAGCCGGGGCATCGGGCGGCGACGCTGACGCGAGCGGCTCGGGCGGTCCAACGTCTGGAGGGGTTGGAGTACCTCGATACGTTGAAGCGGTCCGCGGTGACCTCGATCGACGAGGCCTATTTTTTGCGTCAGTACCAAGACATCGGTGATTCCGGACGGGGTGCGTTACGGTTGGCGTTGCTGACCGACGAGATTCCCCAGACGTTGTACACGTCAACCGCTCCGTCCGGCCCCACCGCCTATGACCCGCAGACCTATCGTGAATCGGTTCGGCGTTACGTGAACGAGCATCTCAGTAACCTGCCGGGACTTTCCGGACCGACACTCCGCACGATCGAGTTTCTGCTGTTGAAAAAACGTGAGTTGCTCAAGTGGGCCGAAGCGGGAAGCCATCCGCAGGTCTTGGAAAGTTGGCGACGGGAAATCGATCGCTTGCACTCGCGCGATGCCGCCGACACGATCCGAGCGCTCGCGCTGTTTGCCTATGCCGCGTTTGATTTTCGTAATCCACAGGGGGTGCCTCGGATTCGCTTGGAACCGGAGCAATGGCAAAAGATTCAAAACCTGACGCAAAACTTATTGCATGGCGAATTGGGCGTCGGCGGCCGATCGTTTGAAGATCATTACTTTGACCCGACCGGCCAGCGGATCGGTGCGTTGTTGCCCCATCGATTGCTGGCCAGCCCACACGTCGACAACTCGCTTCGGCAAACCTATGAAGGCACCGAGACGCTCGATCCGCAACGCGCCCACCGCATCATCTTTGCCTTGACAGCGGTCGTGCAAACCGGGCGTCCGAAGGTGGAACTCAAACGCGACGGCGACTACTACCGATTGACGCTCTATTCCTGGGACTTTCCGGGACTGTTCTGGCGGGTCGCCGGCGCGCTCCATGAAATGGGATGCGGCATCCGCTCGACCGATCTCTACGAAATCCCCGACCCCGCCGGTCAAGCCACCGACGGCGAAACATTGCCGCCCGACGAGCGACATCTGATCGTCGACGTGCTCACCTTTGATGCCACGGCCGCATCGAATGAGCACTGGGAGGATGAACTCAAACGGCGGATTTGCAGTCGGCTTGAAAACCCGGACGAACGGTTGAGCGACAATACGGCAGAGATTCTCAAGCCGGTCCTGGAAACGCTGTATCCGCAGTTGACCGATCTCGGGGACGGACGAATCAAGTTTTCTTGCAATTCGCCGCCATCGGATCAAGGCACCCGCTACGCGATCAGCCGACTGCTCTCCGATCGTGCAGGTGCCAGCATCGAATCGATCGTCCGAGACGGGACCCGCGATTGGCCGGTACCGCGAATGAATTTCTATGTGCGCGTGGACCGCAGCATTGAATCGGTCGCCGAAACCCTGCGCGACGATTTAGGGGATGTGGCAATGGATGCCGAGGTCATGGTTTAGCGTTCCCACACCGCCCGGCCCATCGCCTCGCGCCCCCCGACGGCAGACGCGCCTCGCCGCAATCAAAACCCGAACGCCTCGCCCCCCCAATCCGAGGTCGGGTCGTGCACAATTGGCACCCTGCCCAGCCACTCGGATTGTCGGATTTCCCTCATTCGGCGTTTCGACACGAGCCCCCTATCCCGATTGCGTCCCACAGTTTCCCACGGAACCAAACGTGGTGCGTTCAACCACAAGGGAAGGCGGGAAAGCAAAATTGCACAACACGAGAAGCCGAAACCTAGATGGATCGCGAACCGAGTAACAGAATCACGATGAATTCAGAGATCGCGAAAATCGTCGATGGCGAAAACATGCCATCGCCCCCTACCATCGCCGCCAAACTCTTAGACTTGGTCAACCAGCCGGACGCGCGGATTGCAGACATCACCAAAGTGATCAGCGCCGATCCCAAGTTGTCGGCCAAGTTGATCGACTATTGCAATTCTCCGATCGTTGCGTCGGCGCGGACCGTCGGCAGCTTGCAGCAGGCGATCCCGCTGTTGGGGATGCGAACGCTTCGCCTGCTGTCGTTGTCTTTCTCGCTCATGGACACCCAGGGTCAATCCGGTTTTCCCTACGAAGAGTTTTGGCGTCGTTCGTTGGGGACGGCCATCGCAGCCAAACTGATCGCCAAACAAGCCGAACAGAATGCCGACGAGTCCTTCTTGCTGGGATTGGTGTTCAACATCGGTGCGATGGGGATCGGTAGCGCCTATTCCGATGAATTGGCACTGCGATTCGAGCCGGATGAGCTTCTGGACAAACTCAGCACGGAAGTCGAACGCGACATCTGCGGCGCCGACCGCTACGAAGTGGGCGGCTGCCTGCTGGAAAAGTGGAACTTTCCCGCCCCCATGATCGAGGTCCTGAAAACCTACGACGCCGAATCTCCCGACCTGCCCTCCAAACTCTTCTCTGTCAGCCAACAAGTTGGAAAGCTATTGCTGTCGGCCGAACCCGAGGACCGTGAAATCGTTGGTGTCCGAAAAGCCGCCGGCGAGATGCTGGGCGTCCAAGACGAGCAGTTCGACACCCTCTTCGACGCGATGATCGCCGAATGGAAGGGCTATGAAACGCTCTTCAATTTCGAATCCATCGCGTTTGATTCGATCAAGGATCTGGAGGCGCGGGCCAAAGAATCGATGGTCCAGATCTCGCTGGGCATGGAGCGCACGATTCGCGAAATGTCGGAACAGCAACACGAGCTTCGGCAAATGGCGCTGCTGGACAGTTTGACACAATTGAAGAATCGATCCGCCTTTGACGCCGAAGTCTTTCAGCTGTCCAATCAGTTTCGCCGACAGTCCCAGTCGTTCGGTTTGATCATCGCGGACATCGATCACTTCAAAATCTTTAACGACACGTACGGACACGCGGCCGGCGACGACGTGTTGCGTGAAGTCGCTGCCTGTTTGAAACGAAACTGCAGACAGTACGACACGGTGTATCGATTCGGCGGAGAAGAATTCGTCGTGCTGGTCGGCAATTGCGACTACGAGTCCACCCTGAAGGTTGCCGAACGGTTGAGAAACGCCATCGAGACGCTGCAGGTCGATTTTGGTGGCAACAAGTTGTGTGTGACGACCAGTCTGGGCGTCTGCTGGGTCGACCGCGGACGCCACGACAACTTCAACTCTCTGTTCGAAAAAGCGGACGCGAGTTTGTACGAAGCGAAACGCAAGGGACGCAACAACTGCGTCGCCATCACCGCCTCCTCGACACACCACTCGGTGATCGACGCGGCCGGGAGCCATCCGACCGCGCAGGCTCCGATCGGGGCGACCGCCACGGTTGTCAGTCCGGGCCAGTAGGTTGGGGGACTTGCTGACGCTTCGCCGGGCGTTGAGGACAACGCCGGGGTCGCAAGCTGGAAGCTTACGCCACTGGTTTAGGTCGCGGGTGTTCCCCAGCCGCCTCCGCCGGGCGTTTCGATGCGGAGCCGATCGCCCGCTTCGACTTCGATGGTGGTCGCGGCGGGCAAATCAATCGGCGACGTTCCGGATCGGATCAACCGGTTGCGCCCCGACAACCCGGCCCCTCCTCCTGACGCACCGTAGGGCGCGGTCGTCCGCCGGCTGGTGATCAGCGAAACCGTCAGGGGACGCAAAAATTCAAACTCGCGAACCAATCCATCTCCGCCGCGATGTTTGCCGACGCCACCGCTGCCACGGCGGATCGAAAATTCCACCAGCCGAATCGGTAAACGTGATTCCAGCACTTCCGGATCGGTGATCCGCGTGTTGGTCATGTGCGTGTGAACTCCGTCAGCCCCCGGACCGAAGACCGTCGCCCCGCTGCCACCTCCGATCGTTTCGTAGTATCCGAACGATGCGTCACCGATCAGCACGTTGTTCATCGTGCCTTGGCTGGCGGCGACGGAACGGAAAACGGGACCGGAGGCCATCGTCGATCCGATCGCGCCGAGCAACACGTCGACGACTCGTTGGCTGGTTTCGACGTTTCCCGCGACCACCGCGGCGCAGCGGGCCGGGTCATCATCCCGCGGCGGCGACAACAACCCGGTCGGCAATCTCAATTCGATCGGACGCAAGACCCCGTCACACAGCGGCAGATTCGAATCGCAGAAACAACGCATCACGTACAACACCGCCGAACAGACGATCGACGGCGTCGCGTTGTAACCGTTGGGGTGCACACCGCTGGTGCCATCGAAATCGACCACCAAACGGTCACCGTCGCGCTGCAACCGGACCGCGATCACGGTGCCGTCATCGAGCGAATCGTTGAATCGCATTTCCGATTCCGGCAAGCTGCGAATCCAACGGACCACAGAATCCGACGCGACGTCCAACAAGCGCCCCATCATGTTTTCGACGTGCCGCAGCGATAGCTCGCTGCTCATCTGTTGGAGCGCCCGGGCGCCTTCCTGTCCCGCGGCGATTTGAGCGTGCAGATCGGCCAGATTTTCTGCGACGTTGCGCGAGGGATAGGGACCGCTGGAAAGCAACTCGCCCAGTTCGTCTTCGTGCGACACCCCGTCACGAACGAGCGCGAATCCGCGTATCAAAACGCCTTCTTCGGCAAGCGAGTTGGCCATCGGTGGCATCGAACCGGGAGTCTTGCCGCCGATCTCGGCATGGTGGGCTCGGCTGGCGACAAAAAACGACGGCTGGGGATCGGACGCGGTGGTTGGGCCGTTGTCGCCGTCGTTGCAAAAGACCGGCGTCACGACGGTGACGTCGGGCAGATGCGACCCTCCCGCATACGGGTCGTTGGAAACATAACAATCTCCCGCGGACATGTGGGGAAACAACCCGGCCAAGGCACGGACGGTGTGCCCCATCGCACCTAAATGAACGGGAACATGCGGCGCGTTGGCGATCAGCGTTCCGTCGCCCCGGAACACCGCGCAGCTGAAATCAAGTCGTTCCTTGACGTTCACGCTGACCGCCGTGCGACGCAGCACTTCTCCCATCGCATCGGCAATACTCTGCAACCGCCGGGCGACGATTTCCATCTGCACCGCTTCGCCGGCACCGTGACGGGAATCGCTGTGGGTCGCCTCGTCGGCCGCTGCCGTCGCGTGGGGCACCAGCGTGATCGCTCCGTCGTCACAAACGACGCCCTCCCAGTTCGGCTCGACGATCAGCGTCGACTGGTCGCTGACCACGATGCTGCCCGGACCGATCGTCTGCCCACTGGAAAGCTGGTCGCGATCGAGCAGTTTGAATTGGCACCAGCGGCCTCGATGAAACACGGCCGTTGTTTCCGGATCGTCGCGGCGAGACGATCCACCGGCATCCTGTCTGCGGGACGGGTTTGAATCGCCGGCCAACCATTGCTCGGCATGCGGCGACAGACCGCCGGTCGCTTCGCAGCGCAGACTGACCAGTTCGATCGGGTGGCCGTCGCGCCGGTATCCGAATCGGTTTTGATGTTCGTGGTGAAACCGATCGGACAGGGACTGAAGGACCCGCTCGGGTGAATCGTCGACCGTCAGCGGAATCGAGGCATCGGTGCCGACGTAGCGACAGTCGCATTCCAGACGCGTCTGCACCGATTTCGGTTGGTCGTGTCGCAGCGACGCGATCGTCTGGCCGATCAGCTCGTCGGCCGACGCCCGAAACTCGGCCGCGGCGACCTGATCGAGTCGGCGATAGATCCCCACGGTTTCGATACGCCCGCTGGTCGCGACGCCCATGCCGACGGCGCTCAACACGCTCGCGCGGGGATGATCCACAATCCGGCGGATGCCCAGCGCATCGGCGACGCGACAAATCAGTTGCGCCGCGGCACCGCCGAATCCGACCAGGGCGTGGTCGCGGACGTCGACACCGCGCGCCGTGGTGATCGCCCGAACCGCTTCGGCCATGTGGGTGACGGCGATGTCCAAGAACCCTTCGGCGAGCGATTCGATGCTCTTTGGAGCCGCGGGCATGCGTGACGCGACGTGCTCGATCCGTTCTCGCGAAGCGGCAGGCAACAGGGGAAATGGAAATCGATCGACACGCAACCGCCCCAGCAAGACGTTGGCGTCGGTCACCGTCAGCGGTCCGCCGCTGCCGTAACATGCCGGTCCCGGTGCCGCACCGGCGCTGGACGGACCGACCACCAGTCGCCCGCCTTGGAAGTCACAGATCGATCCTCCGCCGGCGGCCACCGTGTGAATGTCCATCATCGGCGTCATCACCCGCAGGTCGGCGATGCGTGTTTCATAGCGGCGTCCGACCTGGCCATCGAAGCGGCTGACGTCGGTGCTGGTTCCGCCCATGTCCAATCCGATCGCCAACGGGCATTGATGGCTCAGGGCGACGTGGCGGAGTCCGACGACGCCGCCGGCCGGTCCCGATAGCACACTGTCTCGGCCCCGAAACTCTTCGTCGCCGACCAGATTCCCGCCGCTGGTCATCAATTGCAACCGGCACGTCGCACCGCCGAATTGACGGCGGACGCGCGCGACATAGGCCGACAGGATCGGATTGAGATAGGCATCCAGTGTGGTGGTTTCGGCACGCGCGACCAACTTGATCAACGGCGCCACTTCGCTGGACCGACTGATTTCTGCAAACCCGACACCCCGCGCGATTTGTTCCACCGCGATCTCGTGCGCAGGGTTCCGATGAGCGTGCATCAAACAGATCGACAGGGTTTCCATCCCCGCATCGAACAACGCCTGCAATCCCGCTGCGATTTCGTCTTCATCGATCGCGATCCGCTCCCGGCCGTCGGCGTCCATCCGGGCCCGGATCTCGAGCGTGCTTTCGGCCAGCGGGGGAGCTTTGACGAAGGCGAGATCGAACAGCTCGGGGCGATCTTGTTCGCCGATCCGCAACACGTCACCGAACCCTTCGGTGACGACCAATCCGGCCGCCGCGCCGCTGCGTGTCAGCAGCGCGTTGGTGCCTCGTGTCGTGCCGATGCGGGCCGTCATCGGAGGCATCGAACCATCGATGGGAACACCGGTCAGCAAATGGGCGGCCAGCACCGGGGCTTCACGCCGACAATCGATCTCGACGATCGCACCGGGTGCAAGCTGCCCGGCGATTTCCCCATCCACGTCGGACAACGTGACCGTCGAGGTGGCCGAGTCGTAGCCGCGGATGTCACCGACAAAATGATGAATCCCCTCGGCAAGCCATTCGAGTTTCGCCGACCGGAAGAAGTCGTCGGGCAACCGGCCGGCGGCCAGACCACCGAGTAATTCGTCGGGGATCTGGATCCGCACCGTCGTCTCATCCGGCACGTCGGTGACACGACAGCGGATCAACCCGGTCGACAGCACCTTGATGCAACCCGTGTGGACCGATCCGGCCGAATCGGTCCAAACCGCCAGACAATCCGTAAACGTTCCTCCGACATCGGCGCAAACAGAAAGGGTGTGCAGCGACATAAACAACAACGTGCATTGCGAGTTGGAAAGGTGGAAGCCTATCCCACAGTGGATCAGCGATTGAACAGGGCCAGACAGTCGCTGATGTGTTGCTGGTCCATCAGCGCGACGACGATGTCACCGGGTTTCAGTTGATCGCTGGCGGTGGGCATGCGGATAAAACTGTCACGTTGGATGGCAGTGATCAGGCAGCGGCCGGCCAAGGGCAGATCGGCGAGCGTGGCTTCGGTCACGCGCGCCCCTTCGACGACCTCTAACTCATACACCGCAATTTTTCCGTTGGGCAATCGGCTTTGGCTGATCACGGCACCTTGGTTGAGAAACCCGAGGATCTGGCGGGCCCCGACATCGCGTTCACTGACGACGTGATCGATCCCTAGTTTTCCAACCACGTTGGCGTAATCGGGGCGTCCGACCACGGCCATCACGCGCCGCGATCCCAACTCACGAGCTTCGACACAGGCCATGATGTTGCTTTCGTCGCTGCCGGTGCAGGCGACGAAATAGTCGGCCGAGCCCCCGCCCTCGTCCTCGAGCACGCTGCGTCGATTGGCATTGGCGTGCACGACGGTGCACTTGGGAAGCAGTTTGGCCAACTGTTCACAACGGTCCTCGTCGTACTCCAGCAACGTGATGCGATAATCACTGGTCGGCAGCGCGCGGGCGATGTGAAAACCGATTTCCCCTCCACCGGCGATCAGCACACTGCGGCGTTTGCTGCGTTTGGTCGACGACGCGAACAGCGGCCGACTTCGATTCACATCCGACGGCATGCCGATCAAACTGACCCGGTCACCGACGTGCAGTTCGTCTTCGCCGCTGGCCAACCACAAGTCGCCGTCGCGTTCGATCGAACCGATCCGCACCGATCCCGGCATTTTTAAATCACGCAACCGCTGATCGGTCGCCTGTGATTTCGCTTCCACTTCCGTCTCGTAGACTTCCAAATGCCCACGGGCAAAGTGTTCCAAGGGGATCGCGTCCGGGTTCCGGATGGCGCGTGCCAGTTCAAACGCGCTGAGCTGTTCCAAGCTCAACAGCGCGTCGATGCCGAAATGATTCTGGTAGTCAAACGTGCTGGAATCGCGGAACGCCGGTGCGTAGACCCGGGCCAGACTGCGTCGGGCGCCGAGGGCTTTGGCCATGCTGGCGGCCACCACGTTGGCTTCGTCGTCTCCGGTCACCGCCAAACAGATGTCCGCGCTGCAGACATCGGCCTGGAACAACACCGTGCTTTGGGCCGCACTGCCTTGGATCGCACGGACATCCAATTCGCTGTTGATCTGACGAACCCGTTCCGGATCGATGTCGATCACGGTCACGTCATGCCGACGCCGACACAACATGTCGGCGATCCAATGTCCGACGGTTCCCGCACCCAACGTCAATACACGCACTAAACCATCCAGTTGATCAGTAAGAGGATGACAAAAATGATCGCCATGAAACCGGTGATCCAACGAGCGGTATAGAACGCGTGTCTAAGGATCGTCTGGGTGTCCTCGTGACGCGTCGCGCCGAACACCAAGGAGATCGAAATGATCAACGGGACATAATACATCAGGTAGGTCGGGGAAATCGAAATCATCTCTTGGCCTCACTTCTCGGTTCGCCGGTTGCCTTGGAGTCGCCGCCCTCTGACTGCCCCGTAGTTTCTTGTTCGGAATCCGCGTCTTGTTCGGAATCCGCCTCGCCGTCTTTCTTCTTGCGACCGCTGATCGGCACCGCCAACGGCCCGGCGTAGGCGTCGTAGATCACCAGGATGTTCAACAGGCCCGCGATCATCGTGTACCAGGTGCCCATTTCATAGCCCGCCCCGTACGTCGCGTACCACGCGGAAACCTCATCGGTGCGATCTTCGATGACCGGTCGATGGGGCGGCGCCATGAACCCGCCCCACTTCGGTTCGTAGGACCGCGACGTGGTGCCCTTGTCGGTCATCTTTCGCATGTGATTGCCCTGGATCAGGGCCGGCAACGCCGCCGCACCCACACCGGCTTGCAAAATGTAGTGCCAGCGACGGTCGCCGGGTTGCCAGGACGCATAGACCACATGGCCACCGCCGAGTGCAAATCCCAACATCCAGGTGGTCAGGATGCAGACCAGGTACAGACTGCCCTTGGTGTGTCGGCCTTGATAGAAATGCCCCGCACCGGGTACCAGCCAGGCTAAGAATGCTGCAAGAGACCTGTTCTTCAGATCAATGCGTTCGGTATCGACTTGGATAACGTTTGCGCTAGAGGCCATGTTTGATCGCGTTGACGTGGGATGGATCGCCAAACGAATGCGTCTGACGGCCGTGTGGGGTGTGGAGCGACTCGGGGGGGAGGCTTCGGCCGGGCGAACCGGTTCTGATGATGCCCGATGCTGCATTTTGCGGGAAAGTCTTGCCCAGCGATAGCCGAGTCGATCGCGATGCAGGGACAGCTTTTGATCGGATTCTCCCGTCCGATTCGATGTTGACGCCGAGGACGCCGCGTTGGTACCCAGGGCTGAACGTGGTGTTCCGCCCCAAGGTCACAACGTCGACGGACAAAATCCCTGATTCTTTGGATTGAAAAATCGCGATTATGGAAGCCTCCCACCCGACCGCATGGAAAACAAACGCTTGCCCGCCCCCTGCCACCTTCCGAGCGTGCCATAGCCGACGGCGCCGTGACCGAGCCCGCGTGCAGAGCGTCTTCGCAAACCCGCTGCGGATCTTGGCCTTGTTGGCCGTGGCGTCTTTGGCGGCCGGCTGCGGAAGCCAGTCGACCGATGTCGCCGACACCCAACCCGCCGCAGCCGAAACCCAACGCGGCGCCGATCCGGACCAAGCGCAGCCGACCGAGGTCGTCAGCCAGTTTCTCGATCGCGTCCGTCGCGGCGGGCAAGAGGCCAGTTCCAACGAATTGCTGACCAAACTCGCCCAACAAGAACTGACGCGAATCGGCCGCCCATTTGAATTCCCGGGTTCACCCGATACCCGATTCGAAGTCCGCCAAGCCTTTCCGGTCCCGGACCAAGACGATGCCGTTTGGGTCCACACCTTCCTGACCGAACCGAGTGATTCCGGGGAAAACTTCCAATATGAAGTCGTCTGGACGCTCCGCAAAGAAACCGAGGGCTGGCGGGTCAGCGGATTCGTGATCGATCAGGGCGACGGCATGGAACCGTTGGAATTCGATTTCGAAAACGGTGACGAAATGGCCGCCCGCTTGGCAGCGCTGGAACAGACAGAGGGGCCCGTCAATCGCTAAGCGGACCACCGAAAGCGCAAAATCCGAACCCAAACCGCTCGATTTTGGAAAAATAGGCAATCTTTTCTTGCCAATATTTGCACGCTTTCGCTCCAGAGGTCGCGTGACAAATTGCCCTACATGCCACTCCGAAGGGTGGGTCATCTGGGCAATCTAGGTCGCCGATAAGCTCGTGATACGCCGGTTTTCTCGGCTTTCTTACGATTGGGAAGCCGTCGGGGCTAAAACCCGAGCAATCTCGCCGGGCAACCTCCGCTCCAGATTTTCTGCCCCGTTTCGGGTGTTGGTGCGATTGACACGGGTCTAGCCAAAGCTACTTTATCCACGAAATCACGTGGTCCGCAAACATTCCGTAAAGCACCTATCTTGCGTGTTCGGAAGTTTCGGTGATGGTCACCGACGCTGGAACCAACGGGGGAGCCTGGATACGGCTTCTGATTTGACAAAGTGTGCGTAGAGGATCGCACCAAAAAATCCGAAACACTTGGGAGAAAACAATGAATCGGAATGTGGTCAGCGGGATCGCCGCGTTTGCACTTTTGGTGGGTGCGGCTCTCGCCATGAATGAATCGTCGGCTTACGCTGGCAACTGTGGTGGTGGACTGTTCTCGAAGCTGCACGCCAAGAATGCGTGTGGTGGAGGACTGTTGGCCAAGCTCAAGTCCCGTAGTGCAGATTGCTGTGCTCCGGAACCTGTCTGCTGCGAGCCGGCACCCGTCTGCTGCGAACCGGCTCCGGTTTGCTGCGAGCCTGATCCCTGCTGTGCTCCCGAGCCGGCTTGCTGCGGCTCGAGCCGTCCGAAGTTGTTCGGACGTTTGATCGCAAAGCTGAAGGCCCGTAAGAGCTGCTGTGCTCCCGAGCCCGCTTGCTGCGAACCCGCTCCTTGCTGCGAGCCCGCTCCGGCACCTTGCTGTGCCCCCGCACCGGCTCCTTGCTGTGCCCCCGCACCGGCTCCTTGCTGTGCACCGGCACCGGCTCCTTGCTGTGGAGCACCGGCACCCTGCAACGCCTGTGGCGGAGCGGTTGTCACTGCAGCACCGTGTGCCGCATGCGATGGCGGCGTCGTCGTCGAAGCAGCTCCGGCTGCCGAAGCTGCACCTGCTGCTGCTGAAGCAAGCGCCAGCGATGCACCGCCTGCTCCGACTCCGGACGCAGACACCAACATCTAAGCTCGAACCTTTACGAGCCTAAATCTCAGGCCCGATGCTGCTTCACCGCGGCATCGGGCTTTTTTTGTGCGTTCACCCGACCAGTTTGTTGATGACCTTGCCATGCACGTCGGTCAGTCGAAACGGGCGACCGGCAAAGGTGAACGTCAATCGCTCGTGGTCGATGCCCAACTGGTGCAGGATGGTCGCCTGGATGTCATGGACGTGAACGGCATCTTCGACGGGATGGAACCCCAGGTCATCGGTTTTGCCGATCGTTTGGCCGGCCCGTACGCCACCGCCGGCCATCCACATCGTGAACGCCTGGGGGTGATGATCGCGACCGAGTGACCGCCCCAACGCGGCGCTGGCTTCCACCATCGGCGTGCGGCCGAATTCGCCGCCCCAAACCACCAGCGTCTCCTCGAGCATTCCGCGCTGTTTCAGATCTTTGACCAACGCGGCGCAGCCCTGGTCGGTCGCCTTGCACTGGTTCTTCAGCCCCCCTTCGACATTGCTGTGATGGTCCCAACCGGAATGGTACAGCTGGATGAATCGGACACCGCGTTCGGCCAAGCGGCGGGCGAGTAAACAGTTTTTGGCGAACGAACCGGCGTCCTCTCGTTGGGTGCCGTACATCGAAAGCGTCTCGTCCGACTCGCCGGAAAAATCCATCAACTCCGGCGCCCGGGCCTGCATCCGGTACGCCATTTCATAGGACTCGATCCGCGAACGGATGCCATCGACGGCCAAAGAATCCATCCGCCGACGGTTCAAATCGGTCACCAAGTCCAAGGTCGCACGCTGGGTCTGGCGACTGACCCCGGCGGGATTGGCCACGTGCAGAATCGGATCCCCGCTGCTGCGAAAGGGCACGCCCTGGTGCTGGCCGGGCAGAAACCCGTTGCTCCACATCGCCGCCCCGCCGGACAGATTGCCGCCGCTTTTCAAAACCACAAAACCGGGCAGGTCGTCGGCGTCACTGCCCAGCCCGTACGTCAGCCAGGACCCCATCGCCGGACGCCCGGGAATCGGGCTGCCCGTGTTGACGAAGATCTGCGCCGGGGCGTGATTGAATTGATCGGTGTGCACGCTGCGAATGAACGCGACGTCGTCGGCGATCTCGGCCAAGTGCGGCAGCGGCTCGGCGATCAGGGCCCCCGACTGGCCGTAGCGATTGAATTTGAACCGGGGCGACAAAACGGCCGCCCCCGGCTGGATAAACGCGTAGCGCTGTCCCGCGATCACCGACGGCGGGATCGGTTTGCCTTCCAATTCGACCAGTTTGGGTTTGTGATCAAACAAGTCCAACTGGCTGGGCGCTCCGGCCATGAACAAATAAATCACCCGCTTGATCTTCGCCGGATGATGCAGCCCGCCCGGCGCGGACGCGGGTGTCGGCGAATCCGCCGCGGCCACGTCGCGTGACAGCAGCGACGCCAGAGAGATCTTTCCCAGCCCGATTCCACAGGCGCCGAACAGTTGCCGGCGTGTCAATTCTTTTAGATTCATGGTGTTGTGATGGCTTCGTCGGTATTCATCAGCGCGCGGGCGACCAGCATCCAAGGCTGCTCGTGCTCGGACTGGCTAAGGAAAAACGCCAAGATCGCGTCCAACTCGCCTTCGCGGGGCTGGCGGACCACGACGCGGCGGAACAGGCGCCGGGCGATCTCACGCGGTTCGGCTTCGCCGCCGGCATCCCGAACGGCCTGCTCGGCATCTCGAAGGGCCTGCTCGGCGAACCCCGCGGCGATTTCCAAGTACATCTGGTCGTTGAGCAGTGTCAACGCCTGCAGCGGCGTGGTGCTGCGATCGCGGCGGGCAATGCACAATTCGCCCGACGGGGCATCGAACGTCGTAAACGCCGCGAAGGGCGCGGTGCGTTTGCTGTAGGTGTACAGCGAACGTCGATAGCGATCGGCCCCCGTCGATGTCGGCCACGCCGTGTTTCCATAGGCCATTTGCACGACCGACTCGGGTTGCGGCGGATAAACGCTCGGTCCGCCGATTTGTCTCGACAGCAGTCCCGAACCGGAAAGGAACGCGTCTCGAATCCGTTCGGCGTCGTAACGGCGATAGGGAAACACCGACAGCAACCGGTTGTCGGGATCCGCCGGCGGGGGCGTGCCGATCGACTGGCGGTAGGTCGCCGAGAGCACAATTTCGCGGTGCAAGCGTTTGATCGACCAACGGATCCCGTCGGCCGACCGGTCGCGCAGTCGGGCATCCAGGTAGTCGAGCAACTCGGGGTGCGAGGGCGATTCGCTTTGGGTCCCGAAATCGCCGGCGGTCCGCACGATACCGGTGCCGAAAAATTCACGCCACGCCCGGTTCGCCGTCACGCGCCCGACCAGCGGGTTTGCATCGCTGACCAACCACTGCGCCAATTCCAGCCGGTCGCTCGGACCGGCTCCGGGATCGCTCGCCAAGAACTCCGGCACCGCGGCGTCGACCGTTTCCTTGGGCTGCAAATACTCGCCGCGATGGCGTCGCCGCGTCACTCGTCGATCGGTCGCCGGCCGCTCCTGCATCACCAAGGTGCGAACATCATCGGGGATTTGTTTTCGCAAACGGTCGATCGGTTTTCGATGCTCGGCCATCTCGTCGGCGCCGCGGAGGAATTCCAGGGCCAAGTCGTGTTTCAATTGCGGCGACATTTGGCCCGACGTCTTGGACGCCAGCCATTCGCGTTGCAGGTCGCTGGAAATCTGCATCGCTTGAGGCTGCTGGTCGGTCGTCACGTCGATGCGAAAGCGTCCCAGAGCGGCGACATAATGACGCTCGAACAGCATCTCCAACGACCAGGGCCGGTCCAACCGCGTCGGCGGATCCAGCGGGATGACCAAACGATGGGTTTGACCGGCGTCGCCGGGGATCGACCAGCCGGTCGATCCGTCACCGTCGAACAGATTGCCCGGATAGGTTTTGCCGTTGCCCGGTTTGGCGCCCGGGACGGACGTCGTGCCGACGGCGAGCGCAACGGGGTGGTTGCCGCTGGACAGCTCCAGTTCACTGAGGAAAAAATCACCGCGTCGACCTTCGTAGAACGCCAGCCCCGGCCCCTTGGCCGGCAGCGTCGGATGCGACAACGCTTCGATGCGGATCGCCGTGATCGGTTGGTCCGAATCGATGGCCGGCATCGTCAGGGTGTAGACGTCGCGTTTGGTCGCGTCGCCCGAGGCCAGCACCGATCGGTCATCCAGAACCGCCAACGTCGGCATCGTCGATTCCATTCGATCCGGTGCGACCGTCCGCCAATTTGAAAGTTGCTCCAGACGCTCGGCTTGCCACTTGGCCAACGCAGCCTGAAGCGTCGCGTCGCCGTCATCGGCCAGCAGCACGCGACCGATGATGTCTTGCTCGGTCGCAGCGATCTGCCGCCGGATCGATTCACGTTGCTCGATCACCGCCGCCGGATCGGCGTTCAGTTCCGGTTCATCGGCGTTGTCCATCAGCGCCATCAACGCGTAATAATCGGTGTGCGTCAGCGGATCATATTTGTGCGTGTGACACTGCGCGCAACCCGTCGTCAGCCCCATCCAAACGGTCCCGGTCGTGGCGACACGATCCACCATGGCATAAAACCGATACTCCAGCGGATCGATCCCGCCCTCTTCGTTGAGCATGGTGTTGCGATGAAATCCCGTCGCGATGCGCTGCGACCGGGTCGGATCGGCAAGCATGTCGCCGGCCAACTGTTCGATCGAAAACTCGTCGAACGGCTTGTCGGCGTTGAGCGCATCGATCACCCAATTTCGGTACGGCCAGATCGTGCGTGGGCGATCTTTTTCGTAACCATTGGTGTCACTGTACCGAGCCAGATCCAACCAAGATCGGGCAAACCGCTCGCCGTACTCCGGTGAGGCCAGCAGACGATCGACCAGTGCCTCATAGGCATCGGGGCGGTCGCTGGCGACAAACCGATCGACCTCCTCCGGCGTCGGCGTGGTCCCCAGCAAGTCCAAGTAAACGCGGCGCACCAGCGCGACGGGATCGGCCTCTGCACTCGGCGCCAACCCGTTCTGTTCCATTCGATGAAGCACGAAGCGATCGATCGGGCCGCGACACCAGCCGGGATTCTCAACCGCCGGCAGCGACGGTTCGGTCGCGCTCTGGAACGACCAATGAACCTCGTATCGGCCGCCCGAATGGATCCACCGGCGGAGCGTCGCGATGTCGGCTTCGCCCAGCGGCGGATGCCCGTCCGCCGGCGGCATCCGCAGGTCATCGTCGTCACTGGTCACACGCCGGATCAGTTCGCTTTCCTCGGCCGCACCGGGCTCAATCGCCCGGTAACCGCCCAAATCTTGCCGCGAACCGGCTTGGGTGTCCAACCGCAAATCCGCCTCCCGCGCCCCTTCATCCGGCCCGTGACAAGTGAAACAGTGCTTGGCCAGAATCGGCCGCACGTCACGATTGAAGTCAATACGATCGAAATCAACGCGATGCAAGTCGGCGCGACCGACATCCGACGATTGAATCGGTTGCGTGTCGGCTGCGACCAGCGGACGGGCAGCGACCAACGCACCGGCAGCAAAGACCAGCACACACCAGGTCAGCCGATGCCACGGGGACAACCAGCCGGGGAGAGACGAACGCGTGATCGAGAGAATCATGATCGGCGGGGGGAGGTGGGATGAAAATCGTCTCCACCAGTATAGCCGATCAGCCGGTATCCCCGATCCGTCAATCCCACCGATCCGCGCTCACGGGCTGTCGATTTAGTCGGGATCTGCTGGGGGAATGGTGAGCCGCCGGCCGTAAGGCCTCGGGCAACGTCGGATTGCCCGGCCGCTTACGCGTCACGGCTCACAAAAACGACGGCCCGCTCAGCTGCCGGTCGGCCTGTTGTCGTCCTGGAATTCAGGCAGCAGGATTTCCTGATCGCCGCTGCCCCCTGAATCCGCCCCGTGTCCGGAGTCGACGGAGTGTGCCGAGCCCACCATGGCGGCGGGGTCGGCGGCGCGCTGCGGATCGATCACGATTCCCGTTGCTTCGCGGGCGGCGACCGCACCGCTGAAGATTTCATAACCGACCAAGGCAATCATGCCGGCCAACAACGGCAACCAGTAGTAGAGCACCCGGAAGATCAGCACCGATGCCAACACGGTGTCGCCGACGGTCCCCTTGAGCAACGTCAACAAGATGACTTCCAACACGCCCAATCCCCCGGGGACCTGCGTCATCATCGCAACGCCGATCGCCACCAGGTAGGCGGCCAACACCTGAGCGAACGGGACCACCGAATCGCCGGGCAGGACCAGGTACAGCGCCGTCGCGGAGATCAGCAAATCCACCGCCGCCACGGACGCCTGGACGAACATCAATCCCGGACGCGGCGGACGCAGATGCAGCTCCCCGATCGGCCACGGTTTTC
The DNA here is from genome assembly GCF_007754155.1 of Stieleria neptunia. Classification (NCBI taxonomy): domain Bacteria; kingdom Pseudomonadati; phylum Planctomycetota; class Planctomycetia; order Pirellulales; family Pirellulaceae; genus Stieleria; species Stieleria neptunia. Next base: position 1,571,339 of record NZ_CP037423.1, on the reverse strand, counting down.
GCCACAGAAAGCAGACCAACGAATACAGGATCGCCAGCGAGATCAGCACGACGCCCAAGGTCTGCGTCGCAAACGGCAGCGTCACATCCGGGGGCAGCTGAATCGGCACCCAGATCAGCACCATCCCACCCAAAAACCACCATCCGCTCCAGAACGTCAGCCCGACCACGGAGATCAACGCGACGATCTGGCCCGGCGGGAGTCCCCACTGAGAATAAAACCGAAACCGAATCGGCGCCGCCGCCAACAGCGTGCCCAGATTATTGCCGAGCGAGAAACCGGCGATCGAGACCAGCGCGATCCGCCGCAGCGGCAACGAGCGTGCGACATAGCGCAGCGCCAAGATGTCATAGGCGATCAGCAACCCGTAATTGAGCGCGATCAGAAACGCCGCGATCACGATCTGGCTGGCCGGCACACCGGTCAGCCCACGGACGAATTCGTCCCACGTGATTTGATGGGCTTCGCGAATCAGCAACCGCACCGCCAATGCGAATAACGCAATCGCGAGCACCGGACCGGCATATTTTCGGATGCGTTTTTTGGGCAAGGGAAGGAACGCCAGCAGGGGGAACGTCGCGTCGGGCCATCGCCCCGTCGCGTTGGCGGCGGGCTTGGGGGAAATCAACCACGCCCGAATTGTCCCCGTCGGCCGCTTGAGGACAACCCCGTGATTTACCAAGAATCCTCGGCCGCCTATGGTAGTGCACTGCAAGTGGCAGTGCACTGCAAGTTTTGGTCAGCCCCTTTTGGCAAATCTCCGCAAGCCCCCCTTTTACAACGCAAACTCATGAAGACGGTCCGACACGAATTAGTTGTCCTCGGTGGTGGCCCGGCCGGTTACGTCGCCGCCATTCGCGCCGCACAGCTGGGATTTGACACCGCGTGCATCGATGAAAATGCTCAATTCGGCGGGACCTGCGTGCGCGTCGGTTGCATCCCCAGTAAAGCGTTGCTGGAATCGAGCCATTTGTACGAAGAGGCCAAGCACCGCTTCCAAGACCACGGACTGAAAATCGGCTCGCTCGATCTCGATCTCGCCGCGATGATGAATCGCAAAACGAAGATCGTCGACACACTGACCGGCGGGATCGACATGCTGTTCAAAAAACAGAAAGTGACGCCCTACCACGGACGCGGCAAACTGCGCGATCTCAATTCGATCGTGGTCCAGGGCGACGAACCGGTCGTGATCGAAGCCGACCGGATCCTGCTGTGCCCCGGTAGCGTCCCGGCCACACTGCGAGGCGTCGAAGAAGACGGCGACCGCATCGGCAACAGCACCACCGCACTCAGCTTTCCCGAAGTCCCCGAACACCTGGTCGTCATCGGCGGCGGTTACATCGGCATGGAACTCGGCAGCGTCTGGAATCGACTCGGCAGCCAAGTCACCGTGCTGGAAGCCTTTGATCGGATCTTCCCCGGCATCGATGCGGAACTGGCAAACATCGCGCTGCGGACCTTCAAGAAACAAGGCTTCAAGTTCCAACTGAAGACCTTCGTTCAATCGGCAAGTGTCAAGGGCGACAAGTGCGTCGTCGAAGTCAAAGACGGCGACCCGATCACCTGCGATCGCGTGTTGCTGGCCACCGGCAGACGCCCGGCGACCGATTCGATCGGCCTGGAATCGATCGGACTGGAAACCGACCGCCACGGTTTCATCCCCGTCAACGAGAACTTCGAAACCTCCGTCGAAAACGTGTTCGCCACCGGCGACTGCATCGGCGGCGCGATGCTGGCCCACAAAGCGATGGAAGAAGCGGTCGTGTGCGTCGAACGGATGGCCGGCATGCAGACCCATCTAAACTACGATGTCATCCCCGCGATCGTGTACACGCATCCCGAGATCGCCAGCGTCGGAAAGATGGAAGACGAACTCAAGGAAGCCGGCGTCGCCTACAACAAGGGCGTCTGCCCCTTCGGCGCCAACGGCCGCGCCCGAACCCTGGGCGAACCCGACGGCCGCGTCAAAATCCTGGCCGATGCCAAAACCGACCGCGTCCTGGGCGTCCACATCATCGGCGCCCGAGCCGGCGACATGATCGCCGAAGCCGCCGCGGCGATGGAGTACGGCGCCAGCAGCGAAGACATCGCGCGAACCTGCCACGCCCACCCGACCTTGGCCGAAGCGATGCACGAAGCGGCACTGGCCGTCGACAAACGCGCCATCCACACGGCCTGACCGACCGCCTTCAGGTGTTCTCCACTCGCCGCTCGAGATATCGATTGTATAAGTGGCGGAATTGATCGTAGCGGAAGTCGTCAAGACTTTCGCAAGCCGCCGGCCCTCTCTGGCGTTTGCTTGCTGCGCAAACGCCGTCTCTCCCAGAGGGAGAGAAACTAAATCGGTTGCCAAATCCTGCAATAAAAGAATCGCCGTCTCCCGCAGCGTCCTACGCCGTGAACGATTTCTTTCCTGTGTTTTACAAGGTGTTAGCGGCAGGGCGCGAGCCCTCCGGTTCCGCATCATTGCCCAAACACCGGAGGGCTCGCGCCCTGCCGCTAAAAAATCGTTCACGGCGTAACGCAGCGCCCGGGCCGCTACAGCCCCACGGCGCTGATCAGATCCTTGGCGGCAAACGGCCGCGCCGCGGCGAAGGCTTCCGCCGCCGCGATACCGGCGATCGAACCGGTCATCACCGCCGCGGCCCGAATCCGCTCGTCCATCGCGTGCTTGTGCGCGAACTGACTGTGATAACACTGCATCGAAGCGATCTTCTGTTCCAGCGTCTCGCCGATGTCGACCAGGATGTGAAACGGATTACCCGCCAACGTCATCGGCTCAATCGCCAGCCGAAAGTAAAGCTGGCGCTGGATCTTGTGGACCGGCAACCCGTCAAAGTAATCGTCCCATTTGGTCAGCCGACTGTAGAAGACGGCGGCATCGGTGATCAGCATCGTTTGAAAATGATCCGGCGATGCCATCGGCGTCTTGTCGCCAAAACCGATCACGATGCGCGGCCGATAGCGACGAAAGACTTTGGCCAATTCGATCCGATGCTCGAAGCAATCAAACAACCGACGATTGGGCAGGTCCAATTGAATCCGAGCGACCGCACCCAACACTTCCGCTGCCGCATCGGCCTCCCGCATCCGCGCTTCCGGACCGTCGCTGTACGGCGTCGGCTCTCCATCGGTCAAATCGACGATCCCGACACGATGCCCGGCTGCGGCCAACTTGGCCAACGTTCCACCACAGGCGACCTCGACGTCGTCGGGATGCGATCCGACGGCGATCACATCCAAGGGTTCGGGGCTCGTGCCGGTCTGCGGTTCGTTCATGATCAAACCATAACGCGAAATGCTTGTCGAAGCGACATGCGTTGCAGTGGCGCGATCAGCGTCGCCAACGGCTCGTGACGCCTGACATCGGTCGGCCGCTGGGGAACGTCTTTCCACACCCAGTGGGCGGCACCGCCGCCCTGCCGATCAAAGTCGGCCGCGACCACCCTACGATCGGACCGCGCAAACAACACGCGTTTGACAAACGCGTGGTTCCACGGCCGAGCGTCGGCGCGACCCGGCGGCACCTGTTCCAGACGACGAATCCAATCCGCCGATCCGTCGAACATCGAACACGGTTCGTCCCATGCCGCGCCCCACGCCCGCTCGACCAGTTCCATCGAAGCGCTCCAACGCGGATTGACTTCCAACAGCGTGACGGCATCGTGATGCAGCACCACGTCGATGTTGAAGGGCCCCAGCAGCGGCGAGACACAACAGAGCGCGTTGCCGAGTCGACGGAGCGATTCAACGAGCGCGGCGTTCAACGGGATCGGACCGACCGCCCCGGCGAACACGAACGGATGCGGCCCGATTCGTTTTTTCAACAGCCGGCACACCCCCAACAGGATCGCCCGATCTCCCAGGCCGAAAAAACTTGCCCCGCAAATTCGGCCGCGGACGGGCCGCTGCAAAATCGTGTTCTCGGGAATGTCCCCCACCCCCGCGCTGTAGGACACGCCCAGACCGCCGGAACTGCCACGACGCTTGACCAGCCAGCCGCGGATCGCGGCGCCGCTGCAGCGTGTTTCCGGGAACCGCACGGCCGCGCGGGCGGCCAAGTCGCTCAAAAATTCGGGGCGGTCACAGGTCAAAAACTGCTCGGGCGAGGCCCCAAAAAACGGCAGCCGGGTCGGACCGATCCAGCCGTAACCGCCCTGAAGCCCGCCGACAATTGCAATCGGCGCCGGTTCGGGGACGGTGCAATCGAGCGGTCGCGGTTGCCCGGAATCCAGAAAATCGTCCAGTCGATACCAGCGCAGAGCCGCCGCCAGCGTTTCGCGGTCGCCGTAGTGGTCCACGGCGATTGGCGAAAAACCGGCCATTCGGGCCGATTCCGCCGCCGCCCGGACCGAAGCGCCCACCAGCACCATCGGACCGCGCCGCGATCGACCGCGACCGGACGGCCGGGGCGGCTGGGAATTTTGAATTTGACCGGGTGTTTGCATCGGCGTCATGGTTTGTTAGCTTTTCCCCGACTCCAGACCCACCCCAGGCGCTCCGCGATCCGATTGCCGGAGCGTCATGCGGGGCAACGGACATGTGTTTCCCCACCGGTCTTCGAACCAAACTTTCTTTTGAACAGGTCACTGAAATGAAGTTTTACATTGGTGAGGCCCTGGTGGGCGATGGCAACGAAGTCGCACACATCGATTTGATGATCGGCAGCAAAGACGGTCCGGTCGGCACCGCATTCGCCAACGCCCTGTCCACGCAAAGCGAAGGTCACACGAACCTGTTGGCCGTGCTGGCTCCCAACGTGGCCGTCAAACCGTCGACCGTGATGATCACCAAGGTCACGTTGAAAGGCTTCAAGCAGGTCGTGCAAATGTTTGGCCCTGCCCAAGCCGCCGTCGCCAAAGCCGTCGCCGACTCGGTCGCCGAAGGCGTCATCCCCGCCGATCAAGCCGAAGACTTGGTCTGTGTCTGCGGTGTGTTCATTCACCCCGAAGCCGACGACGACGAAAAGATCTACAACTACAACTACGAAGCGGTCAAGCAATCGCTGGCCAACGCGATGGGCGGCAAACCTTCGGCCCAAGAAATGATCGCGCAAAAAGATTCCGCCGCGCACCCCTTCAAGGGCAACTTCTAAAGCACGACGCGGAACTGAAGAGACTCCTTCGCAACCCTCCTGGCAGGAGGGTCGAGCGAAGCGAGGGGAGGTCGAACGGTGAATCGCGAGTTTTACTTCACCTGCCAGAGTCGTGTCCCAAGCAGCAAAGAGAACCCTCTGCTCGCTGCGTTCGACTCTCCCAGGGAGAGAGTGGCGATATTCATTTCCTTTCAACGACTGAAGAACCGCACGACCTCTGCCGAGAAAGTGACGTCTTCCTGAACGGTCGCGCAACGCGACCTCGCATCGCCGACCCTCCCCAACCCCCGGGCAACGCATGCCGAAACGCATTCTGTTTCAGTTCGATTGTGACCCCCAAGCCAGCTCGTTCGACGCGGTCGTCGCCGTTGATTCCGGCGTCGATCACTTGGTCCCTTACGCGGGCGTCCAAGCGACCTCGATCGAACCACTCGTCCACGGTGCGATGTTCACCCGTGGCGGCGACGATCTCAAGCACACCGCCATCTTTCTCGGTGGCAGCGATGTCGCGCTCGCCGAAACGCTGCTCCAATGCGTGACGGATGCCTTTTTCGGACCCGTTCGCGTCTCGGTGATGATGGACGCCAACGGTTGCAACACGACCGCCGCGGCCGCCGTCGTCGCCGCCGCACGACACCTGGAATTGGCCGGAGCACATGCCGTGGTCCTCGGCGGGACCGGGCCGGTGGGCCAACGTGTCGCACGGTTACTGGCCAGCGACGGCGCATCGGTCACGCTGACCAGCCGATCATTGGCGCGCGCCCAAGACGCTTGCGACCAAGTCGCCCGCGACGCCGATGAAAAGATCGCCGATCGATTGTCGGCCGCCGAATCGCGATCACCCGATCAAGTCAGCAGCATCCTCGCCCCCGCCAGGATCGTGATCGCCTGCGGCGCCGCCGGCATCCAACTGGCCGAAAAATCCGATCTGATCGCGGCGAAAAATCTGGCGGTGGCCATCGACCTCAATGCCGTGCCCCCGGCAGGCCTGGGTGGCATCGCGGTGATGGACAAAGCCAAACCGATCAGCGAAGACTCCGCCGCGGTCGGCTATGGGGCGATCGGCGTCGGCGGACTGAAGATGAAGACGCACCGCGCGGCGATTCAATCGTTGTTCGAATCGAACGACAAAGTGCTCAACGCCGACGAAATCTACGCGCTCGCCAAAGCCGTCGAAAAGTCGTAACGCTACCGTGGCGTAAGCTTCCAGCTTGCGTTTCACGGGATTACACAAATGAAGCTTGCGCTTCATGTGATTACGCGAATGAAGCTTGCGCTTCATGGGATCGCAAGCTGGAAGCTTACGCCACTTTTGTCATGAAGTTATTGTGATGTTTGATCTTGTCCTCGGTACCAACAACGCCAATAAGCTGATCGAGTTGCGGCTGATGCTGCCGGCCGAACACTACAGCTTGCACTCGCTCGCTGAGATTCCTGATTCGATCGACGTCGAAGAAACCGGCGAAACGTTCTCCGAAAACGCCGCCCTCAAAGCGACCGAACAAGCCAAACACCTGGGCCGCTGGGTGCTGGCCGAAGACAGCGGGTTGGCCGTCGATGCACTTCGCGGTGCCCCCGGCGTTTACTCGGCCAGGTACGCCGGCCGCCACGGTGACGACGAAGCCAACAACGCAAAACTGTTGAGCGAATTGGCAGATGTCCCGATGGAAAAGCGGACCGCACGCTACCACTGTGAAGTCTGCTTGTCCGATCCCGAGGGCAACGTGCGAATCACCGCCGGCGGCGTCTGTGGCGGAGTGATCCGAACCGAACCGTCGGGAAGCGGCGGCTTCGGGTATGACCCGCTGTTCGAAATCCGCGAGTACCACAAGACGTTCGCCGAACTGGACCTGACCGTCAAACGGGCGCTCAGCCATCGCTCCCGCGCGCTGCGTCAGTTCCTGCCCGGGCTCCGCCGCCTGATCAGCCAACCCTAGCGCCAACGCCCCCGCCCCGCTGCCGTATCAACCGCCCCCGCACGCGGTGCTCTTCGTCTCGATGGACTGCTAGCAATCCGCCGCATTCGCGTGGCGCCTGAACGACCAATTCGGAACCAATCCGGAACGAATCCGGCCACGTCGCCGGTCGTTGATCACGCCTCACCAGATTTTTCGATCGCGCGTTCGGTGCTGGTCAAACGGCCCGATCCTCCCGGAAATCGCTGCGTCATCGGCTGTATTTCTCTGGGGCTTTCGCCCCGTTTCCCAAATCCGACCAAACCACCTGATCGGTAACAACGCGTCTTTGGCATCGCTTGTGCAACATCGACCGGTGTCAGACGCATCGAAATCGTTTCGATGTTTCATCAAAGAAACCACTAGGAGATCATCATGAAGAAACTGGCCCTCTATGCAGCATCCGCAGGTTTGGTCCTCGCCTCTTTCAGTGCCACGGGCAACGCACAAGGCCCCGGCATCATTGACGGAGGTGGCGTCATCGACGGCGGCGGCGTACTCGATGCGCGTCCGAAAAGCGGAGTGATTGACGGCGGCGGAATCATCGATGGTGGCGGCATCATGGATGCAACCCCAGGCGCCGGAATCATCGACGGGGGCGGCATCATTGACGGAGGCGGTGTGTTCGATCGTTACGACCAGGGGACGTACCGATACAACAACGGTGTTTACTCAAACCGAAACACGATTAATACGCCGGGCTACAACTCAGGATACCGATCCTACAATGCACGACCCCAGTACGGCTATTCGCAAGGAACGACGTACTGCACCCCGCGATACACCGCGCGACGACGCGGACTGTTCGGTCGTTTCCGCCGTTAACCCGCTCGCGCCCCGACGCGAACCACACTGATTGGGCCGTCGATTCTTTTCCTGCAGGATTTGGCAACCGATTTCGATTCTCGCCCTCTGGGGGAGACGGCGTTTGCGCCGGGCTGGGTTGCGTCTAAAGGTGATGCTCCCATCGATCCGCCAGCATCCCATCGTCACTGTCGCCCGTACGCGGGCGACAGTTTTTTTGATTTGATCACTCCGCGACCGCTTCGCCGTCCTCTTCACCGGTTCGCATGCCCAATTGCTTCATCTTTCGATACAGGTTCGATCGATGCAGATCAAGTTTCGATGCCGCCTCGGTCATGTTGCCGCCGCAGCGGTCGATCGCCTGACGGATATGATCGATCTGAAACAGACGCGTCGACTCGGCCAGTGACGTGGGCAGATCAATGCGATAGGTCGGTTGATTCCGGTCGTGCACTTTCGACGTCGACATCGGCGGCTGACGGAGTTCCAAATCGGGAGCGTGAATCATGTCTCCGGTCGAAAGATAACACACCCGTTCGATCGTGTTGCGAAGCTCGCGGACGTTGCCGGGCCAATGATGCGACAAGAGCGCGGTTTGCGCGGAATCCGACAACGAGGGAACTTTGCGACCGATCTGGTAACAAAAATGATTCAGAAAATGGTCGGCCAACAACAACACGTCACGTCCACGATTGGCCAAATCCGGCAGCGTCAACGACACCACGTTCAGCCGGAAAAACAAGTCTTCTCGAAAACGCTTTTCGGCAATCAATTGATCCAGCGGTTGATTGGTTGCCGCGATCACGCGGACGTCGACGGGAATCGGCACGCTGCCGCCGACCCGAACGACTTCCCGTTGTTCCAACACCCGCAACAGCTTGGCCTGACCGCCGGGACTCATGTCACCGACTTCATCCAAGAACAGCGTGCCGCCACTGGCGAGTTCAAATTTACCGACACGCGTTGCGTTGGCATCGGTGAACGAACCCCGCTCGTGCCCGAACAATTCGCTCTCCAACAAGGACTCCACCAACGCCGCACAGTTGACGGCGATGAAAGGACCATTCTTGCGATCACTTTCGTAATGGATGTGCCGCGCGACGACTTCTTTTCCGGTTCCGTTGCTGCCCAGAATCATGACCGTCAAATCGGTCTTGGCCACCTTGGTGCCGCTCTCGCGAACCGCGACGACGGCGGGGTGCGCGCCGACCAGCGGCGTGCTTCGCGCGGCGTCGCGAACGAGACGGTCGCGTGATTCGGTCAACGACTTTTGCGCCCGCTGGGCTTGTATCGCCACCGCCGCATGGGTCGCCAAATCGGACAACAACAACACGTCGGAATTGTCGAAGTGGTTTTCCAGATGGTTGATCGCTTCGAACACGCCGATCGTTTCACCGCGCGGGCCGCTGAGCGGCACAGCAACCAACGACCGCGTGCGAAATTCCAGTGACCGATCGATGTCGCGGTTGACGCGCGCCTCGTCGTCGCTGCTGGCGTTCCAAATTTGAGGCTCTTTGGTCGCCAACACCTCACCCACGATGCCGGCGTTGTCCGGCACGATCAACGGTCGATCGTCGATGCCCAAGGCGGGTCGCCCGATCAGTTTCTTGCGTCGCTTGTCCCACAAAAAAATGCTGGCGCGTTCGCAACCGATCAAATCCGTCGCCGTGTCGGCGATCTGCCGCAGCAACGTGTTCTCGTCACTGGACTCCTGCAACTGGGTCTGCTGCCACTGGGCGGCGGCCTCCAGCACGCTGGTCAACTGTGCGATTCGATGGCGGTGACGTGCATCGAGCTCGGTCTGCGTGATCGCCGTGACCAATAGCTGCGACAGCCGGTCCACCCGATCGGGATCGATCGATTCGTTTTCCGACTCAAAAACCAGGCAGCCGACCATCGGGGAAGAAACAATCGCACCGCCATCGTTGACATCGATCTGGCAGGGCACCGCCCACCAGCGGCCATCGGTGCGGCCCCCCCCGTGGTCGATGGCATCGCTGATCAGATCGATCGGCAGATCGGCCGGAACCGGCCGATTCGACGTGTCGCCGGACGAATCGGCCCAGGCGCCGACATGCCAACGGCCCTTTTGCTGGGTCACCAGACCGGCGGCATCCAGCCCCAGCAATGCAATGAATCGCGGGAAAAGCTGCCGGACCAATGCGGGATGACTGATCTGAGCACGCAAAGCCCGGCCGATTTCGGTCGCGAACGCGATCTCGTCGAGCGGATGGATCGGTTCGTGAGTACGAGTGGAAGAGGAGTGATTTGTCATAAAGTCCAAGTTTCGCCGTTGATGTTGGACGGTCGATGGGCAGACCAGGAAGCATTTCATCGGGACAAGTGCCGCCGGACCGCCGTTGGCAAATAGACGAAGTCGCCTACTTCACGCTATCCTGTCCACCCCGCGGCAAAATGCGTGCGATGGTGACGCGTGACTTTTCCCTTTTCATTAGGAATACGAATCGAGATGCAATTTCAGGGTAAGAAGGGGCTTATTTTAGGGGTCGCCAACGAAAATTCGATTGCTTGGGCGATCGCTCAAGAAATCATGAACGCCGGCGGCATGTGCGGATTCACACACCTGCCGGACCGCCCGGACGACGAACGTCAACGAAATCGACGACGCGTCTCCCAGCTGACCGACAAGTACGAAAATGCAGCGTTTCTTCTACCCATGGATGCGCAGAAGGACGACGACATCCGCAGCGTATTCGAACAGACGACAGAAGAATTTGGGAAAATCGACTTTGTCCTCCATTCGATCGCATTTGCCGACCGCCAGGACCTCGGCCGCGACACCATCGAAACCAGCCGTGCCGGGTTTGCCCTGGCTATGGATGTCAGCGTGTACACCTTGCTGGCCTGTGCCAACGCCGCCAAACCGATCATGAATCCGGGCGGCGCGATCGCAGCGATGACCTACTTTGGCGGCGAGAAATGCGTCCCCGGCTACAACGTGATGGGGATCTGCAAAGCCGCCCTGGAGGCCGCGGTCCGCTACGCCGCCTACGACCTGGGCCCGTCGGACATCCGCGTCAACGCACTCTCGGCCGGCCCCGTGCGGACCCTGGCCGGTCGCGCCGCCGGCGTCGAAGAGATGCTCAAGCTGTACGACAAAATGGCGCCGCTGGGGCGAAACATCACCCACCAGGAAGTCGGCCGCACCGGCGCGTTCCTGCTGAGTGATCTGAGCCAAGGCATCACCGGAGAAATCCTGCACGTCGACGGCGGCTACAACGCGATGGGCAGCCCCGGACGCCTGCTCGATGACCTCAAGTCGTAAATCCCAACATCCTCTCCCCATTCGACCCCAAGAGATTCCATGGTCCGTACCGCAAGCACCATGTTGCCCCTGGGCACCCAGGCACCCGATTTTTCGCTTCCCGAATGTGACGGCGGCACCGTCAGCCTGTCGGATTTGGCGGGCAAGAAAGCACTGTTGGTGATCTTCATGTGCAATCACTGTCCCTACGTCAAACACGTCGCCGACCAGCTGAAATCGCTCAGCGACGATTACATGGCCCGGGACGTCGCCGTCGTCGCGATCAGCAGCAACGACGCCGACAAGTACCCGGACGACTCGCCCGCAGCGATGTCCAAAGAGAAAGCCGATCGGGGCTATGCGTTTGCGTATTTGCATGATGCCGACCAAAGCGTCGCCCAAGCTTACGCCGCCGCCTGCACACCGGATTTCTATCTGTTCGACGCCGATCAAAAACTGGTCTACCGGGGCCAGTTGGATGCCTCACGTCCCGGCAATGAGATTCCGGTCACGGGCGAAGACCTGCGGGCCGCACTCGACGCCGTGCTCGCCGGCGATGCCCCAAGCTCCCAGCAGCGCGCGTCGCTGGGTTGCAACATCAAGTGGAAGCCCGGCAACGAGCCCGACTACTTCAACGCCGCCGGTGTCAGCTGAGTGCTGTCTTATCTACAGGACCTGACGCTTCGGTTGGCCGCCGGAGCCACGCGGTTGGATGAACCCGTCCGGCAAACGCATGCGGCTTGGCTGACCGCCCAGCAGCGCGGCGACGGAGGGTTCGCCGGACGCGAAGGCGGCAGCGATCCGTACTACACCGCGTTTGCTTTGCGCGGACTCTGGATCCTGGACGCCCTGACGCCCGAGATCGGTCGCTCGGCGGCCGATTTTTTGCGCAGCCGACTGAATCATCGCGAGAGCATCGTCGATTTGATCTCGCTGATTTTCGCTGCCGCGATCTGTGAAATGGCCGTCGGTGCCGAGGTCATCGGCGATGACGACAGCGGCTGGATCGATAACGTCGCGGGTCTGTTGGAATCGCTGCGAACCGACGACGGAGGATTCGCCAAGAGCCCCGAAGGTCGCGCCGGAAGCACCTACCAAACGTTCCTCTCGACACTCTGTCTGGAGCTGATGGGGCGACAACCGCGGCACCCCGAACGTGTCTTGGATTTTTTGGATTCGCAGGCGCACCCCGACGGCGGATACCTGGAAATCCGCGCCGCCAAACGCGCCGGCGTGAACCCCACCGCGGCGGCGATCGGTACGCTGAAAACACTCGGAGCGATCGATCGGGTCGACCGTGGAACCACCCTCGACTTTCTGGCGGAGATGCAATCCGATGAAGGCGGCTTGACGGCCAACACGCGGATCCCGTTCGCCGACCTGCTCAGCAGTTGCACGGGCATGATCACCTTGGTCGACCTGGAAGCCGCCGATGCGGTCGACGTCGCGGCGGTGCGACGATACGCCGAATCGATGCAGGCCGACGGCGGAGGCTTCACCGGGTTTGCACTCGATCACATCGCCGATGTCGAATACACGTTCTACGGTCTGGCCACCCTGGCGCTGACGGTCTGATCGTCGCTGCTCATGAAACGAAAGGGCGACAACTGCTAAACTGCTACCCGATCGACCTCCGTTCCAGTCCTCCCATTTCATCACCATGACGATCCTTTCTGTCGAAAACGTTTCCAAGTCGTTTCCAACCGCCGGTGAGCCCCTCGACGTCCTTCGCGACGTCTCGTTGGAACTGGCCGGCGGTCAATCGATGGCGATCGTCGGCCCCAGCGGTAGCGGCAAGAGCACGCTGCTGCAGATTCTCGGAACGCTCGATCGCCCCGATGACGGCTCGGTAAAACTGGACGGCGAAGACCCCTTCGTGCTCGACGACACGCAACTGGCGCACTGGCGAAACCAACGCGTCGGATTCATCTTTCAAGACCACCATCTGCTGCCACAACTGTCGGTGATCGAAAACGTCTTGGTGCCTTCGCTTGCCGTCGGCCGAGCCTCCGCCGATCATATCGCGCGGGCGACGGAGTTGCTGCAAGCGGTGGGACTGAGTCAACGGACCGGTCATCTGCCCAGCGAACTATCCGGCGGCGAACGCGAACGTGTCGCCATCGCGCGGGCCTTGTTGATGCGTCCCGCACTGGTGCTGGCCGATGAACCGACCGGAAACCTGGATCGACGCACCGCCGAATCGGTCACCGCCGTCCTGCAAACCCTGCAAAAAGAAAACGACGCGATCCTGATCTGCGTGACCCACAGCGGCGCGCTGGCCGCAGCAATGGACCAGCGTCAAGAACTGGTCGACGGCCGCCTGGTCGCGGGCTAAAGCCCGGCCAGCCAAATCACCCATCTTACCAAAAAGGTGTCGGACACCTTTTTCGCCCCGCTCGATGGGACCCATACGTCCCCTGCGTCCTATTGGTTCCATTGGACGATCATTGCCCCCTGCGTGTAACGCTGGTGTGAACCGAAGACGCCTCGGATGCATCGACCGCCGCACTGAACGGATTCGGCTCGCGGGCGGTGGCGACAGCCATGAACGGGTCCTCCCAATCATTCTGCCCCGTATCATTATCGCCTGCTGTCTTCTTCCCGCGGTCGACTTCCGACCACGACTCACTCCTCCCAATCTTCTTCGTCCTCTTCTTCATACTCCTCGTATTCTTCGTCGCCCTCTTCTCCCTCTTCGTCTTCGGCGGCGATCGCGGACGGTGGGCGTGGCTCCCCTGACTCGTCGTCGGGTTCCGGTGGATCCAGCCCCTGCATTTCGTGCCATTGCTCCAGCGACAGCAGGACGTCGCGCGCTTTGCTGCCGTTGTACTGGCCGACGATGCCGTCTTCGGCCATGAAATCGATCAGCTTGGCGGCGCGACCGTAGCCGATCCCCAGGTGCCGTTGCAGCAACGAACACGACCCGCGGCCTTCGCGAATGATCACCTCCACCGCGCTGTCATAGATGTCCGGTCGGTCTTCATTGAGCGACGGGCCGTCGCCCTCTTCGTCGCTGGCGACCTTCAAATTCATCAGTTCGCCGACGAAGTTCTGCTCGCCCATGCTGCAGTGCGCGCAGATCAAATCGATCTCTTCATCGCTCAAGTACGTCCCTTGGCCACGGATCAACGTGCTCGTCCCCGGCCACAAGAACAGCATGTCGCCGTTGCCGAGCAACTTGTCGGCTCCGTTTTCGTCCAACACCACCCGGCTATCGGTCTTGCTGGCGACTTGGAAACTCAAGCGGGCCGGCAGGTTACTTTTGATCAAACCGGTGATCACGTCGACGGTCGGTTTTTGCGTCGCCAGGATCAGGTGGATTCCGACGGCGCGACTTTTCTGCGCCAGCCGTATGATATGCTGCTCCACGTCCTTGCCCGCGGTCATCATCAAGTCGGCCATTTCGTCGGCGACGATCACGATGAAGGGCAGTTTGTCCGGCACGCTGCCGTTGTCGTCTTCAGGATCAATCTCCAAGCGGCGCAACACTTCATCACGCCCCAAGTCGTTGAAGCTGTTGATGTGTCGGACCCCGGCGTTGGCCAACAACGAGTAACGTTCTTCCATCTTTTCGACCGCCCAAGCCAGGATCGCTTCGGCCTTGCGCATGTCCGTGATCACCGGGTGCATCAAGTGTGGCAGCTTGCCATAACCGCTCAGCTCCACCATCTTGGGGTCGATCATCAACATCCGCACTTCGTCCGGTCGACACGTCATCAGGATCGACGTGATGATCGCGTTGAGACAAACGCTCTTACCGGTACCGGTACGTCCGGCGATCAACAGGTGCGGCATCTTGGCTAAATCGACGACCATCGGATTGCCCGAAACGTCTTTGCCCAAGAAGACCGGAATGTTCATCTTCAACGAGCGCATGTCCGACTCTTCCATCACGTCCCGCAACCGAACGGCTTGACGTTTTTCGTTCGGCACTTCGATCCCCACCGTGTTCTTGCCGGGAATCGGCGCCACGATGCGGACGCTGGGGACGCGCAAACCGATCGCCAGGTCTTCGGCCAAACTGGTGATCTTGCTCAAACGCAATCCGGCTTCCAGCTCGATTTCGTATTGCGCGATGACGGGTCCTGTTTCGATCTCAACGACCCGGATGTTAAAGCCGAAATCGGCAAACGTCGCCTCCAGGATCTTTGCCTTGCGGCGAACTTCGCTCAGCTGTTCGTCGTAGTCGATGTCATCGCTGGCTTCCAGCAAATCGACGCGCGGCAAGTGGTACTCTTCGCTTCCCGCCGGAGCGTCTTCGACCATGTCTTCATAGAGCTGATCCAGTTCGTCTTCGGTCTTGCTTTTCTTGGGCAGTCGAATCTTGGGTCCCGGAAGATCGTGCGGCTGGTCGCCGCGCAGTGCGACGGTTTCGTCGCCGACTTCGATTTCACGAATCGCGGGATTGTCGTGTCCAGCTTCGTCACCGCCGGAATCCTCATCCTCGTATTCTTCGTAGTCGTCGTCCTGGTCGGTCGATTCTGGCGGTTGGGAAACGGCGACGGCTGAGTCCGCCTCGGCCGCGTCGCCCTCGGCAGCCCCCTTGCGACGCTTGCCCGCACGGACCTTGATCCGCGGCTCCGACCGAGACGTTTCGGACTCGTCTTCGGCGGCCTCTTGCGAATCCGTTTCCACGGTCGACACGGTCTGCGCCGGCTCGGCGGTTGCCTGGGCTTGGTCCGCGTCCGGCGACGCCACAAAGGGCGCCGGATGCTCTTGGAACGGTTTACGCCGCGGACGCAGCGCCGGTGGAATCGCTTGCGCCGCCCGCTGCACGCCGCGACGTGAGACCTGGGCACTGCCGGCAACGATGCGACGGCTGGCGTACAAGATCGCATAGTCGGTCGTCAAAAGCGTCCCAATCACCAGCAACGTCAATGTCAAAATCCACGCACCGCTGGCGTTGAAATGCTCCAAGAGCCACGTCGACGACATCGCCCCCAACACTCCCCCGGCACCAAAAATCGTGATGCCTTCGTTCTCGATCGGAAGCATCGCCGCAGCCGTGGCCGTGCCCAACAAAATGATCGTGCCGCCCAATGAACGCAGCACCGGCGCGTTCAGCCGGCCACGACGCAACAACGCAATGGCGGTCCCACCAAGCGCTGCCACCACGATCCCCGACGCCAACCCCATCGACGTCATCATCGCCGACGCGATTAACGCGCCCCAATAGCCGCACGCATTGGTGATCTGCTCGGCCGGCGGATAAACCAAGACATCCGGCAGATGCAATCCGCTGATCGGCCAAAACGGCTCCTCCAGCGGATCGGCCGGGTTGCGCGTCACCAATGAAATCGTCAACAGGATCGTCAGCGCAATCAGCATGATCGCACCGACATCGCGAGCGAAGTCCGGCGTTGCAGGAGTATCGTTGATCAGGTCGGCCGACATGCAGTGTCCGATAGGTGGGCCAATTTCAGTTTCCGAACAAGGCTTGTCGGCTAAAATCGTCCGTCAAACTCAACCGACGTGAATACCGCTGCTGGAACTGCAAAGACCCGATTGAGCGAAAAAGCCTGCCCGTGCCGCAAGGTTTGCCAAAGCCATCAAAGCTCAGTAATCGTCAAGGTTTTGCCAGCTGCTATCGGAGCGAGACGATCGGCCAGATTGCCACCAACTCCAGACGAATTTTGCTGACACGCCGGCGCCAGAGGCAACAATGGTACAGTGACCGGACATGACGGCCGGGATGATCCACGGGCTTGAGTAAATCGAACCGTTGCGAACGCCGGAAACGGCGAATCAGAACCAGCCAGGGAGCGGTGGCAGGCCAACCAAGTAGCGCCATAAAATACACGAGAACGTCAAGTGTCCATCGAACTCCTACACACCTCCTTTGGAATCCTGTTCACCTTCGTCTGGCTGTTTGTCGGCCAAATCCTGGTCGCCGGCCGCTAGGGACGTCGATTCTATTACTGCAGGATTTGGCAACCGATTGAGATTCTCTCCCTCTGGGAGAGACGGCGTTTGCGCAGCAAGCAAACGCCAGAGAGGGCCGGCACGGCGAAAGTTTTGGCGGCTTCCGCTACGATCAACTCCGACACTTATTTTCCGTGCGTTGATGAAGGGGAACATGATGAGACTCTGTTGGTTGGCGCTGCTCTCTGCCGCATTCTGTTGCCACGCTGCATCGGCCTCGGCCGACGATCGCCCCAACATCGTGGTCATCGTCGCCGATGACTTGGGGTATGGCGAAACCGGGATGATGGGCAACCGGGAAATCCCGACGCCCCACATCGACGCCCTGGCCGATGGCGGCGTCCGCTGTACCGCCGGATATGTCACGTCGTCCTACTGCAGCCCCTCTCGCGCCGGCATGCTCACCGGACGCTACCAGTCCCGGTTCGGATACGACATCAATCCGACCGGAAAACGAAATCTGCTTCCCGATGCGGGGCTGCCGACCTCTGAAACCACCTTCGTCAAAACACTCAACGAAGCGGGGTACCGGACCGGGTTGGTCGGCAAATGGCATTTGGGAGCGACCCCGTCGCGGCATCCGATGCAGCGTGGGTTCGATTCCTTTTACGGGTTCTTGCACGAGGGGCATTTCTATGTCCCGGGATCACATGTCGACGGAGTTCCGTACCCGAACGTGCTGACGATGATTCGCGACGCCAGCCTGGATGCGGGCGAGCGCGTCCGCAGCGACAATTTGATCCGTGGCAACTATGCCCGCATGAGTGAACCGTCGTACGACCAAGACAACCCGATCATGCGGGGCACGGAAGTCATCGAAGAGCCGCGTTATCTGACCGAAGCGATCACCGACGAAGCGGTTTCGTTCATCGACCGACATCACGACGATCCGTTCTGTCTGATGGTCTGCTACAACGCCGTGCACAGCCCGATGCAGGCCAAGTTAGAAGATTGCCAGGCCTTGCGCAGAATCACCGACGTCCAACGCCGCATCTTTGCCGGCATGTTGATTTCGCTCGATCGCGGCGTCGGCGCGATCACCGCAGCGATCGACGAGCACCGATTGCGCCGCAACACGCTGGTCGTCTTTCTCAGCGACAACGGCGGGCCGACCGCCGAGCTGACCAGCAGCAACGCCCCGCTGCGAGGCGGAAAGGGGTCGCTCTACGAAGGCGGTGTGCGAATCCCGATGGTCTGGAGTTTCCCAGGCCGCTTGCCCGAAGGCGTCTCCGAACCGCGACCGGTCATCAGTCTGGACATCGCGGCGACGGCACTGGATCTGGCCGGGCTGCCGGCGAACGCCCAAGCCGATGGCGTCAGCATCTTTCAATGGATCGACAACCCGATCGCGACCGGTCGTCAACATCTTTATTGGCGAATGCCCGGCGGAAAACAGGCGCTGCGGAGCGGCGACTGGAAAATCGTGCGTCCCAAACGGGGCGAACCGATCGAGCTGTACCATCTGAAAATCGATCCCTCCGAAGAGCATGATTTGGCCGCCATGCAGCGTGAGAAGCTGAGCGAGCTGATCAACCGCTGGCAGGCCTTCGATGCACAAATGGCGCCCTTGGCCCCCTGACCACACGATGAGACGCCTGGCGCTGCAGAAGTTAGCGGAACGGCGCGAGCGGGCTGTCGATTGAGTCGGGATCTGCTGAGTCAATGGTGAGCCGCTGGCCGTAAGGCCTCGGGCAGCGTCGCAGTGCCCGGCCGCTGACGCACCCGCGGCTCACAAAATCGACAGCCCTCGAGCCGTCCGGTTGCAACGTGAAAGACCGGGGGGCTCGCGCCCTGCCGCTAACAATAAACACACCGCTTGGCGTCAAAGGATGTGGCATGGGGCTGACACGACCGGCAAGCGCTGTGCCAGCCTCTCCGGGCTTCCGAGGAGCCAAAGATCGCTCTTGCACCGCGATTGTGAATCTGCGAGTTTCACGGTCCACCTTCAACTCGAGTCAGTGTAAGGAGACCGGAACCGTGGACCGTTATTGCCTCGCCATCGCATTCACCCTCGCCGCCTTGGGGTCGACCGCTCATGCCGCCGACGATGAATCGACCAAGTACTTGCTGCGTTATTCGTTGAACGGCGGGCAAAAGCTCAGCTACGAAGTCACGCATGTGGCAAAGACCAAAACGCGGCTGAAAGGTGACGAGGAAATCTCGCAGGTCCACACCGTCAGCCAACGCCATTGGGCCGTCACGCACGTCGACGGCGAAGACATGACGTTTGATCACGTCGTCGATTCCGTCGAAATGACGCAGCAGCAAGGCGACAAGGAAGAAATCCGTTGGTCCAGCGGGTCCGGTGAAGAACCGCCCCGGGTGTTCTCCAAAGTCGCCGAACAGATCGGAAAAACATTGGCCACCGTAACGATCAACCCACGCGGCCAAGAAACCGACCGCCAAGACAACGGCGGCAGCAAGGCGTCACTGGGGATGGGATCCCTATCCCTGGCATTGCCCGAAGAAGCGATCGCGATCGGCGACTCCTGGGCGATCCCCCGAGAAATCAAAACACGCACCGAGGACGGCCTGGTCAAACCGATCAAGATCCGCGAACTCTACACGCTGGAAAAAGTGAAATCCGGCGTCGCCACGCTGTCGGTCCGAAGTGAACCGCTGACGCCGATCGACGAAGAATCCGTGCGGGCCCAAGTCGTCCAACAACTCAGCAACGGCACGATCAAGTTCGACCTGGATGCCGGTCACATGATCAGCAAGGAACTCAACTGGGATGAAACCGTGGTCGGATTCCAAGGCCCCAACAGCATGATGGAATACCGCGCCCGGATGACCGAGCAATTGATCGACAGCGTCGTCCGAACCGCACGCCGGCCCTAGAACGATTCGCCGCAACCCATCCTCAGTCACCCTCCCTCGGGACGTCGATTCTATTGCTGCAGCTTTTGGCATCCGATTTAGTCTCTCTCCCTCTGGGAGAGACGGCGTTTGCGCAGCAAGCAAACGCCAGAGAGGGCCGGCAGCTCGCGAAAGTCTTAGCGTTTTCCGCTACGATCAAATCCGTCACTTATACAATTGACGTCCCCTGGGAGGGTCGAGCGAAGCAAGGGGGCTGTCGATTGACTCGGGATCTGCTGATTCAATGGTGAGCCGCTGGCCGTAAGGCCTCGGGCGGGCGTCGAAAGGCCCGGCCGCTTAGGACCGTCGGAAGAATAAGTGGGATAGGCTTCCAGCCTGTCATGGCGAAAACGACAGGCTGGAAGCCTATCCCACAATCAATCCCCGCGACGACATTCACCGAAACAACGAATCGCGATCGATCTGAATTTCGCAATCATCGCAGATCGACAGTCTGATGGTTTCGTTGACGACCTCGTGCTTCCAGTCCCCGGTCGGCGTTCGTCGGTAGGCCTCCAGCGTCTCACCATCCGGGTCGATCAGCAGATAAGTCTGCACTCCGTTTTCGCGATACAAATCACGTTTGGCTTCGCGATCACGCCCAGCCGTCGATTCCGATTGAATTTCCGCGACCAGCGCAGGCGGGCTTTCGACGTGTTTTTCGGGTGCGTCTCCGCAGATCAGCACCACATCGGGACGCACCACCGTCTCGTCGCTTACGATCCAGTCGATCTCGTACAGCACGCTCGCGCGGCATTGCTGTTTTCTGATTTGCGACTCGATCTCAAACACCACGTTCTTGGCGATCCTCTGGTGGGGACCAAACGGGCTTGGCGTCATCGACACCGGGATCCCCTGCCAAAGTTCCCAGTCGCCTTCCCACTGCCGATAGTCTGCGACGGTGTAGTGCGGCAAATAGCGAGGGGCTGCTGACATGGGGAGTTGCCGAAAGTGGGTGGGCTAGCCGGGCCGGCGAAGATCAATCAAATCCATGTTACCAAAGCGTGCCCAAGGAGCAACAATCTGCAGGCCTGCCGGAACGCTCCAGCCCCATCCCATTTTTTGACCACCCCATTTTTTGACCTTCAACTGCTTTGCCGCCAGCGCGGCGCAACGAACACCAAATTCGCGACGACCCATGCACCGAACAGCGTGTAACCGACCGTAAACGCCCACGGCTCCAGATCAAAAAACATCGCGTCATGCAGCCAATTGGCGATGAAATCCCCTTGGTAAGCCTGTCCCCCCGCGGCTGATCGAAAGTCCTTTTCCAGCGTCGTCAGCGGACACGTCACACCCGCCCAGGCTTCCAGCACGACCACCAGGATCATCGCCAAATGAATGCCACGAAACCAGCGATTCCGCACCCAACCCCAGCCCAACACCGCGCCGGCCATCGTCAACGGAACTCCCAAGACGACGAACGCGACATATCCGAAATGAATCGCGACGGTCAGATCGGCGAGTAGCTTGTAATACATCCCACATCCCTCCATTTCGAAGCCACCTGTTCAACAGACAGACGACTCCACCACGGAGACGGATTCCAAGATCACAAAATTTTGCGGAAGATACCTAGTGGTCCGTCTATCGGTAGATGTCATGCGAGAGAGCCATGGACCGTCTGGCAATCGGCTTCCCTAGATCGATCGAACAGACGATCTCCGGTACCACAGCAATGGATCACACCCACGGATGGCAGCGCGTACCCACGGATCCCAGGCTGCTTTTCATCCGTGGGTTCGCTCTGCCATCCGTGGGTTCATTTAAATCGGGCACTCGGGGCTGTCTTCAGGCTGACGCTTCCAGCGTCGCACTGCAACCCGCCGGTTTGACTCCGCGATCCAATCAGACGGATGACCGGCGCATGACGTTTACCGCTAGACGGTCCACTAGTCCGAACATCTCCCCCCCATCTTTCTGCCCCCATCTTTCTGCCCCCATCGTCTTGCCCCCATCGTCTTGCCCCCATCGTCTTGCCCCCATCGTCTTGCCCCCATCATTCTGCCCCGAATCATTCTGCCTCCACTCTCCCCGCCTCTCCCCTCCGCAGCTCCCCCAGCCCGACGCCACAAACGACAAACGTATCACTGGGTCCAAACTCCCCGGTCTCTCGAAGTTCCTGCCGCCGCTGATCGATCTGCCGCATCCGCTCGATCGCCTGCTGCTTCGTCAGCACCGATTGCCCGTAAAGCACTTGCACGGACCGCCAAGCCAGGGCCTCGTCATGGCGTCGCAATTGCTCAAGCAGTTGGATGAGTTCATCGATCTGGGCCAGACGTTCGTCGGCCGACGGCTTCAACCCGGTGGCGATCAGCTGGGTCCGCCCGATCAGCTCGGCACGCTCGGCCGCAGCATTCGACGATTCTTCACGTCCCAATTCGGCCAACGATTGACTCAGTGATTCATACGCCAGACCATCGGTTGGATCTTGCAAGACGACTTCGCAAAAACAACGCGTCGCGGACTCGTGGTCCCCGGACCGTGCATGCTGTGTCCCCAAGGCGAACCAGGTATGGACATCGTTGCGGTCCATTTTTTGGCGTACCATCCATTCATCGAGCGCCTTGGCATCCTGGACAAGTGCCAGCACGCGCGCGAGCAACGCATTTTGGTCGGCGTCTTGGATTGAGGATTCAAGCAACACCTGGCGCGCATCTTGCAGCTGGTTCTCCGCGATCAAATCGAGCGCCTTGGCACGACCATTCAGCGGGTCGATCGAGTGTGTCCCGGATAGCGGAACGGAGACTTTCAACAGGGTCAGCAACTCTGATTCGTGAATGTCACCCTGGCGACAGATGATCCGCAGATGATCGGCAGCTTCGAGACGTCTGCCCAGACCGAGCAACAAGTTGGCCAGCGCGCGATGCGGCATCGCGACTTGGGGGACTTCATCCACGAGGCGTCGCAAGCGTGATTCGGCGTCCGCGTAGTCGCCGTGCAGAACAAGCCACTCGGACGTCTGGCCCAACGCGGGCAGACGTGTTTCCGGATGCGCGACCGCCAGCCGATCCAGCATCTGGACCGCTTCGGGGAAACGGTGCCGCAGTCCCAGCACGCGTGCCATCAAGAAGATCACTTGCGGATCCTCGGGCGTTTGAGACATCGCCACCCGTGCGTGTTGGTAGGCCGCATCGATGTCCCCGGTGCGCAACGATTCGGCGGCGCGTTTGGCCGCTTCGGCTGCGGACATCGGGGACGCCGTCATCGGGGGCGTCGACATCCGGGGTGTCGACTCGGCGACATCCAGCTCCGGACTCCCAGGTTCAACCGGCTTCTGTTCCGGACTTGGCTGTTCTTCGACGCGTCTTTCGGTCACGGGTTTTGACACGGTGTCGCCGCGCGTCGATTCGGGCGTCGCGTGCTCGCAACCGGCGAGCCAAAGCAACAGGCAGCCGCCAGCCACGACGCAACGGACGCCTCGTCGATGTCGGCTCGGCCGGATCCCTTGGCAGTGCTGTGGAGACACGCCGCTCGCAGAACGGGTTTTCATTTCTCCTCCCGCACGCGAATCCAATGGTCGTGAAACACCATCCCTTGCTCGAACGTTTTGGCCGGCATGTGACATTCGATACATCCGTCCGTCGGGGACACGCTGCATGCGACATGATCATCAGAATCTGGCACGTGGCAATTGCGACAATCCTGTTCGTAGTCGGCGGTCGACTTGGTCTTTGAATCTTGATGGGGGTTATGACACGTCGAGCACATGAACGTGCCATCGGATTCCAAATAGCATTCGCTTCTCAGCAGCCCGACAGGTTGAAAACGCAGCAATTCGTTCGCGTATTCCCGGAGTGCGAGCGGGTCAATGTGTCGCGGCAATCGATGACAGTCACCACACAATTGCAGCTCGGATTCCAAATCCCACTGCTTGCGGCCCACTGAATACGGGGGCGGTGAGGATGACGTTCGTGCTTGACGCACATGTTCGCTGCCGGGGCCGTGACATTTTTCACAGTTCACGTCGGCAACCAGATTGACGATCTCCGTCCCGACGACGGTGCCGGTCGTCGTGTGACAAGAAACGCATTGCCTGACGCTCTCGCCACGAACCACATTGCCCCAATGTTCTGTTTCGTTGTCTGGGACCATGCCGACGTGTCCCGGTGTCAAACCGAAATCACCATGCGAACCGAACCAAGAGATCCGGTGTTCGACCCCGGCGACCTCGGGCCCGTTGTCGTCGATCAGCGTCAGCAGCGTCATCGCATTGCGTCCCGATCCGAGGACGTATTGCAACCGGAACGGCCCTTGATTGGGATCGGCCATTCGGCGCGTCTGCAACCCGTCTTCGCCGAACCGATACTGGAACACCCCATAGGGCTCTCCGGCATCGAGTGCCTTGTCCGCAAACCGCTTCGCCACTTCTGATTCCAGCGTGGTCGCAAACGTATCGGCGTGTCCGGAGTGTTGATGGAGTTCAAAGTTTTCTGGGTGGCATTCGCGACAGACCAGTTTGCCAACAGAGGTCGGTTGCGCGCCTCCGCTGGCGACTTGAGCGGCGACAGTGTTGCCAACGCCATTGATCGTGACGACACGACCGAGCGTCCCCAGCACGCTGCAGCTTGCGGCGACTCCCAGAATCCTCAGCCACACGCTTTTGGCGGCATCGTTCATTGACACATGCGTCATAAAGGCGGTCGTTCGTCGACCCGGCCGGCCGGATTGCCGGGGTCTTCAACCGAGGCAATCCGGCGTTGGTCCATTCGACAAAAATGGAACTCGATCACTACATCGATTTGGCCATCTCTTTGGCGTATTCCTCCTCGCTCATCCCTTCGACGGGAACATCGCTGGTCTCCGTTTCTGATGGCGCTACGACCGTGGTATCGCCGGAGCCTCCGCAACCGATGACGGGGACGAAGCAGAGGACGCAAATCGATGCCAAGAAATATTTTCGCATGAAAGAACCTTTGTGAAACATCATCATGAATAAAACAAACTTTTCAGACGCATAAAACAGTGGCCGCAAACATGAGTGGGATAGGCTTCCAGCCTGTCAATGCTGCAAGGATAGACCCAAAGCCTATCCCACTCTCAAGAGAAGACGCGTTCAACGCCTAAACCGCGAGACCACCATCGCTGGTCTCGTCCCCAAATAAATGGGGACGAGACACGATGAAAGAGGACAACGAGGCAGCCTATTGATTCAGCTGCTCTTCGATCACTTCGCTGGCAGCCTTGGTGCCGAGCGCACCCCACAGGCCATAGGGGCTTTCGGCGCCCGGGCGGGACTGGTTCTGGTCGTACCAGATCCCCGGCTCATTTTGATTCCCTGCTTCGATCGAATCGGTGATGAACGTGACCGCACCATCACCCATCAACACGTGGCAACCACCTTGGTGGAAGCTGCTGGGTGAAAAGTTGCCCAGGTTGTCGGCCCATTGCCCGATACAGAGTTCGCTGTTGGGCGGACGGACGGTAAAGACCGCTTGAATCGAAGTCCGAAACGC
This sequence comes from Stieleria neptunia, assembly GCF_007754155.1. Lineage (NCBI taxonomy): Bacteria > Pseudomonadati > Planctomycetota > Planctomycetia > Pirellulales > Pirellulaceae > Stieleria > Stieleria neptunia. The sequence continues at coordinate 1,545,980 of NZ_CP037423.1, read as the reverse complement.
GGACGCCCAACTCATCCCACGACCGTTGGTCTCGTTGACCACGACCCTGACCGGCGGCGTGCATCCCCCGGTGCTTTGGCTATCACACCAAAACCGAGGTCGATCGGGATCGATCTCGTTGGATTCGATACAGTGCAGCGGTTTGAAGAAGTGATCGTCGCCGTTGCCACCGGGATCCCAGGAAATGGAACCATTGACCGCCTTGTCGCCTTGGTCGGTGACGATTTCTCCGCACGCAATCGTATTGGACAATCCGTCTTTGACATCACGAAATGCAAATTTCGTGTACGGAGCAAACATGCCGCGGTGCAGTGCCTTGGCATTCCGCGCACCGCCGGCACTGGTCGTCGGCACCATTTCGGCGGTGTTAAAGTGGGACATGATCTGGTTCTTGGGTGCCTCGCCCAAGCAGGCGCCGTAGTTGACGCGGCCACGCCCAGGAAGTCCCGACCCTCCGTCACTCGGGCAACGCAGCGTCGGAATCTCCGACTGCCAAGGGATATACCCCGGGTTGGTCGAATACGACTTGGGACTCGGACCCATCGCCGGCCAGTAATTGAGTGGGCCGGGAGGTGCGGCACCGGTCACCGTCTGGATACTTCGATTGGAAATGTGATCCCACAGGCCCTGCTGCTCAAAGTACGCCGTCAAAGGCACCCAAATACTCAGGCTTTTGCGATTGGCCGTGTTGCTCGCACGCCACCATGCCGGCGGCGTCTCCAGTCCTTTGCCCGTGCCGCCACCGTACGGCGGCAGTTGCTTGAATGCGGAATGATAATTGTGAATTGCCAAACCGAGTTGCTTGAAATTATTACTGCAACTCATGCGTCGCGCGGCTTCTCTCGCGGCCTGGACCGCGGGCAACAGAAGCCCCACTAAGATCCCGATGATGGCGATCACCACCAATAACTCAACGAGTGTAAAACCAGTAGGACGCCCTACTGAGCGAGTTCGAATCATGTCGTGCTCCGATGAAACAAAGAAGGAAGTGATAACACCACCTAGAAGCTCACATCTCGTTGTAGTTCGATCGCGTTTCAATTGCATTGCATTCGCTGAATACCAACAAATGAACATCGATAACTCTTGAACCACTCCCCCTCAAACAAGGAAAGATTCAATGTCTATTAAGCGGGTGAACGCATTGCCTCTAGGCGGGCGACCGAGTGCTGCCCCGTGGATGGGTTTGCTATCGGCCATGTTGAGCAATGAACCGTGTAGGCTAATAGAATGTTCCGCTCGAAAAGCTGCTTTTATCGTTTTTGGGCCGCGTTTTCTGCCTTTCACGCACTCTGGGGAAAACCAATCACCCATAAGTAGCATTTGTTATGTACATGTCCAAGCGGCTGTCGATCGGCGTTTCGATTCCAGCCCGCATGCGTCAGCAAGGGGCCGCGTGCGGCGTTCCTCGCTGATGCGTCGGGCCAATTGGATCTCGTTGATTTTGGTTCATCCACTCGATCGACAGGCCGCAAGCGTCCGGACGCCCATCCCGTTTGGAATCCACGCATTGCTTTGCCATCTCGATGCGATTGGCATTAGACTAACCGACCCACCGATTCATCTTCCCACTTGCAGCGTTGGGCATGACGCCTCCTACACCTCCATCTCATTCTGGCAACCTTGACATGGAGCGGCCGGGTCGTGAGTGTGGATTGGACACGTCGACGTCCGATCCTTCGGCGCGTTGTTTTTCAACACCTCGTTGGTGTCTGCTGGTCGCAATGTGTTGCGTCGTGGGTTGCGGTGCCGATTCGAAAGAGGTGATCGAAACCGAGCCTGGCAACGATCACCGACACATGCCTGATCTGATTCAGACGATGCGGCGCGCGGTTTCGGATCGCAACTGGGACGCCGCTTGGGAACACGCCCCACACGTCTTGCTTTTGCACCCCGAGGATCCGGAGAGGTTGACAGAAGTCGCCATCATCGCGGCGCAGACGGGGCGTACGTCGCAAGCGGCTGAATTAATGATCCGGGCCGCACGTCACAGCGACTTCGATCCGCAGCGGGTTGAAAATGCGATTCGAGCCAACATCGACGTCGGGCGACTCTACGACGTGATCGACTTGCTGCAAGACGCGGTCCAGGCCAATCCATCCGATCAATCGCTGCGGGTCAAGCTGGTCGGCTTTTTAAAAGAAGCCCAACGCAACGTTCTGATCGAGCCACACTACCAGACGCTCGTCCGCAACCGCAGCTTCGATCTGCAGTTGTTGGTCGCATTGACCGATGCCGAAAGCCGCAAGTTTTCAACCCAAACCGTGCAATGGATGATCGAGCGCAATCCCGATGACCGGCGAATCCGGTTGGGAGAAGCGATTGACTTGGCGGACAATCGAAAATTCGAAGCGTCGCAGATCGTCTGTCGAGAGATCCTGGAACGACATCCGGATTTTGCACCCGCCCAAGCGCTGCTTGGGTATGTCCTCGCGGTCCAGCATCGAGAATCGGACTTGGCGGCCTGGAGCGCGGGCACGTCGGATGACTGCATGGAACGGGTCGACTACTGGCTGGCCCTTGGCACCTGGTCGGCAGCAAGCCACAACCACGCCCAAGCGGCGCGCGCATTTTATGAAGCGACGCGGCGAGACCCCAATAGCAGCGTCGCCTGGACCCAATTAGCCACTTCGATACGAGTGCTTCGCAGCTCGGGAGAGAAGTTTTCTGGCTCGGTATCGGACGCCCAACTGCAGCAGATCGACCGCCGCGTGCAGAACCTGCTGCTGATGCGGAAACAGTTGAACGCCTTCACTTGGAGCGAGTACACGAGTCAACGGATTGCCCTGCAGATCGCTCAGTCGCTTTCGAGTCTGGGTAGAAACTGGGAAGCGGAAGCGTGGGCCGCGGTTGCGACGACGCTCGCGGACGACACCACTGATGATCTGGCCGGCATCCGAACACAGATCATCAACCGTCTGAAGAAGGATCAACGCTGGCAATCCACCCGTTGGAACCATGAGTTGGACATCGACCTGTCGCAACTGCCGGTTCCGGTACCGGACGACGTCGACATGCCGCGGCGATTGGCAGGCGTCCCGAAGGGTTCTGCGGATGTTGCAATCCGCCTGAGCGATGAAAGTGCCCGCTGGGGATTGACGGGCATCGGTGCCGACAGTGATCCGGACGACGATCGACGCGGCGCGCTGACGCGGTCGACGGGCGTCGGCGGTGGGGCCATCGATTACGATCTGGACGGCTGGTCGGATGTCGTCGTGATGGGGGCGGGCGGAACCATGCTGCAATCCGACTCGCACCCCAATGAATTGCTAAGAAACATGGGTGATCGACTGGCGCGGGTGTCACAGCTGGCCAATGTCGATGACACCGACTTTGGCCAGGGATGTTGCGTCGGCGATTTCAACGAAGACGGCTTCCCCGATCTGTTCTTTGCCAACCTCGGCGTCAATCGGCTGTTGCGGAACAACGGCGACGGATCGTTCAGCCATTGCGACGACCTTTTGGGCGACGAAACGCCGGCCGAATGGACAACCTGTGCCGCGTTTGTGGACATCAATGGTGACGGAATTTCCGATTTGGTGATCGGCAACTATTGTTCAACCGAGGAAGCCCCCGACCGACCGTGCCCGAACGAATCCGGAGAGTTGGGGACCTGTCATCCGCTGCGATTTCGCGCCCAGGCAAACCGTCTTTATCTGGCAAATGCTGAGGGTCGTTTTTCCGAATCAACCGATCGCCTGACCGACCACATCTCACCCGGTCGAACGATGGGTGTACTGGCGGGCATGCTCGCACCCGACGCGCTGACGATCTTTCTTGCCAACGACATGTCGTCCAATGAACTGTTGACACAAACCGTCGAAACCCAAACCGACGGAACTTCGATGCGGCTGGATCAAACGGCGGTCGCACGTGGCGTTGCCGTCGACGCCGCCTCCCGGCCCCAAGCTTCCATGGGGATCGCGTCCAGCGATTTTGACGGCGATGGGGACCTGGATTTGTACGTGACGGGTTTCGCAAATGAATACAACATCTACTACGAACAAGTCGCGCCGGGGTTTTGGAGCGATCAGACCAGCAAGGTCGGCATGTTGCAACCGACCCTGGCAACGGTGGGATTCGGGACCGAAGCGATCGACCTGGATGGTGACGGGACCGACGAAATCGTGGTGACGAACGGTCATATCGGTGAGTTTGACGACGGTGCGTATGCCTATGAACAGCCGTTCCAGATTTTTCAGCGCCACGGCGATGGCAAGTTCTCTTTGCTCCACGACGATGATTGGGGAGACTATTTTTCACGCCATCACGTCGGCCGTGCCCTGTGGACCGTTGACATCAACGGGGATCACCGCAACGACGTGATCATCACCCACACTCGCGAACATGCTCGACTGTTGATCAACCAAACCCCCGCCACCAACCGCTACCTCTCCTTTCGATTGGTGGGGCGGGATTGTTCGCGCGATGCGACCGGCGCGTTCGTTCGGTTTTCCCATGACGGCCGAAACCGATCGTTGTGGTGTTTGTCGGGCGATGGCTATCTGTGTAGCAACGAACGCATCTTGCGAGCCGGTGTCGGATCGTCCGACGAAGTCACTGACGTTCAAGTCGTCTGGGCCGACGGCTCGATCGATCACATCGGCACGCTGACAACCGACGCTCATTACTTGATCGTCCAAGGTGACGGCGCGGCGACCAAACTCCCTCGCGGACAGAAGTAAAACCCAATGCAATACGTGCGGCAAACGACGCGTCGGAGTATCACATCACTTCGCACCGATTCTCGCCGGACCCGATCAACCTGGGGCGCGGCTTGCCCGATGGTGGCGACCGTGTTGATCATCGCCTTGTCGGCATCGACCGGCTGCCACTCTCAACCGTCGGACGATCCACAGGCGACGGATCGCGGGCAGCTTGCCTCCCACGATTCGCACGATCGGATGTTGCACACCCTCGCGAAAATCAAAGCAGAGATCCCCGAGCAGAATTTCTTCCTGGGCAGCGCCGACCTGATCGAGTTACAACAACAGCTCGATACTCAACCCGAACACGCCTTCGAAATGCGGGGAGCGTTGCTGTTTGAAATCGGCAGCAGAAACGTCTTCCTCGGCCGGACGGCTCAGGGCATCGAACAGCAGAAGGCGGCGTTCAATTTGCTCCGCCAAGCCGAGGTGCCGCAGAGTGTGTTTGACAAGCTGTTCTTTTCCATCGGCGTGTCGCATCTGCGGAAAGCGGAAAATGACAACTGCATCGACAACCACACCGCGGACAGCTGCATCTTTCCGATCCGAGACGATGGAGTCCATGTCCATCAAGAAGAAGCGTTGCGGGCGATCGCCTACTTTTCTCGTGTGCTGGAGACTCGGCCCGACCATCTGCCCTCGCGGTGGCTGTTGAACCTTTCCTACATGGCGATCGGTCGCTATCCCGACGCAGTCCCCGAACCGTTTCTGATCCCACCCGAAGCGTTCGAGTCCGAACAGACGTTCCCTCGGTTCGTCGATCGCGCCCCGGATTTAGGACTGGACACGTTCAGTCTGGCTGGCGGAGCGATCGCGGATGATTTTGACGGCGACGGATTCTTGGATCTCGTCGTCTCGTCCTGGAGCCCCGCAGGACAGCTGCGTTTCTACCGCAACCATGGCGATGGAACCTACTCCGACGAAACCGAAGCTGCCGGGCTGCTGGGCATCTATGGCGGTCTGAATCTGCTGCAAGCCGACTTCGACAACGATGGGGATCTCGACCTGTTCGTTCTGCGCGGCGGTTGGTTGGGAGACACCGGCCGCCACCCCAATTCGCTTTTACGCAACGACGGCAATGGTCACTTTCGTGACGTCACGTACGACGCCGGCCTGGCCGAAGAAAACTATCCCACACAAACCGCCTCGTGGGCCGACTACGACAACGACGGCGACCTGGACCTGTACGTCGGCAACGAAGCTTTCCCGAACCAACTGTTTCAAAACCAGTCCGACGGGACCTTTGTTGAAATCGGCAAGGAGGCCGGCATTGCCGATCCGGGATTCACCAAGGGAGTCGTTTGGGGCGACTACGATGACGACCGGTTTCCCGACGTCTACGTTTCCAATATGGACGGTCCCAATCGGCTGTTTCGAAACCTGGGAAACGGCAGCTTCATCGACGTGGCACCGGAACTGGGAGTGACCGGCCCGAACGTGAGTTTTCCGCTTTGGTTTTGGGACTACAACAACGACGGTGCGTTGGACATCTTCGTCGCAAGCTTCTCACAAAGCGTTGACCCGATCGCCGCCGACTTCTTGAAGATCCCCCATCGAACGGAAATGGATTGCCTGTACCAAGGCGACGGCAGGGGCGAGTTCGACGAAGTTGCCGCGGAAAGAAACTTGCAACGGGTGACACAACCGATGGGGTCCAATTTCGGCGACCTGGACAATGACGGTTACTTGGATTTTTACCTGGGAACGGGGTTTCCAAATTTCGAAGCCCTGGTCCCCAATCAGATGTTTCGCAACGTCGATGGAAAATCGTTTTCGAACGTGACCACCGCAGGCGGATTCGGCCATTTACAGAAAGGGCACGGTGTCGCGCTGGCCGACCTGGATCACGACGGAGACCAGGACGTGTTGCACGAACTCGGCGGCTGGTTCGCCGGCGACGCGTATGGAAACGCTCTGTTCGAGAACCCGGGGTTTGGCAACCACTGGATCGTCGTCAAATTGGTCGGCACAAAGTCCAACGCGGCCGCGATCGGCGCCAGAATTCGTGTCGACACCACCGAATCGTCAACGCCGCGTTCGATCTATCGCTGGGTCAACAGCGGCGGCAGTTTCGGCGGCAACCCGCTGCGCCAACACATCGGACTGGGAAAGACGAATCGCATCGCGCGTCTGGAAGTGTTTTGGCCCACGACCGGCAAGACTCAGGTCTTCGAAGACCTGCAGGCGAACCAGTTCATCCGAATCACCGAAGGCCAATCCGACTACCAGACGCTCCCCTACAAGCCAGCCCCGTTTTCCGCAGCAGCGACCGCAACGCCCGATCATTCCCATCACCATCATCACACCACCGACGGTCAACACTAACGATTCATCCCGTTCCAAAGTTTGGAATGTCCCCCAGTTGCACCAGCCGGAACCTCGTTTTTCTCTCCTTGTTGGTGCTGTAGGTATTAGCGGAACGGCGCGAGCCGTCCGGTCGCGCTTCAAAAACACCGTGAAAGACCGGAGGGCTCGCGCCCTACCGCTAACAAGCAACACCCCGCATGGCGTCAAAGCGCGAGGCATTGGGGTTGCGTTATGCAGCGAGACACCAACGAAGATTACAACTCCATTCGGACTCGGCACATTTAATCGCAACACCATTTACCGAAACACGCCGACGATTCGCCAAAGCCCCAACAGCGCGACGCCACACACGACGAGCGCGGCCAAAAATTGACGCACCCGTCCAACCCTTTCTCCGGTCGTGCGTCCACGCCAAATCACCACCAGCAACAGAAAACAGGCGACGATCGGCAACAATAACCCGTTGGCAACTTGTGCGAATTGGATCGTCAGTGCGGGACTCTTGCCGAACCAGATCGCGACCAGTCCGCCGGCCAACACCACGCCCAGCGCGATCACTCGAAAGCGTCGGCTCGATGGATCCGCTTTCCAATCCAACGAACCACAGATCGCGTACGCGGTCGCGATCGGCGCCGTGACCGCGCTGGTCAGCCCGGCCGCAAACAGCCCCAGCGCGAATGCGACACCGCCGCCCCGGCCCAGAGCGGGTTGAAGCTGCTGGGCGATTTGATCGATCGATGTCCAAGCCGTCCCGGTCTCGTGAAACGCGGTGCTTGCGGTCACCAAGATCGACGCCGTCACCAATCCGCCCAGCGCAACCGATAGCCCGGTGTCCCAGTCCGATTGCCTGGTCGCCAGAACCGGATCGACACCCCGCCACGTTGCCGCGGCGCCGCTGGCATGCAAAAACAAGTTGTACGGCACAATCGTCGTGCCGATCAACGCGATCACGATCGTCAGGTTTTCGGCGCTGAGTCGCGGCAGGAAAAGCCCGTGCAAAATCTGTGTCGCAGACGGCATGGAGATCACGCCGGCGACCAGGAACGAGACACTCAGAAGAATCACCCAGACGACCAAGACGCGGTGCAATATCTTGTAACGTCCCAGCCAAATCACGCCCGACGTCAATGCGATCAGAATGATCAACCAAACGACGGCGTCACCATGAGTCACCGAAGTGATGCCCGCCGCCGCTCCGGTTAGATTTCCCGTCTGATACGCCGCGTTGCCCACACCGATCGCCGCGATCACCAACACCATCGCCGGACGCAGCAGACGCGACTGTGAAAGTGATTGTCGGATCGATTCGCCCAAACCCGCGCCGCTGGTGATTCCCAAGCGGGCCGCGAGCGATTGAAGCACGATCGTCCCCAAGCTGGCGAACAGAATCGTCCACAGCAATTCGCATCCGAATTGGGCGCCGGCCCGGCTGGCCGTCACGACGGTGCCCGGCCCGATGAACGCCGCGGTGACCAGCAACCCCGGGCCGATTCGAAACCGGGCTCGCGGCTGGCCTACCGTCGCATCACGGTCGACCATCGGCAACTCCGACGCCCGCGATCGCGTACAACCCGAACGTCGCCAACCAGTGATCGCCCTCGTAGTGCCCGCTGTTGATGTACGCCAATCCCGCCGCGAGATGCGACTCCGCGTTCTCTACCAAGACACGTTTGAGTGGATGATCGTCGCGCAGCGCCGACGCAACCGAACGCAGACACCAGGCGCGGTTCAAATTCAATCCCGCCAAGTGAACGATTTTCGGATCCGTCACATCGCTGACTGCAACCGGCGCGATCGTTCCGTCGGTCAGTTGCGTTGCCAGCTCAGGCACAAACCGGGCCAGCCAGTCCTCGAACGCTTGTTCCGATAACACCCGACGCATCAAATCGGCTTCGTTCCAACATGATGAGAAAAAATCGTGCCCGGAGGGTTCATAGTGCACGGGGTAGTCGAGGTCGGTTGCAAAGTACTCTTTCGCTCGATCGATGACCAAAGCCTGCAACTCCGGCATTTCCATCGCACGGGCGTAATCCAAGATCTGTCCCAAAGCGAATCCCGTGTCGGTGTGCTGGCCGGTTCGAATCGGAAACGTCAACTTCGGCAGATAGTCATTCACGCGTCGCGCCAAGACTTCTTCCAGCGGCCGCAGATTCTCCCGCCAGCGTCTCGCGTCCGCATCGTCCCAGCCGTCGAGTTCGATGACCAAGCGAAACAACCACGACCAGCCATACATCCGCTCGAACGTCTTCTGCTCGCCCCGGGCAAAAAACGCAGCCTCCTGTTTCAAGTTCTCGTCGGACAGGTGTCGCGACAGCACCTCGCGTATTCGAGGTACCGATTGCATACCGGGATAGTCTTTCAACAACCGAACCAGCACCCAATGCCCGTGCACGCTGCTGTGCCAGTCATAACACCCGTAAAACGCCGGAAAATGCTCACGCGGTGCTTTGATTTGATCCTTGTTCAGATAGACCAATGACAGCTTGTTGGGAAATTCGGTGTCGACACCCTTCAGCACCAGTCCCGCCCACGACTCCGCCATCGCCTCGTCCATGGCGACCGGAGTGGACGGCTGCGCGATCGCGTGGCCTCCGGTTTGGAGCATCGCAAACGCGACGCTGGCGACCCACCACCAACGAGCGAGTGGTGGCCAGGCTGGCGTAGAATGGATCGACAGTTTGATCGGGAGCATCGGCATTGCAGATCGGAAGCGTTGAGATTGAGGGCAAACAACGGTGCATCATGACAGATGATCCGACACCGCTTGCACGCCAGGCCCCGATTATGGGTCAAAAAAGGGATGGGTCAAAAAAGGGGTGGGTCAAAAGATGCCTGACGCGAATGGTACGGGCGTAAGCAGAATGAGATTCAGCCACCGTTGGTGTTAGCCTTCAGGCGATTCCCGGTCGCTGCTACGCAGCGACAGTGGGCGGCTAAAGCCTGCACACCAACACTTATGCCCGTGCCCTTCAAGTCTGACGCGGATTCGTCACCGTGCACGACTCCCATCTTTTGACCAACAAATCTTTTGGCCAATCCCCCACATGCCGGAGACGTGACGTGTGTCGCCGGCGTTCCGGCGTGGCCAGCGAAAACACGGACGCCGGCAAAGAACTGACCGGTGAAAGAAGATTTTTTCCAGCCGGCGGATTGTCGGCGACGAAGGGGTGCCCCGGCACGTAATCGGTAGCCAATTGATTGCTAGGGAATCAGCTTGGCACCTCGGGCTCCATTCCCTTTCCCCGGATCGCGGATTTCCACAGCGTTTTAGGATTGCTCAACGGTTGGCACGAATTCTGCAATGAGTGATGCGGAGGTTTTTGAGCACCTTCTCTCCCGCACCATGTACGACCGCTTGTTTCGGAGCTCCGCGATGTCCGCCGGCAATCTTTACCCCACCTATCTTCCGATCGGCCACGAAAAACGACGTCTGTTGCGCCCCCGTGCGGCGAGCAGGGAGACGGTGAACCACCCCTTCCGAATCGACGCGCGAGCGTGGTGGGTGATGCTGATCGTCAGCGTCGTCGCCCTGGGAACGAGCGGCTACCTGGCGTGGTCGTCCTTCACCGCGTCCCCCGTCGCCGGTTGTGATGGCGGCAGCGTCTTCAATTGTGAACATGTGCTGCACAGCCGTTGGTCGACGGTGTTGTCCCTGCCGGTCAGCGTTCCGGCGCTGGTGTTGTACTCCACGGTTCTCTCACTACTGCTTTGGAATCCGGGGTCGGAGTCCGCCACGAGAACACGTGCGTCCGTCTTGGGCGCTGCGTCGCTGACCGCCGGCATGGCTGCGATTTGGTTTGTCGGACTGCAAATCTTCTCGCTCAATCACCTTTGTCCCTACTGCCTCGTCGCACACGGCTGCGGGATCGTTCTCGCCACCACGTTCTTGTGGAACCGCCCGATCACGTCACCCGGATTGAAGTGGACGGCTGGTTTCGCAACCCTCTCGATCGCGGGTTTGATTGCTCTGCAAAGCATGAACGCAGAACCGGAAACGTTCGAAGTGATCGAGTATGCCGATCCCGTTCCGGCCCAGCTTGGAACACCCACGACGTCACCGGTCGAAACGCAAGACGAGATGCTTTTCGAATCACCGGTCGCAAATTTGAACGCGGATTCAAGTCAGCCGATTCACCAACTCGGCCGTGAACTGCAGTCCGTCCTCGGAATGCTGGCCCATCCGGCGGCGCTGTTGACGCTGCAAGTCACCGAACCGGCCGGCCAACCCCACACCGTCAGTATTCTCAACGGAACCAAACTGGACACCGCCAGCTGGCCGCTGCTGGGAAATTCCGATGCGCAGTTCGTCCTGGTGGAGATGTATGACTACACCTGCCCCCATTGCCAGCGAACTCACGCGACGATCGAAAAGGTTCGAAAACAGTACGGCGATCGCCTCGCGGTGATCACGCTGCCGGTCCCGCTAGACGGCAAGTGCAACCCGACCATCCGTTCCACCCATGCCAGCCATCGCGAATCCTGTGAGCTTGCCAAGCTGGCGATCGCCGTTTGGCTCACCGACCGAAGCCAGTTCGACGGTTTCCACCACTACTTGTTTGATGCCAAACCCGGTTACGCACAAGCGATGGCGAAGGCAAAGACGATCGTCGCCGGCGACAAACTCGATGAGCACTTGCGGAGTACCTTACCCGGTGACTTCATCAAGCAGCACATCAAGCTCTATCAAAAAGCGGGTGCGGGAACGATCCCCAAATTCCTGTTCCCCAAAGCGACAACCGCCGGGTCAATCGAATCACCCGACGCATTGATTCGTTTGATCAACCAACACCTAACGTCCTAGTGGTGTGTCAAAATTAAGTTTCCGAGTTGCATCGGTCGAGCGGAAAAGCGTTCAAGGACGAACGGCACGGGCACAAGTAACCAGGGATTCAGCAACCGTTGGTGTTTTAGCCTTTAGGCGATTCCCGGTCGCTGCGACGCAGCGACAGTGGGCGGCTAACGAGACCGTCCAGCTTAGGGAGATCGCTTTTCTGATGTACGATGGCCCTTCCGGGCCGTCGCCCGTGGGGCTCTGCGCGACGACCTAGAAAGGACGTCGTACACCCCTCCGCCGACCACCTCTCACCCATTCGGTCAGATCATTCAGATTTGTCGCGTTTCGCGCTAGCCCTAAGCTGGACGGTCTCTAAAGCCTGCACACCAACACTCTTCAGATCGTTCCCAGGCTCCGCCTCGCATGTTCGCCGGTGGAGCCGGCGAGGATGGCAAGCAGGATGCTTACCCCACTTCCACTTCGCGCCAGCCTACGCGCCCCCATCATTCTGCCCCGAATCATTCTGCCATTGCAACTCGTTCCCCGGCTCCGCCTCAGTTCGTCGCGCAAACCGTTCCGCAGCGTTTGCCCGAAGGGCATCCACAACATAGCCTGGGGTCAGGGAGCGAGCGCAGCGGAGCGACCGCCACCCCAGGAAAGGAAAGCCAAATTCTCGCCCTCCGCCTTTCGATCGGCGGCGGCTCTGCCGCCGCCGATCGAAAAGCGGAGGATTTTCTGAATCAACCTGACGGACTGCTCGACGCACGTAGCACAGAGAGCTGTTTCTGCAACTCCAACGCTTCCCTCGCATTCGGGTCCAAGGTCAACACGATACGAACCTCTCGAATCGCCTCGTCCAGTTGCCGTGATTCCAACAACCGCTGCGCCAATCGGATTCGCCAAACCACCTTGGTCGGGTCGTGATTCAGAGCCAGGCGAAGCGAATGGATTGCTTCGTCCGACTTCCCCAGTATTCCATAGCACCGGGATTGCATCTCGTGAAGCGTTCCCTCTTCGAGCCGTCGCTTGGTCGCCGAAGGCGTTGCCAACAGCTCTAGCGTCCGCCGGGCGCACTGATCACGAGCGTCGGAATCATTCTTGCGATCAAAAGCCAGCGTGGCTTCCAAGGTGACGACCGGATCCGCGGGCAACAGCCGCTCGATGATCTCATCATGGCTCAGCACGGTTTCCGCCACGCTCAAGATGCCGTGCAAGTACTTCGTTGAATAGGTCAGCGATTCGTTCCAGTGCTCGACGGCCTCGGATACCCCTGCTTGATCTAATGCCAGCTTGCCCGTCAGGAAAGCAAGGTTCGGATCGCCGGGATGAAGCGTCCTGGCCCAACGCAAGTCATCCAGTCGCTCCTGGTCGTTCGTTTGGTGACGGCCGTAGTTGGCCAGCCAAACACTCGGCTCCCAGGCAAGCGGACACAGTTTCATCGCGATGATGCTGTGTTCATTGATCAAATCGACCAACACCTCTTTCGCCGCGGGCGAATCCAACCGGTCCATCGCCAACTGGCTCGCTTTCGCGACTTGCAACTGTCGGGTGATGTCCTCAGGCGTCAACTTGGCCGCACTGACCATGTTCTCAAGTGACTGCTTCGGCATCGATTGATCCATCCGCTCGACCGCGGCGATTGAAAATCGTTCTGCCAGATGGTAACGACGCTTGGTGTAGAGAGCGAAAAAGGTGAACCCGATCACAGTCAACGCGGTGACGTTCACCCCCAGACGGGCAACGGCGTTGGCAAACGCCGGCATCGGTCGGTCTTTGGCAGGTTGCGTTTGCCGTCGACGCTCCCGTGAACCAACGCGTTGGCAGCAAAGCAGTGCGGTAACGATCACCGCGAACATCCCCGTCGCCGGAACGCGTAAACCGAAGTCGACCAGGCTGTGCAGCAGCACGGCCAGCAATCCGATGCACGCTCCTGCCGACAATGCACTGCGACGTGCCCCGATGGCGATTTGGTACACGACCACACCGGCCATCAAAACCAGCGACAGCAGGCCCACAATGCCGTACTCGTTCAAGACATCCAGAAACTCATTGTCAGCCCGGATGGACTTGTTCGTTTCGCTGGTCCACTGCGGATCCCCGGTCATCTGAATCGTTTCCCAGTAACGATACGTTTCGCCACCAGATCCGAACCAGGGAAACTCGGGAACGCTAGACAATGCCGCCTTCCACAGAATCCATCGCCCGTCGCTGGAGTAGCGATCGGAGTCGGCGAGCATGTTCAGACGGGATTCATAGAAATCGAATCCGACCCAAAGCAACAGCAGCGTGGTGGCCGCCGCGACGGCAACGCCCAAAACCAGCCAGCGTTTGACTCCGCCGACGCTCAGCCGCAACAACAACACCACGGTGATCGCGACGACCGCCGACAACACACCGCCACGCGAGACGCAGACGATCAGACTGGCAATGATAAAGATCAACGCGACCAACAACCAAGTCGCGACGCCGTCGGCGAGCAGCAACCGGTGCCAATGCCGCCCCATCTTCTCCAACCGTTCCATCAACAATCCGAGGGTCAAGCCGAGCCCCAGATTCATGAAGAATGGAAAATGGTTGCGATTGACGAACGGACCAAACCCCAATCCGCCTGGGATCTCGTACGTCCAATAGGCCAGCCCGTCGTGGGATCCGAAGTGCTGAGCGATCCCGAATACCGCAAGCGCCGAGGCAACGATGACGGCCGTGATGCTCAGACGCCGCAAACTCCGTTCGGGCGACTGAAAGCAACACACCATGCCGAACAGACAGGCCGCGGCAAGGTATCGAATCAGGAACTGGAAACTGCCGCCTGCATTCAGCCCGAGCTTCGAGCCCGCGAACCAAGCGGACGCAGCGTCAGCAGCGAGAGTGTGCTGACCAGAAAGAGAGGCCGCCGAACCATGGTCCGCCGTCCAGGTCGAGACACCGGGTGCGAGTTGGGCGATGGCCCATTCAGGAAGCGGGATCAAATGCAGTCCGGCGACGGCCGCCAGACCCAGCATGCCGACCAAGACCAGTCGCCCCGACCATCCGGCCCTCCATCCAGGCCTGGCCCCGAACATCAGCCAGACGGAGAACACCAGCAACGCGCACGCGAGGCCACAGAACAAGAAGAACTCGGCGCTTGCCCCTGCGGACCCGAAGGGCCAAGGTGAACACAACACCATCCCCAGCAGCAACGCCTCAATGACGGCTTGAGAGGACTCCCCGATACGCCCCGACGCATTCACTGAACTGAATTGTCCGCCCAATCGTTGTACGACGTCCTTTCTAGGTCGTCGGTGGAGTGTGACGCGATCAGCGAATCCGTTGTACGACGTCCTTCCCAGGTCGTCGAGGAGAGCCCCACGGACGACGGCCCGGAAGGGCCATCCTACTCCGAAAAGCGGCCGCCTAAGCCTGGACACCAGCGCGCTCCCAGCCGCTCCGCTACCGGGACATATTTCAAATCCGAGATCTTTGATTTGAAATTTGCGAACTCGATTTCGAGTTCGCAAGGCAAGACGGTTCGCCGCCCGCGAACCAGAATGCTAAGAAATTGACGGGACTCTTCCCGGAAGAATCAGAATCCGCCGGGTGAGATGATTCGGCATCGAGCCCGACGCGCCGTGAATTCCCAATCTTGCAGCAATTCCGTCTCAGCGACGTCGATGCCACTTTCGCTCGGGGAAACGGCCTCCGCCAGGTCCAACATTTCCGTGGCCGGCACCGGTGCCATCGCAACGGCAGCCGCGCTGCCGATCAGCAAAACACAGAGTCCAACACACGTTCCAATTTTCAGCTTATTCATACTTGAGGTCCTCGGATGATGAATCGGTCTAACTTTAGGGCTACGGACAATTTTTGGCAAGATAGACGACACAGAAAACTTATTCCCGTCGGCCACCTTTCGCCGTTCAGATTCGCCGCCGACGACGACGCAGTCCTGTGACCAAGCCGATCGCCGCAAATGCCAGCAGACTGCTCGGCTCGGGAACCGCCGACACGCTAAACGCGAGATCAGAGGTGTATTCTGTCTTGCTAATCGTATCACCCACCAATTCCGCGTAGTGCTCAATGGAGACGCCATCGCCAACCGTAGAACTGGAGAATGGTATCGCCCAGACGTTTCCCAGTGCGGGATCTGTCGGATCGAATTGATAAGGCAACGTGGCGACGACCGAGAACCAATACGTCTCTCCGCCCGTGATCGCGAATGGTGTGACGTCGGCCGAGTATTGATAGTAACCGGGCTGAAGCAGCGTCTCGGATGCCGTCCCCACGTCGAACGAGTACAAAGCGGTGTCAGCAGGTTGGTTCGAGAAGGGGCCCGTCGTCGTGTCGTTGGCGAAAATACTGATCGTAAACTTCTCGGCAGGAAAGATCGTCACACCTGGAGGTTCGTTGTTCTTGTAAAAGCCCAACCAACTGAATGAGGTGACAGTCAAATCCTGCGAAAAGGAAAAGTTGTCGAAAAAAGTGCTAAAGTCCTGCCTGGGATCATTATCGTCAGTACTGGCTGGAACACTTGTGTCGAACTGTGAAACACCACCGGTACCGCCAGCAACAGTCACCGGAACGAAGGGGTCCGCAATCTGATTGAAAACAACACCCGCTTTCGCGTCCGATGTCGTCACCCACGAACTCACGACGATCACCGCCGCGAGCGTCAGAAACCGAAACTTTTTTGATGAATATTTCATAAAGCACCTATTGATCTACACTGGAAAGAACACTGCAAGTTTGCCTCGACCGCGTCGAGTGTTTGTGAATATCTGGAAAGCCCGTCGTCGCACGCTCTGCCTCGGAAGTTGAACTCCGAAGCACGCGTCATCAAACCCGCCAAGGCGCTTGGTTGGTCCGACCCATTAAAGGTCCACTTTTCGATCCAACAAGGGCAACGCAGATGAAGATTGAATTCACGAGCACTAGGGACTGTCGCCACGCGGTAGCTTTCAACAATGGGCGTTGCGCCACCACTACAGATTGCTTTCTTTGATGGACTCTTGGTGGACAGTCGCGTGGTCGGTTCCAGCCCTCCCTCGCGAACCCGCGCAACGCTTGACAGGCCGTCGATGCACGTACCGATGTCAATCAACCGCATCAGGGACATCAACGCCCCCGCCCAGCGGAGCGTCATCCTGAACACGTCCGCCATCGACGAATTCATGCAGCGCGTCCACCTCGCAATAGTAAGCACTGCCGTCGCTGTTCCCGCTCGCCACTCCGATCAACCGCCCCTCAGCATCCAGCAGCGCGCTACCGGACATGCCAGGGGATGACTCTTGGCCGAGACGCCAGTAGGACACGCCAACACCGTCTTGACTACGCCGCGCGGTCTGCCGTGTCACGTTGTCAATTTTTGAAACGACCGCCGCTCCCGATCCCGTGCAATCGACGATCCACGCTTCGCTCAGGATCGATTCCACCGGCGCCGCGGAAGTGACGGAAACGCATTGAGCCGGTTGGATCAGTGCCGAAACACGCAGGTAAGCCAAATCGACGTCCGGATCCGAGCGAAGGATTGTCACGGCGGAGGGCGCATGACGAAGCGTCGTACCCACAACGGATGACGTCCGAAACGATTCGATCCCGTATCGCCCCGGCTTTTCAATCACGTGGTACGCCGTGACCACGTCGAACGATCCCTCTCGTTTTGCAACGACCACTCCGCTGCCGACGAATTGTTGGTTCGCATCCAAAATCCGCACCGCAGTTGCCCGCCCGAGCGTTTCAATGCGTTCGGCCGTCATCGCCCCCGCAGACGGCTCGCCCTGCGACTGCCTCGTGCCATCGCCATCGTGTGCATCGCCCGAGATTTCCCCCGTATGCGTTGCAACTTCGTTGACCGCAGCAGTTTCGTCCGCCATCCACGCAGGGAGTTGACTCTCGTCCAACTGGCCGTCTATATCGATCAGAGTCAGGTAGCCCAGCTGCACCACGACAAGAACCAAACAGACCGAAGCAATCAAAATTTTCATAAGAGTCAGGCAGAGTCCCAGGAGACGATGACGCACATCGGCAGCGAAAACGTGTAGGAATCAGTGACTTCCACGTTGGTTTCTAGGCCCGGGGGATATCGTTTGTATAACGGCAGCTTTTGCCAACCAATTCAGATTCTCTCCCTCTGGGGGTTCTTCCGCGAATTTAGTGGCTGCTCTCGGATACTCGGGGAAGGTTTTTTGAGGGATGACTGCGATGTCCGATGGTTCTGTTCGGTCTGATGGCGAAGCCAGCTGTAGCGGAGACGGGCTCTGCGGAGGAGCAATCCGCCTAGGAATCACCTGGTCTGCGATGCGGCGAAGGTGCTTCGTGCCCTCCACCGGCCCGCGTCGCCGGAGGGGCAATTGAACCGAGCGTTTGTCGTCCAACACCCATTCGGACATCGCAGCAATGCCTCAAAAAACCTGGGTCCTGAGTGATTAGCCATTAATATCCACGAAGAACCCCCTCTGGGAGAGACGGCGTTTGCGCAACAAGTGAACGCCAGAGAGGACCCACGGTGCGACACCCCTGAACCGATCGCCGACACCACCGGCAACCACTAAACCGAACAACTTTGGTCCGCTGCGGGAACGGACGGCGCAGCGATCCAACGGACCAGCAGCACGAGACACTCCGCCGCACCGACGCCTGCAAACGTGTACCCCACGTCGGGCCAGCTGAATCCGCGTGTCGGGATCCACAACTGCATGAACTCCAATCCGACCAACACGGTCACGACCGCGGCAAACAACACGCGTCGCCTCCGATCCGATACCTCCGACACCAGCAAGCACGCCGGGACCAGACACACGCCGAGCGCCATCACAAACGTTCGAAAGTTGAAATTCGCGTCCAACCAGGCAATGACCGGGTTCGGCAAGAGCGCCAAATCGGCCGCCGTCGTGCCGGGTTTTAAAATTGCATACGCGGCAATCGACAGTGTCATCGCCAGCCAACCGCTAACCAGACGAAACCGCCAAGGATGCACACGGTCTTGTTGCAGTTTTTCTGCAGCGATATTGATTTGATCCGTCGTGTCCACTGTTCAACGTCCTGCCGTACGAGAAGCTTCCGTGATAAACCCCTCTTGGGATTGCCCTTCGATCGCCGGGGTTCCCATCGATTCAGCCGCATCAAAACGGACGGCCTGCATGCAAGCGGTGTCGCCACGAATCGCAGAACCCGTTGAACCGACACTGTCGACGGTGACACGTCCATCATCGATCGCGCAGACGTCTTTCAAATCGCGAATCCACTTCGCCAGAATCGATCGCCGCCCCAAATGCTTGACCGCATACTGCCGCGCCGCGGCACCCATCGACTCTCGCAGGGCCGCGTCACCGGCCAATCGCGCGACCGCATCCCCGAACGCCACGTCGTCTGCCGGCGGAACCACGATCCCGTGTCCATCGACGACGTCGGCGATCTGCGTTCCCGGCGAGGCACAGGCGACGATCGGGCGGCCGGTCGCCAGCATGCCGGTCAATTTCGACGGCATCACCAGATCGGCCGCATCGGCGCGTTGGGGCAGCAAATGGATGTTCGCACAGTTCATCAATTCGTTGAAGCGTTCCATCGGCTGTGGCGGCAGGAATTGCACGTTCGACAAACCTCTCGAAGATTCCAGCAACGACTCATAAGCCGCGCCTCGGCCGCAGATGACGAAGTGCAAATCGACACGATCGGCGGATCGGCGGGCGGCCTCGATGACGATTTCCAATCCCTGTTTCGCGCCGATGTTTCCCGCATACAACGCGACGCACCGATCCGGCGGAATGTCAAACTTCGCCCGCAACTCGGCGTCCGCATCGATCGGTTTCATGACCTCGCAGTCGACCCAATTGGGGAACGAAACCACACGTTGTTCGGCGACACCTTTTTGAACCAATTTCAACAGCATGTTCGGCGAGATACTCGAGACGCGATCAAACCGCCGCATCAGAAACGCTTCCGCCGCCAAGACGAATTTCTTCAGTAGCGGTTGTTTCAGAATCCCGAGTTCAAACGCCGCATCGACCTCGAAGTCCTGCACATGCAACCAGGCTTTCGCGCCACAGAGCCGCGCGGCCAACCAGGTCGTCGGCATACAAAACGCGGCCGGTTCGACCGTCATCACCACATCCGGCCGAAACCGCAACGCCTTCCAAAGCACGACCGGAATGCTCGACAATCCGAACGAAGCAAGGTGCACAATCCGCTTCAACCCCGTGACCTTGCCCGGCACATAAAGCGGACAACGAATCACTTCGACAGGGAAGGGAGTTGGCAGTTGGCAGTCGTCAGTTGGCAGAGGGGCGGAAGAAGAAGTAGGCAGTTTGCAGTTGGCAGTTGGCAGCGGGGCATGAGGAGCGTGGAGACGCTCAGACGCGTCCTTCTCTTCTCGTCCTGACGACTGACGACTGACGACTGACGACTCCCGTTGAAAACGGGCCCCGCTGAATCCTTCGGCGATTTCCCACTGCGGGTAATACGGGGGCGTGGTGACGACGACGACCTCGTGTCCTTGTTCGGCCAGTTCCCGAACCATCTCCCCCGAGTACTTCCCGATCCCGATTTCTTCGGGAGCGTAGTTCAGACCGTGTAGCAGAATCTTCATGTAGCAGACATCAACCTAGTATAATAATCGACGCAATGGATAAACGTCGCTCGCGTGGCCTTTCGGAAGTTTGGGCTTGGAACGGCAGTCGTTAATCGGGTGACCAAGCGCATTGCCGACGTGAAAAGGCAAAACGATGGGGGCAAGACAATGAGAGAGTCCGACAAGTTGGCTGCCACCGATGCTCTCTCTTCCATCATTCTGCCATTGATCGTCTTGCCCCTATTCGTCGCGTCACACCCGTTCCTTGCAACTGCGATGACCGCGCGGCGGCAGACAGCTTCCCGAACTTCAATCAAACGACAGATACCTTTCGCGTTACAACAGTGCGTCAAGGCGTGTCATGATTTCGGGTTCCTCTTTCAGTTCCACCAGAGGAGCCAATTCGGTGCGAATGAGGTCACGATCCAAACGATCGCCCTGGCGCACAATCACCTTTTCAAGGTCGATCCAATCTTGGGGCCGGGCGGCAAACGCTTTCAACACAATCAGATCTTCCGCCGAGCAGGTGCGGATCACGCCGTGTTTGGGAACGATCCAGTCGCTCGCCCGGTTCATCATCCTTTGTTCAAACGGAAAACCACCCAAGGAAGCATCGAGACCGATTCCGCTGTCACTTTCGAGCAGCAGGATCCGATTCGCCAGCGCAAATTCCTTGGGGTTCTCGATCCGTGATTCAAAACGGTCCAGGAGTTGTTGGGCGACTACCATCTCAGCGCCAAACGTCAAGGAAATCGTGACGTCGACATCCGCCGTTTGCCTTGGCTCTCCCCATCGCTGGTTGGCAACGCCGCCGATGACGCAGCCATCCAATTCCAATTCGACCAAGACCTGTGAGATTTCGGCGGCGAAACGCAAGACATTGTTATCGCCAAAGACGTTCTTTTCAGAGCGTTTCACGACCCGACATCCTTGGAATGCCGCAGCCACCGCTGGTATTCAATCAGTCCTGATGTCTGACGAGGCACAAGGGGTTGTGGAACGCCCAAAAACGTCGCACGCCGAGTCCCCTCCGCATCCGTCAGCGCACGCAGGTCTTCGTTGCGGATCTGGCTCAGAATCGGTCCAAGCTTTTTCCACCGATCCACCCATTCTTGTTCCGGCGATTTCGTCTTCATTGTTGCAACGTAGGTGAAGCAATCTACCAATCATCATCAGCGAGTCCATGCTAACCGAACGTCACCGGCGATGCCAAATCATTTTCCCCTCTCATCTCTTTTTGCCCATTCTCGTCCGCTTCCCGGTGACCGATCTCAACTCACAAAGATAACGTCAAGTCCACGCACGGTCTGCCATCAGCAAATGTCCGCGCCGCCCATTCACACTGCCTCCATTTTCCGACCAACAGATCTTCTGACCGACACCCCGGCAGCAACTGCAGCGCCCCATCGTTTTGCCCCCATCGTTTTGCCCCCATCGTTTTGCCCCCATCGTTTTGCCCCCATCGTTTTGCCCCCATCAATCACCCCTGCGGCTCATGCGCCACCGCAGCAGCGAGCAACGAATGTGCCACCTCGGTCTGGGTCGATTCTCGTGTTTCCGCTCGAAGTTCTTGAATCTTGCAATACACCTGCGTGAAGTAGCCCATTTTCAACAGGGCAAACGCGAGTCCCCGTTTCCCATCCAAGAAGCCGCCCATCATGAAATAGGCGTCCAAGAAATAGACGATGCCCGCAAACGGAGACTCGATCAACCGATACTTGATTTTCTGCTTGAGCGTCAGCGGCATCGTCGTCTCGCCGAGCGACTGCATCTGCAAGAACCGACGTGGTTCCCACGACGAGTACTCGTTGTGCTTGGCGATGTAGTGGGACACATCGCGAAAGTCGCGGTGATCGATTTTGCTCTCGATCTTCCCCACTTCACCCTCAATGATCGGATGCTCATGAATCTCCATGTCCAGGTGACTCCATCGCGATTCATCAATCCGCTCATACTCGCCGGCCCCGACTCGAAACAGCGCCAGCTTCTTTAGCGGATCCCCATATTTCAGTTCCCGCCCCATGAAGTAGATGGAGTAGTTCATCCAATACCCGGATGCCTTTGATTCCGGCAGCGTCTTGGCAAGCTCTCGCTTGAAGATTTCATCGGCATCCAAGAACAGCACCCACTGAGTCTCCGGAGCTCGATTGCGCAGGTACCAGTTGCGTTTCTTTGGAAATCGCCCATTCCAGTCAAACTGTTCGACGACCGCGCCGGGACCCGATGCGATTTGACAGGTGCTATCGGAATTGTTTGAATCCAAGAAAAGGTCGACTTGGCAAATTTGACGCCGATCGCGTCGAGACATTGGGGAAGGCTCGACGCCTCATTCCGAGTCGGAATAACGATTGTCAAGTCGAGTGGCATGAGGTTCTTATGGATCAGTTTGAGTTGTCCTAATGATATTACGCGATTTTCTTGCAGAGACGCGTTGGGGACACAGGAGCGAGGGATTTTTGTTTGCGACATCAACTGCGACAAATACATTGGCAGGAATGCTCTTCGTCTCGCCGCACGCAACGCTGACCACGCAACGCTCTCCAATTATTACGTAAAGCACGAAAAATGCGCTCATCCTCAGGAGGACGCTGCCTCCAGAGAAAGTCATGCGGTTCGCCACAGCAAATTTCCCTCAATCAACTTTTCCATCCATGCATATTCATGTGCATTTGATACCCGCAACTTGCGGGGGTGGGATTCCGTCTCCACAATGCCAATTTGACCAATCCAAATCGCCCGGCGAGATTCATTGGGACGCCAAGTGCGGGCCGTCACTGGCTAAGCACTCCCAGCAGGTTGCTGCGACCATTCACCTGCTCAAACCGTTCTGTGCTTTCACGACGTTCCCCCAGTTTGCAGGCAGGAACCCCCCCCCAGATCTCGAGTCGTGGAATTGATTTTGTGACCACAGCTCCCGCGGCAACAATGGCTCCACATTCGATGGTAACGCCCTTAAGTACAGTAACGTTCACACCTAACCAGACATTTTCCTCGATGACGATGGCGGCTTCCCTGCCTTCCTGAATGTTCATCGGTTTGACTGTATCGGAATATCCGTGATCGTGATCAATGAATTTGCACCCCGATGCAATTAGCGCATCATCTCCAATCGATATTGATTCCCTAATATTGAATTCGACAAATCGGCCCAGGAACACTCTGTCTCCGATAATGATTGATTTGCCCTCACTCCAAATCCCATCATGCTTAAACAAGACCCCCGGTTCGATAATGCAGCTGTCTCCAATCTTCACCTTATGTGGCCATGTCATCGAAAGTGGGGGCAACTTTGTCTTTCCTATTGAGAGCCCTCGGATAACGAAGCTAGCCGTGCGTATTGGCGATGCGACAAGTGACCTAAATCTCTCGCCAACGCGGAAACACGCTTTCTGAAGCACTTTCATTGATTGCCCAACTAATACTTGATTCATTTCCTTAGCCACAGCGACATCAATGCCCCATAATCGGCTTCACGCGTAAAGCCACTCGCTTCTCAACGCGAGTGCTGACTGCGTTTATACGCCACAACCTTCCTCCCCGCTTGCAGCCCTGAATTGCTAGGCAACTATGCTGGGCTAACCAATGCCGACACGACGATCGCACCAAACCTAAGCTTCAAACACGAGTTTTTCAAGGATTTGAGTGTTCCAGCCAGCGATTTTCCGCATCCGTTTGAGACTCTTGTTGCGCTTGAGGAGCGTCGTCACAAACCGGCGAGCGGAGCTCAAGTTCGATGTCGCGTTTTTGGTTCGGAGTCGGTTGGAGTCCTCATGAAACACGACATAGAGAACCCAGTGGATGCCCCTACCCCCTAAAAACAAATGGCGACGAGCACTCGTTGAGAATTAACGTACTCGTGCCGGTCGATTTGAAATGCAGTAGCGAACGTCCCTTGATTGCCGGTCGGCACGAGTCGTGCAAGTCTCCGCTTGGCAGGTACTTTTGCTCCCTTCTACTGCCCGGTCAGTTCGCGGAGTGCTTTAGGAATTGGGAAGGTCGACAGAGGAGTTCACTAAAGCAAGGCTTCAACGAATACTGAAACAAGATTTTGGCGCGATCGTTGTGATGTTGCCTCCCGTTTGCGGTCCCAATGCTGTCGGCACCTAAATGCCGCCCCTTTTTTCAAGCTCAGAAGTCTTACCTCAGGCCGTTGAGGCGTGAAATATTCTAGAATCGTAAAGACCAAAACCGCACCGATCGTTGAGAAGCTCTTGCTCAGAAAATTAGGCGCGGAGAGTGTCGACGATTTCCCGCGAACGACTGCCTTGCCCCGTGCGGCACCTGGTATCTTAACCGGCACTACGTGTTTTCCAGGTTTGCTACTTCCAACGCAACCCAACGGCGACGGCAGGATTACCCCGGCAAATTTGATTTGCCGGCAAGCTCATTGTAACAACACTGCCCGCAGTTACCACGGTTTCAGCATCAACGGTAACGCCTGGTCCAACAAAACTCTGCGCGCCGATCCATACGCCACGTTTGAGTTCGATCGGCTCATTACGAAACGTAAATGTAGAATCTCGAAAGTTGTGATTTCCGCAACAGAGGAAGACACGCTGCGACAAACAGCAATCATCACCTATCACAACCGGCTCAAAATTGAGAATAAATAATTCTTCGCCCAGCCAACAATCATTTCCCAACGTCAGTTTCCACGGGAAATGAATGTTCACCCGGGGCTTAATGTTAATTCCGCGTCCGACTTTGGCTCCAAAAGAACGGAGGATGAAAAGTTGCAATTGGTTGGGCCACGGTATGCTTGACAGAAAAAAGAGGCACTTTGTTAGGTACCAAAGAGACTCTTTGAGTCTGGAGGCTCCCCGGTCGACCCCGCGTGAAGGATCGAAGGATTGAAGATTGACTGCGTTCATTCGATTAGAGTTAGGACCGCCGGAACAATTAGTGTCGCGGGTTTTCGCTGGATGGGGTAGACTTTCCGCGTCTCAATCCACCAGCGAGGGTGCCAAGGATGGCGTTTGTATTCGAAAATCAGCTTGACGATCTGGCTGCCAAGCGAGCAGTCGATTTTTATTCAACCTTGTCCGAAAAGGATCGCCGTCGGTTCGCGGCTGTCGAGGCACAGCGTCTCGGGCGAGGAGGTGTACCGTACATCAGTCAATTACTGGGCTGCTCGACTCGCACCATCGAACGAGGTATCGCTGAGCTCGATCAACTCTCCAATGATCCGGCGAAAGGTAGGATACGGCGGCCAGGTGCTGGACGAAAAAAAAGATCGAAACCGATCCCGACCTCGAAGACAATCTGAACGAACTATTGAGCGTTCGTGTTGGAGGCGATCCTGATGAGCCCGACGTGGTTTACACAAACCTGGCCTCCACTGAAATGGCTGAGAAGGCGGCCGAGGCCGGCACCCCTGTGAGCGACAAGACGGTCTCCGCTTGGCTGAATAGCTTGAAGATCGGTTTTCGAAAAATGATCAAAACTATTTCCGGTGGCTTGTCAGCGGATCGCGAGCAGCAGTTTGATCTCATCGCAGGACATGTGGAGAGCTATCAGGCTGCCGGCAATCCGGTCTTTTCGATCGACACAAAAAGCAAAGAATTCCTGGGCCGTCTTTACCGGGCCGGTCGCATTCGCACCACAGAGCCCATTGAAGCGTTCGACCACGACTTTCCGAGTTGGGCTGATGGCGTTGTGATTCCTCACGGAATCTACGACATCGGACGAAATGCTGGGCACGTCAACATTGGACTCTCTCACGAGACGAGTCGCTTCGCGACCGATAGCCTCAAATGGTACTGGAACCGGATAGGGAAACGTTGTTATCCGGATACCAATTCCATTTTGCTATTGTGCGATTGCGGCGGTAGCAACTCAGCTTCAAAATACATCTTCAAGCACTACCTTCAAAAGTTGGTCGACACGATCGGCATCGAAATTCGGGTAGCCCACTATCCAAGCTACTGTTCAAAATACAATCCGATTGAACGCCGTTTTTTTCCGCATCTTGGACGTGCTTGCTCCGGGATGCTTTTCGATAAGTTGGAAACAGTTGTCAAGTTGATGCGGAACACATCGACTCGGACCGGCCTTCGCACTACGGTCAACGTCTTGCGAGGGTTGTACGAGACGGGTGAGAACGCGACCGCAACAATGAAAGCAGCTCTGCGTACAGTTTTTGACGAACAAATACCGAGATGGAACTATCGATTCTCGCCAATTAACCGACACTAATTGTTCCGGCGGTCCTTAGCGGCGCGGAAATGCAAAATTTGCATCGTGCTTGGTCTGGTTCCCGATAGAAAATGCGATCACGCAATCGAGTCTGCACATACGTTCGCCCTACGTTCGCCCTACGTTCGCCCTTCAAGAGCGCTCAGCATTTGAGAAGCAGCTTGGCGGGGCTGGTAATGAGTTTGGTAACACGCGGTTGTCTGGTCCGTGATCCGCCGTCGCGATTCATCCGACATACCTAACCAAAGTGAAAGTACCTCTGAGACACCCGTTGCCGTAGTCGGTCGCACGATTCCTGCTCCAGCCGCTGATATCTCATCGCAGATATTGACTTGATCGGAGATCAACACCGCCTTACGGCATGCGAGTGCCTCGACGACCGCGATCCCAAAATTCTCTTGATGACTAGGAAGGACAAATGCTTCACAGCCGTAAAAGGCGCCCCATTTGGCATCGCCGGTAAGCATCCCTGAGAAGTGTATTGCACAGGAAGCCCCCCGCTGACGCGCCTCTTCTGCTCGGCGGCTCGCCAGCAACTGCATGGAGGAAGCATACGTAGAATCCGTCGGGCCCGCGATCACTAGATCGGGCATACTCGCCCTAACGGTATGTTGCGCCAAAGCGACATCCACATAGCCATTGATCAGCAAGTCGATGCCTTTTTTAGGGTGAATCCGGCTCAAGAACAACAGGTATGGTTTGATCTCAAGTTCAGTTCCCTTCAGCTCAATTGCACCGGAATTTACCGGAGCGGCACCGCCTGAAACGACAGCTGACACGTGCGAACCTCCCTTCCATCTTTGACTGATAGTTTGACATTCCGACGGTCCAGCTGCCATACGATTCATGGTAGCCGTAAGTGGATTGATAAGTTCTGGGCAAGTTGCCAAGAAAGCATTGCGCATCGCCGGTGTTTCAGTCGGCGGTGGGGCCACTCCATATCCCACGTTTAATTCGCGTCGAGGCCGATAGGGTCGAAAAGGCTTTCTGGCAAGCTCCAGCTCTTTTTGGCAGGTAAATAGCATTCCGTCAGCCATTTCAATCGTCTGCCGTTCGATCAGTTTCCAATATGCCCAATTCCGGTAAGCCTTTAGCCTACGCGACGGATCCTTTTGAAACCACGGATCGAGCATACCGTGCGGCATCACAAAAACACGAGGCAAACGAGAACAAGAATGGGACTCAGTCTTTTTTCGCTTTGCCAGAGTCGCGGAGGTGCCTGCAGCAAGGCGTTTGCGAAGTCGCTGCATGACGGTCGTTACTGCGTAGCTGTGGTACTGCCAAAGCCCGTGTATGATTACTATATCAAATCGCGGCAGATGTTCGGCGAGCCACGGCTTGAGGTCAGGGTGTCGTCCCCACGGGCCAGTCCCCTGCCCCAATGCGTGAATTGTCAACAGCTCATCGGTGAGGTAATCGGCGGCAGGGTCATCAAGGCACACAATCTCATTATTGCACCCTAACGCAGCCAATTCCGGAATGGAATTTCGAATGCCCTGACACGGCCCGCCCATTTTTGGATCCATGCTTGGAATCACGCGTAGAATATTCACGATTGATTCAAATCTTTCCCGGTAAACATGTCAGCTCACAGACCAACGCAGTTTTTCATTGCGAGCATCATTGACAACAGAAAGCGGTTGGAGGACATGTCGGCCGTTGCCCCTCGCCGAAGATTAAAACTGATTGACTCACACCTTGTATAAATTCGAGCACCTTGCATCAGCAATCAGCCAAGCTGAATGAGTAAAGGGCCCAATAAGTCAGGCAACACGGGAAGTTGCCAACACTTCGCGGTAGATCGCCTCGTATTGGCCTAGTGCACGCCCCGTGTCGAATCGCTTCGCGTTGATCAAGCTCGACTCGATGCCACGCTGTTTCTGATCAGATGTTTGGTTTAGACATTTCGCGATTAACTCAGCTCCGTCACGAGCCCACTGCTCTCTCTCGTCCATTGAGCTACGCCGGTGATAGATCGCTGCGTCTCCGCCGACCTCGGTCATGGGAGGTGCATTTGTCGTAATGACCTGCGTCCCGCAGGCCATCGCCTCGGCAATGGGCCAGCCAAACCCCTCTTCGAGGCTCGGGAACAAGAACAAGGACGCCATGTTGTAAGCAGCGATCACTTCCTCATTCGTCAGTCCTGTCAGAAAACGAACACGTCCCCCATTGGGGATCTGCTTGGATGCTTCGATCAGGGCCGCTGCCGGTTTCGCGCCTACCAACCACAGCGGAACCGGCCTAGAGACCATTTTGCACCAAGCACGATATAGCTCGACCACGCCGCAACGATTCTTGTACCATTGGTTTCCACCGACATGCAGCAAGAAACCGGATGCATCCTCCGCCGTCAAATGCTTTCGAAGGCATCGTTGGGCATCTTCAACAGCCAGCACTCTGAAGTCTCCATTGAGTCCATTGTGAACCACTTCGGATGCAAGCGGTTGCCTTCCAAGGAACCGATGCAGATCGTCGCGTGTCCGGTGAGAGACAGAAATGAAGTTCTGACCGCGCCGATAGCCACGACGAATCAACGCCTGATAGCGTTGACCGGTCCAACTGGTCGGATTCTCGGGAAGCTCTCCGACCGCGGAACGCTGTGCCAAAAAGTCGTGACAATGGATTACGTGGGGGCGCCGAGCGATCCGTGGCACCCACGGTCCAAGTGCATGATCGGTCACCACAAAGAGGGTGCTGCGCGGCTCCCGCCGGACACGGCGGGCCAGCATCGACGGGTAGGCGATAAACTGATCCACATAGCCCAGCCACTTACGACCACCGGCGTGCGGAACTGCTAACCTTCCCGCAAAATGCGGTGAAGTCCAGTACTCAACGTCATGGCCTTGCGCCGACATGCCCTGCCCAAGCATTCGAGCAAATCGTGGCATGCTTGCCGACGACAATCGTTCGGGATGAGTAAAGAAAACGATCTTCATGGATTGAACTTGAGCACGACACAACCGTCTTCCGCTCTCTGAACTTGGTAACGATCAATATGCAATGGAAGGCCTTGGCTTGGTTAAAACGCGAACTGGACTGCGCGAAACGTCTGGTCTTCGGGGGGCGTGCGAACAGCCGCGATGATCAATCCCGTGATCAACGTATAAAATCCGAGTGCGGTAGGCTGAGCCCATCCGCCTTGAGCTATTACCAGAAAGCCAACGCTGAGTAAGATCCAGGCCAACGGATCGCCACGGGTCAAGTTTCGATATCCTAAGCACAAGAAATGCACCGTCATCAAAACGCGAAAAAGAATCAGCGGTAAACCGAGGATCGGCCCGAGTTCACCGACTTCACGCGCCCATTCCCCTTCAGCGATTAAGAAGCGTTTTTCACCGGTTGTGTATTTCGCTCCCACGTTTGTCCCCAACCCGATTCCTTGGCCGAAAAGCGGCAAATCGGCGGCACCAAAAACTGCTCCGGCCAAGCCACCCAAAAACCGATCGACGAGAGTTCCCTCCAATCCGCCTTCGCTTCTCGCGGCATTTTCAAACCGAGCGGTGAAAACGGTGAGTCCTGTCTGAAAAGCCGTTGTCCAAGAAATGGCAGCAAGCGCGACGGCGACTGCCAGCGCAGCTCCAAGAACTCTTTTCAAGTACATCGGCTTCCGCATTATCACCAGGATCGCAAACGCCCCGGTTACCATCGCGTGAAACAACAGGGACCGACTGATTGACAACGGGATCGCAAGGATCATGCCGCCTGTCGCCAGAAGCAAGGTCACGCGATTGCACTTTCCTGGAGACAGCCAGAAATAGGCGATCCACACGCCGGCGACACTGAAGAAAAGCGTAAGTCCATTGGTAAACGAGAATGTTCCTGGTGGCCGCATGAACCCCATCGCCCCAGAGAACCCGGCCCCCCCCATGTCTCCACCTACTCCGCGGTTGACCCAAGCCGATTGCGGGCTAAAGAACTGCATCGCCATCAACGCCGCCATGGGAATTGCAAGGCAGACAATCACCCTACCGATTCGCAGGACCTCCACCCTGGACAGGTTACGGCCGATGACGAACGCCATCGGTACGTGCAAGACTAAAATCCTTGTACCAAACGCTGCCACAAACGCACTCTGGTGCCCGATCGTGATCGCAGTCACAAACCCTAAGCAACCAATCGTGATCGCAGAGATAACGTACGTATTCAACGGAAGTCGCCCGTGTCGAACCGCGAGATAGATACTCACCAGAGCAATCGGATCCCGTACCACCAGCAACGGCGTCGCCAAGCCTGGCAGCACCCACTTGCGAAGCGCACCCTCGAAAATCACGAGGAGAAAGTAGGACCAGACTCCCCAGCGGATAAGCTGGTCTGGACTTACCTTCAGGCCACGCTTTGCTTTTCGCGTGCTAGAACCTCGTCGCGAAGTTGTTGGATGGACGCGGGGGCGGGACCGCTCCGCAGCCCCGGGGAGAACCGCTATCTCGCATGACGCTGCGCATCGGGGCTCTCGGTCGCTGGATTCCACCTCGATTGGCTGACTGTGGCTATTGGCCATCGACTTCCGTTTCCAGATAGGTCTTGATCGCAGTCGCCAGGGTCTTCCCATAGGTCTCCCAGGGCCGACGCATCGCCGTCTGACGTGCATTCTCGCTGATCCTCACGATCTGGTCAGGATCATCGAGGATATTCTCGACGGCGGATCGTAACGCAGGCGTGTTGCCCGCGGGGATGATCCAGCCATCCTCACCTGACGTGATTACATCCGGCCCTGCAGTTCGATCCGTCGTGATGACCGGCGTCCCCTGCGACATGGCCTCGGTAATGACCAAGCCGAATCCCTCGAATAAGGAGGGGAACAAGAGCACGTCGTTTTCTCGCATGAGCCGCAGCACGTCATCGTGTGGCAAACTCGGAATCCATCGATGGCGCCCCAACGCGTCGTTCAAGACGTTGCAACTTTGCACCGCACTGCGTCCAACGACGGTTAAGTCCACCGCGTCGCCGAGTTGGTCAGCAATCGCAAACACATCTGCGATTCCTTTCCGCTGGGACAATCCGCCCACAAACAGCAGTTTCAACGGACGGTGATGAATGTCTTCGAAGCTCCGCTGCGGTCCCGGATCAGGAAAGCCATACGGAATCACTTCAACAGGGGCCAAAGGGCCATCAAATTCGCTCAACGTTTGTTTTGTAAATCGGCTCGCGACATAAATCCGATCGGCGAGCTGCAGTTCCTCGTCCTTGCAAGCAAGTTTCTCGTCCGAGTCCCGGAAACCCGGCATGGTCGACTCCCATTCGGGCCAACGCTCTCGTTCGGTTTCCAGTAATTTGCGAGCCGATTTCCAATAGCCGATCGGCAGGTCGTAGAGACACTTGATCCCTAGCGACTTTGCGGTCCGAAACGTTTCGAGCGCCCCATCTTCATACGAGTACACGGCTCGGAACTGGCTCCGGCCTATGCGGCGGGCAACGTGCCGATCAAGATCGCGATAAACTGCGTCCACGCTACATAAGCTTGTCTCGTGTCGCGTCAGAAATCCGAGCCCCAATCGCCCGGCGACCATCCGGGCCAATTCCCGACTGGGCCGCTGATGGGTTCGCGCCTTGGCTGCCTCGTCGAATCGGCGACGCCCGAAGTCTCGCCCCAGGCGAGTCTTTCCGAGTTGTGCCCAAATACCACGGTCAAAGGTTGCGATCGTGGTATGGAAAGCTGCCAACTGATCGGATGCCAACAGCCCCCCAAGTACGCCACGCGAGTTGGCGTTCCCAGTGGGGTGCGACAGGACAATTCCAGAATCGTCTGCTTCAGCAGGCAATCGCATGGTCAATCACGTTGATACATGTGCGGAAAGGCCGGCGCTCGAACGCTCCCGCCCAACGAATTCTTTCTAACCCAACTGGACACTGTTTTCGATCGTCTTCAGATACTTGCTGGCAACGACCGAGGGGCGATGTTTTTCCAGATGCGACACCGCCGTATCACGATAATGCTGCTGCCTTGAACGATCCTGCATCAACGCCAAGCTCTCTCGAATCATCGACTCCAAGTTGCCTCGCTGAAAAACGATCCCAGCGTCCCCGACTGCATCCGGCAATCCACCGCCATCTGATGCGATAGGAATGCAACCGCAAGCCATGCCTTCGAGGGCGACGTTGCCGAACGGCTCTTCCCATTTCGAAGGAATCCAGATGAATTTGAATCGGTTAAGCGTACTTACTAACTCCTGACCCTGCAGTGCCCCGTGGAACGTAACGGAGTCCGTCAATCCCAACTCCTTTACGGTTGACTCCAATCGCTCACGGTCCGGCCCGTCACCGATGATGGCAAGAGTGCTTGCCCGACCTTGCGGCGTCTTCCTGATCTCGTAAAACGCAGCGATTGCGTCGTCAACGCCTTTATCTGACACGAGACGGCCGAGAAAAACAAAATCTCCGTTACGTTCGATTTCTGAAGATTCAACGAACACGTCGTGCCGGTACGGATTGCCGATAACCTCAGCCGGAAGCCAGCATCGCTTGCGAACACTGTCGCTGACCGCAATGACGCCATTGGCGCGACGCAACCACATCGATTTCGCCGTTTTCCGAAGCGAGTTGCGTCTTAAATCATCCGACAACCACGTCCGCAATGCAATCACCGACCTCTTACGGAAAAGCGCCGCCGGCCATGACAACCGAAGGCAGATGTTGTTCTCATAGACGACATCCGACCATCGGTGCGCGGCAATCAACTCCGAGAGTGTTGGCTGACGCACCACGTCGAATTCCCAATCTGGCTTGTCGTCGCCCGCGGACCAAGTCAGCAAACGCACGCTGTGACCGGCACGGGAAAACTCACCGGCCAGGATCTCGGAATTCACCTCGATCCCGCCTATCTCGGGATAAAATCGGTGCGACAAAAAAAGGATTTTCAATTTAACACAACCAGTTGTTCGCGGGCAGAAAGCACAACAATCTCATCTAGATTTGGTCACAAGCAGAGAACTTCTGAGACAGATACTGCCGTGCCAGTGATTGCGGACACGCCGTTGAGGCTCATCCTCCAATGCCACGCACACCGCGCAAGCACTGGAGAATCTCATCAACGATCCCGACCAAATAAAACCTACATGGAAATCAGCAAAACCAAAAACCGATTGAAATCCCTAATTTTTGAAACCCCGTTTTTTTCCTCAGGCAGGCATGCCAATTCGACCGCGTCGATCAGATACTGAAACAGCATCGTCAACTAGGCAATCATCCGCCGCGATTCAAAAACCGGCTCGCAGACAATATGTGTGCTGTTTGATTTAATTTCAGCCATCTTCTCGATGTCGAGTCGGAATCCCTGATTCCACTTTTCAAGCATCGCCTCCGAAGAGTACTCCCCACACGGGAAGGTCTCGTTCTCGGTTTGGACTCGATTTAAAGCAAAGTTTTGAATGCAGCGTTCGGTCAAACAATAGCCCTTTCTATATTTGAACCAAAATCGATACGGTCCAAACGCTGCTTCGAGAGAATTGGGGTTCTTGCATTCAATGCTTTTTAAGAGGGCAACAACCTCACGACGGCTAAACACATTTCCGTCGAGGGCCAACGGCATGGCCCAACCTCCAATACTTTCCCTCCAAGAGAACGACCTCCAAGGTTCATACCCAGCAGCCTTCAGACGCGGAACAGGAGACTCACATTCATGTGGTTGACAGTACGTTACCTGAGAGTCAAGGCGGGTACTTGGGACAGCATTGATGAATCGAAAACGTTTCAACCACTCGGTTCGAAACTCACGGATAAACAAGATGTCATCGACAAGAAACATCACGGAACCGGCGGGGGTCTGCTCGAGAGCTTCAATCGTATCTTTGAGAAACTCACTCTCTTCGATCGATCGAATGTTCATGCCACGTAGCTGGCCGAAGACATCGCCATAGGCCGCAAGGAATCCTTCATTGCTAGCCTTCCACAACACAGTGATCTCGAAATCGCCACTGAGATGCTCTCTCACTGACCTGAGCAAGGCGTCCAACTGCAATGGACGGTCTTTGCTAAAAACGGTCAGTGCCAAGCTCGTCCCTTCGTTGCGAAACGAACCTAGAGCACCTCGAAGGAGACTCCAGATGCCGCTCAACGTGCGTCTTGATTTCATCGGTCTCAGACTCTCCTGTATTCCGCGATCATTGTGGTCCCCGCCATCCGCCGCAGGCTGTCAGACGCAGCTACAATGGAATACAGGGTCGCCAAAAAACAAAGTGCTTTCGCTGCCAAGTGCGGATTCCCAACCGAACTCAGCCGCTCACCGCGATTTGCCGTGCGCCAAGTCTCTCTGCGCAGGCCCCAATGCTGACAAGGGAACGCGTAAAATCGCCTGCAAAAACACCTGCGAAGATTCTCGAGCAAACCTCCTATGGGTGCATTGCCTCCGGGTGCGACACACCAATTCACTATCTGTTTACTTTTTGTTTTGGCGTCGCAAGGACCCTTCGCATTCTTTGCTTTAACAATGAATTGCGAATCACCGCAAAGCAAGACTTGATCAATCGAGAAATGCTTGGTTGGAAATAGTCAGAAAATATTGAGAGTGCGATCGTGAAAACGAACGCAAGGACCAATCCGCCAGTATTTGACGGGCCAGACTCAACGCTTACCGCGCCTCCTGCCGCTGCGAACAGGACCAGGACTGGGAAATGGAATAGATAGATAGGAAATGTCAGGTCTCCAGCTCTTCTTATCCACTTCGCGAACGCCCCGTTAATGTCAAACCAAAACACCTTCTCTGCGACGACCAATGCCCCCGCAATGCCGATAGCAAGAATGTTATCGGAAATGAAGCTGCTAGAAAAATTCAGCGGAGGTGTTCCTGGCTGCAAAGGAAAACGCCATCCGGAAAGAGTAGCGTAAGCGACGATCACAGCTGACACGAATGCAACGATTACGGTTGTGAATCTCGTGAACCTGAACCTCTTCGCGTGGAACGCGAAGACTCCTAAGAGCCAAGCCGGGAGCAGCAGCATGATCCCTGGCCCTGCGATCGCAGCGACAACCAATGTTGCGAAAGCCCGCGTCTTCCAATTATTCGTCAGCGTCGTGACTGCAAACAGCATGTAGTATGCAAATTCGTAACTCAACGACCAGAATGCCCCATTGATCGACGGCGACAAATGGCGAAACCAAACGCTTTGCATAAACCCTAGTGTAACAAGGTACCTGATGAAGTCGTACGGCTTCGCAATACTGACGCAAAGATCTGGGCTCAGCTGATCCAACGCGATTGTCGCAACAATCGAAAGACCGATGGCCGGAATGACTGTTGCATAAAGACGGGACACCCTAGCTTGAATAAAACTAGCCAATTCACGTTTATTGACCTGTTGGGAATAGGCAATGACATAGCCCGACAAAACAAAAAACATCACAACTGCATCATGCGTGTCCATGAAAAACGGCAAACGCACTTTGCCGAACCAGCCGAACTCAGCGTGACCGGCGAACACTGATAAAGCAGCATAGAGCCGAATGACATCCAGAAACGCAGAGTACGAACGTGATATCTGACCTGTCATGTCTAGAACGGTTGCCTTATGTGTTGACTTGACGCGATGTACATTGAATTGAGGAACTCATGGCAAATGGACGTGAGCTTCGTTGGCTCTTCTGAGGGGCGTCTTTCAAACTTCTTCAGGTCAGCAAAGCTATTGAGGACCATTTTGTGTTCGCGTTCGATGAACAGCCCAGTATGTGGATGAGCAACGGAAGTAACTGGTGCTGCGACCGGAGTGCCATGCTCAAAAAAAGCCGCAACGCTGCCACTCTTCCCAATCGCATGCCGCGGCACGGTGGTTATCCCGAGATCCATCGACCTCAGGTAGACCGAGAGTTCTTCAGGCACCATCCACCCATGAACAGCGACCTCGGCTTTGCCGGCAAGACTTTTCCGCCAATAGCTCTCCGCTGCGCTTCCCCGCGCCCCCGCAAGGTGGAGGCAAACACTGCTCCCGCCTTTCTCGGCATCCTCGGTAAATGTAACTATCCAGTCACGAACCTCTGCGACTGGATCCTGCTGCGAAAAGAATCCAATATTTACAACACCGTTGATGGCCCTATTGCCCACAAACTGCGTACTACGTGCGATGTTACTGAATAGGGGCAGTGGACTTGCGTTGATCCCGCATTGTGCCAATGCCTCCCTGTACACAGGAAGGTGTGTGTGCACGACATCGCACAGTCGCAGTTGACGGACCACCGAACGCTGCAATCGAGATATGACCCGACTCGATAGTGGCTTTCCCTCTTGAGGCCCAATCCAAAGCTCATGAAACATGATGTGCCATCGCCCCCCTACCACCGCTCTGCATTTCCAAAAGCATCGCAGGAACTGAAAGGGAAGGCCTCTTGCGTTGAAGGAGTAAGGGACAAATTGAATGCTAATCACATCGGGTGACTCCTGCCGAAGAATCTGAGCGAGCCGTCTCGTCTTCCGCGCCCAACCGTCATTTCTCGACCAACGGACGCATCGAACGGCGGTGCCCTGGTCGCTTTGATGCTTCTCGATTTCACACTTCGAGTCACTGAATAGAGGGTCTTCGCGATCGCAAAGCGCAATAACCAAGGCATCATGACCCTGTCGGATACACTCGGCAGCCAGGCGCCGTGTATAGTCACCCACACCATCACGCCCCGGTTCGAGGCTCCCGCATAGAAAGACGATCGTCAATCGCCGTGCACTTTTCGTAGGAGTTTGTGATTTCTGTCGGATGTGGTTCATGCCCGACCCGTGACTTGCCATATTTTCGATGTCATCGAACAGTGAATAGCTGAGAAAACATCCCGCTGGCCAGATGCATTCTATTGCGTGCAATGGCTGTTCCAGAATTCCATATCGGTTAGGTGAAGCGAACTGCTTTTGAGCGACTCTGGAGAAG
Organism: Stieleria neptunia; assembly: GCF_007754155.1. Lineage (NCBI taxonomy): Bacteria > Pseudomonadati > Planctomycetota > Planctomycetia > Pirellulales > Pirellulaceae > Stieleria > Stieleria neptunia. The sequence continues at coordinate 1,508,615 of NZ_CP037423.1, read as the reverse complement.
CATTCCTCTCGAATAGCTCGGTCTGCCCTGCGGAATGATGCACAGGTCATCGCGACCAATGCGATTGCAGCCCGATACCGGTATCGCGTCTGAATTGCAAGCAGAGGAGAGTTGTCTTGTCACGGACATGTCGTGAATTCGCTACCCTCAATGCCATGAGCGTCGATAATCAATATGGTACTTTAGCTCGCAATGACGTCTTCCAATTTCACGTGCAGGCGTGCCGGCGACTATCATCATAGGGGCTACATTTCTTGTGACCACACTGCCAGCGGCCACGACTGCTCCTCGCCCTACGTGAACACCAGGCAGTAGCATGGCTCGCGTGCCAATCCATGCGTAATCATCGACCGTGACTTCAGCATGCCTCCCCGCGAAGGAGCTTGACTGCGGATCGTGGCTTGCGGTTAGGATAACGACATCTTCGCTCACCGAGACGTTTTCACCGACCCTTACTCCACCACGCGTGTCAATGCGGCAGCCGCGATTGAGGACGGAGTGTCGCCCCATCGTGAAATTCGACTTGGCATCGAAGCGGCAGGCTAAATGCACTGCACTTCCTTTGCCAATATTGAACTGCATAATCCTGCGATAGAACATCAGGCGAAAGCCGTGCGATGGCACCTGATTTACAATGCAGTTCGCCAAGTAAATGCGAAAGTTGCATAAGTTTTCTCGGAACATGCTTTTCAAGATATGACAATGCTGGTGTTTGTATGCGTCACTGTCGCAACTCCCGCCCAGGAAAGCAATTTGTCCTGGATCCCACGAGACCTTCGTGCTTAGGAGCCCACTGCGATCTCGCGGAGACGCAACGCTAGAGCGAGCATGCCGTCATTGCCGCGTCCATTTACGAGTTTACGGCAGGCCCCGTCCGTTAAAGCGAAGCTAGGAATAGCTACAGTACGCATCTGTTGCCGATCCGCCTGCAGGAAAAGTTGCCTGCGGGACAAGCCTTCGACACTTGCAACTTAGCGATTGTTGGTAGGCACGAATCTCTTCCCCGTCGCGAAGGCTGCACCCCAGACGGATCGATGCAAAATGCACACCCGCTTTCAGTCGCAGTCGGCTGCCCAGCCACATAAGACTTCTGCACGACGAACCTGTGTTCTTATCTTGTTTTCTTTAACGTTCATGTGCGTTACGTCTACTTCCTTACCAGCACCCGTAGCCCCTCGGTGATCCATGCGAGGTTCAGCAACGCTGCATAGGGCACCCCTTTTCCACTGTATCTCCAAACTCCCGGCAGTGTAACTTTTACAAAGCTGGCAACTCCGGCTCTAATGAAATACGCGGCTTCACTGCTTGGTTTCGCTTCGTGCTTCTCCCAGAACATCCGGGTGGCAGCGAAAACCATGTGCTCCTTTGATATTGCACGGGGCGCTTTCCACGGGTGAACTACACATGCGTCAGGAAGAAACTTTATTACCCTTCCTGATTTGAGGATGCGTTGCTGCAGGTCCTGGTCTTCTTTCCAGAACAAGTATTCTTCATCAAAGCCGTCCAATTCGACAAACAAACTCCTCCGTATCGCAAAATTGCAGGACCAAAGGCAGCCACCGTATTCGTTTATGGGAGCCGTCTCACTGAGCCGCACTCGCTTCCGATTCGAGGTCGTCTTGCCCTCGAGCACATCAAACTCCCCGGTATACTTCGCGTACGCGTCTATCCAGCCGGGCCGAGGTAAGCAATCATCGTCTGTAAAAACGAGCCAGTCTCCCCTAGCGTGGCGTGCTCCACTATTTCGGTTCGCTGCAGGCCCCTGCCCTGGCCCTGTGAAGTATCGGCACCATGAAAATCGATCTGCAAGCAACATTTCCAAAGACTTGTCACAAGCGTCGTCACTAACGATCACCTCGACCGCAAACGAGTCGCTGCAGCCACGATCTTCAGCGAAGTAGGGAGCCAAGCACTCCAGGCAGCGGCAAAGGTCGTCAGTGCGGTTATAGGTCGGAATAACAACCGACATCTTTTGTGGGCTAATGCTGCTCATTTTGCGTTTGCAGTTGGAAATGGACCCGATGGAACGGGGAGGCCGAGGAATTGACAAATCCTCTCAAACGTCAACTCTCCGCGTGAAATATCAATCGTGCAAAGCTTGCCTTCGCGGCCGTCGAAGTGCTCGCGGACACATTGCTCATGGTCCAAAAACGCTTTCGCTAATCTTGGTTTATCAAATCGAGCTGAGTTGTAGATGGCAAAGTGCATTTCGTCGGCTAGTTCACCAGTAGTCCACCCACGTTCGTAACGGCCGCGTTCGAGCAACCATTCCATGCTATCCAACCAGCTATCGATTTGACGCGTCGTGTATATAAACTTCGCATCTGGAAAGGCCCCGTCCAGCTCCTTGAAAAAGAGTGGAATTGGCAAATCCCCGAAAGCGTCATAAGAATTGAGTGTGACGACAGGGTCATGCAGCCTGAGCGCCTTCAACTCTTTTCGCAACTGCCAACGCCTAGACAAGCTCCGCTTGATTTTTGGGTAGAACTTCTGCGCCCAAATAACTTCCGGTCGCGCAAAAAGCTCGAATGGAAAATGCTTCGTCTTTAGCCCCAACGCTTCCAGTCCCAAGCAGAGCGAGGTCGTTCCGGTCCGAGAAAGCCCGAGGCAAAAAACCTTGCGTCCGCCCGATACACTCATGACGTCAGTGTCCTTTTCTGAGAACTGTGTTCCTTTGCTTCCAAATACGCCGCTTTTAGTCTCCCCACAACCTTCTCAACACAACCGGTGCCGCTGATATGCTTCAACCTGGAGTTCGCCCCCCAAATGTTACGCAACGTTTGCATTGCAACGGGCTTGACAAAACGCTTGGGTGTGACGGAATACCAATTTTCAGCAAATCGCGGGAACTGCCATTTCAACCAGTCCAGCCGATTTCTCGAAGAAGTCAATTCTGGCATTGGCTCACTCAGGAGCTTCATGATGCCATAAAAAATCCTTGCGTGTGGCTCACCCGAGTACCGCTGCCAAGGCTTGGGACGTTCCAGAAAGTGATAATTGTACCCCCCTCGCCCAACAAAGCTTTCGGACGGTGAATTGAGGTACGCACGGTTGAGCGAATTAAAGCAACGAGGCAATTCGGAGATACGACGGTGAAGAACCACGTTGATTGCACTTTGATCATGCCAGAGATAGTTCCCAGCATTCCCTCTTAGGAAGTTGATAGCCATGGCACTGAAATTGAATTCACGCAAACCGTCCAGATCCATCACCATCACCCCGGTATTGAAGTATGACGCGTCATCCGGAATCCCAAATTCGTGTAGATTGCTCACGTCGTCACCAAACGCGATATTTTCACTTGCGGCTGCGATCAGCGCATCCCCAATGCTTCGCCCCCAAAGCTCAACACAGTCTCGAAACACCAACAGATCCGCATCTAGCCATAAAACCCGAGGCCGTCCTACCAAATCCGGCAATGCCAATCTCGCGTATTCCAAAAAGTTTCCATTCATCGAAATTAAGCCGTTGAATTTTTCGATCCGTGGAACCAACCACCGAATGCCGTGATTGTTGCCAAATGCGACAACAAGTTGCTCCAGCTTTTCCTTTGACAGTTTGTCAATGCCTCCATCGAAAATAAAAAATTCGAATCGCTCGCGATCACGAGACGACGCCAGCGCTGTAAAAACTGTCGCTAAAAGCCCCGGGAAATATCGCTGATCAGCAGCGAGAACAACTGAAACCCTACTCTGCATGTTATTTAGCTTGCTTCAAGTGGGTGAAAAAAATCGCATTCTGCACGACTGGGGCAATGGCGGCTCGCGTCAGATCGACGTACAAGACTCCGATGAGCGTCGTTGGCTGGAAAACTGCCGCCGTAACTGCAACGATTGCAAGGTTTAGCGGAATCTGAATTTTTGGCGACATGATATACCCTCGGCTTGCATTCAGACCCACTAGCGTTCCGATTAGCACACCGAAAGCAGCGACCCCCAACTTTAACTGAAAAGCAAGGGTGAGCGATGCGTACTCAACTGGCAATATCGCGAGAATGGGGCCCGCAAGAAAGCAGCCCACTAAGCATCCAAAACCGCATACCACAAAGAGCACAAGTTGCACTTTTATATAGAACGCCTTCAATACAGATGGCGACGCTGGGAGCCGCGCAAATCGCGGAATGACAAGATAGGAAGAAATTGTCGTTAGCACACCAACCGCAACCGCGACTCGGCTTAGCGCCCCAAGTTGAGCGATTGATTCGCCGGATCCAAAAAACGAAAGCAACCAAAAGCTAAGCTGAAGAGAGAAGCTGAAATAGATAGACGATGGAAGGACACGCCGAACAATCACTAGCATCTCGTCTCTCACATTTCGATCTTCAGCCACCTGGAAATCGGCATATTCTTCGGTTCGTGCCGCAAGCCGTCGATTCCACCAAATCTGGGCGACACCAGTTGCAGCAATCGCCACCGCTGCAAGGGGAAATACCATTAGCAGAAACCCACTAGATGCAAGTCTAATGAGGTTGGTGCCGACTTGGAGCTTTTGCAGTTTCGAAATATCTTGATTTAGTTTGGGTGCTATCTCGAGCAGTTTGCCACTCAGCGTCGCAACGAAAACGGGCATTAATGAGAATGCGAGCATCGCCGAAACGCCCCACGACGCACCATGATGTCGGAGGAGGTACAATAGAACGGGTATCGCAACAAACGCACTCCCGACTGCAAATTTTCGACGTAGAGCGAATCCCGTGACCAGCACAGCTCCCAGCTTCTTCTTATCGCTCCAAACCTTTCCGCCCTGCGACATCACCCCTGACGAGACACCACCATCGGCAAGCAACGCCATGGTGCCGAGCATCGTGTTGGCAATTGTGTATAGCGCGTATTCTTGGGTTGGCAGCAACCGTATAACGAGTATTCCGGTGATGAATCCTATCGCCTGGACCGCTACCTGAGCCGAACCAGTGATTGCAATAAGCTTGCCCCACTCGCGGACGCGTGGCAAGGCCAGGATGAACGCGCGATACGCCGACTGGGGGGTGGCTATCAAGGGCACATCCGCCTGCATCTCTGAACGTTCATTCGTATTGTTTGACAATTTAGGCGGTTCACAGACAAGCGTACATCAAGCCGATGCTACTGCTGTTTGGTCAACGCCGAACCTGATGGGATTCGGGCGTTCGAAGTTATGTTCGGCGTGCGTAAGCAACGATGTTCTTGAATGCGTCAGTGCAATTGTTCGCTACCTGCATGCGGTGACGGGCAGACTACTGGCTTTATAGAGGAGGTTGCGAACCGACATAGATGAATCTTTGGTGGACCGGCAGTGTCGATCCCATGACGCTTAGACGTCGCGCTGTAGCTAGTGGTTGTTTTCGCCGATCCCACTGAGTCCTGATCAGCAACCGCAATGAGTTGCCGCCATTCAGTTTGGCGGCTGACGAAATCGGCAACTTTGCCTTTGGTGTATACGAATCATGATGAATTATTACTCCACCGCCACGCTGACGGTGTGGCCGTGGAGTTTGAGGAGGGCGTGTTTGCGGGCGTTTTCAAGATCGTTGGCGACCATTTCGGCGCACATTTGTTCGACCGTGATCTCGCATTCCCAGCCGAGTTTTTGTTTGGCTTTGGTGGGGTCGCCGAGCAGGGTTTCCACTTCGGCCGGGCGGAAGTAGCGGGGGTCGACCCGGACGATCACGTCGCCGGGGTTCACCGAGGGAGCTTTCTCGCTGTCGGTGACTTGCGTGACCGTGGCGATCTCGTCGACGCCTTCGCCCGTGAATTCGAGTTCTAAGCCGGCTTCGTTCGCCGACATCTTGACGAACTCCCGGACGCTGATCTGCTGCCCCGTTGCGATCACGAAGTCGTCGGCTTCTTCCTGCTGCAGCATCATCCACTGCATCCTTACATAGTCCTTGGCGTGCCCCCAATCTCGCAGGGCGTCCATGTTGCCCAGGTACAGGCATTCTTCGAGGCCCTGGGCAATGTTGGAGATGCCTCGCGTGATCTTGCGGGTGACGAAGGTCTCGCCCCGCCGCGGTGATTCGTGATTGAACAGGATCCCGTTGCAGGCATACATGCCGTACGACTCGCGGTAGTTGACCGTGATCCAGTACGCGTACATCTTCGCCGCCGCATAGGGCGAACGCGGATAGAACGGCGTGGTTTCTTTCTGCGGGATCTCTTGAACCAAGCCGAACAATTCTGACGTGGAGGCTTGGTAGAAACGGGTTTTCTTTTCCAGGCCAAGGAAACGAATCGCTTCGAGCAGTCGGAGCGTTCCGATCGCGTCGACGTCGGCGGTGTATTCAGGCGACTCGAACGAAACCGCGACGTGCGACTGGGCACCCAAGTTATAGACTTCGTCGGGCTGCACCGCGTTGATGATCCGCGTCAAGTTGGACGTGTCGGTCAGGTCGCCGTAGTGCAACTTGAATTGCGGTTGCTCCTCGTGCGGCGACTGATAAATGTGATCGATTCGGTCCGTGTTGAACGAGGACGCTCGACGTTTGATCCCGTGGACCTCGTAGCCTTTCTCGAGCAGGAACTCGGCGAGGTAGGATCCGTCTTGACCGGTGATACCGGTGATGAGTGCTTTTTTCATTGTAGAGTTGGCAGAGAGAGTTGGCAGTCGTCAGTTGGCAGTTGGCAGAAAGAAAAAGGCTAAGAGTGGGCAGGTGGGAGGGAGAGTTGGCAGTTGGCAGTCGTCAGTTGGCAGTCGTCAGCGGGGGACATTGCGGCGTTTGTATGTAGTCACCAAGCGAAGGCATTTGCTCCAATATGTCCGTGCTGTTTCTTCCATCTTCTTTCTGCCAACTGCCAACTTCTTACTCTTCCCGCCTCCTGATGCTTTTGATTAGGCCTTGGATCATTGCGGAGAGTTCTTTTGATTCTTGTTGCCAGTGGCGGCCATTGGATTCGTTAATAAACCCGGCTTTCATCCCGACAATGACCTGCGTTCGCACTTCTCCGCACGAACCACGTGCATAGTCCAGAAACCGACATTGGTCCGACACGGTTGATCGCTCCATCCCCTCAGCGATATTCGATGGAATCGAAAGTCCTGCCCGTGTGACCTGGTCTCGAAAACCAAAGTCTCGCAAGGACTTCGTTTCGAGATAAATACTCGCGCTCATCTCCACCGCGCGCTTCCAAACATCTAAATCCTCAAAACCAGCCATACCCCTCACACTCCATTCTTACTGCCAACTGCCTACTGCCTACTGACGACTCGCCTAACACGCTCCTTCGCGGAGCAGGGCGGTTTTGACGGTTCGCCAGAGGATGAAGATGTCCAGACCGATCGACCAGTTGTGGAGGTAGAAGCGGTCCATGAACACTCGCTGCGTGTAGCTGGTCGAATTTCGGCCGGAGACTTGCCAAAGGCCGGTGATTCCGGGCCGCACCATTTGATAGAGCTCAAAGACTTCCGGATACTCTTGGATGTATTCGCGGTCGTAGTCGCCGCTGTCGATGATCGGTCGCGGCCCGACCAGACTCATCTCTCCGACCAGCACGTTGAACAGTTGCGGCAACTCGTCCAAACTGGTCTTCCGCAAGAATTCGCCGATCTTCGTCACCCGTGGATCTTTCTGCAATTTGTGGGTTCGCTTCCACTCCTTCATCATCTGTGGATTCTTCTGCAGATATTCACTCAGCCGGCGATCCGCGTCACAGACCATGCTGCGAAATTTGATCGCGCGAAACGGGTTGCGATACCTGCCGACACGATCCTGATAGTAAAACACTGGCCCCGGATCAAAGATTTTGATGGCGATCCCGATCGCGATCATCAGTGGCAGCCAGAACGGCAGGGTCAGCAACACCAGGCCAAGGTCGATCACCCGTTTGGCCAACTGGGCATGGGGGCTGGTCAGTGCCGTGTAACAATGCAGTTCGATTCCCGATCCACGCTCCGCCAACCGCACCGATTCGGTCGGATGATAGGAAAAATCCATCGGCAGCATCACGTGCGGGATCCCGTGAAACGCGTGATAGTCCTGCCATTGCCCGGCGTCCTGCTCGGCCAGGGCGAGCCGGCACGCGCCGGTTCCACGAAGGATCGATTCCAATTCCGTCGTCGGCCCCAGCCAGCAACTCTCCGAGCGACGCACCGGTGCGCCGTTGCCGACTGGACTACCGTTAGATCGTCGCAGCCCCTCGGGTGAATCGATTCGAACGAACTGACCATCGGCTTGTTCCCGCACTCGGGACTCCGTCGTTTTTCGCTCGGGTGCATTCGTCGCCGGAAAACCGTCCCAATGTCGCGTGGGGTCGAAAACGATCCCCGCCGGTCGCAACCCTTCATGTCGCGATCGGTCCAGTCGATCAAACAGCTGTCTGCTCGCACTACCGTTGCCGACGATCACGACCGGCTGAGTCCACCAGTCAAATTGGCTTAGGAATCGCCTGGCCGTCGGACGCACCGCGGCCAGACCAAAGAACAAGGTGATCGACAGTGTGGCCCAGCAGAGCCAAGGAAAGGCGCCCACGCTGGAACTCATCAGCAACCCGAATGCGACGCCCACCGTCACAACGATACAGGTCCGCATGATCCCGCGAAACTCTTGCGCGTAACTCGCACCACAGGCCGGATACAATCCGTGGATACGATGCATCAAGACGACCAGCAGGATCACGCTCAAACTAAACGCCGGATGCGGCGTGCCACCGTTCCAGCGGTGAACCAGCGTCGCCGCCGTGACCGCGACACTGCTGGCCAGGATGTCAGAGATCAATAGCGGCAAGGTTGAACGCAGGTCATACCACGCCTGTTTCCTGCCCAAGGCCAACGCCGTCGACGTGCCGAGCTTCTGCAGCGACGCAGCATCGAGACGACTGCCCGATTCGGACGGGTGCGTCGCAGCCACGCTCTCCATCACCGGACGGGCATCCGACGGCTTCTTTGCTGTTGTGCTGATCGCGTTCATGTTCTTCCGTGACCCAGTTTCTTAAAAAACATCATTGAATTGAGAGAACGAGACACCTGATCAACGCTTGCCCGTGATCAAACGATCGCTGGCACCGCGTCCATTCATTTTGACCGCTTCTCCATTGACCCGCTTTCGCGAACGCCCGTTGGAGATCACAGCCTCTTCTTCGTCAGATTCGTAGTACCGCCGGTAACCGTCGACGTAGCCATACTGGCCTTTTCCGTAGTAGTTGTAGCTGCTGTATCCATAGCCGCGACGACGTGAATCACGACCGTTGACGATCACACCATCGATCGGCACACATTGATCGCGAAGGATTTCCGTGGCCCGCTCGACGAGCGTTCGGTTGTTTTTTTCGATCCGCACGGCCAGCAGACAGCTGTCGACATGCAGTGTGATGATCGCCGGATCGGTCACCGCCAACAGGGGCGGGGAATCAATGAAAATCATGTCAAAGGACTGCCGGGCCTCCGCGATGAATTCCCCGAAAGACTCCGACTCCAGCAACTCCGACGGGGCCGAAGTCCGCGAACCGGCCGGACACAGCGTCAGATTGATTTGCTCGCATTCGTGCAGACTTTCCGAAAAACAGACGACGTGATTCAAGTAATCAGAAAGACCGGGCGAACGTTCAATGCCAAAGTTTTTTGCGACCGTCGGCCGCCGCAAGTCCGCATCGACCAACAACACCCGCTTGCCGGCCTGGGCCATCGAGACCGCCAGGTTGGCGATCGTCGTCGACTTGCCGTCGGAGGGACTGGGACTGGTCAGCAAGAACACTTGCTTCGATTGCTTCTTTGCCAAGAACAGAACCGACGTTCGAACGACGCGAAATGTTTCAGAATCAGTCGCCCGGGGAACGTGGAACGCCGCGATCATCGGTGAAATGGCGGAATCTTTGATCGCCTGTTTCTGAAGCTTTGATTCGCGAAGCATCGGCATGTGGGCCAAGATCGGTGCGCCGACCACGCTTTCCACTTCCTCGGGATTTCGGAACGTGCGGTCGGCCAACTCGGCCAGCATTGCCAAACCCAGCCCCAACATGATTCCGCCCATGATCCCCATCATGGCGATCTTTGACTTTGCCGGCCAAACCGGCAGACTGGCCGGAACAGGCATCACCAGCAAGTCGGTCGAAAAGCCGGAGTAGTCGTTGGTGAGATTCAATTCTTGCAGACGCTTGAACACTTCGTCGTAACGAGCCTGCGCCCGGTCGAGGTTCGCCTTGAGCGCCGTCCCCTTGAGAAAACTCAACTCAACTTCTTTGGCCAGCTTGGACTCCTGCTCCGAGAGGGCGAGCAACTCGGTTTCACGTTTGGCAAACTCGTTGATGTCACTTTTGAGCACGGCATAGTAGGCGGCCAGGATTTCGGCAGGCGGGACATCGAAATCACTTTCCTTTTCCTCAGACGGTTCATCGCCTTCCTGCGGAGCGAATTTTTGGATGCTGGCGATTTCGGTATCGAGTGCGACCACACTGGGGTGCCCGGCACCATAGGTGGCGCGCATGACCTGTCGCTGACTGAGCAACCCCATCAATCGATTGACTTTTGATGTACTGGACGTGTTCGCCACGATCCGAGCGATGTCCAGACCATCGTCTTTCGCTTTCCTCTCTTTTGCGATACTGACCAGCGTTTGCAGCCGAGCCATGTCATCTTCGGTCAACAGCGTCATCACTTCGGCATCGGTCAAGTCCTCCGGCCTCTTGCCCTTGACCGCGTCGGCGATGACCAGCCTTCGCGAACGGGCCGAGGCGAGAGCCGTCCGCACGCTCGCAAGCTCGCCTTCAATACTCTTGAGCCGGGTCCGGTGAATATCCTCCAGGTTCCCCACGCCGCTGCCGCTGACGTTTAGCAACGCGGGCACCGATGCCACGAAGTCGCGGTACGCCTGATCGGCTTCCTGAAGTGCAATCTCGTTTTGGACTTGAGCCTTTGCGATCAACTCGACTGCCTCGGCTCCCACGTCGTGCGACTGACCATCGACGTAAAGCTGATACGAATCAAAAACGGCTTGCAGCACCTTGGCTGCGGTTTCTGGATCACCGTCTCGATACGTCGCCCTCAAAATACTGGCACTCGCGCCTGCCCCCTGGCCTCCCTTGCTGATCGACAGACCACCGCGAAGCTGCCCAACCGAACGGTTCAAATTCGCCCGATCGATCGCTTGCTGAAGGACCTTGGGGCTGCTGAAAAGCTCGATATGCGTTGACAAGACTTCGTCTTGCATCGTCACCGCACCATCGGATGTGCCACGCACGCCCGTGCTCGCCATCTCGCTGGACAACTGGCCCACCAAGACGGCCAAGCTCGACTCGTAAACCGGTTTTTGTTTCACAAAGTAAATCGTGGCGCACGTCGCACCGACCAAGACGCCCAACATGATCAGATGAAAACGGCGGCGAACGATGCCGAGCAAATCGATATTCAGCTCTGCGCCGTCGTCGGCATCCAGAGCTTCGTCTTGGTAACGTTTCATGGCTTCAGTGGGGAGGAAGGAGACGCGTTTGAAGCGAGAAGGGGGTCAAACGCGAGCGCGGGGCTTTGATGCGTGTTCATCAATGATTTGCATGAATGTGGCGTAAGCTTCCAGCTTGCGTTCTCCACTGTTCGACAGGCGAGCATCGCTCTGAAAGGCAAGCAAGATGCTTACCCCACTTCCTAAACCTGGACTTCGTCCGCTTGGGTGACACTCACCCCATTCACACAACAACTGTTCACTAGTCAGTATTCGATCGATCAACGTTTTGATCCCGACCCGACGCGGCGCAACGAGATCACTTACAAATTTTGGGGCACCCTGCGGTGCGCAGCTTTAGCCGCCAGCGAGCCGATTGCGAGGCTCTATTGATTGATGGGGCATGGTGGATTGAACCAACCTTATGCCGATTGATTGCTCATCGAGAGTCCCTTGATGGCGGCGGCCCGTACCACTGACTGGCACACACCGTGCCGGACGCGACTGCGGCTGATCGACCGCCATCGGCTGCTGGGGCGGTGACGCAGCGCTGAAAAAAGAGACTGTCCGTGCGACGAACGGAGGCCATTGCCCAAGCACGTTGTTGACCGACACAAACAGAGAGACCTGCGTCGGCGTGCTTCACTGGCGGTCGCCCTGCGATCTCGATGGCTCGGACCACGAGTCGCTTTATGTTACGGCAACGATCAGTCAATCGCTGCGTCATCTCCGTAATCGGTTTCAATGAGAACACGTTTACACGGTCGTCATCGGATCGTTGGCAAATCAAGTTTTCGCTCCAGCGAAGGTCTGCTCTGTTTCGATAGTGTCGCCGCCATTCGACGCCCCGATTCTACATCGATTCAAAAACTGTCAAGCAATTTGATCAGCGCCAAGATCAAGTTGGCTCGGTGTCCCCCCAATCTGCAATCAGAGAATTTTTGGGATGTGCTCCAGTTCCCCCTTACGCAACACGAAGGGGACCTCGCCGAACCGACACAAATTGATTGTCGCAGCGCTTCACCGAACATTTATTTTGCAAATTTCTTTGCGACACCAGGACGAAGCTTACGGACGAACATCGGTTCACGCATTCCTCACCAGCTGCATCATCCATCCACACATGTCGTTGCAATGCGGTTGCCGGCGCAGTGTCGGAGATTCATTCGCAGGGGACGTCGATTGAATGAATGACGTCAAGGAAAAGGCAAGACGTGCGTTCAAAACAACGGGCAAGAGTGTTGGTGTGCAGGCTTGAGCCGCCCTCGTTCGCTGCGTCGCAGCGACCGCTTTGCGCACGTACGATGGCCCTTCCGGGCCGTCGCCCGTGGGGCTCTGCGCGACGACCTAGAAAGGACGTCGTACACCCCTCCGACGACCACCTCTCACCCATTCGGTCAGATCATTCAGATTTGCCGCGTTTCGCGCTAGCCCTAAGCTGGACGGTCTCGTCAGCCAGCCGCGACGCAACCGATCATTGCTTGGGATCGATCTTGACGATCTCGGCTTGAAAGGTTTGCACGCAGGCTTGGATCCAGGGATGGGATTCAATCTCTCGCATCCGTTCCATCCGCTCTTTGGCTGTCGCCTTGGGCGCCGGCTTGGGGGCCTGGGGGCGCCCGGGCGACGCGGCGCCGGCGACCAATTGAAGGGTGACCGGATGGCCGACGATTTCGGCCAGCGCCTCAGACACCGGCCCGCGATGCTCGGGCAAATCCATCCGCTTCATCGACATCGATGACTCGGCCGGAAAGACCAAATTGATTTTGGAGCTGCCTTCCAATTGCGCCTCCGCCATCGAGGCGATCGACGCGGTCATCGGCTGAACGCCCTGGAGCGCCTGCGCCAGGACTGCTTGAACGTTCGACGCCGACAATCTCATCTTGGGCGACGGCGGCGAGCCCGACGCGTCCGCGGGTCCAGCAGGCGCCGGCGAATTGGTGGCCGGCGTACTCGTGGCTGGCGAACTCGTGGCCGGCTCGGGCGGTTCAGGCTGGGTCGGTGACGTGGCCGGAGCAGCAGAAACCGGAGCAGCCGCGACGGGGGCCAGCGGCTCGGCGGGTGCCGGCGAAGAAGACGTCGGCGTGGCGGGTTGCCCCGCGATTGGCGGCGCTGGATCAGCCGCTAGCTTTTTTTTTTGCGGTGCCGCCTGGGCAGGGGGCAGCGGTTTTCCGCTGCCAGCAGCGGCGGCCAAATCCGCTATCGCTTGCAAGTCGGGCAAGTTGCAGATCTGAATCACGGTCGACTCGAGTAACACCCGCCCGTAGACGCTGTGCCGAATCCGAACGAGCGTCTGGTCGATCAATGCGACAACGGCCAGGACGGTTTGCAGCCCCCAGGCGTCCCCCAATTTTTTCAGCTCGCCGTGCATGGAGGCAGCGGTGTGGCGTTGCAGCGTGGCGTCGCAGCCGACCGTCACGGCCATCAAGTCGCGAAAGTACCCCAACAGTTGTTCGGCGATCCGCCCGGCGTCGACACCGGCATCGACTGCCGCGTCCAATTGAGCGAGCGCGTCGGCGGCATCGCGCTCGCACATCGCTTGGGCTAGCCTGTGCAGCCGTTCATCATCGGCGGTCCCGAGCATCGAGTGAACTTGATCGGCCGTCAAATGCCCGTCACTAAAACTGAGCACTTGCTCGAGCAACGATTGGCTATCCCGCATCGAACCGGCGGCCCGGCGTGCGACCAGCTCGAGGGCCGCCTCGTCGGCCTCGGCATTTTCCGCGGCCACGATCTCCTGTAGCCGTTTGACGATTTTGGAAACTTCGACCGGCGCAAAATCGAAGCGTTGACACCGACTCAAGACCGTGATCGGCATCTTCTCCGGGTCGGTGGTGCAGAAGATGAACTTCACATGCTCGGGCGGTTCCTCCAGCGTCTTCAGCAACGCATTGAACGCCGCCTGGGTCAGCATGTGGACTTCGTCGATGATGTAAATTTTGTACCGCGAGCGGCTGGGCCGGACGCCGACGTTGGCCCTCAGGGAGCGGATTTCGTCGATCCCGCGATTGCTGGCTCCGTCGATTTCGATCACATCGATGTCTTCGCCCGAATCGATCGCCTGGGCGACATCGTCATTGTTGTCAAACGTCGCGCTGGGCCCGCCGGGGTTGTTGAGCGCCTTGGCAAAAATCCGCGCCGTGCTGGTTTTCCCGACCCCCCGAGCCCCGGTGAACAGGTAGGCATGACCGACCCGCCCGGTTTCGATCGCATTGGTCAGCGCCCGACCGACGTGCTCCTGGCCGACCAATTCTTCGAAATTGCGGGGACGATAGCGGCGAGCGACAACGACGTAGGAGGAATCGTTTGCGGGTACAGGAGGGTCGTCGGACATTCGTGATGCAATCGAATTCGAACCGTGCGGGCGTTAATCTGGGCATCCTACACGATATCGGATGGAAAAGAATCTGGTCAGAAAATGGGCGGGTCGAAAAATGGGGGGAACGAAACCTCAGCCATCGACGACAAGCCCAAAGCCGATTCTGAAATTCAGTGATGCAACCCTCCCGCACAGAGGTCGTGCAGTTTTTAAGTCGTTGAATTCAAAGGGGTTTCGCCACTCTCCCTCTGGGAGAGTCGAGCGTAGCGAGGAGAGGGTTCTCTTTGCTGCTTGGGACGCGAATCTGGCAGCTGAAGTAAAACTCGCAATTCACCGTTCGACCTCCCCTTGCTGCGCTCGACCCTCCTGCGAGGAGGGCTGCTTCGTAAACTGCACGACCTCTACACCGGAGGGTTTCTTAGGTTGTGCAGAGATCAACCGCTACCAGGAGGGTGGCTTTAGAAACTGTCCGCCTCAGGCGGGGGTGGTTGCCAGATTCGGCTTGGCGACCGGCGACTTGGGGCTCGAAAACCACAGGATGCCCAACCCGATCAACGTCGTGGTGGTCAAAACGACCATCCAGGTCGCCGGCAGATGCATTTGGTTCTCGAACCCTTCGCCGAGAAACGCGATCTTGTCCTGGTACTTCGTGGCCAGATTCAATAGGGCGTTGTGGGTGAAATGCATCAGCACACCGGGCCAAACGCTTTGGGTGCGATAGGCGATCCAGCCGAGGATCAGCCCCAGCAGCGTCGTCGGCACAAATCGCTCGATCAGCAACATGTTGCCGGTCACGACGTGGAACAGTCCAAAAATGACGGCGGTGGTCACGATCACCCGAGCCGGCGAGAGGACCTTGCGAAGTGCCGTGAACAAAAATCCGCGAAAGCACAATTCTTCGATCACCGCAGGTGCCAGCGCCAGGGTCCCCACCAGCAACCACGCCGGAGCGACTTTCAGTGCTTCGACGGTTTGCCGTGTCTTTTCGATCCGATCCACATCCAGCCCGCCGATTCCCATCTGCTTGGCAATCACAAACGACTCGTGCGCAAACCCCCAAGCTCCCAACCCGACCAGCAGCGCCCCCAGCAGTGCCAGCGGTGACGGCATCGCCAATTGATAGCTCGTCGAGAAATTGCAGCGTGCCAACACGACCGAGACAAACGGGATCAGGCCGAAGGTCAAAATCAGCGCGATGGCGTTGAGCATCAGCACCGTGGTGATGGACAGCTCGGGCACGATCCGGATCAGCACGTTGCTGACCAGATAATAGATCGGAACCAACAACGCCAGCGTCATCGCGGCGGCTTGGGGTGACGGCGTCGGCGTCGGGCGCGTCGGTCGTTTCAACATGGCGCCGAACGATTGCCCGCTGGTACGGCTGACCGCATCGCTGCCGAACAACTTCGATGCGATGGCGATCGCGGCCACGGCATATCCGATTGTACTGAGGACCGTGATCACCGCGGGCGCCGCTTGCGCCGTCCCCTGCAACACCTCACGTGCCAGCAAGACGATGTTGATCAACGGGGCAATCGCCAAGGGCCCCTTCAAGGTCACCCCGGGCATCAGCGACAACATCCCCGGAGTCAACGACAGCAGCATGACGGGAATCAAATAGGCCTGGGCTTCTTTGAACGAGCGCGCGAAGCTGGTCAGCGACAGCAGCACGGCTGCAAAGAAGCCGCTGAAGAGCACCAACAGCCCGAGGATTTGCAGCACGGCCAACCACGGAAACGCGTCTTCCCCACCGGTCAACAGTGGTAGCAGCCGGCCTGCCCACAGCGTCGTGAACATCGCCAACAGGTTCGCCATCGCGGTGAGCAAGGCGACGACGACGACGGCAACGTATTTTGAGAACAAGATGTACGAGCGGGGCACCGGCGATGCCATCAGCGACTCCATCGTGCCCCGTTCTCGCTCGCCGGCGGTCAAATCGATCGCCGGGTAAACCGCACCGGTGATCGTCATCAACACCAACACGAGCGGTACGATTGTGCCCAGCATCGACGGCTTTTCGGCGACCCCGACGTTCTCCACGGAGACCTCCGTCGGCGGCGTGTAATCACTCAATTGTGACTGGGCGAGCGTTTCGGCACGCGCCAAACGCAACCAATGCAGCCGTTCGGTCAAAATCCGTTGGGCGCCCTGGCTGGGCGGATCACCGTTGAACGCCGTCAATCGCAATCGTGGCGGATTCCCCGCTTCGATGCGGGCTGCCAAATCGATCTTTTTCTCTTGGAGGGCTTGCTTGGGATTGAGTCCGACGGACGTGGTGTTGACGACACGAAACGTGGCGAGTTTCCCCTTGCTGGCCTTCAGGATCGCCGCGGGTGGCTGGCTCATCGGGTCTTCCAGCCACGCCAGCAACAGGTTGCCTTCGTCGTCGGTTTCGACGCCGATCGTGTACGGCGTCTGCTCGGACGTTCCCGCCGTGGACGAAACCAAAAAACGATTCAGCGCCATGCTCAGCAGCGGATAGACCAGCAGGGGCATCATCACCAGCGTGATGATCGTTCGGCGGTCACGCATCGTCTCGCGGAGCTCTTTCTGGCACATCCGGACGAGCCGATTGCCGGGCTGATGACTCTGCCGGCGTGGGCGGCGCTGCGCCGTCGCGGCGCTGCGATCC
This sequence comes from Stieleria neptunia, assembly GCF_007754155.1. NCBI lineage: Bacteria > Pseudomonadati > Planctomycetota > Planctomycetia > Pirellulales > Pirellulaceae > Stieleria > Stieleria neptunia. Next base: position 1,491,323 of record NZ_CP037423.1, on the reverse strand, counting down.
TGGAGGCTGCGATCCTGGGGGCGGCGATCTTGGGGGTCGTTCGACACGCTCGGCTAATTCCTGATCAAGTCCACGAAGATGTCCACCAACGATTTCTGGCCGGTCTGTTCCTTCAACTCGTTGAGCGTGCCACAGTATTTTAGTTTGCCGGCGTGCAACAAACCGAACCGATCACACAAACGTTCGGCTTCGTCCAAACGGTGCGTGCACACGACCACCGCTTTGCCACCGCGACGCAAAATATCGATGTAGTCAAAAATGGTTTGGACACCGACGACATCCAACCCCCGCGTCGGTTCATCGAGCAGCATCACCGGCGGGTCATGAATCAGCCCGCGAACCAGCGTCACCCGTTGCCGCTGTCCCGTGCTGAGTTCACCGGCACGTCGATCCAACAGAGGCTTGATATCCATCATGTCGGCCAAACTTTCGCAGCGTTGTTCGGCCAGCGTCGCATCAACGGCGTACAGATCGGCGAAGTACAACAGCATCTCCCGGACCGTCAACCAGGGGTAAACCCCGTCGCTGGCCGAGACGAAACCGAGACGGCTTTTGACGGCCATCGGATCGGCCGCCGTGCGGACCCCGTCGACTTCCGCATAGCCCGAATCGGGCTCCAGCAATCCCAAGATCATCCGCATCGTGGTCGTCTTGCCGGCCCCATTGGGCCCCAACAACCCGAAAACCTCTCCCGGGGAAATCCGAAACGAAACGTCGTCGACGGCGGTCAAGACACCATCATCGAGGGGAAAGGACTTCGTCAGCGAATCGACATGCAGCATGGACGTCCGCAACCACGGAAAAGAGCAATGAGTGAAGAAGAGGAAACCTGACCGCCGCCCGGGAACGCCCGGGTCAGGTTACGAAGTCGACAAACGCAATACGCAGCGACTCGCGTTTCGGTGCATTGTTACAGAGAATCCGCCGACTCGACTACTCCCAGCGGCCCGTTCTGCGATAATCCACGCTGCGGACCTTCCAATCGCGGTCCACGACACCTTGAAACACCGTGTCGGATCGCAACAATCGCGAGCAACGAATTCTCGTGACGCCCCACGAAGCCCCCCGACGATCGATTCCATTGCCCGAGCCGACCGACACAAACGATCCGGCCCCCCTTCGCATCCTCTCGTTCCCGGGCGACAGCCCACGCGACGGCGGGGATGGCGCCGAACCGCCCAGCACGGACGATCCCCCGAGCACGGACGAACCGCACGACGCGACCGAACCGCAAGACGCGACCGCGTCCTTCATGACGCTGACGGGGGAGACCGAAACGCAGCCCCCCAGCACGCTGGAAAACTGTACGCTGGACACTCTCGTGAGCGAGGACGAGGGCGACGATGGAGACTCGGACGCCGAGTTGTTGGTCGGTGAACCGTCCCCGAACAAGTCCAGCGACGCCGACCCGGCGAGCTTCGCGGACAAACGCGTTGCCTTGGTCGGACGATTCGGCAGCATGAGTCGACGTGAAGCGGCGAACGTGTTGCAGTCGTTCCAAGCGGTTGCCGTCGATCTGCCACGGCGTTCCTCGGCTGCGGCGAGCGGAAAAAAACGCGACGATCCGTCCGCACCGCCCGCCGACCGCATGATGCTTGACTTGGTCGTCATCGGTGCCGACCAACCGCCGCTCTCGCAGGACGAGTTGTTGCCGCCCGGCGTGATCGATGCCGCCGGCCGCGGCGAGCTTGAAATCATCCACGAAACCGAGCTCTGGCAGCGACTGGGGTTGTTCGATGTCGGGCGCTCTGCACAGCGTTATTACACACCGGTCATGCTGGCCGACCTGCTGGGCGTTTCGGTGCGCGTGATTCGGCGGTGGCACCGCCGGGGCCTGATCACCCCGGTGACGACGTTGCACAAGCTGCAATACTTCGACTACGCGGAGGTCGCGACCGCGAAGCGTCTGGCCGGGTGGATCTCCGCCGGTGCCAGCCCAGCGGCGATCGAACGTCGACTGGTCGACTTGGTCCAAGTGCTCCCCAATATCCGCCGCCCCCTCGATCAGCTTTCCATCTTGGTCGAGGGCAAGCACGTGCTGTTGCGGCAAGGCGACGGACTGGTCGAGCCGGGCGGACAGATGCGTTTCGATTTCGATGCGTTGGAAAGCGATGGGGCATCGACGCCGGAGGTGTTGGCGTTTGAACCGCCCGACCAACCGCCGATGCTGCGCGCGGTCAGTACCGCCGAACACGATCCGATCCTGATGGCCGCCTATCAAGCCGAAGACGAGGACGACCTGGAAACCGCGATCGACCTGTACCACACCATCCTGGCCCGCGACGGGGCACGCGCCGATGTCAGTTTCCAGATCGGCGAACTGCTTTATCGCATGAATTTTTTGATCGCCGCCCGCGAACGCTACTACAGCGCGATCGAAATGGATCCGGAATTCGTCGAAGCCCGTGCCAGCCTGGGCGCCGTGCTGGCCGAACTCGGGCAATTGGAACTAGCCGTCGCCGCGTTGCGTGGCGCCCTGTCGATGCACGACGACTACGCCGACGTCCACTACACGCTCGCCAAAACGCTCGATCGAATCGGCGATGACCGGCAAGCCCTGCAGCATTGGCAACGCATCCTGCAACTCGCCCCTGATAGCCCCTGGGCCGCAGAAGCGAAAGAGCGGCTGGGGGTTTAGGGAGGGAGACAAGGAGACAAGGAGAATGCGAGCTGTGGAGCTTTAGTTGGTATCTGTCGTCTTGCCCCCATGTAAAGTTAACCCGGCCGGATCGGGCGAGACGCGAAATCGCTTGTGAGAAAATCGGAAAAGAATCCGCAACGAATCCTCGGACGCGACGACGACAGAGACCACGCAGGCGACCGAATTCTAAACGGGGATTTCAACGTGAGCTGGTCATATGACAGTGCAAGCCAAGTCTGGCGCTGCACCAACTTTTCGGATTTGCAGTACGCCGAAATCAACAATTTTGCCGAATACGGCCAACCCGTCAGCCCTTACCAACCGGGTTACGACCACGACCACGTTCCGGATTTTGGCAACGTGGTGATTGAAATGACGCAGGCGGCGGTGATGAACAGCGGTTACGGTGAGAACATCACGACGCTCGATTTCCCGCTGGTCAACCATTTCTTGGACAACGGCGTGATGATGGGTGACACCCGTTACATGCCGCAAGTGGTCGAGCGCGGTGCCGACGCCATTCTGGCCGCCGTCGGCGCGATCCCCCGATTGCCATCGGGGCGGCATCAATTGGGGCATCTGATTGCCCGCGGGAGCGTGCGAAACAGGGATCGGTTCATCTCGACCAACCTGTACGGATGGGGTTCCTACGGCATCACGCCGGGTACCATTTCAGCCGGCGACGCCGCCTACATTCACGGCACCGTCAGCTTTGCATTGAAACGTAACACCGTCTTCGTCGTGACCTCGGCAGAACGCCGCGTGGAAGCGGAGATCGGTGCCGGCGACGACAACTGGGACTTCGATTCCGGCACGATCAACCCGGTCGTCAATGCGACCGTGGCCACGCTGCTCGGCCCGGACCACTACAACCTGACCGCCCCGATCCGCATTCAATTCCGCGGCACCGGCAAACGCATGACCGCGACGAAGCGACTGTGAGTGGCGTAAGCTTCCAGCTTGCGTTGTTCGAGCGGAAAAGGGGTCAGGTACCAAAAACCTAATGGCCCGCAGGGTGCTTCGCATTTTTGGGACCTGCCCCCTTTTTCGCGGCACCCTAAATCTAAAAGTAGCCAGAGCACTAGACCATTCCCCAACGCCGTCGCAGATACCACTCCGCCGACAACATCCCGGCGAACAGCGTGAACACCAGCCAACCGCTTGCGGGGCCATCTCCCAAGCGGTTCTTTTCGATCACCGGCGTTTCGGCACTGCGGCGTTTGTTGGCAATCGCATCGATCAACGCATCGATCTGTTGCGGATCGAACGAGGCGCCGCCGTGGTCGGCGGTCAGGTCGGCCAATTGTTTCATGTACACCGGATCGGCCATCGGCCGCGCCAGCTCACGACTGGTTTCGGTGACTTGAAACGCGACTTCATCGGGCTCGATCGATTCGTCGCTGGCGCGGACGACCAACTTGTAAAAGCCCGGTTCCAATGGTGGAATCTGTCCACTGATCCGCGGCTCGCCGCCGGCCGTTGCGGTCACATCGAGCGTCGTTTCGTTGCCTTGATCGTCGACCACCGTCGCCGTCAGCGTCACGTCGGTCGCGGTCTCACCGACGCGCATCAACCTGGCCCGAAACTCCGGTCCTCGGTCGGATTCGAATCGCCGCAGGTCCAGTTCCGCGATCAAGCGATCACCGCCGGATTCTTCACGCGACATCAGCCACAACATCAGCTGGCGCCAGAACCGTTGATGGGCTTCCGCCTTGCCCGCTCGCCACCAACGAAAGGTTTCATCGATCGCCAGCGAGGCCACACGGCCCTTGCCGTAGCCGCCGATCACCAACAGCGGCTGTTGTTGATCGGTCGTCAGCAACGTTTGCACCCCGGCCGCGGCCTTGGCGCCGACCAGTCGGTTGGCGCCGGACAGTTCGGGCAACGACTTCCAAACCGACGCGGGGTCGCGTCCGCCCAGGTCGACGATGGGGTGCCGCCGGGCGACTTCGATTTTGATCGGTCCGGGAATTTGCGCCTCGGATCTCGCCGCCCGCTCCGCCGCGGTCATCACGCCACGTGTCGGTTGGCGACGCCGCGACGGATCCATTTGGATCGGCAGCACCTCGGCGAGTTGTCCGTCGGCGTAACCGCCGGTTCCATAGGTCTGCAGCCCACCGAGCGTGATCAGCCCGGCGCCCTGGCTGACCCGTTCGGCGAGTTGTTTCAACTGTGCATCGCCCAAGGCATTGGAATCCAGATCACCGATGATGAAGATGTCGTAGCGTCCCGGTTTCAAGACGGTGTCCAGCGACACCGGCCAGGTTCGGTCACCGCGGATCGGCGCGTAGTCCAGTTCCAGATCGGGAAAGCGTCGCAGCGAACGTCGCAAGAACGTTTGTTCCGGCCGCCCCGGGCCTTCTAGAATCACAATGCGACCGCCGCCTTCGCGGACGTCGACGAACGCGGTTTGAGCGTTGTTGCTGGTCACCCATTCGCCGTCTTGCGCAGCCGCTTCGACTTGCAAACGATACAACCCCGGCGCGGGCGCCGTCATCGGGATGGTCAGCGCGATGGATTCACGCGCGCCGCGGGGATCGATCTGACGCGACCGCGCTTCGGTCTTGGTGCCATCGGCATCGATCCAGGACACGGTGACGGGGATTTGTCGATTCGCCAAACCACTGGCTTCGACCGTCACGGAAACATCGAATTGGTTTCCCGCAAACAATTGAAAACTGTCAGGCAAATTAGTCAGTGCCACGTCGCGTGCCGACGCGTCGCTGCTGGGCGGCCCGATCGGGACCGTCCACAGCGGGACCGCCAGCGCATCGAGCACTTCGGCGCTGCGCCGGGCGGCGGTACTTTGGTCTGCCGTCTGGCTTTCGGAATCCGCGACCGCCGTTTGCGTTCCGTCACCGAACAAGACGACGCCCGCCATCGGTTTGCCGGCGGCCGCATCGATCGCGCCTTGCATCGCCAGCCCCAAGTTCGTTTCATCGCCGACCGGTTGCATCGAGTCCACGGTATCGGCCAGTCGCGCGATTGCATCACGTTGCCTGGCCTGGGCGATTGACTCGGATCGGGAATCATAGCGGAGCAGTTGCACGTCCAGCATTTCATCCAGCGTGCCGACATCGGACAACAAGCGCCGCAGCGCCGTCTGCTGACTGGTCCAGCGATCCGATCCGTCACCATCGGGCAGCGACATGCTGCGCGAGGTATCGACCGCCACGACCAGCGTTGCCGCGGCGGGACGATTGTCGGTTCGCACCACAGTCGGGCGGATCGCGGCGATCAACAGCACGATCGCGGCCAAGGATCGCAGCACGATCAACCATGTTCGCTTTCTCGGATCGTCCGTCGGTGGCGTGACCAGCGTGATGACGGCAACGATCGCGATCATCGCCGCCAATGCGACCCAGATCGATCCGTACAGCGGTTCCAGGGTGAATCGTGTCATGCCGCCGATCTCCGCGTCGTCGAGCCTGACTTTGACGCCGGCGAGCGTCGATAAAATCGGTTCCCCAACACTTGTTCCAGCATGAACACAAACAGCGCCAACAACATGATCGGCGACCAGAGCGAGACGACGCGGGTTTCATCGCTGGACGTCCACTCCATTTCATCGAGCGAATCGATTCGCCGCAGATGGTCGGGGCCGAGCAGACGTTCCAACCGCGCCGCATCGATCCGCGTCGTCGCCAGTTGCTGGCGGGGCAAATTGGCCGTGAAACCGAGCCCGATTTCATCGCCACGGATCCAATGCACGCCACTGTGTTTGGGTTGCCCGACCACGATCCGCAATGCCCCGCCGCCTCGCCCGTTTTCGCCTTGCGGGACGTTGATCGGAACCGGGGTCGCCCCGACCGGAGGAAACCATTGCAACCGTCGTGGTTTGCCATCGGCTTCGATCGCGATTTGATTGCGAATCGGAATCGAAACCGGCGCACCGACGCGGGTCATCCAGCCCTCGGCGCTGCGTCCGGTCACATAACGGGTGACATCGCGGACCAGCGAAAACGCCGGCCAGTACTCGTCTGCTTGAAACAGTTCGTTCCAGGCCGAGGAGGGGGGCGTGATGGCCGGGATCGGTGTGGTCATCAACACAATCCGCCCGGAGCCCGACGCGTTCTCGGCCGCCGAATCGACCCCGGCAGTTTTCAAACTCCATTCGACGAGCGCGGCATGGTCCGTGCCGGCGTAGCGCATCAACACCTGGGCGTTGTCCGAGGGTGCGAGTTGCCAATACTGGTGGATTCGAAAATCTTGGAAGGGAACACCGCCGGGCGTATTGGCCAGCGTGACCAGGGCGGGATGGGATGCGGCAGAGATTTCCAGGAACGTTCCCGGTTCGGGGACGCGCCAACGGCGGCGGAACACCGGCCAACCTTCGACCGTGACGGTTTCATCGCCCAGCCGATCGCCCGTTGCGACCCACACCGAACCACCCTGTTCACGATACCGAACCAGTTCGGGCTCAGCGAGCGCGCTGCCGGGCGGGTCGAGCAAGAGGACGCCGTCGAAGTTCGTCATCCGCGAGGCGGCCAGGTCATCGTAGCCGATGCGTTCGATCGCGTACTGGGATGCCGGGTCATCGATCGGCACCGGGGCCGACACGGCCCAGGCGATTTCCTCGGCTTCCTCCGGTTGGTCGCTGACCAACAACAATCGACTCGGCGGCAGCACCGCCACGCTAAAGTAGCTCGCGTCATCGATCGCCAAGGCGTCCGCACCGACCAATCGGATCGCACCGTGATGCAACCCGACCGGCAGCGGCGGCAAGGTCATTCGCAATTCCACGTCGCGGCCGGGTTGCATCGTCACGCTCACGCGGTCCACCGGTTTGGCCTGGGGGCGAACGATGTCGCCGTCTCGGACCACGGGCAGGGCGGGGCTGCTGGGAAACAACACGCATTCGGCCGTGACGCTGAGTGAACCCGGTGGCGTTGCGCTTGATCCACCGGGCGGGGCGTCTTGATCCGCCTCCGACTCGCCCGCGTCGTCAACGGGAATTGCCGCGGCGGCTTCGTTGAGCGACAGGACCGCCGCGACGGCGATCGACGTTTCCGGGGCGGGCGATACGTCGGAAAGGGTTGCCAGCGAGACGGAGCGATTGGTGCCGACGGGACCGCCCATGTCCCAGACCGTCACGCCGACGCCGGATGATTCCAACAGCGCCGCCATCGATTGCCCCGACGACTCCGTGGCGAAACTCGACTCGGTCAACCCGCTCAAAACCACCACTTGTCGCGACTGAATCTCGCTCGTTTGCAGCAATCTGGCTGCTGCTTCGATCCGCGATTCCAGGGGCTGCACCACTTCCAGTGCACGCAGGGCATCGGTTTTGGAGAGCGCCCCGGTCCTATCGAGTGAAAACGCGGCGGGCGCGCTCGACCGATCGATCACGGCAAGTCGGCTTTCCCGGTTGGCGGCCAGGATCAACTGTTTGGCAGCCGCGCGGAGACGATTCAGTTGTGTCTCCTCACCGGTTCGCCACGCCGCCAATGGTGCATTGTCGACGACGATGGCCAGGGCGACCGGTGACGCATCATCGATCTCAGGCTTGGTTCCACTGGCCAACGTGTATCCGCCCCAACCCACCGCAACGATCAAGGCCAAGCCTGCCGCGGCGAGCAATGAGCGGACCAGCGTTTTCTGATTCGGTTTACCGGCCGCGACCGAAGCCATCGCCAACAGCGCGATCCCGGCGATCGACAGGATTCCGATCGTCGACCAGGTCAGCGACAGCGCACCGGCGATCACGGGGCGCGCCAACGCCAACGCGACCACGGCAATGGCGGCGATACGAAGTGCCAGCAACCACCATCGTCGCACCCGGACCTTGCTGCGGTTGGTTTCGAAGCGTTGGGTCAGCAAGCGCACCGACGGAAACATCACCTGTTTGGGTTCTTTTCGCGCGATCAGATGCAACGCGATCGGAATCCCGACCGCGGCCAGCGCGAACAACAAGGCGGTGTTAACAAACGTCACGAATGAATTCTTTGATTGTAGATTGGTTGTCCAACCCGGGTGGGATAGGCTTCCAGCCTGTCACGTGCAGGGTCGACAGGCTGTAAGCCTATCCCACTTCGTAACCGTCCGATACGAACGGCGACTACTCCTCTAAAGCCCGTTTTCGCATCCGCCGAATCTTGTCCTGGTGATGACGGTGGGTGCGAAAGGCATCCAGTCCGGCGAGGATCACGATCACCATCAGGATCAACGAAACGATCGACCAGGCCGCGACAAAGACGATCCCGACGTCGGCAAACGTGGCGACAAGGATCAACAACCCACAAATTCCGATCAACACATTGACACGCAGACGAGACTTTTTGCGTCGCTGACGGTATTCGACGTCTTCCTCGCCGTCGTAGGTATCGTGGGGCCAACCGCGGTGTTCGGTCCACTGTAACCAACCGGCGAAAAACAACAGCGTGACGCCCAGCAACAACCCGCCGTAGAACATCGCAGACACTCCTATCGAGTCGGTTCGGTTGCGGCGGAACTCAACGAGAGGAGCCACTGGTGTGCGACCCAAACGACCGCCGCAATCGACTCGCCGCTGCAGTTTTCGGGCACGTCTTGTTCGGTGTGCCAGTACGACGGCGCCCCGATTCCCGGCCGCGGATAGTCGAAATCGATCACATCGATCGTGGGGATCTTGGCGATCTGGTTGAGCGGCAGATGGTCGTCGCGCAATTCATGCCGCGTCCGCATGACAAAGGCTTCAACACCGAGCTGATCCGCTTTTTTCCAAAACGATCGCGCCACCGATTTGGCCAATCGGATGCTGTTGACTTCATAATAAAGCTTCAACTCCTTGTCCCCGATCATGTCAAACAGGACCCCGGCGGCGTAGGGCACCGCGGGAGGATCGTTTCGGTACTGTTCGGCAAAGTAGGTCGATCCTAGAAAATAGCGACCGCCATCGCGTTGCCAAATGAACTCTTCGCCGTCAAACAGGACCAAATCGACGCCGATATCGCTGGGCAGATCATCCAGCTGATTGGCCAATTCCATCAGTCCGGCGGTGCCGCTGGCGCCGTCGTTGGCACCGACAAACACGCCGCGTGGATTGTTCCGATCGCGGTCCGGGTAGGGGCGGGTGTCATAGTGGGCGCAAAACAAAAACCGTTTCGGACGCTCGGGATGCCAGGACGCGATCAGATTGACCATCGTCAACGGCGAACCGTCGCGGGGGTCGCGTGTTTCAAACGCTTGCCGGGTCACCGCGGCGCCACGTTCCTTGAAGAACGCTTCCAACAGACGTTGTTGACGCACCATCGCGGCGCTGCCCGAGGGTCGCGGGCCCAGATCGCACAGCTGTTTCAAATACGACATCGCCCGCTCGGCATCATAACGATCGGGAATCGGGTTTCGCGTCGGGCTCTCCACCGCGACCGCCCCCCGCTGGAACGCGCCGGTGGAGACGAGGATCAGCCACGATCCGGCACCGAGCAACAGACCGATCATCAGCCACGCGAAGACGGGGCGTGATCGGTTGGCCGATCCGGACGGTTCCGCCCGGCCGGAATCGTCGCTCTCGGTCATCGGATGGCGGGAACGGGCACGCGGCGAAGACGTCATCGCAGCATCGGATGTTGGGGTCATTCGAAGTCCATTTGAAGACGTCAATCGGTTCGCCGGCGGCACCACCGCATGACCGGCAGTTTCATTGTACGCGCTCCTGCCGCCCTCGGGCTAGGAGTTGATGCCGGCACGACGAGCATCAAAACAGCCGGTTGTAACCGTTCAGCGCCGCGACGCGGTAGGCTTCGGCCATCGTCGGATAATTGAACGTCGTTTCGACAAAGTATTCCAACGTCAGGTCTTCGGAATCCATCACCGCCTGCCCGATGTGAACGATCTCCGACGCGTTGGCCCCGAAACAGTGCACCCCCAGGATTTTCAGGGTTTCGCGATGGAACAAAATCTTCAGCATCCCGACGGTGGTGCCCATGATTTGAGCCCGTGCCAGACTTTTGAACTGGCTCTGGCCGACCTCGTACGGAACACGCCGCTCGGTCAATTCTCGTTCGGTTTGGCCGACGGAGCTGATTTCGGGACTGGTGTAGATTCCGGTGGGCAGATCCTTGACACGCAGGTTGCCGTCTTTGCGTCCCAGGACGTGCATCCCCGCCGCCCGGCCTTGGGTGTAGGCGGCACTGGCCAGCGAGGGATAGCCGATCACGTCACCGACGGCATAGATGTGTTTCTTGGCCGTTTGAAATTGATCATCGACATCCAGTTGCCCACGCTTGTTGGGCACCAAACCGATCGCATCGAGTCCCAGATCATCGGTGTTCCCGGTCCGTCCGTTCGCCCACAGAAAGACGTCGGACTTGATCTGTTTGCCGCTTTGCAAATGCAAGACGACGCCGTCGTCTTGGCCTTCGATACGATCAAACGTCTCGTTGTGACGAATCACCACGCCCTGGTCACGCAGGTGATACGACAGTGCGTCCACGATTTCATCGTCCAAAAATTCCAGCAGCTTGCCACGCGTGTTGACCAGATTGACCTTGACGCCGATGTTGCGATACATCGAGGCATACTCGGTGCCGATCACGCCGGCGCCGTAGATGGTGATGGACGTGGGTTTTTCGGCAAGGTCCAGAATCGTGTCGCTGTCGAAGATTCGCGGATGGTCGAAATCGACTTCCGGCGGTCGATAGGGGCGGGTTCCGGTGGAAATCACGAACGCCTTGCTGCGGACGGTTTCACCGTTTTCGATCGTCACGGTGTGATCATCAACAAACCGCGCGTGGCCGAAATAAATCGGCACGCTATTGCGGTCATAAAACGATTGACGCATCGTCACCTGCTTGGCAATGATCTCGGCGGTCCCCCGTCGCAGCTGCTCCATCGTCGGGCTGGTGTGAATCCCCATTTCGCGGAACACCGGGTTTTTCATCACGTTCATCGTGCTGGTGATCGTGTAACGCAACGCTTTGCTGGGAATCGTCCCCCAGTGCGTGCATCCGCCGCCGATTTGACGGTATCGTTCAGCGATGCCGACCCGCAGACCGCCCTTGCGAGCCTGCATCGCGGCCCCTTCGCCACCGGGTCCGGTCCCGATGACGAACAGGTCAAAATCAAAGTCGTTGTCAGCCATTTGTGTCCGCTTTTTTCGTTCGAGTTTTCAGTGCTTACTCCGCTTGTTTTACGTTGTTGATCGATTGTGTCCAATCCGATGGGACGTTTGCCCGGCCGAACTCCGATTTGACGCGTGGTCTCGCCTGGATGGGAAAGGCGGCAAATGCCCCGTCCGATTCGGCGAACCGGTCCGTCGGGGCAGGCCGGCGCCGAATGAGCGTTTTTTCCCGACTGCATGCTCAGTAGAGAAACGTCTGCTTTCCCGCGCGCAGGCCCGAGGCGTGGCACCCAAAATCAACAGTCCATTTCTTTCTCAGCTCGGCGGATGCGGCGGCTGTGTTGCAAAACCATGTTGGCAGACAAGGGCCGTGATGGATCAAATCTCCGTTCGAGTTGCGTTTTTCGCAATCCAATCGACCAGCTCGTCGCGTTCCACATCACCAGCTGCAAGCTTCAAGAACAGCGATTCCGCGTCGTCGACATTGGCGTTCAATTCATGACCATTTAGAAACAGAAAGGTTTCCATCGCAGCATGACCGATCCGTTTGTTGCCATCGACAAACGGATGATTCATCACCAGCGAGAAACACAACGCAGCTGCTTTGTCGATCAACGAAGGATAGAGTTCGTCGCCGTCAAACGTCATTTGTGGTTGCACCACAGCAAACTCAACGCCAGCGAGATCGCGCACGCCTCCAGCACCACCAGTCTGCTCGATCACGCGTCGATGCAATTCAAGCACCTCCGAAAGGGTGAGACATCGCATTAACCCAGCCGTCGATACAATTCGCGATTCTTGTCAAGGACAGATCTCGCTGCGCGGTCGAAGTCCTCCGCTGGTCGCGCCAAGAGATCATTGACTGCCGCTTTCGCTAGATCACGCGGATCGACGCCGAGTTCTTGTGCACGCTGTTGCAAACGTTTGGACTGGTCGTCGTCAAGATTCAGAGAAATGGACATTGGGTCTCACTAATGTCTGCCGACGGAACCTTTGTACGACACCGTCTGCCCTAAAGAGGAAGCCTTGAACTTTCTAGATTGGCCAGTTTAGCGTCAGATGGGGCTGGTGACAAAGTCAATGGCCGTCCGTTTGGGGAGTGGGGAGCCAGTGGACATGGTGGTGGGGCTTCACGCCTGCTCCGTTGAACGCGTTACCGGACTTCGATGTTCAGCGGCGGGATCGCCGCGTAGACGCCGCGGGTAAAGATCTGTTCGATCCAATTGTCCAGACGGACGATGGGTCGCTGGGGCACGATCACCACGTCGTTGTCGCGCAGCCAGATTTCGTCCGCCGGTGTCGGTCGCTTTCCATACACCGCTCCTTGCAGATCCAGCATCGTCGAAATCAATCGCCAATCTTCGGCCCGTCGCAGCACGACGACTTGACGCATGTTCCCGCCGGGCAGGTGACCGCCGGCTTGGGCGATCGCACCGAGCACCGTCGTCGGACCTTCCAGTTGAATGCGATTGGGCGTCGCGACTTCGCCGAGCACGTAAACGAAATGACTGGCCTGCTGGGTCAAAATCGGTTCGGCTTCCAATCCGACGACCAACTCGCGATAGCGCAGGTTGATCTCTTTCTTTAATTCCGGAAGCGAGAATCCCTGGACACACAGCCCGCCGATTCCCGGCAGCCGAATCTTTCCGTCGGGCATCACGGTGACCGTGAGTGCTTGTTGCTGCAAACCGCTCTGTCCGCCGACGGCGTTTCGAATGTCATCGGCCAATCGATTGGTTCGTACGGGCGTGACATCGATCGACGGTTCGTCATAGAGTTTCTTGTACTTCTGCTCCAGCACCTGGCGCAGCTGGCTGATCGAAAGGCCGGCGGCGTGGACTTGCCCCAACAGACGAACCGTGATGGTTCCATCGGGCTGAATTTCCAGACCGCGTTCGAGCGTCCCACGCTGCAGATCCGCATCGGCCACCGACTCGATCAAGACTTCGTCGCCGGGGGCCAATCGATAGTCGCCCTGGTCTTGGCGTCGGGTGATCAAATAGATGACTTGCAGTTCATCGCCGGGCCGCAGCCGATACTCGCCCAGATGCGCGTAGCGCGATGGACCGGCATAGCCGCCCGGTCCGTAGGCATCAAAGGGCATCGGCGTCATGTCTTGCCAACGCCCTTCGGCCCCGCAATGATTCTGACAGTCGACCGCCATCATGCATTTGGGGCATCCGCCCTGGCATGGATATCCACCGGGCACGTTGCGACAGCCACAATCGGTTTCGGTACTTCTGATTCCGCCGGAAACCGGTGCCTGCGCCAGTGCCTGCGCCGGCGCCGTCACCGACGTCTGGGCCGACCCGTTCGGGCACGCGAACAGGCACGCGACGGCTGCGACGGTCACGATCAGCGTCGAGACGAGATTCAGGCGAACGGATGATGGAGACTGCATGGCCAAATCTCACGGACTCGAATGACGTTGGGAGTGGGCGACGGAAACGCTTGCGGGTGAACGCGGATGAACAACGAGCGACACGACGCTACCACAATCTTGGAAACTTGCCGAAGAACCGTTTGATCGCCGACCCTTGCTGCCCCGGCGCGGGGCCGGTCGCCGAAGCATCGTAAACCTCGTACTCATCAGCGCGATAGCGTTCATCCACGCTGGCTTCGATCACGTCGGAATCAAACGTTGACTGCTCGGTTGATGGCGGTGCCGAACTCAGTCTCGGAAACCGAAATCCGGCCAACGAGGCGGGGATGAATCGAGACTTCTTCTTGTTCGGCTGCGTCGTGACCGGGGCGGCCGGTTCGGCCGACGGTGGCTGGCGTTGGCTATCATCGCCGGACGCGGGTCGGGCGAGAGACGACGGTTGCGTCAGCGTGTTGACCGCTGGAGAGATGGATGCAAACTGGGTCGGCGACAGTTCGATCACTTTCGGAAAACGTGTCCGCGCGGCGACCGGTGTCTCGGCTTGGACCACACGTTGGTCGACGCCCCCGACCGGGTTCGTCTGTCGCGCCATCACGCTGTCTAACGCGGCTGCGATCTCTTGGGTCGGTGAAAGCGTCATCGCGTGTTGAAGCGTCCATTGTGCTTCGGCATCGAGCCCCATGTCGGCCAACTGCATGCCCAGACGCGTCGCCAGACTGGCGTTGGAAGGCTGCCCCTGGAGCGCCGCACGACGGAGACAAAGCGACGTCTCTTCGGGCAACCCTTTGGTTTCATTGCGACCGAGTTGGATCGCCGCGATTAAATCCATCGCCTGGGCGGCTTGCACGTGACGGGCGGCAAGCGGCGCCAGTTTCACGCGTGCGTAATCCAGATAGCGGTCCGCAGACTGGGTCGGTGTCAGCCCGATCGACCCTGCGTCGGCGAGCGCGGGCGTTTGGTGCGACGACGCGATCGCGGCAATCAGCTGGTCATCGACCGCCGCTCCCGATGCGACGAAATCCCGCGCTTCGCGAATCGCGGTGCGAGCGATGCGCACGTCTTTGGCAGCGGTCGCGGGCCGCTGCGTCGATGCGGCCTGTCGATCGGCAACGTCGATGCCCGTCGCGGTCAATTCCAACGCCTTCCAAGCCGACGCTTCCGCCGAGGACCATGCCCCGACGGAATACTCGCGGTACGCATCATCCAGATGTCGGCTGCCCCGAGCCAAGCACGAATCGGCCGTGATCGACTGCAACCACGGCGACGAAACCACCTGGTCCGCGGCCGGCTGCGGCGCGGCCGTAGGCAAGGGAAGTGTTGTCGATTCTTGCGGCGGTTGGGTCGGGCGAGAGTTCACCGGCGGCAAACGACGGGGCACCGTAACGGTGGGCGGGTTCACCAAAGCGACGTCGTCGAGCCCGATCGCAGCGTGATGGGGCCCGGCGTTGCCGATTCCCGCGTTGCCGATCGCAGCGGGCGGATCCGCCTGGGTGAGGTCCGCGGCGGGATGGCCTGCGGGGCCGGCCAGATCCAAGGGGCCGGCCAGATCCGAGGGGCCGGCGACTTTCGAGGGCGCGTCGCTGTAATAGGGGTTGTCGCGTGTTGCGGCGTCCGCCGTCGAAGCGGCCCCCGAGAGCACGATGCCGAGCAGCACAACGCGTGATCGATTGCGAAGCGTCATCCGTTTCCGCTTTGTTGGGTCCATGGGTCTTCCGTGTCCGTGCCGTCCGGTCAGGCGTCAACTCAAACGTGCGCACCCTGTCGGGAGAGTGATCACCGTTGTGATGATCGGACAGGTCGCAACGATGATCCCTGTCATTTCGGCGATCGGCGGCTGTCGTCGGCGGTTCTAGACGGACGATCTGATACAACCGGCATAGATTCGCCAAACGCGAAAAATGACAGCAAAGGCTGCATGCACTACAGCGGGGCGGGGCGGCCGTAGAAGTAGCCCTGGGCCAAGTCGAAACCGAGCCGTTGACAGGCCTCCGCTTCGGTCGACGTCTCGATCCCTTCGGCAAGGGCCTTGATCTCCAGGTCGCGGACCATTCGAACCAGCGTTTCGAGCATCCGATGCCGAGGCTCGTCGGCATGATCGATGGCGTGAATCAGCGAGATATCGAATTTCACGTAATCAGGACGTGCTTCGATCAATTCCGCCAACCGAGCTTGTCCGGAGCCGAAGTCGTCGAAGGCCAATTCGATTTCCAGATCTTTGACCGCGGCGGACAGTTCTCGCATCACCTTGCGATTGGTGACGCTGGCTTCGTGGATCTCCAGAACCAGGTCGGTGTTGCCGGACATCTGTCGGACTTGGACCAGCGATTCGATCAGTTTGTCGGCATCCTCCATTTCTTTGGGATGCGTGTTGACGAACAGATTTGGCCGGGTGGGCAGATCGCGTCCGACGCGAACGCCTTCCCAACGCAGCAGCTCGCTGAGTTCGACTTCCAAATTCAGTTGGCTGGCGGCGTGAAACATGGCGGCGACCGACTCGAGCCCGAACACGCTGCCGCGTCCGAGGATTTCGTGCCCGACGACGTTTTCGGTTTCGACGTCGACGATCACCTGGAAGTGCGGTCGGACGAGTTTTTCGCTCATCATTCGGTCGAATTGAACGAGCGCCAACGCTTCATCGCAGACGTTGCGGGCGATCGTTCCGGCCGACTGTCCGGTGGGCGATTGGCGAAGGACCCGAAACGGTGCTTCGGCAAAGTGGATCAAGTCTTCTTCATCGACGGTGACTTGTCCTTGGATTCGTTCGCCGTTGACGTAGGTGCCGTTGGTGCTGCCCAGATCGGTCAGCAACAATTTGCCGTCGTCGGCCGACAGGATCGCGTGCCGTCCGCTGACGGTTTTGAAGTTCAACTTGAGCGAGGACCCGGGCTTTCTGCCGATCGTGAATTCGGGCTCGTCGATCGGCAGGTGACGCAGATTGTCTCGCGGCTGGAGAGCCCCGGACAAAAACCAAACGTCACTCCCAACCACCGTGCTGTGGCAGAGTCGATCGAGTGCGGAAGTATCGAGCGAGGTCATTGGGTAACGAGCGGATGGAGGCATCAGATTGATGGGTTCGGGATGGGCAGGTCTGACGACGGACGTAGATCCCCCCGAGTGAATCGGTGTCAGGGAAACTGTAGGTTGCGAATTGGCCCCCCATCGATCGATTGCGGATTTCTTTGTGGGGGGCAGGATCTTCGGTGGAGGGAATTGGTGGTGTGGGGGCGTTGTCGCGTCGGCGGAGGCCGGCGAGGGGAGGAAAACCCGCCTGGAAAGTGTCTCCCTGGGCGCAATCGGTGTGACGCCGGCTATTGGTGAGCTAGTTTTCATGCAATCGCGTTGACAGGACCCACCCGTGCTCGCCCGCCGGTGATCACACCGCCAGTCTCGCGTCCCCAGGATCTCGATTCTCCCCACGACATCCTGCGACACCCACCCCACTCCCAATCCATTCATTCGGTATGAACGCCGCGATCCACGAAACCCATGCCGTTGATGCAGGCTTGCTCGGCAGCCTTCTGACCGACGATACGTTTTGGCCTGCCGAAACCCAATCACTCTCCGAAACCGGATTGAGCGACTCCTTCATTGAAGGGCTGATCCTGAAATCCGTGTTGAGCGTGGGCACGCTCAGCGGACGCAGCCTGTCGGAGTTCATCGGTCTGCCCTTCAAGGTGGTCGATCCGCTGCTCGATACGATGCGAACCCGCAAGATGATCGCGCACGTCCGTCCGGCGCCGTTCAACGATTATTATTATTCGTTGACCGAACTCGGACAGAATCGCGCCGCCGCTCAGATGAAGCAGTGCAGCTACGTCGGCCCCGCGCCCGTCCCGCTGTCGGATTATGTGCTCAGCGTCGAAGCCCAGTCGGCCGGTCTGGAGCCGGTCACGCAAGACCAATTGCGTCAAGCGTTGTCGGGAATCTCCTACCAGCAAGACTTGCTGGACTTTATCGGACCGGCGATCAACAGCAACACCGGGCTGTTCCTGTTCGGTGAACCCGGCAATGGCAAAACCACCATCGCCCGCTGCTTGACCCAATGTCTCGGCCAGGAGATCTGGATCCCGCACGCGATCCTGGATGACGGCAACCTGATCAAACTCCAAGACGACGCCTTTCATCGCCCCGCGCCGGTCCCCGAAACCGCCGCAAAGATTTTGAAGGCCCAGGAATGGGACCGGCGCTGGTTGCGGATCCAACGACCGACGGTGATGGTCGGCGGCGAACTGGTGATGGAAAACCTGGAAGTCCGACACGACGCCCGCAGCAACATTTGCGAAGCACCGCTGCAGATGAAGAGCAACTGCGGCTGTCTGTTGATCGATGATTTTGGACGCCAACGCATCGCACCGGAAGAATTGCTCAATCGCTGGATCGTTCCGCTGGAAAACCGCTGCGATTTCTTGACGCTACCGACGGGCAAGAAAATCCAAATGCCGTTCGAACAGATGCTGATCTTTTCGACCAACCTGGATCCCGGCGACCTGGTCGACGAAGCCTTTCTGCGGCGCGTGCCCTACAAGATTTTTGTCGGCGATCCGGCTCCGGATGAGTATCGGCAACTGATGAAAACGGTTGCCCGGCAAATGGGGTTTCCGGAAACACCCGAGGCAGCGGAATACCTGCTGTCGTTCTACCAGAAAAAAGCTCGCAAGCCTCGGCGTTGCCATCCGCGCGATCTGCTGAAACAAATCGAAGCCTTTTGCCGGTACCGCCAACTGCCCTTGGGTATCCGCCCGGAATACCTGGAACGCGCCTGTCGAAGCTACTTCAGCGACCTGTAGCGTCCACCCGAATCCAACTGAGCTGAGTCCACCAGAGCAACGGAAGATGACGACTGTCAAATCGAAACGTATTCAAGCGGGTTACGAGCCGATCGAAGGCTACGTGCTGGAAAAACGGATCGGCCGCGGCGGGTACGGCGAAGTCTGGCGTGCCGTCGCCCCCGGCGGGTTGAAGAAAGCGGTCAAGTTCGTCTTCGGACAACAGGACGAACGACGGGCCGAACAGGAACTGAAGTCGCTCGAACGCATCAAGAGTGTGCAGCACCCGTTCATCCTGACACTGGAACGATTCGAGCTGATCGAAAACCAATTGGTCATCGTGACGGAATTGGCCGACGGATCCTTGGAAGACGTGTTCAAGCAACACCAGGGCCGCGGTTCCTGCGGCATCCCCCGCGACGTGTTGCTCGGCTACATGAAAGACGCCGCCGATGCACTGGATTATCTGCACCAACTCTACAAGCTTCAGCATCTGGATATCAAACCGGCCAACCTGCTGATCGTCGGCGGACGGGTCAAAGTCGCCGACTTCGGTTTATTGAAGGATCTCGGCGAGGTCGAATGCAGCATGGTCGGCGGGCTGACACCGATCTACGCACCGCCGGAGGTTTTTGACGGACGCCCCAGCCTTCACAGCGACCAATACAGTCTGGCGGTGATGTACCAGGAACTGTTGACGAGCACTCGACCGTTCAGCGGACGGACGATCGCGCAGCTCGCGACCCAGCATGTCCACAACGCCCCGAATCTGAAGCCGCTGCCGGCCAGCGATCGCCCTTGCGTGGCACGGGCATTGGAAAAGTCGCCGGAACGGCGTTTCGCCAGCTGCACCGAATTCGTCGAAAAACTGTTCCGCCCCCACGCCGGACAGGGCGCCGACGCCAACCACACCGTCGACACCGTGGCCACCGAACCGGCCGCCCACGCGGTCGAAAACCTGCCGCAACTCGACGGCTCCGTCGGCTCGCCGAGCGATGTCCAACAATCCCAAGCGTTGGTGGTCGCCCTGGGCGGCACCGGCGCCGATTGCCTCAGTGAGCTGCGGTCGCGGGTTTATGAATTCGGCGCCGGATCTCCGGTCGTCCTGCACAGCGTCCTGATCGACACCAACCCGGTGACCACCCAGACCGCCTTGATGGTCGACGGCACCGACGTGGTCCCACGCTGCCGCGTCGTCGAAGCCCGGCTGCGGACGCCCAACGAGTATCGCAACAGCGGGACCGGTCGATTGAAGACCATTTCGCGACGCTGGATCTATAACGTTCCGCGCAACGGCCATACCGGTGGGATGCGGCCACTGGGGCGTCTGGCGCTGGTCGATCACGGCGAACAGGTGATGCAGACGTTGCGTGATGCGGTGGAAGCCTTGAAGGTTGCCAGCGGCGAAACCGGCCGGCCCAAGATCTATGTCGTCGGCTCCTTGACCGGCGGGACCGGCAGCGGGATGTATCTGGACATCGTCTACTTGCTGCGTCACTTGCTGGACGAATCGGCCATGGAAAACGAACCGATCTTGTCGTTCCTGACGACCAATCGTTTCCAAGGCGACCCCTCGCGACCGCTCGCGCTGCACTCGACCAAATCCGCGATCCGAGAATTGGCCCACTTTTTGATGCCGGGCAATAGTTATCCCGGCGACGCCGGCGTGGGTTGGCCGAGCGTTCCCGCCGCCCGAACGCCGTTGCACAACACCTACGTCATCGCGCAATCCGATCGGCCCGGTGCCCCCTCACCACTGCACTCGGTCGTCGATTACCTGTGGGCCGATGCAACCGTCTGCGGCGAGCTGTTTGCCCGGGGACGACACGAAGAAGACGATTCACCGTCGGGGCAGCGAACCATTCGGACCATGGGCGTCGCCCAAATCGGTGATCCCGGCGAACGACAACCGAGTCTGCTGGCGCCCCATTCGATCAAATTGCTGTTGCTGCGATGGCTGGGCAACCCTCGCGATTCAAAGCCCGCGGCGAAAGAATTTGCATCACGTGTATGGCGACGGTGCCGCTTGGACAGCGACGCGCTGCGTGGTCAAACCGAACAATGGTTCGGCAACAACCGCCAAGCACGCCGCAGCAAACTGATGGAGCGACTCGGCAGCCTGGACCCGTCGCTGCTGAAGAACCCCGCCGCCGTCAGGTCTCACCTGGTCAAATGGCTGACCGGCGTGATCGATCTGGACCAAACCGAGGTGCTGGCCGGACAAATCGTCGAACAGATCGAACGCGAAATCAATGCTCGAATCCAGGACGCAAGGCTGAACCTGTCATCGACGATCACCGGGCTGAACGAAATCCGTCACGCGCTGACAGAACTCCAGCAGACACTGCTGAAAAAATCGGACGACGAATTCCGCCAGCTCGCCGACGGGGGCCAAGCCTCGGCCGACCAGCCGCCAACGTCCGGAGCCGTGGCACCGCAACGGCCGATGGCATCACTCCGCAGCGCCTGTGGCATCGGCGAACAACTGGTCGCAATCATCGCCTGCCGCGCCGCCGCCTCGGTCGCGACGGCGCTCGCGGAGAAACTGGCCGACCTCACCGAAACCTATATCGACGCATCAACCCGTCTCGCCCAGGCGATCGCCAATCTGGCCGACGACGACGTCCGAGCCGTCGATCAATGGTCGACGTTGCCCCCAACGGTTCGCGATCAATTGCCCGGCATCGTGGACCAGCTCCACACCGACAATGTCGCCAGTCAACTGTTCCGCATCATTCAGACTCCGGTCCACGTGACCACGGACAGCGTGGTCAACGAAATCTCGGTCCTGGCGGCCGGTCTGATCCGCGAACGGATTGCCCCCTCGGGCGATTCACAGCCTTCCGACTCCAAGTCACGTGATTCACGGGGTTCGGACTGTCTGGACACCAAGACGTCATCGATCGCAACGACCGATGATCTTGTCGTCGGTAAAACGACGTGCTTCAACCCGCAATCCGATCCGGTCGCGATGACGCAGACCCATTCCTGGTCGTCTCCCAGCAAACCGCCAAGTCTGACCGCCGAATCCGCGTTCGAAGCCGTGCGGCCACCGCTGTTGGAATGCGGCGGCAAACAACGCATCTATCTGATCTGTCGCGATGCCTCCGAACAGACGACGTTGCAGTCGCAAATTCCGGGCTCGAAGGATGTGTCGCTGACCTCGTTCCAGGCCCGAGCTTCGATGCCCATGCTGGTCCACGAAGCCCGGGACATCAAATTGGACAACGTGTTGTCCTGGCTGGATGCGTTGACCGGCGACGACGGTCGCATCAGCGATCGCCTCGCCACGCGTTGCGATCTGGATTGGAGCTGAGCATCGAGCCGGTGGCGTAAGCTCAATGCCACTTACTTTAGCGCTGAAGGTGTTAGCGGAACGGCGTGAGCGGGCTGTCGTTTTTGTGAGCCGCGACGCGGAAGCGGCCGGGCATCCAGGCACCCGCCCGAGGCCTTACGGCCAGCGGCTCACCATTGACTCAGCAGATCCCGACTCAATCGACAGCCCGCGAGCCGTCCGGTCGCGCTTCGAAAACACCGTGAAAGACCGGGGGGCTCGTGCCCTACCGCTAACACAAGCACCCCGCTTGGCGTCCAAGGATGTGGCATCGGGTGTAAGCTTCCAGCTTACAAGCTCTACGCCCGCGGCAGACGGATCGTGAACGCCGTGCCGACGCCCACGGTGCTTTCGACTCGGATCTTGCCGCGATGCGCGTCGATGATCTCTTTGCAGGCGGCCAGCCCAAGCCCGGTGCCACCTTTGCCCGATTCGTCGGGCCCCATTTTGGTCGAAAAGAACGGATCAAAAATCTGCGGCAGCGTTTCCGCAGGAATCCCCGACCCGCTGTCCCGGACGACCAGTTCGACCCACTGGGGGTCTTCGCTGTTGGCCAGCCGGATCAACAAGTTGCCACATTCGCCGATCGCTTGTCGGGCGTTGATCAAAAGATTCAACATCACACGTTGAATCTGATTGCCACTGACGATCGCCGGGGCCACGTCCGGGGCGATTTCGGTCGTCACCGACACCCGGTACTTGTTCATCTCGCGTTCGAGCAACACCAGGGTGTCCAGAATCAAACCGCCCAGATCGGTCGGCTCGAACGATTCGCTGCGATTGCGTGCCTGGGCCAAAATCGTGCCGGTGATTTTCGAGGCACGCTCGGACGCTTCCAGAATTTTCCCGAGCGCCTTGTCGCGTGAAGCGTCGTCGCGATTGCGGATGCCGAGCCGGGCATAATTGATGATCGTCATCAACACGTTGTTGAATTCGTGCGTCGCCGTGCTCGTCAATTCCCCCAGGGTGGCCATCGATTGCGACTGTCGCAATTGGGCCTTGAGATGTTGGATGTACTGCTGCTCGTCACTCAACGGGGAACCACCGGCCAGCGCACCGGTGGAGACCGGTTTGCCGCTTGACGAGGGGTTTGACGTCGCGGGCGGCGTTGGGATGGCGTTGGGTGCGTTCATGATCCCCGGGTGGGTTGGCTGGCGATTGCATCGTGTCTCCTTTGACCTATCGTCTGCCGCGGTTGATTTGCTACACCCGGTCCTGGGCCGCAGGCAAAGCTTGCCAGTGCTGGTGACGGCCCTCACAATCGGAAAAGTTTCCGGAGAAAGAGATGCCAACCGTGCCCCAACAGTCCCACCCACGTTCTGCGACCGATTCCCCCAATATCGTTCAGAGATTGGCCCAAGCGATCGGCACCGCCAAAGAAATGGGATTTGAAGTTCGCAAAATCGTTTTGGACGACCAGCTGCCCGGCTGGTGTCAAATCGGCCCGAAAAAGATCCTGTTTCTCGACCTGACCGCCTCCACCGGCGAACAACTCGAGCAGATCGACGAGATCATCGCGTCGTATTGCAACCAACGCGAAGCACGCCACGAAGGCAGAATCGCGGCCTAGCGATTCAATCGCCGCGGCGGGATCGATACAATGTGGGTGCGCGGGTACGAGCGTCACCTCTTTTCAAACGATCTTTCAGGCGTAGCGGATGTTCTTTAGGCGAATGGGGATAGCGGCAGCCGGCGGGTTCTGTCGGCGGATGGGCATCGGATTGCGTGCCGGCGCCGATCTCCTGCGACTGCTCCAGTCTGAAACCCAATACGGTTCACCGCCACAGCGCGAAGCGATTTCCCACGTCTTGGAAAGCGTCAAAGCGGGCTTTCAGATCAGCGACGCGATGAAACAGCGCGGCAATTTTTTCCCGCGTCTGATGGTCTCGTTGACACGTGTCGGGGAAAGCACCGGCAAACTGGAGCGTACGTTTCTGACGCTGGCGGCACACTTCGAGCAACAAGTGGCGCTCAGGCGCCTGTTTCTGACCTCGATCGCCTGGCCGGTGATTCAGTTGGTGCTCGGGCTGGGCGTCATCTCGATCGTGATCTACTTGATGGGCATCCTGACACCGTCCACCGGCGGCCAGATGACCGACATCTTGGGATTCGGGCTTCGCGGCGGCAAAGGCGTGTTGATTTTCTGGGGCTACATCAGCTGTGTCGCCGCCGTCCTGTGGTCCCTGTACTACGGCTATCGACAGAATCTCGGCGGCGTCCAAAACATCGTTCCGCTGTTGTACATGATCCCGAAATTCGGCCCTTCGCTTCAAACGATCACCTTGTCCCGATTCACCCGCACCCTCTCGCTTGCCCTCGGCGCCGGCCTGGATCCGATCCGCAGCGTCAAATTGAGCTTGGATAGCACCGACAGCGACTATTACCGCAGCGGCGGCGACCAGTTCGAGACGGCGATCCGTGATCGAGGCGACACGCTCGCCGGCGGTTTGCGAGGCACCGACTTGTTTCCCGATCCGTTTCTGCACCTGGTCGAAGTGGCCGAGATGTCGGGCACCGAAAGCGAATCCATCGACCACTTGGCGGTCGAGTATGAAGAGCGCGCCAAAATGGCGATGCGAACGCTTTCGGGCGTTGCCACCGGCGTCATTTGGCTCGCCGTCGCCGGCACCCTGATCTTCTTTATCTTCCGCTTGGCGTCGGTCTACTTGGGCGCGATCAACGAAGCCGCGGGACTGAACTAAATCACCAAACCGATGTGAGCGGAAGGGCGCAAGCCCTCCGGTCTGCCCTCACCCTACCGGACGGCTCGCGGGCTGTCGATATAGTCGGGATCTGCTGCGTTAATGGTGAGCCGCTGGCCGTAAGGCCTCGGGCTTTCGTCGCAGTGCCCGGCCGCTTACGCGTCGCGGCTCACAAAACCGACAGCCCGCTCGCGCCGTGCCGCTAAAAGCACCCCATCGGACGCGGCGTTGGTCACCGACTGCCTTCGGGCCATTCCGCCGGGATCAACTGAACGCCGTGACGTCCCCTCGGTTCGGCGACCCGCAACGAATCGCGAACATAGTCGTGACATTGAATGCACAAGTTCGTCATTTGCAAGTAGGTGAACGTCACACCCTGATGATTCTGTTCCTCGGCCAACGATTCGAGTTGACTGCATTGACGACGGAACTCGGCACTGAAATGCTCGTACACCGTGTCCCGAGCCCTCGGCCATTCGGCCGCCTCGCTGATCAACTTCATCTCCTTCGCACCACGGGCGATCGCGGGGAAATCTTTGCGAAGCAACCCCTCCAAAACGTGCTGCGATCGTTTCAACTTGGAACGCATCAGCACGCCTTCGGATTGTTCGATCGGCTGAACCACCGGATCGGCCCACGTGAGCACGGCGACCGGAATGCTGGCAAGCACAGCCATCAAGACCAATTTGAATCTCATTTCAAAGCCTAGTGCGGAAGCGCATCGCAACCAAGCCTAGTGCTTCGTCAACTTTTAAACTGAGAGTGCCGCGGAAAAGGCGTCAGGTACCAAAAATGCGAAGCACCCTGCGGGCCATTGGGTTTTTGGTACCTGACCCCTTTTCCGCTCGACAAACGCACGCTCGAAATTTTAAAGCTGACCAAGCACTAGCGGCCGCGACACCATAGATCGAAGTCTCAGGGTCAAGCATCATCAATCGTTCCTCAGTAGCAAAATCACCGGACACCGAAAACGGCAACACGCCGTCTGGAACCGATTTCACGTAAAATCGCATCCGGGTGTGCAGCCACGCACACGGCAATCGCGATGCGTTCACACCGCGGCGGGGACAAACGGCGAAGGAATTCCCTCAACCGGGTGGCTTTCCCGGGTTCATGGTGAACCGCGTGTTAGCGTTCCCATGAGGAAAAGGTCAACCGACAGCGGTCGACGGCCTTTTGAATGACCGTTTCATTGCAAATCATGTTGATTTGCGTTACCGGGAGTCGGCTAGGGTGACCGTCTTATTCGTCGATGATGAACCGCAAGCGCTGCGTCAGCTGGAACGGCAGCTGATTGCGGAGGATGTCGAGTGGGAATGCGATTTCGCGACCAGCGGCGAACAGGCGATCGAGATGCTGGGGACGGCCCGATACGACGCGGTGGTCACCGACATGCGAATGCCGGGCATGGATGGCGCGGCGCTGTTGAATTATGTCGGCAAACACTATCCCAACACGGTGCGGATCATACTGTCCAAGCCGTCGGATCGCGACGCCGTGCTTCGATCGATCATGGCGATGCATCAGTTTTTGCCGAAACCGTGCGACGCCACAGAACTTCGAACGACGATCGATCGGGCTTGCTCGCTGCGAGATGTCTTGGTTTCGGATTCCCTGCAACGCCTGGTCGGCGGGCTTTCTCGGTTGCCCAGTGTCCCGGCGGTCTATCGAGAATTGACCAACGCACTTCGTAACGAAGACGCCTCGATCTCGTCGATCGGCAAGATCGTCGCCAAGGACGCGGTGATGACGGCAAAGGTGCTGCAGTTGGTCAATTCAGCGATCTTCTGTTTAAGCCATCATATCTCCGACCCGATCAAAGCGGTATCGTTGTTGGGTGCATCGACACTCAAGTCACTCGTTCTCGCGATCGGCATTTTCCAAGAATTCGAAGCACTCGGCGTGAACGGGTTTTCCGCCGACGTGCTGATGCAACATTGCTTGCGTGTCTCCCGCATGACCAAGCTGATCGGTCGGCGGGAACGTCTCGACTCCCAGGCCCTCGAAGACGCCATCACCGCGGCCACGCTCCACGATATCGGCAAGCTCGTGCTGCATTCGATCGATCCCAAGTCCTGCGCCCAAGCGGCGTTGAAAGCGGAGATCGATGACATTCCATTGTGGCGAGCCGAACGTCAGATCTTCGGTGCCGATCATGCCGCCATCGGAGCCCACTTGCTCAGCGTCTGGGGGCTGCCGCAAACCATTATCGAAATCGTCGCACTGCATCACACGCCGACCAAAGCGTTCGAGATATCGTTCTCGCCGCTAACCGCCGTCGTCGCGTCAAACTACCTCAGCCGAGCCGGCAGTCAGTTGCCGCTGCCCACCCCGGATGAGGAGCTGATTCGCTATTTCGAGATGGTCGTGTGTGGCGAAAAGCTGGAATCCTGGCACAACCTGTGCTCCGACGTCGGCCGGCGAAACGACGAACAACGCAAGACGCCGCTGCCGCAAGACGTCAGCCTCTGAACGTTTCACCGACCCGTCGCAGCTCCCTCTGCCAGAAGCTGTCCCTCCACGTCGGCCGTTAATGCCGACAGCGCTCGATCGATCGATTCCCGGTTGCCCAGTTCGGTTTGGCCATAGCGACAGCGTTCGAAGGCATCGGTCAAGCACTGCAGATCGGGATAACGCTGTCCGACGCGTTGCAACAATTCACTCGGTGTTTCGTCGGATCCTCGTGTGACGCCGGCGCGTCCGAGTTGCTTCAGCGTTTCGGCGTAAAAAGGCAACCGGGGCTGCACAACGCGTGAGTCTCCACGGACCTTGACGCGGCGCCGGAACTGCGGCAATCGCAACCGCAACAAAACGGCGAGCATCGCGATCGCGGCGCCGACGATGAAGGCGGAAATCGCCAAGGATTGCAGCGGCAAATCGATCTCCCCGTCCTCCAACCGCCCGGCGCGGATCGCAGCCAAGTTGCTTTGCAGGGCGGCCCACATGCGTTGATACGAACTCCGCACGTCGCGCAGTCCGGTCACTTGCACCAGATCATCGCTTTGACGCTGACGATCCATCTCCACGACGTAGTCTTCCCAAACATTGTTCGCCAAGTTCAACAGTCCATCGACGCCCTCCGGATTGCCGTCGTCGAGTGCACTTTCGGCGGGTGTCGGGTCCAGCCGCATCCAATACCGCGGTGCTCGACGCTGAACGGCCACGCGCTCTCCTGCCGATTCTTGATCTCGTTCGATCAACGCTTCGACCCATGCATGGGCGTGCAGCTGCCTGGCGATGTAGTACTTGCCGACGTTGTTGTATTCCTCGGTCCGATACCCCACGACGACGCGACAGGGAATGCCAACGCTGCGAAGCATCAGTGCCAACGCCGACGCGAAGTACTGGCAATGGCCACGCCGATCGACCGACAGAAACTGCTCGACCGGATCGACGCCAGGAATCGGCGTCGCGTCCAAGTTCAACGTGTAGGAAAACGCGGGATCTGTCTTCAAATACTGTTCCATCGCCACCGCGGCCAGCGACGGGCGGCGGTTCTCCTCACCGATGCCCTCCAAAACCTGGGTGGCCAAACGAACGGCGGTCGGCACACTGGCACGATCGATGCGAAGCAAGTCCTCTTCGTAGTCGCGTCTCGGCCGCGCCGCACGGCTATTGAGCCTCCGTTGCCAAGTCAACTCGTACGGCGTGATCATCCGCTCCGCCTCGGATGCTTGAGCGATCCGGCGTGTTTGAACGCCATCGAGAAACGCGCGCGTGCCGAATTCATAACTGATACGCGGAAACGGCGGATCAGAGGATTCGCGAGCAAGGGTCCAACGATCGATCGCGTGAACCACGTCGACAGCATCACCTTCACCGTCTTGATGATAGGGTGCGATCGAAAACAACGCCGGCCGGCTCATCGCTTCACAGGTGATCTTGACATGCACGCGGTCATGCGGCGGCTGGCCGGATCGTCCGCGGGGGCGATCGGCGCTGGGAATGCGGCCGCGACGGCTGATCGAATCCTGGTCGGTCGAAATCCACTTGGCGATCGGCCGATCCGTGGAGTAGTCGACCTGGTAATCCTCCAGCACCTTTCCTCGCAAGTACAAACTGTCGTTGATCAGGTAAGGTTCACCGCTGTCCTTCTCGGTCAACTTGACCCGCACCGCCGGGTCAGAGTTCTGCATCACCTGGCCCAATTGTTCCATTCGCACTTCATCATCAAATCCGACCATGGCGGGACCGCGCGCGGCCGACCGTGACGGTTGGACGCGTCGGGGCAAGACGTAAAAGAACGCCGCCGCGATCACGATCACCGCCGGCGAAAGCACCAGCAGCGCGTAGCGTGACCAAGGTCCGGCCGCCCAATAAATCGAAATCACCGATTCCGGCGACGACGTGGCCACGATCGCGTTCCGCGGCGGCACGTCTTCACGCCCCCCGATGATGAACTGGACGAAACGTCCGAATCGGGTTTTGGGAGGCTCGGGGACAGCTCGATCCAGCGTCACATCCAGACTCTCCATCATCGTGACCAGCCCCAGCAAGCTGAGCGCACTGGCGCCGACAATCGCGATCGGAATCATCCACACCCCGAAGCCGATCGCATCACTAAAGATCGCCGCGACGACCAGCTCGAGCAAACAGAACACCGCCAACTGTTCCAAGATGCGCCGCGATTTGCGTTGCATCATCAACACGCCCTGGACCAACACCAACAACAGGGCGACGGAGACCATTTGCGGTTCGCCCCGCTGTTGCAGTCCCCAGAAATCTTGCACGCAGTACACCGCGGCGCCCGCCATCGCCAAATACGCCCCGATCGGCGGCAACTCAATCAAACGCAACCAATCGACGAAGACGAATCCGACGACCGCGGAAAAGACGGCCAACAAGGCGATCCCCTCGGTACCTTGCCCGCTCGCCAGCACCACCCCGCCGGCCGCCGACAACAACGCAAACTGAAACTCCAAACGCGTCCGCACGGACGGCACCGCCAGCAATTCATCACGCAACGAATCGGGAAGATCCACCGTGTCCCGCTTAGTGATGGACATATCCAGCCCCCTCGGTCGTTCCATCGGGCACCACACGGTCCGCGTCGCCGGCCAACCACCGTCGCACCGGCGGCGAGCTGACATCGATCCAAGACAGCCGCGATCGTTGGTCAAAGTAGCGCCACACCGACAACGCCTGTCGGCCGGACGGATCCGCCGATCGGCGGTGGACGGTGTCTTTGAATCCCCGCGCGCTGACCACCACCAGGTCGTAAGCCTGGAGCTGGGAAGATCGGTCGGCGACCGCATGCGCCAACGGATCGTCTTGCGAAGATTTAAGGTGCACGGGTTTGGCAATCGCCAGTCGCTCCAGGAGCGCCGTGGCATCGGCCCCGATCGATACATCAACGTTGGATCCGGGCGATGCGTCGGCGACCAGCAACGCCACGGAACTGGTCGGCGACGCCAGCTCATTGATCAGCGTCGCGGCGACTTCCAAGACCTGTTCGACGATGCCGGGTGCGTCCGAGCGGTCAACCGCATCGACAACGAGACAGATTTGATGTCGGTTGCGCTGCTCGAATTGTCGCACGGCCGGTTCGCCGATCCGCGCCGTCGTCCGCCAGTGGATGTGTTTGATGTGGTCGCCCGATTGCCAGGGACGCAGCCCAAAGAACTCACCGTCTTCATTGCTTCCACCGGTCGACCGATGACCGTCTCCGCCCCGCCGTGGCGGCAACAGCGATTTCCACCCACGACGCAACGTGATCAGCCGCGGGTAAACGTAAAGCGGTTCGACCGCCACCGGAGAAAGTCGCTCGCAATTCATCAGACAGAACGGAAACGTCGTGGAGACAACGACCGGCCCCAACTGGTAACGCCCGCGACGATGGAAACGACACATCACCGACGTGCCGCGGGTCTGACCGGCCGGAACGTTGCCCACACTGCCGACCAATGAGACCGGCTGTTGGCGGATTGGCTGCTGATCGTCACCCGACTCGTCGATTCCATCGACATCGACACGGTCCGGGGCGATCACACGGTCTTCGATGCGTAAACACCACAGCGGAAGCAACCGCCCCGCATTGGTGATCTCGTAGCGGATCGCCATCGGTGTCCCGGCAAACACACCGGTCAATTCGTGGCGATCAAGACGCACCCGCCGAATGGCATGCCGTCCCTGTCGCCATTGCAACAGAACGATGCTGATCAGCAATCCCGCCAGCACCAGCAATAAATTGAATCCGCGCAGCGACCCGCCGATCATCGCGAACAAGGCGACGAACAAAAAATGGAATCCCAGACGCGTGATGCGGTAGCGGAACAGCGGTTTGGATCGACTTGTCGCCATCAGTCCCGTTGGAGAAGAGGTTTTTCTAGGGCTATAGTATCACGACCGGCCGATTCACGTTCGCTCCCCTCCATTGTACCGCTCGCCCTGATGCCCTCTAGCGCCGATCAAAACGACTTCATTGTGATCGGCGCCGGCATCGTCGGGCTTGCGACCGCCTGGCGTCTGGTGCAGCGTTTTCCCGACTGCTCGGTCGTCGTCGTCGAATCCGAATCCGACGTCGCCGCCCATCAAAGCGGCCACAATTCTGGCGTTTTGCATTCCGGGATCTACTACAAACCGGGGTCCATCCGGGCGGCGACCTGTCGCACCGGCAAAGCGGCGATGGAGGCGTTTTGCGAGGAACATCAGATTCCCTGGGATCGCTGCGGCAAAGTCATCGTTGCCACCGATCCGACCGAATTGGAATCAATGGAAAAGATCGCTGCCCGGGGTTCCGAAAACGGCGTCGTTTACGAACGTCTTGATAGCGACCAGTTGCGAGAACTGGAACCCAACGCGGCCGGAATCGCGGCCCTGCACGTGCCCGAAACGGGGATCGTGAATTACGCGACGGTGTGCAAGAGACTGGCCCGCTGTCTCCGCGATGCGGGCGGGCGGATCGTGTTTGGATCCGAAATCGTGGCGATCGATGCGACGGTCCGATCGATTCGTCTGACCGCGGCCGACGGCAACGTGTTCCACGCCGCGATGATGATCAATTGTGGCGGGTTGCAATGCGATCGAATCGCCGCCTTGTCGGGCGTCTCCCCCGAAATTCGAATCGTCCCGTTCCGCGGCGAATACTATGAATTGGCGCCCGGCCGCGAAACCCTGGTTCGCAACCTGATCTATCCCGTCCCCGATCCCTCGTTCCCTTTTTTGGGCGTGCATTTCACGCGGATGATCGACGGGGGTGTGGAGTGCGGCCCCAATGCCGTGCTGGCGTTCTCGCGCGAAGGATACGATTGGAAAACCATTCGGCTCACGGACCTGGCGCAAACCCTTCGATTCGGCGGGTTTCAAAAACTGGCACTGCGACATTGGAAAACCGGCTTGGGAGAAATGCACCGTTCGCTCAGCAAAGCGGCCTTTGTCACCGCCTTGCAAAAACTGATGCCGCGCTTGACCGCGTCCGATCTGGTGCGGGGCCGCGCCGGTGTTCGTGCCCAGGCGGTTTCGCGCGAGGGTCAATTGGTCGACGATTTTCTGTTTCAACGAAGCGATGCGGCCGTGCACGTCTTGAACGCACCATCGCCCGCGGCAACGGCATCGTTGGCGATCGCCCAAACCATTGTCGACCAGGTCGAGCGTTAAAGCGTGAACGTCATGTCTTCCAACGACCGGCCGGCCGCTTCCTCGATCCATTGCCGCAACGTCACGGTCCGATTCGCTCCGTCGTCGGTCGCGGTCGATCGTGTGGAACTGACGATCCAGAGCGGGGAAATCGTTTCGCTGATCGGCCCCAGCGGTTGCGGCAAGACGACCCTGCTGCGGGCGATCGCGGGCTTGCAACCGATGACCGAGGGCCAAGTCGAACTCGATCCGGTCGCCATCGCCAGCGAAGGACAAATCGGATTCGTGTTTCAACAACCCGGACTGCTGCCGTGGGCGAGCACGCTGCAAAACGTCCTGTTGCCGCTGGAGCTGATCGGACGCGGGACCTGTCGTCAGCGACGCGAGGCCGCCCAGCACGCCCTGGAGTCGGTGAAACTGGCCGACGCCCGAGACAAGCGCCCCCATGAGCTTTCCGGCGGCATGCAGATGCGGGCGTCGATCGCACGGGCCCTGGTGACCCATCCCCGCATCTTGCTGTTGGATGAACCGTTTGCCGCACTGGATGACATGCTCCGCAACGAACTGGGCCGGTTGCTGTTGTCGCTTTGGCAGCAGCAACAATTCACCGCCGTGATGGTCACCCACAATATCAGCGAGTCGATTCTGCTATCGCGTCGAATCGCCGTCATGCGCGACGGCGTCTTGGAATCGGTGATCGACAATCCGATCGCATGGCCGCGCAGCCCGTCACAGATGAGAACCCCCGAATTCGCCCAGTTCTTTGGCGTCGTCAGCGATTCGCTCCGCGGCCCCTCGTCTTCCCCGACGCTGCGAACACAGGAGGAAGCGTCATGAGCGGTGCCGCTGAACGTCCTCCGGCAACCCGAATCGCCGACGCGGCCCGCCATTGGGGCCCCGCGATCCTGGTTGCCCTGATCGCCATCGCGACGTGGTGGTTGATCGCCTGGGGATTCGACATGCCATCGGCGCTCTTGCCCAAACCGTCGGAGGTCTGGCGGGCGGCGACGGAGAACCGGATGGAATTGTTGCGGGCCTTGTACGCGACCGGCCTGGCCGCCGCAGCCGGCTTGCTGGCGGCCATCGCGTTGGGATCGCTGATCAGTGTTGCGTTTTCCCAGTCGCAGCGTATTCGACTGGCGTTTTTTCCCTATGTGATCTTTCTGCAAACCGTGCCCATCGTCGCGATCGCGCCGCTGTTGATCATCTGGAGCGGGTACCAGTTTCGCACCGTGGTCATTGTGACCGTCATCGTGTGCCTGTTCCCGATCGTCAATAGCGTGACAGCCGGACTGATGGCGATCGATCGTCAATGGTCGGACCTGTTTTCGCTGTACGGGGCCGGCCGGGCCAAAAAGTTGGCGCGTTTGCAAATCCCCGCCGCCGTGCCCTACCTGGTCTTGGGAGCTAAAACGAGCAGCGGGCTGGCAGTGATCGGAGCGATCGTGGCAGAGTTTTTTGTCGGCAACGGCACCGATTACGACGGCTTGGGAACGCTGATGACCCACTGGCAAGGCTTTGTCAAAACCGACGCCCTGATCGCCGCCGTGTTCACCTCGACGCTGTTGGGACTGTTTCTCTTTGGCCTGGTCCACGGGATCTCGCGGACCCTGCTGCGCCGCTGGATGGACGCCGCGTGACTTGTGCCCAGATGAATGGTGCAATCGACAGCCCGTAACCCCTCAATCGGTCACCTTGAGATCGCGGCGTATTTTCAGTCTCCCGTATCGGTTTTCTCCGATCAACCAAACCTGCATCTTGTCAGCATTTTGTGTCACGCCGGCAGGGATGGTCACCTTGCCCGCCTTCCGGTCAGCTTCGCTAATGAACACGTTGTGTTCGTCATGACCGTCGGCTGAGTTCTTGAAGTAAACGATGATTGCATTCATGTTGTCGGACGTGAGTGCAATCTCCCATGGCGTTCCTCGCGAGATTTTCGCGGACGGCAGACGGAAGTCGAGTTCACAGACGGCGAACTCGCAGGCCTGGCTCAGCGAACCGCCTTTCATCACGCAGTGCGCCGTGTAATCGCCGCAGGTCGTGAAGGTTCGATCCAAGACGCCC
Organism: Stieleria neptunia; assembly: GCF_007754155.1. Taxonomy (NCBI): domain Bacteria; kingdom Pseudomonadati; phylum Planctomycetota; class Planctomycetia; order Pirellulales; family Pirellulaceae; genus Stieleria; species Stieleria neptunia. The sequence goes on along the minus strand of NZ_CP037423.1, from coordinate 1,456,818 downwards.
TTCTTCGGATGCTCGATCTCTTCGACAAGTTTGCCGTCACGCTTGATCACCAGCGTCTGAATCCCTTGGTCGTCACGATCCATGAGGTTGATCTTCACCGGTTGCCCTTTGTGGTAGGGAACCCAGTCGCCGCGATCGAGCAGCAGGACGCGATTGATTTGCGGCGTCGCCGAGTCGTCTTCGTAGTTGGGAAACAAGAACGCTTCGGCCCTGTTGCCCCCGCGCCAGGCGTCCAAATCGGTGATCCGGTACAACTCTCGATTCCGGGACGCCAGGTGTGCGTCAAACTCTTTCGCGGTTCGCAGCGTGTTGCTGGTGGTTTGTGGTCGACTCTCCTCAATCCGGACGTGCGTCACCCGGCCTGCGTCGTTGCGGACGACTTCCGTGACCATCTCGACGTGCGAGCCTCCGTTTTTCTTGGCCGGCGGGGTGTAAATGATATCGCCCCGCTGCGCCGCTTGCGCCGACTGCAGCTCCACGATCTGGACGCCGTCACGAACCCGGGGGCCGTGAACCTTGCTGACGTACCAGATTCCACACTGCAGTGCATAACTGGTGTACGAGGAACAGACCTTGCCGTAGTAGCACTCCGCGTTGCTCACCTTTCCGTAGAGATTCTCGGTGTAGAGAACGCTGTTGGGGTTTTCCACCGCGGCGAGGAAGGTTTTTAGAAAGATGTCGAATCCGATGTAGCGGCCAACATGCTTGACGCTCGAATAAGGAACCCCGGTGTATTCCTTTCCGGCGGTGAAGTGACCGCCGCGCCTCGGCATGCCGTCCGCCACCGGCGTCCATTTCACCCGCGACATGATGCGGGCGTACTCGACCGACTTGTCCTGCCAAGGGCGCGGACCGTCCGCCTGGCGCTGCCCGGTTTCACCACTCGTCTCGTCCGCGAATCCAGGTAGGCAGAAGACGGCGGCCAACAAAGCGATGGTGAGTGTTTTCATGCGTGCGCCTCGTGTTTGCTACTGTCTGATCAACCTACTGGGACCCTTCGACGATTCGAAACAAGTCCGCGTTTGGACAACCGTGAAACTAGCACATTTGAAATGGCGCCGCACAACACTCTTGAAAGCGACGGAACGCAACGCAGACACCGCCACCATCCCAATGACCAGGCGGCGACACCCACAAATGGCGAGACGATCGGGGGCAAAGCGATCCTAGCGCGACTCGTCGAAGCAGACCGTCACGTCAGACGATTCGAATTCAGCATCACGCACGAACGCTTCGCGCGAAACCAATTGGGCGTTCAGCGGCGTCTGTAAATCTGAATCTCGTCAAATTTGCCCGCGTATGCCTGTGCCGTCCGCTGGATGGTTCCTCGCACAATGGGACCGCGCCCCATCTTGCTGACCATTTGATTGCGTCCTCGCCATTTGGCGATTTTCCCCAAATGAACGTATTCATCGTTTGAGCCATGAATCGCGAACACGACGACATCGTTGTCACCGAGCGACTCGAGCCTATCGAGTTCATCCCACTCAATTCCCGCCAGCGGATAGGTCGCCAGAGAGTAAAAATATTCCTGCAGCAGAACGTGCGCAGGATTCTGATTGTTTGTACAACTGACCGCCTGAGTGATCAAAAAATCGGCACGTGAAAGTCCAATCACATCGCCGATCGCGAAGGTGGCACAGTTGAAAGTCGATTCGTCTTCGGGACGATGGGGCGCAACGCGCCAACGACTGTCAGGTGGAAGCACTTCTCGCACCAACTCGCTTTCTGCATCGGTCCCGCGGTATCGCTGCTGTTCTTCTTCACTTACAAGCTCGATCGGAGGACGCAGTACGACACATTCGCCGCCAGGAAACCGAAAGAGTCTGCGACCGGAATAACCGATCGGCGTCGGTATCGGGGGCAACGTCTCCACTGCCAAATCCTTTCGCTGGCGCCCCGCAATGGCGCTGTTGACCGCCAAAACGGCGACGAGCGCCATCGCCAAGGCCGCGTACCGACGCGAGCCGAAATGTCGATTCCAATCCTTCATGCTCATTGATTTCCCTGTTGAGCGAGCAACGATGACACGAGATTCAGGTATCGCTCGGCATCCACTGCGTCCCGAGCCAATTCAGCGTCCTGCGGCGATCGGTCCGTCAGTTTTTTTGCCGACAATGCAAGACGTTCAGCAACTTGCAAGGATTCAGCGTAGAGCTTGAGTTCAAGACCGAGTTGAGCGAGCAATTTGAGCTCTGGAAACAGCGAGTTGTGATACTCAAAATCCGGGACGAGCGTTGACTCTTGCAGCACATGCAACGCTGTACGAAATTCGCTTTCTGCCGACCGAACGTTTCCGCGCGCAAACTCCACATAGGCGATTTGTGCGTGGGCGTTGAGCCACAGCGAATAGAGTTCGACAAGCTTGGGGTCTGCTTGCAAGCACGCCCCAAATAAGTCTCGCGATTGCCGATAGTATTCGCAGGCCCCCTCTAATTCTCCGATCGCCTGATAACAATGCCCGATCCGTTTTGCGGCATAGGCCTTCGCAAGTCGCGTTGCCGGATTCACACTCGCCTGTGCCACGTACTGACGATCGTACACCAGAAAGGTATCCAGCAGCTTTCGATAGGACGCCAGATGCGAAGAATCCTCCTGTAGCTGCGACTCGATGACACGAAAGAGCGAGTCCAATTGTTGTGTCTTCAATAGACCTTCGCCGACCGAATCCTGGTCGGCGTCCGTTGCGACAAAGACCGGCCGGGCGACTGCCAAAATAGCGGCTCCCAGTAACATGCCGGTGCCAAGGGGGACCAGCCAGCGGCCGAGCAAGCTGGAAGCCCGTGATGGCTCCAGCGGCGGGGGTTCATCCGATTGATGGAGCGTGATCGCTGCGGTCCCATCGGATGGTTTCAGACGGCAACGCCGCCGCCGGCGCGGCGCCATCAACCCCGCCATCCCAAGGGGAGACATCGCAATAGAGATTCCATCAAACCAGACTCGCGGGCAGGGTGTCAGAGTGTTGAAGGGGTTCGCAGTGCACGCACGATCCCCGTCGATCATACGGTTTCAATTGCGATCAAAGGAGGCCATTGTTGACGGGCGTCAATGGTGTGCACGTCAGTAAAGAATCACAAAGCAATCCTCTAAGGACCGTCGGAAGAATAAGTGGGATAGGCTTCCAGCCTGTCATGGCGAAAACGACAGGCTGGAAGCCTATCCCACAATCAATCCCCGCCACTTATTCTTCCGACGGTCCTAAACCGAATGCAGCGGGGAATGCCGTTTCGACATCCATTGAAACACCGGACAAGGGCGGCGGGATCCGACGAAAACGACAAGAATGGGAAGGTTTTTGATTGCCGCCCCCCTTACGACTCTCGCGGCATCCTCTTAACGGTGGACCGAGAGCGAAGGATGCCGGGGGTCGAAGTTGATCGACTATTGCTTTGATGAAAACACGGGAGTGAATGGGGTATCACCGAGATTCGAAACCAGGCAGTGCAACGCCCCGCCGGTATGACGCAAGCGGGTGCAATCGACGAAGTGAACCTCCCAATCGGGTAGCAACGCCTCATAGGTTTCCTTCACTTTCAACTCCTTTTCTTTTGACTCGCCGGAGTAGGACGGGACGAGCAGCACGCCGTTGGCAAACACCACATTGGTGTAGCTGGGAAACGATGTCCCCGCGCCGTCGGGCATTGGGATTCGAACGACCCGGAGGGGCGTGTCATCGACGACGACCGTGCTCAGCAGAGTCGCCGTTTCATCCAGCAAGGCGGCATTTGGATCCGCTCGATCGGCGTACTCACCGACCACGACCGTGGTGGGGGAAACGAAGGTCATGAACAAATCGATGTGCTCGGTTGGCTCGCCGATGAGCGTGTTGAGAAAGAGCCATCTCCTTGCGCCGGTCACTCGCCTCAGTTCCCGGGTGATCGCTTCATCCGAGAACCCGTATTCCCGATTGACCCGGACGATCGCGGCAGATCCGACGGCCAACCCGTTTCCATTGGAGAGCAGCATCCCGCCTTCCAAGTGGATCGGCACGTCCGCGACACGCGTTTTCCAGTTGCGGCGGAGCATGGTTGGCAACGCGTCCAGAACGACGCGTCCGCTGCGATCACCACGCGTCAGACTCGAATCAAACCAGACCGCGTCCCCGGACTCGGATCGCGAAACGATCGGCCCTTGGTCACGGAACCACGGTGTTTCGCAGTCGCAGATACCAAACCGGACACGGCTGAGTGGTACCCCGGCGTCTACCAACGCAATCCGGGCTTCGTCCAGTGACTCTTCCGAGTCAGACACGATCACCAATTGAGTCCGATCATAAACGTGTTTGGCAACCGCCGTCGCAGCGGCGTGAGAGAAGTCAAGCTCGCCCCAGGCGAGCACCAGTCCAGACTGCGATTCGAACTCGGCAACCATGGTTCCTGCGACGGACAGGTGATTGGAGACCAACTCGGTCCGCAGGTCCATCAGCGGATGCCACTGCCAGCGGTGGACGGTTTTGCCCAGCGATTGTTTGGTTTTCGGGTCTGCGACGGCAGCCTCTCGCACTTGTTGCAATGCTGCCAAGTTGCGTTCGACAAAGCGAAGTGCGTTGACGTGTCGATTTCGTGCAATCAGGTGTTTGTCAACACCCAACAGATCGACGTGAATATATTTTGACTGCAGATCGTCCTGCGTTTCCCGGGCGAGCCGAACAGCCTCGTCAAGAAGACCCTGCGACCAATACATTTCACACAGTGTCATTCGCAAATCTTGCAACAATTCGCTCGTTAATCCCCAGCTTTCGCTTTCGCTTGACCGCTCGATGAGTGCAATTGCACTGCGTGTCGCCGCCGTCCCGTCGCGCCCCAGGGCACGTTCGACCAAGCCCAGATTGCGGAGCGCTATCGCGCACACATTTTCCTGGCCCTCGACATGATTCAAGACGTCCGAACACGCGCGGAACGACGCGTGCGCCGATCCATAGTCACCATCAGCCGCGGCCAAACAACCGAGCGTATTCTTGGCTTGGGCGACCAACACATTGTCATTGATCTTGACGGCCAACTCGACCGCTTGCTCAAGCCGACGACGCGCCGCATTCTGGTTGCCCTGAAGAATCATCACGCGGCCCAGGTAGTAGTTCGCTTTTGCCGTTTCGTGTGGCAAAACGGACTCGTGTCGATCGACTTCCAAAAATTCGACGAACGACTCTTTGAGTTGGTCGAGTAAATAGTTCCACTCGCCGCGAGGCTGTCGTTGTCTGGCCAGAAGCACGGTCAGTTCGTCCGTCCGCGCAAATGCGTGACCAATCGACTTCGCAGCATTGAGGTCGGAAGTCCGTAACGACGATGACACCTCGGCCAGATACCGAGATGACTGACTCAGCGCGCGAGTGCTGATGATCGCGGCCAACAGCGAGGCGATCGCCGCGGCAGCGGAAACAGCACGAACCAGTTTTCTTCGATTGTCCATCAAGTTTCCCAGGTAGCGTCCAACCAGTATGAAACGCTATGGCCGCGCAAGGAGACCGCCAAAAATTTTGAATGAATCTCGATTCTTGAACGCAACTCGGCCCCCGGGAATTCACCAGCGGTCTCCGCAGCCCATGATCAAGAGTTATCGCACGGGTTGGCCGGTGCGATACGATAAAAAGAAGCCTGCTGCTTCAATACAGTGGCAGGCTCGACGTGAAGACTTCGCTTCGTCGGATGAAAACGGATGCATCCAATCCTCTTACACCGGGCCCCGCGGTTTTCATGACCAATTTCTGGCCCCGGTCTGCGCCCCCCCTAAACTGAGGTCGGCACCGCAGGCTGAATTGAGTTTCACCGGCGCGCGCGTCTAGCCCATAGCCGATACCCGAGGCCGCCAACCTTGACACCAAACGGGTAACGCTGTGAAGCATTTATTTCCTGTGTTTTACGAGGTGTTAGCGGCAGGGCGCGAGCCCTCCGGTTCCTCATCTCTGCCAAAACACCGGAGGGCTCGCGCCCTACCGCTAAAAATGCTTCACGGCGTTGCCAAACGGAGTGTTTCTTGTCAGCGGTAGACCGCGAGCGGGCCGTCGATTGAGTCGACGCTCCGAATTGAAGTCGTTCTCAAGCTGAAACCGGATGGACAAATCCCAAGTGCCCCTCAAAGTGCCTACACTGCAACGCGTCGTGTTGCGCGCGGGTCATGCTGCCGAAAAAGACATGAGCGGGCAGCGGATCGGTGGCCTTGAATTTTTCGTACGCTTCTCGCAGATGTTGCAGCCCGTCCTCGGTCGACACCGCTTCACTCGTCCACAGAACACTCTGTGCCTTGGACGGCAACTTGAACCCGGTCATCGCCTTCCGCAACACCATCGGCCGGATCAGCCGCGACAGGACGCGCATCGGCAACGGCGAAGGCGGCATTTCTCGTTCCTTCAACACCACCTCAAACGTCCGCGCCAGGTGCTCGAAAATCTGCCCGAGTGAATACTGCCCCGTCGTCCGGGTCTCGGACGCGGCCAACCGCTCGGCTTCCGCCAGAGCCGCTGCGATGGATTCGAAACGCAGTTTACGATGCTCAGCTGCCATCAGATGATTCCTTCTCGGGGTGTGAACCGTTGTCTCACTGACAACGATTGGTCAGTGTCCCGATGCCGTCGACGATCACGCTGCAACGATCTCCCGGTTTCAAATAAACCGGCGGATCCTTGGCGTCCCCGACACCGGGCGGCGTTCCCGTGAAGATCACGTCGCCGGGTTTCAGCGTGACAAACTTGGACAGATGCGCGATCGTCGTCGGAATGTCAAAGATCAATTGCGCCGTCGTGCTGTCTTGGACGACGTCGCCATTGAGTTCCATTTGCACACGCACGTCTGACGGATCGGACAATTCCGCCGTCGTGACCACACACGGCCCCAACGGCGCAAACGTATCAAAGGTCTTGCCGAGCAACCATTGACCGCCCGGACGCCCCTTTTGCCAATCGCGTGCCGAAACGTCGTGTCCGCAGGTGTAACCATAAACGTACTGCATGGCTTCGTCGACAGAAACGTTGCGGGCTTCCCGTCCGATCACCACCACCAACTCGGCTTCATAATCAACCTTGGCAGAAATCTCCGGCAATTCGATCGCTTGCCCGTGACCAATCACCGCAGTACCGAATTTGCTGAACACGACCGGTTCGGATGGGATCGGCGAATTGGTCTCGATCGCGTGATCTCGATAATTCAATCCGATGCAGATGACTTTGCCGGGTGGTGGCACCGGCGGCAACAAGACGTCGGGCGCGGTCGACCAGTGCTCGTCGGCGATCCCGCCCAGATCCGGAATCTGACTCGATGTCACGTCAAACAATTCAAATTCGACCGGCGCGGTTTCCATCACCTGACGCAAGGGACAAACCTTGCCGTCTCGATAAAACGCGTACTCGGGGCGACCGTCGGGACCGGGGATGCGACAGATTGGCATGGGAGGATGCAGGTTGAAGTGGAGAGTGGTTCGGTCGGATCATCCTGCACTGTTCTCGCCCGATTGCCAACCCCGCGACCGTTTGACCATTGCGTCCAACGCCAACGGCCGACGGGCCTTCCGGCCCGTCGGCAGCTTCAATCTGGTGTCGCGACTCGTTCCCAGGCTCCGCCCTATGCCCTACGCCGTGAACGATTTGTTAGCGGCAGGGCGCGAGCCCTCCGGTGTGTTGGCAATAACAAGGAACCGGATAGCTCGCGGCTGCCGATTGAGTGGAATTGCTCAAGGCAAGGGTGAGCCGCTGGCCGTAAGGCCTCGGGCGGGCGCCTGGATGCCCGGCCGCTTACGCGTCGCGGCTCACTAAACCGACGGTCCGCTCGCGCCCTACCGCTAACAAAGGCTTTCCTGTGTTGCCCGTGACCGTTTGAGCGTTGCGCTGCTAGAAATCGGAAATGATTTGTTCACGCAGCTTCATCAATTCGATCACCAAATCGCTGTGCTCGCCGGCCAGGTTCTGTTGCTCGCCCGGGTCGTGATTCAAATCCACCAGAAACAGCTTTTCCTTCAGCTGTCCGCCCCGAACCTGCTCGGTCTGCGGTGGCGTGGTGTCGCGCGGATTGCCGATCAGCTTCCAATTGCCGCGGCGAACGGCCCACTGAGGCGCTCGCCCGCCGCCCATTTGCCAATAGAACTGTTCGCGCGGTGCCGGCGCGTTCTCGGTCAACACCTCAACCATCGAAACGCCGTCCAGCCCGGCCTTCGGCAACTCGACGCCACACCACTGGGCGACGGTGGGAAACCAATCACACGACGTGATGAACTGGTCGCGGGTTTCACCGGCCGGCAATCGCCCGGGAAATCGAACGACACTCGGCACCCGAATCCCGCCTTCGAATAGAGAAAATTTCGCGCCGCGATACGGCCCCGCGTCGCCGCCCCCGCCAAACGCCCGTGTTTCCGTGCTGTGCCCATGATCGGGCTGATAAATCACGATCGTATTGTCCGCCAAACCACGCTCGTCCAAATGGTCCAGCACCTTTCCGATGTACTGGTCCATCGTCGACACGAACGCACAGTACTCACGACGCGGCGTCGGCAAATCGCTGTAGTGCTGCAACCACTCGGGCGTTCCCTGATAGGGATAGTGCGGCGCGTTGAAGGCCCAGTACAACATCCACGGTTTTTCGTCCGCTCCGTCGCCGGATTGTCGGTCGATGAATTGTTTGCAACGATCGACCATCAACTGCGGAAAGTACTCGCCGGGACGATGCACTTCGGTCCCGTTGTCCCACAAGTCGTGACGGTTCGGCCCCGACCAGTAAAAGAAGTGTGAAAAGTTATCGATGCATCCTTCCAGATGACCGAACCAGCGATCAAAACCCTGGCCGGCGGGATTGATCGTTTCGGTGCGTCCCAAGTGCCACTTGCCCACATGACCGGTCGCGTAGCCGGACTGGCGAAACGCTTCGGCGATCGTCACCTCCTCCGTCTTCAGATCACCGTTCCCGGGTTGCCCCGCACGCGCGGGATAACGTCCGGTCAGCAAACCGACCCGGCTGGCCGAACACACCGGTGCGGCAGAATACATTTGGGTCAGCTTCAAACCCTGAGCCGCCAAGCGGTCCATGTTCGGCGTCTTTAAGTCCTTGACGCCAAAACACCCCATGTCGATCGAACCTTGATCGTCACCATAAATGATCAACACGTTGGGACGCTTCGCCTCCGCCACGTCTCCGATGGCAAGGGTCAACGCAATCGTCAGCAGCAAAAGAACAGTCTGTCGCATGGAGCGTGTCCGGTGGGAGCAGTCGCGTGGAAAAAGAGACGCGACAGTCTAACCCAAATTCACCCACGCGTCCCCGCCGGGATCGCATTCCAGCACGTGGCGGCAGCCAGTGGCGCGCGGCCGCCGTTTCCCACGTTCCAAGGCTCCACCCCGTCAAGTCGGTGGGGATCACGGGAGGGATGGCAGAATGATTCGGGGCAGAATGATGGGATGGCGTCGAGAAAGTGCGCCAGCCTGTCGTTTTCGCCGTGACAGCTCTGGAAGCCTATCCCACTTATTCTTCCGACGGTGCTTAGTCGCACAACTCGACCAACGCCTCCGCGTTGGCTTGATCATCGAACAACGCGGCGATCGGGATCTCGAAACCCTCCACCACCCTCGAACCGATCGAACCGCCCGCCAACTTTTGCGCCAGATGGTACTCGCGCTCGTTGTCCCGCAAGACGTACTGCTCGATCGTCTTCTCATCACAATCGACGATCCAGTATTCACCGATGCCGTGCTGGCCGTAGTCCTGAAACTTGACGCCCCGATCGCGCGACGCGGTGCTCTCGGACAACACCTCGACCACAAAATCCGGGGCCGGAAACTCCATGTGATCCGGCCCGAACGTCGAGGCTTTTTCTTTGCCGAAAAACACGACGTCGGGCTCATAATCATTGCGGGTCAAGCAGATCAGCGCCTTCTCGGAAAAGACTTCGCCGAGGCCATGTCGGTGAACATAGGTATCGAGCAGTTTGAGGAGCCTACGGGTCACTCTCAGATGTTTGGCCTTGGCGGGTGAGTGCATCACGACTTCTCCGGCAATAAACTCGGCCTTGACGCTCGGCGTCAATTCACGCCGAAACCTTTCGCGTGCCTTCCGCTCGGCGGCCAATTTGGAATTGATCACCTCCGCGATCTTCGGCAATTCGGGACTCGCAAAAATCGATTCGAGATTGGATTCGTCAAGCATCTTGGTGGTAGTCTCCTCGACCACAGTTTATCACGCCCCCCGCCAAGTTTGCCAATCGAATGAACCGTCTTTGCGTCCTTTTGTCAGGCGATCAGCTCGTTGATCACTTCGCCGCCGAATTGGCTGAGCTGTTTGAAACGGCCGCCGTGGAAATACGTCAGCTTGTTGTCGTCCAATCCCAGCAGCTTCAACAGCGTCACGTGGAAATCGCGAATCGGGTGCACACACTCGACGGCCGACGAACCGAGCTCGTCCGTTGCACCGACCACGCCCGGCTTCACTCCGCCACCGGCCATCAGCATCGTCATCGCCATGTTGTTGTGGCCGCGGCCGAGTGAGTAAACGCCGCCCCGTTTGTTGTTGTCCGGCGTGCGACCAAACTCGCCCGTCCAGATCACCAACGTGTCTTCCAACATGCCGCGTTGTTTCAGATCACGAATCAGAGCCGCCATCGGCTTGTCGACGCTCTTGATTCTGGATGAGTGACCGCGTTCCAAATAATCGTGGCTGTCCCAACCGCCGCTGAAGATCTGGACGAATCGAACGCCGCTTTCGACCAACCGCCTCGCCATCAGACATTGCCGTCCGAACGTTTCGGTCTCCGGATCGTCCATGCCGTACATTGAGATCGTGTCCTGGGACTCTTTGGCCAAATCGATCACGCCCGGAACTTCGGTCTGCATGCGGAACGCCAGCTCGTAGCTCTGCATGCGGGCGCTCAGTTTTTGATCCGCCGCACCCAAGGAATCCAGGTGGGCCTTGTTCAGACGCGCCAATTCGTCGAGCGCACGCCGTTGGTGTTCACGCGACTTGAAGTCCTGCGGCGTCAGATCCAAAATCGGCGAACCTTCCGGACGCAGACGTGTGCCCTGGTAATACGGCGGCAAAAAACCGTTGCTCCAGTTCGTCGGACCGCCCTGGGGCAACGCCAGTTCCGTCATCACCACATAACCCGGCAGATTCTGATTTTCCGTTCCCAACCCGTACGTCGCCCAAGCACCGACCGCGGGATCACCTCCCAAGCGGCTGCCCGTGTTCATGTGGAACAGGGCCTCGGGGTGGTTCAGCGATTCGGCCTGACAACCGCGATAGTTGCACAGCTCGTTGGCGACGTAGGGATCGGACAGGTATTTCCACTGGTCACACATCTCGATGCCGGTGTCACCGACCTGATTGAACCCGAACGGGCTGCCGACAAAGAACTTGAACCCTTGTTCTTGGCCCGCCTTCAGTTTTGATTCAGATTTGTGCAAGCGTGTCAATTCAGGCTTGGGGTCAAACGTGTCCATTTGGCCCGGCCCGCCTTCCATGAACAGCATGATGACGTTCTTCGCCTTGGCCGGCATCATCGGAGGCTTGGGCGATAGCGGCGAACCGCCGGCGGCCGGTTGCGCCGCGTCTTCGCCTTGAAGCAGCGCCGAAAAGGCGACCGACCCCAGAGAGGCACCGAGTCCGAATAACGCGTCGCGACGATTGAGTGATGAATTCATTTGACTAATTTCCTATGCGATGAAGTTGTATTGTTTGTGTTGAAGGTGTGTTCCACACGCGCCACTGGCTGACGCCACGTGCTGGTGTGCATATCTTCACTCCACGTACATGAACTCATTGGTGTTCCATAACAGCAAACACATGTCCGCCAACGCCCGTGTCTGTGGCGACACGTCGCTGGCCTTGCGATCGTACTCGTAATCTTCAAAGACCGGCAAAATCTCTTCGTACTCGAACACCTTGCCCGAGAACTCTTCCACCAGCGAACGCGTGATACTGGTCGGATACTCGACCGGCGCGGGATCGACCGATTCGTGGTACGTGCGCATCTCTTTGACATAGCGTGCCAACTGCGTTCGCTCGTCGTCCGAGGCAGCGCGTCCGAACGTCAAACGAAACGCCCGATCGATCTGCGCCGGCAATCCGTCACGCTCCTTTTCCAGTCGCAGCGCGAACGCGATCGATCGATCGGTCATCATGGCGCTGTTGAGCAACGTGAACACTTGAGGCGTCACCGATGCGGATTCTCTCAATTCACACGACTCGTTCGGGTTCGGCTGGTTGAACAATTCCGTGAACGGATCCGCCATCCCGCGGACGTGATAGGCATAGATCGTTCGGCGGTTGCGCTCGTCGGCCTTCCGTGACGGTTGGTACGACGGGGCAAGCGAAAACTGAATCATTCTCGGCTGCAACGCCACTTCCATGTTGATCTCCGGTTTGACCGGCACACCACCGTCGCAGTGTCGTAGTTCGCCGGTGATCGCCAACACCGAATCTCGCAGCTCCTCGGCACTCAATCGACGGCGTGGAAAATGCGAAAGCAATCGATTGTTCGGGTCCACCTCGGCAAGCGTTTCGCTGTCCGTGGGTACCGTGGATCGACGATAGGCATCCGACAGCATGATCATGCGATGCAGCCGTTTGATCGTCCAACCGTTTTCGACAAAGTCGCTAGCCAGATAATCGAGCAATTTCGGGTGCGAAGGCTTGTCGCCCTTGGCGCCGAAGTTATTGGCATTGGCAGCCAAGCCGACTCCGAAATGGTACTGCCAGATTCGATTGACGATCGAACGCAGCGCCAATGCGTTGTCCGGATGAGCGATCCATTTGGCCAGCCCCAATCGCCGTCCGTCGACTTCGGGCGTCAGCAGGAACGGGTCCTCGACCGCTGCCGGGTCCAACGTCGGACTGGCGGGCAACGCGACCGCACTCAAGACGCCCGGCAGGACCTGGTCCCCGAGTGCCGTCAATGCTCCGCCGACCAGAATGTGGCTGACGATTGATTTCGTTTCTTTCTTTGGCTTGCCGATCCGCAGCTTGCGGGCACCGTTCCAAGCCATGTCCGCATAGGCCGCGTTGTAAACGCTTTGCGCCATCGGCTCGTAGCGTTCCAGGCGACGCTTCCAGATCCATTCGTCTTGCTCGCGAACCTTCAACTGTCCCTGTTCGACATAATCCAAACCGACATGCCGTTCCGGTTTCTCTTCGTCGGGCAGATTCTTTCGCTGGTTCTCGTTTTTGTAGGGCAGACCGTGTTCGTCGAACCATTTTCTCGCCGCCGCTTCGCGTTTCTCGACCAGCTTGTTCTTTTCGGAAACCGCAAAGTCCAACATCCGTTGAACGTGCTCGCGTCCCCTTTCAAACGCGTCCGTTGATTCTTCGGCCAACAGCGGCACCGCGCGTTCAGCCATGTGCGTCGTCGAAAACGCGGCGTACATGCGGTAGTAGTCTCGCGTGGGGATCGGGTCGAACTTATGATCGTGGCACTTGCAGCATCGCATGGTGGTCGACAAGAACGTCTGGCCGGTGATGTTGACCAGGTCGTCCAGATAGATCTGTCGTGCCTCGTCGGCCTCGATCATCGCGTTGTCCCACGGCCCCAGTCGCAGGAACCCGGTCGCCACCAGCCACTCGGATTCTTCGGGCGTGTAGTTGCCGTTAAGCCGAGTTTCTTGGACGACGTTTTCATCGCCCCCGCTGCGGGCTCGCACCGATTGGTCGGCCAATTCGTCGCCAGCGAGTTGCTCGACGATGAATTCGTTGTACGGTTTGTCTTCGTTGAACGCCCGAATCACGTAATCACGGTAGCGCCACATGTTGGAGCGTTCGTAGTCGTTCGACATGCCGCCGGTGTCGGCGTAGCGTGTGACGTCCAACCAGTGACGTCCCCAACGCTCGCCGTAGCGGGGACTGGCCAGCAAGCGATCGATCGTGCTCGACCAGGCCGCGTCCGGATCTTCGCCCCACGCTTTGACGAATGCGTCGACTTCTTCGGGTGTCGGCGGCAATCCGGTCAAATCATGTGTCGCCCGACGCAACAGGTCGCGCGGCTCGGCTTGCGGCGAGGCCTTTAGATTTGCTTGTTGCAGTTTTTGCTCGACGAAGTAATCGATCGCCTGCTCTTTCGGAGTGCCTGCGGGCAACAACTCCGCCTTGGATTTCAGTTTGTCCCAAGACCACAGATCCTCGGGCTGGTAGCGGCGATCGGTCCATTGCTGGCTGGTGCCGCCGCTTGTGGCAAACAGCACGCCATCCTTTGTGGCTTTCTTGGTTCGCTCTTCGTCACGGTAACGCTGCTGGGTTTCTTCGTCGGGCCAGGGTGCACCGCTTTTAATCCAGCGGCGGAACAGTTCGACCTGCTCTTCGCTCAATCGATCGTTCTCCTTGGGCGGCATCTCCAACCCTTCCCAGGCGATCGCTTCGATCAACGTGCCCTCGTCGGGATGGCCCGGAACGATGGACGGTTCTTCCGACTCGCCGCCACGCAACAAGTCGTCGCGGCGGAGCACGCTGAATTCTCCCTTGATGTCCTCTTCGTCGCCGCCGTGGCAGCCCAGGCACTTGTCCGTCAGCAGCGGCAAGACCTTGAGCGTGAATTCGCGCTCGGCCGACTGCACCGAATCCGCAGGCCAATCACCCTCGGCCGATTCGTCCGCCCGAGCCATCCCGGCCAGCAACACCACCGCCACCACTGCCAGCGGGAAGCGTAAGCGACCGGCACGCGGGACAACGCCCATCACGCGCCACGGGCTGACGCCACGTGCTGCTAGGCTTAAACAGTTCCGCCAGCCACTCGATCGTCGTGGCGACTCGTTCGATTTCATTCCGGTGGGTCTATCGCTCATTCGGGTTTCCAACGTGATAGAGACTAGTGATTTCTTCGTGTGAAACCGCGCCGGAGAAAAGCGCGAACTCGTCCACACAACCATTCAAATTTCGGACAACAAACGTCGCATCGCTGCGGTACATCGGTTCGCTCCAATTGCATATGGATGCGGAACCGATCTTGATCGACTCGACCAACAACGCCTCCGGGATCGATTCACGACTGATCGGCTCTCCGTTGACATAGTGGGTCACCAGCTTCTGGTCGACATCGTAAACCGTCGCCAGCATGATCCACTGGCCACTCATCGAGGTCTCCCAGAACGGCGGAGAGTGAAACACTTGTCGCTCCCGTTCCGATGGCGGCAATTGGTCGATCTCGGGCGGTTTGACGGAGAAGAACAATCGGCCGTCATTCATGAGCTGCCAATGCGGCTCGCGATCTTCGTGGCCGTCGGTCAGGAACAGTGAATTGTACCAGCGGTCCAGACTGTTGATTTTCACCCAGCACATCAGCGTCAACCCGCGATGCTCGCCGGGGACCACCACTCGGACTCGGCTGCCCATCCGACTGAAATCCAGTGCGCCGCCGTCTCGCCCCCAGCGATCCTGGGTGCGTGTCGCAGCGACCACCGCCCCGTCGCCGGCGATTGCGGTGCCGTTGACCCGGCCCGCCGCCGACGCCCGGTTGATCAGTTTTCGCGACCAACCTTGGTCCGGGTCGACCAGATAGTGCGCCATCAGTCGCGGATCATTGCGCAGCAATTCCGTGGCGAGTTGCCAGCGACGAAAGTGATCAGATTGTCGTTCGGCCAAGGCGTCTTGAAATGCGGCCGGTCCGATCAACGCGATGTCGTCGGCCGACTCCTTCGCCAACGATCCGTCGGCAGCCAATTCAACCCCTTCGCCGTCGCGTAGACGCCGCACCTCGGCTTCACGCGTTCGCAATTCCACTTCGCCGTCGACCACTTTCACGCTCGAACGCGACTCATCGACATCGACGGTGAACTCGGTGCCCAAATCGACGACTTCCCCGGCACCGGTTTTCAGACGAAACCCGTGTGCGGGCTCGGGCACATGGGCCCTCGCGCTGCCTTTTCGCATGCTGACTTGCATCGGCGAATCGATCGAAAACACCGCGTCGCCGCGAATCACCATTTGCACGCCGCTGAACAACTCGACGTGGACCAGACCGGAAACGAGGTGCAATTCGCCTTGCGGTAATAATCCGCCGTTGTCGATCGGCTCGCCTTCCCAAACCGCATCGGACTGCCCGCTCAAGACGGCAAAGCCCGTGGCCGAGGGTTCATTCTTCTGGATCGTCTGCGCCAATTCGCTTCGATCATTCTGATCCGCGGGGTCGGCCGGCATCGCCACGACCAAAATCAATCCCGCCGCGATCGCGGTGAGGAGTCCGGCCCACCACAGCCCGCGGCTGAGTGTGCGTTGCGTCAACGGCTCGGAAACCGGAGGCAAACGGTGGGCTTCCTCCGCGGCCACTTCCTCAAGCAGCAGATCCATTTCCAGCCGTCGATAGTAAGCCTTGCGGACCTCGGCATCGACGCTCAGTTCGGCTTCCAGTCTCAAGAAGTCGGCTTCGCTGATGTCGCCGTCCAACAACGCATCGAACAGTGTGGATTGTTCGTCGGGGGTCATTCCGTCTCTCCCGTGGCAACCAGGCGTCGCTCGATACATTCGGCCAGCGCCGTTCTCAACCGATGCAGCGTCACTTTCACGCCACCGACGGAACGACCGACTTGGCTGGCAAATTCGGCCAACGGTTGCTGCGATGCGTAGCGCCGCATCAGCAGTTCGCGGCTGGCCGGTTTCAGCGACTGCATGCACTCGCGGAGCGCCGCTTGCCGCTCGGCCAGATCGTCGTTGACCTCCGCCAACTCGGCGGCGACGGTTTCCTCCAACTCACTCGAAAAATGCAGCCGCGCGTCACGGGCTTGGCGTTTGCGATGGTTCAGCACTTCGAACCGCGCGATCGCCATCGCCCAGGCCTTGAAATGGGTGCCGGGCTCAAAATCACCGCGTTTTTCCCAGATCTTCGCGTTGGCCTGCTGGATCACATCGCCGGCGGCGGGATCGCCCGGCAGCAGTGCGCGGATATACAACCGCAGCGGCAGCTGGCATTCGGTCAGCAGTCCCACGATGGCGGAATCTGCGGAATCGTCGGTGCGATGTTGGTTCACGGGCTCCATGATAGATAAATGCCGCCCGCGGCCCGCAGGTTAACAAGAATCTAAAAAAAATCCCCGCCTTCCCCGCCGACATCATTCCGCCCCGAATCGTTCTGCCGCCATCACCGCCCACCCCGGCTTTCCGGACCGCCCAACCCCACCGCCACAAGCTGCGTCAAACACCTGCAACAGAGCATCTCGCTCCCGCCGAGGGGGCATCACCCACCACCAAGTTGCAATCTCGACAAAAAACAGAATAATTCGGGGACGACTTATCGCCGCCCCGGGGATAAGGCCGCCAATCCAAAATCCAGCCGGGGATAAGGCGGCAGAGAATCCCCCCGGCCGGCGAGACCAGGTAATAAACAAGTTCTGCCAAGGAGTGCGAATCTTGAGGACACTTATAGCGTTTTCGCTCTTTGTTGCGTTGGGCATACCCGGAACCACGCTTGGCGAAGACAACCCGAACACAGGCGGTCAGCTTGAAAGGGTTCTCCGCGACCGTCCGCAGATGCGCGGGATTTTCCCGGATGACGACGTGGTTGTCCGCTGGGTAGAACGTAGATTCAAAACTGGTCGTTCAGGCCACGGTGTGGTTTGGGATGATAAAGAACCAACAAATGGCCTCGCCGAACACGAATCCTCACTTGCTGGCGAGCCCGCGCTAGTACGTGTCACCAAACGGGAAGACGTATCGGGAAGAGACAAGTGGTACATGCTCGTATTTGAGTTGTTCAATGAATTTCATCCGCTCGAAAACAAAGCTTTCGACCAACTAGCCGCAAGCGGAACGGTAGACCGTATCCAATTTGCATCCGCTGTTCTGAATCATGAGTACCAACGGATGCTTGTCGCAAACAGGTTCTTCAAACGGCACCCGATTTTGGGTGCAACGCCAGAGAACGCACCGCTCTATACTCAGTACATGGGAATTTTTGATGAAACCTGGGTTACTGATGCTGAGGACCAAAGCACAACGATTCCGCAACCTAGCCCCGAGTTCGCCGGACACTACGAACATTATGGTCAATGGTATGACACATTCAAAAGGTACGGTCCGAGGAAGGCAGAACCAAGCCGTGCACCGGAGCACTCGTTCACGGGATTACTAAAAGCAATATTGTCCGCTCGTGCCAGGTGACGGCGGACGTTCCCCGACTAAATGACGATGCTGACTCTGCGAACCTGCGTCCTTATCGCTGCAATTTTTGTTCGTCCATGCGCCGCAGACGAAACTGCTAGCGTTCCACGCTACCACGCTCTTGCTAGCCTCGTTCAGGCTGCTCACACGACAGATCTTCCCGTCGTTGATCGTATCGAGGTGTTTGCTCTACCCGTTTTGGATGACGAGGAGAATAGTGGACCAACCCCGCAATCGGAGACGTTTCTCGTCCGTCCGGCATCACCGAGAACCGCTGGCTCGGTGGAAATCCCGTTGTCCGAGATTTCTGTCCGCCCACTTGCATCCAAGGCCTTCGCCGCGAAGGTGGCGAAACGTATTGCCGATGACTGGCGAGCCCTCGAGTTTCAGCCAAATGGTGCGTTCTGCCACGTGCCGACTTACGGGATTCGCTTCTATCGTGGCGACGATTTGATCTTCAACGTTTCTGTATGCTGGAAGTGTCACAACTTTTACCTCCCGGCGATCGATCCAGATTCTGGACAACCTTCCGCAAAGCTGTATGGTTTCGACGACAACGCGCCTGCCAAACGACTCTTGAATGATCTGCGTCGTTTGGTTCCGCACCCGCAAATCAAACATCCGCGACTCCGATGACCGGAGAGAAGCGGGGAACCATCCCGTGCACCGGAGCCGGGCTTGCGAGTTTTCACAAATGGACAATCAACTTTCCCGGCCCGGTGACGGGTACCGTTACCCGACGCAAATGAATGCCCCGCACTCCTACGTTGTCGTTTGCGAACTACACACCGGGATCGTTCTTAAACAGGTCGACAACGGTTGGTCGCGCATTCTCAATGGGGATGGCGGCACTCACATCCCGTTTGCGTCGATCGATGAGGCGAAACGATTTGTTCGCTCCACCATTGCGTTGGACGGAACTCTCGAATGCAATTTGTTTGATGTCGACAAAGAGCACGTTGCTCGGTACTTCGAATCCAACCTTCCATAGTCGTTTCGAAATCTGTCTTGTCGATGGCGAGTTGCTGGCAATGTGTTCTACCTGAACAAAGCATGGATCCTAACTGCCCACCTATCGTGGAATGCAAAGCCTCTGTTCGGCAAACCTGTTGGGCTGAAAATCAAACAGAACTGGTGATGGCCGCAAATGCGTTGATGGAGAACTGCGAGACCGATCCGACAATCACCGTGGACGACGGTCTCGCATGCCTCGACCATCCTGGCGTTGTCGCGGAGATGGGCGCGAGGATTCTCTACGTACTGACGGGACGTGATGGTCTTGGCTGGCGTAGTGCGGGCTACAATGAACTATCGTTCCACGTCGACAAACAGAATTGGCTTCGCTACCTGGCGGACCAATCTCGGAACGGGGAACAATGAAATGCACGCGAGGACGGGAGTCGCGGATTTTGGTCTACTCGCAAGTCGATCGCCCGTCCCGCGTGATTTCCGCCGTTCACGCTCCTGAATCGTACTCGTACTTCGGCGTCAGCCGGTACTCGTACTCGATAGGATGGCAAACAGACCAACATCGGTCGGCCACGCTGCTGAACGTTGTGGCTGAACTCGGCCCATCTGATTTCACCAGACCTCTGTTTCCTAAGATTCGCATTTGATGTCACGGTTCGATAGGTGCGCGGTCGACTCGGCTGATGAAGACAAACCAATGCCTGTCGATTCGAGTAGGAGTACGAGTACCGCGTTGCTGAATACGAGGACGGCTTTCAGGCCCGGAGGGCCGGTAGAATGTCTGCCGGTGGCGTCAGCCACCGGGAGTGGATTCAAAGGAATGCTCAAGGCCCAGCGGGCCGACACAATGCCCGCGTTTGGAGTGGACCGGGAAACCCATTGTGCCGGCCTTCCAGGCCTCAGCAAATTCGTACTTTCGATACCGGTGGCTGACACCACCGGCAAGCATTGTGCCAGCCTCTCCGGGCTTCATCCCGAACCCAAAAAGAAATCGGTACAGCAAGGGGAGTGAAATTTCCCTCGGCGCTTCCGATGGAGTACATTGGCACAGAGCGACGATGGCTCAAGCCGTCGTCGAGGCCGGACGCGTGAACTAAGTGGTGCACCGCAGTCGGCGAGTGGAGTTTGTTTTTGAGTTCTGGTCCATCGCGCCGACGCGGTGACCACAGCCGTTACACCATCAAAAAGAATGTCATCTGACACACGCGATGCTCCGGCGCGATTCGGGATCACTCTGTGTCAGTGCGCGGGAGACAGTCCCGATCAATCGCAGGTGCGAATGGCGGCCGAGTCGCTGAATCGCGATCCCTACATCACCGACAACGATGGTTTCTACTGCGATCTACTGGCTGCAGCTGTTCATCCGGATGGCCACCGCCTCGCCTATGTCGAGCAGCGGGCCAAACAAGACAATCGACACATTGACATTACGATCAAAATCCATCTTCTTGGAGAAGATGAGCAGCATCGTTCGGTTGACATTAAATCCTACAATCCGTACTCGGGATGTCATGTGCGCTATTTTGCCTGGTGGGCCGATACTGCTGTGCTAATTTATCGCGAGAAACATCGAACCTACGCGGCACAGTTTGGAGCGACTTGGCCACCGGACTTCCGCGAAATTGCTGATCGATGGCTCATCGCGAGAACGACCCTCGCGTATTTGAATTCAAACGGTGGCGTCTCGCGACTCTCGCTCCCCGAACTTACTGACCTGCAGCCGATGAACATCAACGTGGCACGAGAGCAAAATTTATTACCGCCCGACCTCGATGGCTTCCTTGATTGGCCAGAGAAAGAGGTGTAACAATCGGAATCGGGATAGGGACCCGGATTGCTCCGGGTTCCCTCCCACACCACCTAGCATGCGGGTCCGCCCGGGGCAGGCTAGCACAGTGCGGTTCGCCGTTTCGGAGCAAGCGCGCTCCATCGTTCTTCAAGCGTGAATAAGCCTTGAGACTGCAGCCAGGCGTTCGATAAGGCTCGGTGAACGCCAGACGTCGTTGAGAGACGCCAAGGCCCCTTGCCCGAATGGGCCGGAGGGTAGGCTTCATCGTAGGAGCCTCCAAGAGCTTGCAGCTTCTTCAATCGGGTGCGTGGTAAGCGCCAATTGCTCCAGTAGCACGCTCGGACCCGTCGCCCCGAGTGAGTTGGGTTGGGGCACTTGTCCAAAGTGAGCGTTAGACTCTTGCGTTGCTCTAATACGAAGTAATCGATCCAACCTCGAAGGTACAGCCGAAGTTCCCGAAACCGCCGACGCATCGAAATGCCGCGGTTGCGGGTCAAAATTGCTTTTGCCCGTTGTTTGAACTTCTTGAGACTCTTCGGCCTCACTCGGATCTGGCCGCCGAAACCATGGAATTGGTAGCCGAGGAACTCGACACCGGCGGTTCGGCAGACACGACTTTTGTCGTGATTGACGACTAGTTTCAGTGTCCCAGTGAGATAGCGTTCCACCGAGCGGAAAACACGGCGTGCCGAACATTCCGATTTTACGAAGATCAGAAAATCGTCGGCGTAGCGAACAAAGCGGAGCCCCCGTCGCTCAAGAACCTTGTCAAAATCATCCAACAAGATGTTGGCCAACAAGGGAGATAATGGGCCGCCTTGCATCGTGCCTTCAGTGGAAGGTTGGAGGATGCCATCGACCATCACGCCCGCACGCAGATAGCGCCCGATCAGCTTCAGGAGTACACGGTCGTGGACTTTACGAGACACGCGTGCCATTAAGACATCGTGATGGACCCGATCGAAGAACTTCGAAAGGTCCATGTCCACGCACCAGCGGAAACCGCTGCGAATCGTTTGCTGGATCTGCTTTGCAGCCCCCGCTCACGAAGTGATTGCTGAGGGCTCTGTGCGGATCGTTTGGGTCGAAACCCGAAACTCGATTCGGAGAATCCGGGATCGAAAATCGGGGTCAAGACTTGCAGGATAGACTGTTGAATCAAGCGATCGATCACGTTTGGAATACCGAGATCTCGCGTGCCGCCATCCGGTTTGGGAATCGACTTACGCCGGGAGGGTCCCGGGCGGTAAGTTCCTTCCAAGAGTTGTCGGCGAACTTCTGGCCAATGGTGCCGGAAGGTCTCGAAGAATGCGTCAAGGGTAATGCCATCGGGCCCGGGGGCCCCTTTGTTGACTTTGACGTTCTTCCAAGCGCGCTCAATGTTAGCGTCGTCGACAACTGCTTCCATCAGAGAAGATAGAGAAACGTTCAAGGCTGACTTCTCCGTGGCCGCCGAAGCCGCAAGGCTCGACTGAGGTTTATGCGCGGTGTCGGGAAGACACGATGCGTCGGGATTCGTCGAGGTCACGGGTGGTTCGTTCCTTGTAAAATGACGTTCAGCCCTTCGCCAGGCCGTTGGAATACGGCCAGTGGCTACTATGGCTTTTGCTGACTTCTCAGAGCACGGAGTGCGTTACCGCATCCGCCCCACCTTTCGGGCAAGCCCTACTCGCGGGTACGCGTCTGAGATCTCCCCAAATAAGGGGCTCCCGCAAGCGGGAGCATCGTGATCTGTCCCTGCCCAAGCTCCCCATTTACCTACGCCCTTTCTTCCGGTTCGGCTTCGCAGTCAGCAGCCCGCTGGAACGCCTTGGGTCGCTCTGCGACGGGCCTGGAGTCGTCGGCCTCGTATGAGGTTTCTGTTCGTAGCCTGGCAGGTCTCGGCGAGAATGTGGTCGACGGCGGTGTTCAGGTCGACACTTACGCACACATTCGCAGGCTTCCTCTCCACGGTCTGTCGCCTCGCCGCAGTTGCCCTCGCCTCGTACTCTCTTTCGTTAGAATTTCATTTGGTAGACTAACCTCTCGAAAGAACCGGAACTAAGTACAGGGGACTTGCACCCCACAAGATCACGCCCATGTTGGGCGTACTGCACCAAAGTCGGGCTTGCGAGCTTTAACAAGTGGAGCATCAACCGTCCCGACTCGGTGATGTGTAACGTTCCTCGTAAGCAGCGAGGCAGTTCCAGGCACCAGTCTAACTTGCCGGATTTATTGGGCCGATTGTCTGGGCGTCGCACTTTTCAGGCGCGTGCACACCGCGTTGAGCGTTCGGCGTCGGACGGTTTCGGTCGATTGATCGATGCCGCACGTTGCGTCTGATTGCTTTGGATCGTCACGGCCCCTTGGCTGACGCAGATCGGAGACTTGGTCCGAGCCACGACGGACCTGTGCTGTGGTCCCGATGGATCGCCCGTCAACCTCTCCACGCTCCACCATGCCCGTTCTCTTTTCGTGTCTTCTCGTGTTTTTCGTGGCTATCCACCGCTGGATCGGTCCGCCAGCTTCGTGTCACTCGTTTGGCAGACAACAATTTGCTTCGTCTTTCTCGTCGCGGTATTCTCTTGCATCGGTTGCATTCAACGCTGCCGCCGAGTACTCGACGAGATCCGAGGAACAATGCCGTGCACCTGAGCACTCGATCGAGTCAGTTTTGAGTTCAAGTGTTTCCGCTCGTGCCAGGTGACGCGTGTCGTTCTGCTTACGGGAGAACCCCAATCGAATGTCGAAGTCTTGCGAAGTCGTCATCAACCGACACTCGGTGACGCTCAATCGACGCGCGCTTTCCTGCGCAGTCCCGCTCGACTCGTTCCAAGACTTTTTGGGTAGGCCAAATCGGACCGGCCCATCGATTGGCCTCGCATATGTACTCGGACATTACGGAAAGGCACACCTGTACGATAACCTTGGTCTGTTGATGCTCGAACACCACGAGACGGCATTGATCACCTCCATCGAATTGTGCGGGGAGGATCCGGATGGCATCCAGACAACCAAAGGTCCGTTCCGCGAGAAGCTTACGATTGGTGGTCTTCCGATTCACATCGGTGATCCGTTGGAAATCCTAAACGATTCGGACATTCACTTTTCGACTCGACTTCCGAAATTCCGATTTGCTGATGTACCGTCGTCTGATCGGGGAGGATTTACAATTGGTGTGTCTGTTCGACCTCGAGTCTCATTTCGACATTCGGACGACCCGTCATGTAATGATCGGGGCGCCGTTGGAAGCGTCTTGTTGATGCTGCACCATCCGTCAAAGCTCGATCGAGCAGAACCGCATGCCCATACCTGATGCCCACCGAGCCGTAGTGGAGGACGTAAAGGTGCACGACATTTGACACCAAAATCACTCGCTTTGGCGTAAAATACAGAGCGTTGGGTACTGTCGGACGTTCCGAACACCGTCCCGGTGTGGTTCTGACGGTCTGGATCGTTGAAGACGATGATCCCCCACGCCTGGTAACCGCGTATCCGGAATGACTGCCATGATCGCTGAACACTCGCTCGTTGTCCTTGACGCCGAACCGCCTCACGAAAAACTCACTCGTGGTGATGTGGGTACCGTCGTACACGTCTACAAGGACGGCAAGGGATACGAGGTGGAATTCGTCGATGGTGGTGGCCAAACAATTGCGTTGGTAACCGTTGGTTCCGACGATGTACGGCCCATCGGGGCTGGTGAGTTGCTCCACACTCGCAAGACCGCGTAGAGGCGAACCATGGGTTGCAACGGAGACGGGTGGTCCGTTTTCTCGTCTGCTTGCAAGTCGTTCGCCCGTCCCCGCTGATCGCTACCGTTCGCTCTGCTAGCCGACGCCTGACTGCACGGCCCACTTCTTCTTTTGTGTCTTCTTGTGCTTTTTGTGGCAAGTGATCTGCGGCGGTTTGACTGGTGCGCTGACGTACTTGCTGGAAGGGGCTCACGCAAAGCCGCAAAGATTAGAACCCATTCCTTGGCGGCTTGGAGGAGAAAAAGGGTCAGGAGCCTTTTTGGCAGTTTAGGGGGGCAGGTGTTGCAGCCTGTCGTCGCGTCAAGCCGTTGCACTTTCTGCGAATTGTTTTCCGATTCGATGGTTGAGGTGCGGTCGCGGTGGACTGAGGCCAGCGTGGGACTGGCAACCGTAGGCTGACGCCAGATTCTCAAGTCCACTGGCCGTAGGTCGTCAGCGTTTGGGTGCGACAGCCGTCTTGACCTCTTGTGGCCCATCGAGTAACCCTGCGGCGCATGACTCCCCCGTCACTCGCGTCGTGTGGTCGAGGGTGTTTTCTTTGACGAAGAGACGAATCCGATCGAACGCACGACGCGCCGATCCCTGGGAGTCGAGCGCCTTTGGATGTTTGAAGTGCACCCATGAGATCGAAACGCGGTTCGCATCGCGACGCTGATGAATTGCGTGCAAGTGTTTCGTGAAGCGGACGGTGCTTTGAGGGGCAAATCCTTCGGCGTGAGGCGGCGGCTTGTGCCGCGGGCTTGAGAGAGATAGCGTTGGTGTCTTCGTCAGCTTCCTCAACGCGGGTCGGAGCGGGTGTTCTGATGATGAACCGTGGGCGATGCATCGGCTGGACATGGAGGTAGGAAGATTTGGGTAGGAAAAGAGAGCGCGGTGTTTGCCGGGTGCCTGGTCTTTCAGCTCCCCGTTTTTCTAACCGAAATATTCCTACCTTCTCCCTGCATTCAGCGGGTTGGGAAAACAACTTGCTCCCAGCGATCGCCCCCAGTTTTTCGGTCGGTCTTCGAGGTTTCCATTTCGCCGGAGGCTGCGTTCGGCGGGGTGCCGGGATTCGCTACGACCCCGTCGGGACGTCAATTGTATAAGTGACGGATTTGATCGTAGCGGAAAACGCTAAGACTTTCGCAAGCCGCCGGCCCTCTCTGGCGTTTGCTTGCTGCGCAAACGCCGTCTCTCCCTGAGGGAGAGAGGCTAAATCGGATGCGTTGCCCGGAGGTGGCGCTGCGCTGACCTCCGGCTAATCGCTGCGATCCCTCCGGGATAGCTTGGACTGGTGTGCTGACGTTTTTGCCGGAGGGGCTCACTCAAAGTCGCAAAGCCGCAAAGTGTCTCAGGCCCGAAGGGCCGGTAGAGTGCCTGCCGGTGGTGTCAGCCACCGGGGGTGGATTCAATGGTATACCCAAGGCCCAGCGGGCCGACACAAGCTTCCGGCGTCCATCGCTCCAGGACGCCAACAGACCGATTGTGCCAGCCCGTCGGGCTTCGTCGCAGCTGTCCAGCGAAAACGGCAGCGCCATGGGTGCGAGATGCTCTCGGCGATTGCGATCGAGTACATTGGCACAAAGCGACGATGGCACGGGCCGTCGTCGTGGCCGGACGCGCGAACCAGATGGCGCGCCGCGTTATAACACTCGCAAATTGGAACAACGAATCATTGCTTAAGCTTGACGGCAAGTCGCTATCTGTCCTGCACGCTGACGCATCGCTATTCGCTGGTCGGTTGGGTATCGATATCGATACCGATTTCGGCGAAATTGCCTTGGACAACATCCCCGTCCGCGACATCTTTGACTTCCGCGATTTTCGTGGCTATCGCGTTCAGATACCGAATTGCGAAGACTATGGTTACGAAAATCCGTTGCTGCATCCGTGGTTCAGCACCGACTCGGGATATGCTGACATACAACGACTTGATGCATCGCTCGACCTACTGGACGACCGACTTCTCTCTGTGCAAATCGATCTCACGACATCCGAATGCGAAGACGCTCTTCCTCGAAGTCTATGCGGAACATTGATCGCTAACTGTTGTCCCTTAGATTCAACTCAACTCTTGCATTCACTGGGACCAATTCCAGTTCGATTCGCCGAACGTTACTTGCCCATGCTCGACTTGCCCGGCTTGCCTTCAGATGCTACCCAAAAGCATGCTATCGCTGCTTTTGGCCCCCCTGACCACTCCGGCGGTGGCATCTCATCAAAACAAGGTACAATCCCTGAATGGATCCGCTACGCTCTGCCGAACTGCTATTTGCGGTTCCAAATCGTACACGATCGAATCACCAATTTCACTATCATGCGACTATCGGATCCTCCGTGTGACCTGCTTAAAACAGAATCAGACATAAGCGTCGTTTAGCGGTTCGTGTTTCCGGAATTGTGCACCGCAAATGAACACTGATCCACGGTGCACCGCCGCTATGTCGCTAATCGCACAATGAACACCCGGCAACGTCTCGACTCCTTTCTCGATGCACTCGAAGCTGCACGGCAGGGCTCTCGACAAGTCGCTCGCTGCTGAGTTGCACACGCGAATGGCGACAATTGATGCCTCTTTTCGCCGTACGAAGGAATGCGAGCAGACAACACGAACGATTGCATCGATCCCTATCCGTTCGCCAACCTCGGACACACCTGATTGGTGGTCGCCTCCAACTGGTACTGGAGCCGCAACGGAGAACATGCTGTGGTATCTTGATGCAACTTACGGCGTCGCGCAGGGATGTTACACTGTTTACGATGCGGCAAATGAAACCCTTTGGGTTTACGAATACGCCGCACAGCACGACTCGCGCTGGGAGCGTGGCGCTCGTCCCGCGTATGACGCGACCGCTACTCCTACACCGGAAGAATGACAGAACCATCCGATGCAACCGAGCGGCGAAGTCGGGCGTTTTGAAGTGGTTGATCTTCCGTCGCTGCCGGCTGATCGGCAACGTTCCACAACTGAATCGATTGCTGCCGGGATTTGGCAACCACGAAGAGCACGAAGGATGGACTCTGTTTGAATACCGTCGAATGGGACCTCATCCTCAATTGACTTGCTGATCGAGTTTTTGATACGGTTTGTGGGTTTCTCGAATCACTCTTCGCGGGGAATGTCATGGATCGATCACGCTTCTGCTCAATTTCAGTCCTCGGATTCCTTTCAATATGTCTTGCCGTGGACTCGGCAACTGCAGATGCACAAGAAAGCCAGCGTTACGTCGATACTCGAGGTCAATTGAAGCATGCAAGGAATTTGTTTGATGCAGGCAAGCCTGTTGCCGCAATGGATGCCGTGAATGATGTTATTGAGCATCATCCATCCCTGGCAGAAGCTTATGCCACTCGCGGCAGTTTGCGACAATACGCCAACAATCACGAAGAAGCAGTTGACGACCTCTCGAAAGCAATTTCTCAAGGAATGTCGCGTTGCGAGATATACGTGACAAGGGCTATTTCCAAAACCGAACTAGGTGATTTCAGCGGAGCAATTGCGGACTGTTCAACTGCAATCGAACTCACCAGCGACTCGAGTTTTGCATACGCGATTCGTGGTTCCTCACGATTAAGACAGAAGGCGTACAAACGAGCAATCGACGATCTGGATATGGCCATAATGCTGGACGTCAAGTGCGAGATTGCGTATCTGTGTCGGGCAGTCTGTAGACTGAATGAGGGTGACATAGTCGGTGCGGCAGAGGATTTTCGGAAACACCAGAGTCTAAAAGCCAAATCACTCGGCCATGATGGTTACCGAGCGTACGACGGCCAGCCGTTCACAACTAAATAGCCAACGAACCATGGCATGAACGGAAGTTGCGGAGTCGAGGTCTTTGAAGTGGTTTATCTTTCGCCTCAACTCGGTTATGCCCGACGTTGAACTTAATCGAATTGCTTACCGCTTCGGCGGTTGATGTGCGGTCGCGGCGCGCTCATGTTGCGTGGGACTCCGGGCAGAAAAGCTGACGCCAGATTCTCAAGTCCACTGGCCGTAGGTCGTCAGCGTTTTGGGGCGACAGCCGTCTTGATCTCTTGTGGACCTTCGTGTGATTCAACGGCGCATGACTCCCCCGTCACTCGCGTTGTGTGGTCCGAGGGTGTTTTTCTTTGCCTCAAAGACGAATCCGACTCTGCACACGCTCACGCCGATCCTTGGGAGTTGAGCGCCTTTGGAGGTTTGAAGTGCACCTATGAGATCAAGACGCGGTTTGCACCGCGACGCCGATGAAGGGCGTTCACGAAATTCGTAAAGCGGACGGTGTTAGGAGGGACGGCTCGTTCGACTTGACCCGGCGGCTGTTCGTGCGCCCTTGCGAGAGATTGCGTTGGATCCTTGCCAACTTCCACCACGCGAAGTGGAGTGGGTGTACCGATGATGATCCCGTCGAAGATGCATCGGTTGGAGATGGAGGCAGGAAAATTGTGGGTAGGAAAAGAGAGCACGGAGTTTCCCCGTTTGCCTCGTTTTTCAACCACCGTTTTCCTACCCCGAAATTTTCCTACCTTCTTTCTGAGTCCCCGGGTTGGGAAAACAACTTGCTCTCAGTGGTCGCTCCCGATGTTTCGGTCGGTCCCCGGGGCTTCCGTTTTGCCGAAGGTTCCGTTGGGCGGGGTGCCGGAATTCGCTACGCCCCGTCCGGGGTCGAGGGAGGATCTGGGGCGTGGAGCTTGATATCATGGAAACTGGCTGGACGGCCGATGGCACGACTGGTCTGCCACAAAAAACACCACAGAATAATGACATGCCCGGGAGGACCCTTGCGGCGTTTACTTGAATGGATGCTCAACTCTCCGTTTCCTGAGATGTCTGTCGTTCGCCATGCCGCGGTGAACGTTCGTCGGATGTAATTTGATGCGATTGGCACTACTCTTCACGGCTACGATTTCATCTTTAGGTTGCATGGCAGAGTCAGCGCCGTCATGCCGCTCCATCGAGCACGCGCAGTCAAAAGGCGTTTTGATCGCGAGCTACCCACTGGATCAAGACGCTGAGTTGCCACCTTACCGCATCAAGGAAGTCTGGATCGAAAACGACCGCAACTTGGTCGTCCGGCTTGACGGCCCTCACGTCGACGACGAACCGCGAGTGAATGTCCGGGGATTGGACCGTTTCGCATATCGCACAATCTGGTCCGAACCGAATGGTCCTCCATATGAGATTTGGACGCTACCTGGATCGCCCCCAGACTCGATCGTCCTCGAACGCGAAGGCAATGTAATCGAGCTCGCAATTCAACGATAGAATTTTAGGATTCCTCGAATTCGCTTCACGGGATGATCTTTGTATGGCTGAAATCGCGGGCAACTGGAATAGTTTTTCGACGAGAACCGACGAACCAGTACAATGCACTCGATAGGAATCGTTGGTATGGATTTCGAAAATCTTGCAGCCGCACAGCTAAGAGACTACGACCGGCACCAACCCGGGACTGCTTTCGCGGAACCGGAATTTTTCCTATCGATTGAGCAGGCTTACGAGTTGCAGTTCCAAGTCGCTTCTACCATCCAGGAGTTCCTCGATTTGAATCGTCCATCTCAAAGGTCAATTGCATGGCTCGCGATGCTGCTGTTTGCAATCGCGTGGCCGCCGATCTACTCGACTTTCATTCATCTGCATGTCTATCGACAAATGGATGCGGGCTTTCTCTCCGCCGATGAACTGAAGAATCTCCTAGACGCTCGACGCTACACGATCGACGTTCCGATGGAACTGGATGGGCATTTCCTTACTTTCGATGCCATTGTTGATGGCAAGGCAACTCAGGGCGGAGGATCATCTGTCGAAGGTGGCACGAGGATCGTCTTGCTGTTACGACGTGACCGCGAATCACGTAAGATCGAATACTGCTGGCTAGGGCGCAATAGCGTGTCACGCGGAATCTTAGATGACCCACTTACAAACGCAGGAACATCCACAGAAAGAAGCGACGGCGCTATCAACCCAGGAGACTGGCTTCTTCGTGGCGGACGTTCGAGCGTCCAGATACACCCGGCCATAGAGCCCGCTGAATTTGAACTGCGTTTGGCGTTTAGCGATCCGTAGCGAAGGCAGAACCATCGCGCATACCGGAAAACACAAGCCGATCCTGTTCTTTCCACGCGTTCCCGGTGACGCGTACCGTTGAACTGAATCGAATTGCTTACCGCTTCGACGGTTGAAGTGCGGTCGCGGTGGGCTGAGGTTGCCAGGGACTTGCAACCGTAGGCTGACGCCAGCTTCTCAAGTCCACTGGCCGCAGCTCGTCAGCGTTTTGGTGCGACAAGCGTCTTGATCTCTTGTGGCCCTTTGTGTGATCCAGCGGCGCAGGACTCCCCCGTCACTCGCGTTGTGTGGTCCGAGGATGTTTTTCTTTGACGAAGAGACGAATCCGATCGAACGCACAACGCGGCGATCCTTGGGAGTCGATCGCCTTTGGATGTTTGAAGTGCACCAGTGAGATCAAAACGCGGATTGCGCCGCGACGCCGATGAAGGGCGTTCACGAAATTCGTAAAGCGGACGGTGTTAGCAGGGACGGCTCGTTCGACTTGACCCGGCGGCTTTTCGTGCGCCCTTGCGAGAGATTGCGTTGGATCCTTGCCGACTTCCACCACGCGAAGTGGAGTGGGTGTACCGATGATGATCCCGTCGGTGATGCATCGGTTGGAGATGGAGGTAGGAAAATTGCGGGTAGGAAAAGCGAGCACGGAGTTTCCCCGTTTGCCTCGTTTTTCAACCACCGTTTTCCTACCCGAAATTTTCCTACCTTCTTTCTGAGTCTCCGGATTAGGAAAACGACTTGCTCTCAGTGATCGCTCCCGGTGTTTCGATTGGTCTCCGGGGTTTCCGTTTAGCAACGCTCGGAAAATAAGTGGGATAGGCTTCCAGCCTGCCAACGCTGGAATGACAGGCTGGAAGCCTATCCCACTCGCTAGATCCGACACTTATTTTCCGTGCGTTGCTTAGCCGAAGGTTCCGTTGGTTCGGGAATTGGCTTTGCTGCGACCCCGTCCGGGGTCGAGGGGAAGAACAAGGGCGTGGTCCGGAGGTGGCGCTGCGCTGACCTCCGGCTACTCGCTGTGATCCCTTTGGGATATCGATTGTATACGTGGCGGAGTTGATCGTAGCGGAAGTCGTCAAGCCTTTCGCAAGCCGCCGGCCCTCTCTGGCGTTTGCTTGCTGCGCAAACGCCGTCTCTCCCAGAGGGAGAGAGTCTAAATCGGTTGCCAAATCCTGCAGTAAAAGAATTGACGTCCTTCGGGATGACATGGACGCTGCACCGGTGGCAAGAAAGTGCAACGAAGCCGGAGTCGGCATCACCTCCCGCCACCCAGCTCGAGCTCGCACGAGCCTGAGAAACTGGCACCGCCTGGCAGGATCCATTCTAATCAGCTTTTCTGACCGGCCCTCCTGATGGGCGACAACGTTCTGGCGCCCGATGGATCCTCGTTCCTCCGCCTGTGCGGATCGATCGCACGTCGCAATCCGAAAACACATCGTGAAATGGAGACATGAGCACACTTCATAATACGGTTGGCGGCAGTGACGCGGATTCCAAACGCAAGCGTTTCCTCGCCTCAGCAGGATTCGTATGCCTTGGCTGGCTTGTTGGGCGCTACCAGTCTTTCCACGCAATCGAAGCCTTGAAAGCGGAAAACGCGGCGATTGAAACTGCCCAAGATGGACTCGAGCGTCACCTCGCTGATACTGCACGCAGTGGCGACAGGATGGAGGACTATCCCTACGCGTACGCTGTTGCTGATCATCGTCTCGCAGCCGGCGACGAGCACTTTCTCGCAGCCTATCGCTATGCAAAACGTGACGAGACCGCAATCCCTCCGGATGACTGCGAGGTGCTGTGGTTTGATTTTGTCGCAGCAGAAGAACCGCGAGAAGGAATGGCAAGCGATTGCTTCTTAATCGTTGTCGACGGCGTGATTTGCGAAACAGGTCACGGAGAAACCCTACAATATTGACTACCAGCACTCGGATCACCAACGGAATCGGGAGAGGGATCCGGATTGCTCCGGGTTGAACTGAATCGAGTTGCTTACCGCTTCGGCAGTTGATGTGCGGTCGCGGTGGGCTGAGGTTGCGTCTGGCGGGGTGCCGGGATTTGCTGCGACCCCGTCTGGGCAACGCTGTGAAGCATTTTCCCCATGTGTTTCTTGAGGTTTTAGCGGCAGGGCGCGAGCCCTCCGGTTCTTCATCTCTGTCACAACACCGGAGGGCTCGCGCCCAATGCCATCGACTTTAACGCCAGGCGGGGTGTTTTTTGTTAGCGGTAGGGCGCGAGCCCTCCGGTCTTTCACGGTGTTTTTGAAGCGCGACCGGACGGCTCGCGCCGTTCCGCTAACACCTTTAGAGCCAAAGTGGTCCGGAGGTGGCGCTGCGCTGACCTCCGGCTAATCGCTGTGATCGCTCCGGGATACCGTGGACGCTGCGTCGGTGGCGTCCGGTTGGTGGTGCACGCCCGTCGAGGCAATCGAGGCGGATCGGTTGAGAAAAGGTGCCCGGCCGACTTGGCCACCGAAGATAAACCGACGTCTGAAGAATCGGACTCCTACCGATCGCGTGTCGACATCCGAGCGTACCCACATGTCGGTTTGAAGAGGCAGTGATAAAATAGTCGTTGTGCCGTTTTATAAACTTAATTGTTTCTTTGATTGCATTGTTAAATTAGCATACATGATGCACACGAGCATGATTCGTGGTGATTTTGCGAAAACATGAGGGCAATCATGGAAATCAGCAAGCCATTCCAGACATCGTCGAAATGGATCGGTGGAGGATTGATTGCCGCGACGCTCGCAGTCTTTGGGCTTCTCGCAGTCCCCGGCGTGACATCACCGAATCAGAAAGCCGCTCCTTATGTGAGCGACTCGACCTATCCGATCGTGCGTGGGGCCGTCAGTCTTGCGAGTTCGATGTGGGACGATCCATTTGTTCACCACGAAAGCGATCGGGTGACGGAACTTGCCGAAGACTCCGACTCGGTCAAAGAACTCGTGGCGTCGAAGTTGGGTTCATCTGGAAAGATCATGTTCTTGGTGGTCCCCGTCGACGAAGGCTTCGAATCCGAGAAGGTTGAAAGTCGTCGGCGGCGACGTCACGCGGTGGAGTTGGCGATGGCCAATCAGGGGTTCTCGTTGTCTTTCCCTGATCGCATGACGTATAGGAAAGCGACGTACACCCACTATTTTTCAGATCGCAGTCCCAATGACGTCGTTGCCGGAGCGACGTCAAACGACGTGCAGGTCAAAAGTGTTTGCGATTTGCCGACGAAATTGTATCGGCACCGAGGCCCCGATGGGGATTTGATTCTTGTCACCTGGATTCAGAATTCGCATCTCGGCAAGCGTCCGTTGGATACGATACGTCAGGTGATTGAGCCCATCGTCGCCGAACGTCTTTGCAAACGGGCTTCATTCTGTTTGCTCGGTCCACCGTCAAGCGACACCTTGCGCGAGATCGTCGCGGATGCGGGTAAGATCCGATCCCAGGTCGATGAGCGTCGACGCAGGGAGGAACTGAATTCGAGCGTCGGTACAAAAACCGATGCCCCGCCCGGTTCAGTTGACCCTCGCGGATCGGTCGAAGATTCGGAAGCCCTCAACACGCAAGAGTTCTTTAAGCAATTCAAACGGGGAAGCGTGATTTGCAACATCGTTTGCACGGCACGCAACAGCAGCATTGGAATTCGGGCGGGACAGGATTGGATCGAACTTGGCGACGATGTGGCGATCAAGATTTTTCACACCATCGGGTCCGACGATCGATTGCTATCGGCCTTGCGGCGAGAACTGGACTTGCGTGGCGTATTACCCGGACCGGAATCGCTCAGCCAGATGATCTTATTTGTGGAACAGAGTTCGCTCAGCTACATCAATGACTTGCAAGCCAGCTTTAAGGAAACCGCGGGAAACATTCCACCGGTAGTGATCCCCTATCTGAAAGGGATCGCGTCGGATCTGGCAGAATCGGCAAGCGAAACGTCCGGTTCACTCAAAGGGACGTCGTCGGTTCGCGACTATCTGGATCGTTCGATGACGGAACTGACGACCATTTCTTCTTCGCGTGGGATCAACCCCAGTCGTGTTCGGTCGGTTGGCATCATTGGCTCGAACTGGGAAGACAAGAACCTCATCCTGAAAGAGGCGCATGAGGTTTTCCCCGTCGCAACCTTCTTCACAACCGAACTGGATGCCCGTTACAACGTTCCACAAACTGTCCCGCACGCCCGCAACTTGATTGTCGCATCGCACTATGGATTAGCGGTCCATGGACGTGAAGACATTTTTGGGCGAGTGAACAACATCCCCAGTTTTCGCGACGGGTACCAAACCTCTGGATTCATAGGAACATCGATCCTTTGCTACGCGTTTCGCAACGATAAACTCAAGGATGAAACGTTGACGCTAACGTTCGGTCCCCAGTCCCAGGATCTATTTGATTTAGTCGGCCGTGGGACAACAAGCACTGCGGAATCCCCAGCCTACTTGGCGCCGCTGACGTTCGAAATTGGAAGCCGATCTCCGGTACAGTTTGGTAGCACACCGAGTGCATCCTACCTTCCGCTGAGACAACCGCCGCCGGTCAATTCCATCCTCGACGATTGGCGTTGGTTGTGGATGATCTTGATTTCCTCGATTGGCGGACTCCTGTTTGTAAATTTCCTGGCACGATTTTCCACGGACCTAACGAGGTTTCAAGCCATCGTTGTCAACACGGCGAAGGCGACCACCGGGTTTTTGCAACGGTTTGCAAGCGGAGGCAGTGTCGTGCGTGAATCCCCGGCCATCTGGCCGATCGTTTTTGGGGCACTACTGATCGTTCTGGTCATCTTGGTCATGCTTGTGAGCGATGCCACCATTCAATCGGAGCCGATCCTGTTTTTCAACGGTGTCAGTTTGTGGCCTCCGATTTGGGGTTTGACTTTCGTCGTGATCCTCAGCCTGAACGGGATTGCCCGTGCCCACCAAAACATCCCCGACAACATCCATGAATTCGCCGCAGAGACAAACTTGCAGCAGCCCGATCTCCCCGCCGCGTTCAAACTCGCGGCGACAACCGCGATCGTGTTCTATCTTGTCTCCTACATCGAAAGCGGTGTGATCCAACCTCCCGCGCGGGACTGGTTGGTCAGGTGGCTGGCTATCGGCACCCTACTCGCCGCGACATTAGGCCTGTTGACCATCACGTTCAACAGTCTTTTGTTCTGTTTGTACGCCAGGAAGATCATCACCAATGCGATCGAACGTTTGCCCCAGGAGATGTCCTCGTCCGCACAAGTCCAATTGGTCAACGGTGCGCGATGCACAATGCACTTGAGCATCGTTTCCAGTCGCAAGCTTGTCCTCCCTGCCATCCTATCGATCTTGTTGATTGCCGCACGCTGGCGCATTTGGGACGCCTGGGGGCTGGACACGAGTTGGTACATCTTGTTGGCAATCCCAATTTTCATTTCCTTTCTGGCCGCGATCGTCGTGCGATTCTCTGCGATTCGCTACCGCGATGAAGTCGTTGAGAACATCCGACAAGCCCACTACGCGTTTGTCTGCGAACAGAAGTCGACATCCTTTTCGGGCGCATCGCTGCAGGATCAAATCGACATGCTTGATGAATCAGAAGAAGAGATTACGCGTTTGCATTCCGGACCGTTCGGCCCAATTTCGCAGGACTACTTGCTCGGTGCGGGAGCGTTGGTGGTGACGATCGCAGTCACCGGGCCGGCCAGCCTTTTCTTCAACCGACTGTTGACGATTGTCCCCTAAAAGAGACCCTCATCCGCAGAATCTTTACCTGCTCCCTGTGCTCTGCGGCTTGGGAAAATGACTTGACCCCAGCGATCACCCCCGATCATTCGGTCGGTCTAGTGTTTTCCGTTTAGCCGGAGGTTGCGCCTGGCGGGGTGCCGGGATTTGCTGCGACCCCGTCCGGGGTCGAGGGAAGGATTGGGCCGTGGTCCGGAGGTGGCGATGCGCTGACCTCCGGCGACTCGCTGAAATCCCTCCGGGATACCGTGGACGCCGCGATGGGTGACGAAATCACGATCCGCATTCCGCCCGCTGGCGAATACGACGAACCTGACGGCAGGACGGACAGTCCCCGGAAAACAATCGATGATGCGGACTTTGGTCAACTGAACTGCTACATTGATTCGTTTGACAAGACGGCGAAACGAACCCGCTGGTCGACGTCGGCTCGAATTGACGAACGATAGGTCCTTGCCGTGAACCAGCCACTATCAATTGTCGTGACATTGCTCGCCTTGCTCGCTGGTTGTCAGCAGCGAGCAAGCAACCCTGCGAGCTTCATGCGGGAAGGATTGCCCGACGGCGTCTGGATCGTTGCGGAGGACCCTGTTGAACTTGGCCATCAGTGGGGAGAGATCGAGGAAACGGGTGAACCCTTCGACGACTACACGTTTGGCATGCGTTGTTTGAGCCGTGACAAGGAAATCCAATTGCTCTTCGACAATGGTTTCGTTGGCAATCCGTTTGGGCTGCAAGTTGGTGATCGTTTTCGCTTTGAGAGATCGATCGAATCCATGACTTACAATGAGTTCTGGGAAGGTTACTACGCCTTCAAGAGCGAGATTCTTCCGGTGGATGAATCCGGTGCGCTGCGGGCCGAGCGAGAGGACGAACCATAAGATGCATGGGAGGTCGGCTTTGCATGGCTCTTGGGACTCGTCGCACAGGCCGTCACTTCCTCATCAGTTCTTCAATGATGTTTGCCAGTCCATCCGGTCGGCCTTTGATGGACACGTAGCGGTGTTGCATTCTCGGGTCGGAGTACCACCGCGTGTGTCCGTCTGAATCGACGACGACGCGACCGTCCCCGCTGACGGTCCACCATTCGGGCTCGATGCCTCGCACGGCCAGCAACACCGCGGCTTGGTCATGAGCCGGTTTGCCGTGATCGATGGCGAATCCACCAAGATACGGCCGCAGCGCGAAAGCTCGTCGAATCGGGTTGTCGGCGGAGGCATCCTTGAGCTTCGCACCGCAATGCAGTGCGGCGCCGATTTCAAAGCCCTGCCAAAGGATCGGTCCCGGCCATTCGTGCACGACGGCGACCGCAGCAGGCGGATCGAGTTTGAGATTGGTTTCCGGATGGGAGGACCGCGGAAATTCCCCGCCCATGATGACCGTTTGTCGGACCTTGGCATCAATCAATTGGATTCCCGTCAATGGGCTGTGTCCATCGCCGGAAGAATTCAACAGGTCTTCCAGGTTGCTGAGTGCTCCCACGCTGCAGATCACGACCGAGTTGTCTTGTGCGGTGGCCAGCGTTTTGCGGTACACATCGAGCGCATCGGGCAGTTCGCTGTCAACCGGGCTGTCGTGCGGAAAGTCTCCAAAGAGAGTCGGCGTGTAGGTGCTGGGCTTGTTCCAACGAACCTTCGCGCCGTCCTTGTCGGTTCCGATGGGGATGTCCGGCCGACCGTAGAAGGTGTTGATCGCATCGCTTGCACCACCGGAAACGCCGGCGGCGCATTTGCGATTGGTCACCACAGCCAGGATCTGGGCTTCACCACGATCGGCCAACGCGTTCAGCACGGCCAACGCGCCGGCGTCGTCGCAGTCGCCGGCCATGTCGGTGTCAAAGATGATCGGTACGGGATCGGCAGCGACCGTGGCAACGGAAGGGAATGCAACAAGAATCAGAAGTGACAGGAGGTTTCTCATGTTAGGTATCAGGCGATGATGTCGTGAACG
The DNA here is from genome assembly GCF_007754155.1 of Stieleria neptunia. Classification (NCBI taxonomy): domain Bacteria; kingdom Pseudomonadati; phylum Planctomycetota; class Planctomycetia; order Pirellulales; family Pirellulaceae; genus Stieleria; species Stieleria neptunia. The sequence continues at coordinate 1,418,591 of NZ_CP037423.1, read as the reverse complement.
ACGCGACCGTGAACGTCGGTCAGGCGGAAATCGCGGCCGGCGTGACGGTAGGTCAACCGCTCGTGATCGAGTCCCAACAGATGCAAAATCGTGGCGTGCAGGTCGTGCACGTGCATCTTGTCGACCATTGCACGAAACCCGAAGTCATCGGTCTCGCCGTACGTCATCCCTCCCTTGACGCCGCCGCCGGCCATCCACATCGAAAATCCATGATGGTTGTGGTCGCGGCCGTTGCCGTTTTCCGACGTCGGCGTCCGCCCGAATTCTCCGCCCCACACGATCAACGTGTCTTCCAACATGCCGCGTGACTTGAGGTCTGCGATCAACGCCGCGATCGGCTGGTCGATGTTTTTGCACAACTTGGGCACCGTGCCGTCGTGCCCGCTGTGCGTGTCCCAGGGTTGGCCGTTGCCATAGTAGACTTGGACGAATCGCACGCCGCGTTCGGCCAAACGCCGCGCCAACAGACAACCGTTGGCAAAATGTCCGTCGCCGTACGCCGCCCGGGTTTGCTTGGTTTCACGATTCAAATCGAACGCCTCGCTGCCTTCGAACTGCATGCGAAACGCCGTCTCCATCGATTCCATGCGGGCATCCAACATCGAGCGGTCGCGCTGTGTCGACGACTGCACGGCGGACTGCGCAGCGGTCTGTTCGGCACTGAGCTGCTGCAACAGATCGAGTTGCTCGCGTTGGGTCTGACGGTCCCAGCGACCGTTCCGCAGATGGGGCAGCATTTTCTCCGGATCGATGGTGGAGTGATTGATGTACGTTCCCTGGTATTCCGAAGGCAGAAACGCGCTGTTCCACAAGATGGAGAATCGAACGGGACGTCCCGGACACAACACGACATAGCCGGGAAGGTTCGCGTTCTCGCTGCCCAAGCCATACAGGAACCAGGCTCCCATGCTGGGACGCGTGGGTGTGATCGTGCCGTTGTTCATTTGCAGCAGCGCCGGCCCGTGATTCGGATTGTTGGCATGCAGCGATCGCAACACGCAGATCTCGTCGATGTGCCGGCTGAGTTTGGGCAGCAACTCGCTGACCGGAACGCCGCTTTCACCACGGCGGTGAAATTGAAACGGCGATGGCAGCAAGCCGCCGGTAGGACGCTCGGTCAGAAGGTCCGCGCCGGCTGGCCGAGTTCCGGCGTATTTCTTGAGCACGGGTTTGGGATCGAACAAGTCGCCTTGATAGGGCCCGCCGTTCATGAACAGGTGAATCACCCGTTTCGCTTTGGCCGGGAAATGCAGACCTGTGTTGCCGGTCGATTCGGATGCCAACAGGTGGGCGGCACCCAGCATTCCCATCCCGCCGCCGAGTTGTCCCAGCAGGTGGCGTCGGTCGATCGTTGGCGTCGGTTCGTTTCGCATCGGTCGGTCTCTTCGTCTGGTCACGCCGTTGGGCTCACTCGACAAACAGGGCTTGATTGGAAACCAGCAGCGCGTGGGCGTAGGGTTGCAAACGCGTGGCGGGTGAAGTTGCATCCGTCGGTTTCAGGAACTGCAAACCGATCCGCAACTCTCGGTCGTCGGGTGGTCGAGAGAACAGCAGCCAATAGAGCTGGTGGATTTGGGCGGCCGGATCGTTGGGGGCATCGCGTTGCAGTCGTGTGATTAGCGATTGCGATTGTTTTAGCAACAGCGGCCCGTTCAGGGCATACAGTCCTTGCAGCGCCGTGATCGTGGGCGTCCGTTGGGGGCTGTGCTGTGTCGGGTCGGGGAAATCGTGAACCATCAGCGTCGGCGACATGTCGCGTCGATGAACGGTCGCGTAAAGTGTGCGTCGTCGATTCGAGTTTGCGTCCAGGTCGATCGATGGGCCGCCGATCGCCAGATTCAACTCGCCGCTGGCCGACAGCATCGAATCCCGCCACTCTTCATAGGTCAACCGACGTGGATTCATCCGCGAAAGCCAACGGTTTTCCGGATCGCGTTGAAACGAATCCTGGCCGGCCGACGACGATTGTTGCCAGGTGGCCGAGAGCAGGATCTGGCGATGCAGTTGTTTCATCGACCAACCCGAAGCGATGAAACGCGCGGCCAGATCGTCCAGCAATTCCGGATGCGATGGCCGGCTGCCCTGGGTGCCGAAGTTGCTCGGCGTGTCGACCAGCCCTTGTCCGAAGTGTGCCAGCCAAATGCGATTAACGATCACACGCGCGGTCAGCGGCGCCGCGTCAGTCAGGATCGACTCGGCCAGTTCCAACCGACCGCTGCCGTTGCGATAGGGTTCGGATTGTCCCGAAAGAACGGTCAAAAAACGGCGTGGAACGACTTGTCCCGGACGATTCGGATTGCCCCGGATGAACGCCGGCAGATCGCGTGGTTGGGCGCGATACTCCAGCTTGGTTCCATCTTGTGGCGTCTTCCCGGCGCGAACGACAAACATCGATTCTTCGGTCAAGGCGTTGGCCATCGGCATGTCATACCGTGGCGTCGATGCTTTGATCGATTTGATTTTCGCGGTCAGATTGGCGATCGTTTCGGCCGGAGCCGGTTTTTCGCGTTTTCGTTTTGCGATCTCGGCTTCCAGCTCGGCAACTTGTTCGCGCGCCAGACGCACCGGCTCGTATTCTTCCTCGGGAACAAGCGGCCGTTCGACTTGGCGGCAACTGGCAAAGATGCCGGCCAACGCATAGTAATCCTCGGTGCTGATCGGATCGAATTTGTGGTCGTGACAGCGGGCACAGGCGACGGTCAGACCCAAAAAGGTTCGCGAAACCGCGTCGACGCGTTCTTCCCATTCATCGGCGACGATCACCTTGATGATCTCGCAGGGCAGTTTCAATTCTTTCCAATAGGTCGGGCTAAGGCTGATGAAACCGAGGGCGGGCAAGTCGCGTGGACCGGTCTCGGGCATCAGATCGGTGGCCAACTGTCGGCGCACGAATTCATCGTAGGACATGTCTTGATTGAACGCGTCGACGACCCAATCACGATAGAAGTGCGATTGCCCGGTCTGGTACAGCCAGCTCGCGGTACGATCGGTGTAGCGCGCCATGTCCAGCCACCAGCGGCCCCATTTTTCGCCGTATTTGGGCGAGTCCAACAGGCGGTCGACCAGTCGTCGGTACGCGTCGGGTGATGCGTCATCGACGAAGTCACGGACCATGGCGGGCGTCGGCGGTAGCCCGGTGACGTCGAAACAAAGCCGTCGAACAAGTGTCGCACGGTTGGCCGCGGACGTTGGCGTCAGGTCGTGACGCTGCATTGCGGCCAGGACAAACGAATCCAGAAGCGTTTGCGGCCAATCGGATCCGTCGACGTCGGGCAGCGGTTGAGGCTGGACCGGTTGAAACGACCAAAACCGCCGGCCTTCGTCAAAATCGATTGCCCCGTGATGGGCGTGCTCGGTTTGCTCGGAAGGTGGAAAGGATGCGCCCTGTTGAACCCAGTTCGTCAGCGTGGCCAAATCCGACGGGGAGAGTTTTCCGTCGGGCGGCATTTGGATGTCGCCGCCGTAGCGCAGCGTTTCGATCAACAGGCTCTCGTCGGGCTTTCCGGCAACGACGACGGCGCCGCTATCACCGCCCTGCCGAACGCCTTCGGCGGTGTCCAGTCGCAAGCCGCCATGGAGCGTCTTGGCCTCGGCCGAATGGCACTTATAGCAGTGCTCGACCAACAGCGGACGGACCTTGCGTTCAAACGTTTCGTAGTCGTCGGCGTCTGATGATGTTGGAACGACAAGCAGTCCAAGCAGAACCATCAGCCGCATCGCTAGGCGAGACATGGCGGGCGTCGCGGGAGGTGGGAGGAAGGCGGGCGATGCCATTGTACTCGAACAAAAGCAGTGGCGTAAGCTTCCAGCTTGCGATTGGGGACAGCACAAGCTCGAGGCTGACGCCTCGGGGATCGCAAGCTGGAAGCTTACGCCACTTTCTTAGGCTGGAAGCTTGGGCCACTCGGGTTCAGGTATGCTGGTGAGGCAATTCTCCGTTTGACTCCCACGCTTCCCAGCCATCGCCATGCGTTCTTCTTTGATCTGTTTGTTGTGGATTGCATGCTCAATCCATGTCTCGGCTGCTCCACCCCGGGCGCTACCCGGTGCAACGCGACCGGCCGACCGCCGATTGGCCGAACTGCGAAATCTAAACAGCTACTTTCCGTTCAAGCCGGTGGAGGCCCCGCAGGCCTGGCCGCAGCGCCGAGAGGAGATTCGACAACGGATTTTGTTGTCGCAAGGGTTGTGGCCGATGCCCAGCAAACCCGACTTGAACGCGGTGATCCACGGCCGAGTCGAGCGTGACGACTATGTGGTCGATCGCGTGTACTTCGAATCGATTCCGGGACATTTTGTAACCGGCAGCCTGTATCGACCGAAAGGCAGGTCTGGTCCGTTTCCTGCAATCCTGTCTCCCCACGGGCATTGGAAAGACGGTCGGTTTTACGACGCCGGTGAGGCTCCGATTCGTGCCGACTTGGCCAGCGGTGCCGAACGCTTTGAAGTCGGCGGACGGTTTCCGATTCAGGCTCGGGCGGTGCAACTCGCACGGATGGGGTGCCTGGTTTTCGTCTACGACATGACGGGAAACGCGGACTCGATCCAGATCGGACATCGCCCCGACAAGGCGGCGCATCTGGATCGCGCGACCGACCGGGGGTTTTTCAGCGCGCAAGCGGAACTGCGGTTGCAAAACATGATGGGCCTGCAAACCTGGAACTCGATTCGCGCCGTCGATTTTCTGTTGGAGCTGGACGAGACCGACGCGAGCCGCATCGGCGTGACCGGTGCCAGCGGCGGTGGAACGCAATCGATGATCTTGGGCGCGATCGACGATCGCATCGCCGCGGCCATGCCGTGCGTGATGGTGTCGACGTCGATGCAAGGCGGATGCACGTGCGAGAATGCGCCCTACATGCGGATCGATCAGGGCAACGTCGACATCGCCGCGGCGATCGCGCCGCGACCGTTGGGACTGACCGCCGCGGACGATTGGACGGTCGAATTGGAAACCAAGGGCTATCCAGACTTGCGTCAGTTGTACGCCGATCTTGGACACAAAGATCGATTGACGGCGGCATTCAATCTGCATTTCAAACACAACTACAACCACGTCAATCGCGCGGTGATGTATGCGTTTTTCAATCGTCACTTGAAGCTCGGATTCAAGGAGCCGATTTTGGAACAAGACTACGTGCCGCTTTCCCGATCCGAAGCAACGGTGTGGACGGACGAGCATCCGGCGCCCCGCGGTGACGCGATCGGCGATCCCCACGAAGTCCGGATTTTACAACTCGCCGCGGAAGAGTCTCGGCGGCAGATGGACGCGTTGATCCCTGAAACGAAGGACCAGCTTGCCGAATTTCGACGCGTCGTCGGTGGTGCTTGGGAAACGATTCTGGGACGTCGATTGAATCAGGTGCAATCGACTTCGTTTGACCAAGCGAAGGTGATCGAACAAGAAGGATTGTCGATCACGGTGGGGCTTATCGATCACGCCGGCGAACAGTTGCCGTTCGTGGAAGTCCGAGATTCCGGCGCGAAGGGGACGGTCGTGTGGATCACCGATGAAGGAAAACAAGGCCTGTTTGATGGCGATCACGTCCACCCGATGGTGGCGAAGATCGCCCGCGCGGGATACCGCGTCGTGTCGGCCGATTTGATCGGGCAAGGTGAATTTGTCTCCGGCGGTGATTCGCTCGACGCTCAACGGATGTGGTACCAGCGGGGCGGCGAATCGGCTTGGCATCGTTTCGCCGGGTACACCTACGGTTACAATCATCCGCTGTTCGTTCAGCGCGTTCATGACGTGTTGTCCGTCATCCAACACGCTTCATCGATGGGCGATCAAGACATTCATCTGGTCGGGATCGGTGGCCAAGCCGGTGCGATCGTTGCTGCCGCACGCAGCCAAGCCGGCGACGCGGTCGGGCGAACTTTCATCGATTTGAATGGGTTTCGATTTGCGTCGCTGCAGCGGCAAGACGATCCGATGTTCGTCCCCGGTGCGGTCAAATACCTGGACGTCGGCGGACTGTTATCACTGTGTGTTCCCGGGCGGTTGGACGTCGTTTCGCCCGAACTGCCGATTGTGGGGCACGTGGAACGGGCGAGCGGGACGCCGACGAGCGTTCGTTGGCATCAAACCGGTGAAGCGTTATTGTCGGCGATCGGGGAATGGGCCGTGCGTTGATCGTGTTAGGATCGTCGGAACAATAGGTGGGATAGGCTTCCAGCCTGTCATGGCGAAAACGACAGGCTGGAAGCCTATCCCACAATCAATTCCCGCCATTTGTTGCTCCGAAGTTCCTTACTCGTTCACGCGGGGATCGAGGGTTTTGACACGATTGGCTTCGACGCCCTTCGGCGTCGTGCCAAGCGGGGGCCCGATGTCCGGAGGTGTTGCTGTGCTGACCTCCGGCTACTGGCTTTGACCCCTGCGGGGTGTTGCTGTGCTGGCCTCCGGCTATTGGCTTTAAGTCCTTCGAGGTATCGCCACCGATCAGCCGCCGTTTAGTCTGCCGAGCACGGCGTTGGCACGTTGTCGTTTGCGTTGGGTCAGTGGTGGACCGTCGTGCTGGAGTGCCTGATGGAGCAATCGCTTGGCTTGATCGTGATCGCCGCGTTGGTACAAGACGATGCCGCGGTTGTAGTAGGCCCAGGCATTGGTCGGGCACAAGCTGACGGATTCCTGGTAGTCACGGTCGGATTCTTCCATGCGATCCAATCCCGCCAGGGCGAAGGCGCGGCCGTTGAGTGCGAAGGCGAGCACTTGGTGCAATCCTTCCGTACGACTCCGTTCGATCGCGGCGTCCAGGTCTTCCATCGCAAGGTTCCACTCGCCCATTTCTGCGTACACCTGTCCGCGTGAGCTGAGTAAATCCGCATCGGGCTGTTCGGAGGTCATTTCCAGCAGACGCGTGTAGTCCTCACAGGCTTCGACGTGTTGTTCGGTGTACCAGCGAATCCAACCGCGCAGGCGGTAACCGGCGGTGTGTTCGGGGGCCATCTCGATGATTTCTTCCGCGACACCGATCGCTTCGTCATAGCGTTCTTCGCTTTCCAGCCGATTGACTTTGGCGTGCAGCGACTGGATCGCCGCTTCCTGGGCGGTTTCGGGGGCGATTTCGGCGAGACGATCGATGTCGGCTTCGGCCGCTGATTCGTCGCCTTGCATCTGATGGGCGTAGGCGCGGCCGGAGTAGGCGTAGGGATCGTCGGGAAACTTTTCGATCAATTTCTCATAGTCTTCGAGGGCCTTGTCGTGGCGTTTTAACCGCATCAGCACCGCGGCCCGTCGCAATCGAGCGTCGTCATAGACGCCGGACAGGTCCAGGGTTCGGTTGAAATCTTCCAGCGCCAATTCGTCTTCCTGGCGATCCATGAAGAAGCAGCCGCGGAGGAAAAAGATATGTTCGTTTTCCGGATCGAGTTCACAGGCCCGCTGGTAGTCACGGAGGGCATCATCGTGGTTGCCCGCTTGAGTGTGCGCGAACGCTCGATTGACATAGTGGGCCGGTTGTTCGGGTTCTTGCTCGATCAACGCGGACTGTTCTTCGATGGCCGCCTGGGGATTTTCATTCATGCGGTGCAACAACGCGATCTGTTCGCGGGGTTCGGTCCATTGGGGCGCCAGCCGGCTCGCTTCGGTCAAGGCTTCCATCGCCGTTTCGAGTTCGCCTTGTTGCAGACTGAGTGATCCGAGCAAGTGCAGCGCGATCGGGTTCTCCGGGTCCAACTCCAACACCGCGTGACAATCGGCCAGGGCCAGGTCGCGTCGGTCGGTTGCCGCATAGGAAAAACCGCGCGTCAAGAACACGGCCGGCGTGTCGACGCCCAGTTCGATCGCGCGATTGCAAGCCTCGATGGCCTCATTGAACTCGCTTTGCATTTGCAGGATTCGCCCGCGGAGTGCATGCGCCTGGCCTTCGGCGGGTTCGATTTCGATCGCCTTGTCGCAGTCGTCCAGGGCGAGCGCGAACTTATTCTGCGAGGTGTAGAGCATGCTGCGGTGGAGCCGAGGCGCGATGGCACCGGGCATCAATTCAATCGCGCGTTCAAGATGCGTGAGCGCCCGCGGCTCGTCACGCTGCTCTTCTTGCTGGTACAACCATCCCAGCATCGCGTGGCTGGCGCCGTTGTGTGGATCGAGCTGCAGAATCTGGTTGAGTTCATCGATCGCCCGCGTCCCATGGTCTTGGTACAGCAGGATTTCGGCACGACGAAAACGGAAGGCCGGCTCGCGTGGCGCCCAGCGGATGGCCGTGTCCAAATCGGAAAGCGACGGGTCCCACGCCTCCAGCCCCGAGAAAATTTTTGAACGATGGAAATAAAACCAGGGAGCGAAGGGCGCCAGTTCGATCGCCCGGTTCAGGTCGCTCAAGGCGGCTTGATGGTTGCCGGCAACCAAGTGGTACCAACCGCGGCGTCCCAGCAATGGGGCGCACTCGGGGGCCAGTCCGATCGCGCCCGAATAGGCTTCGATCGCATTCTCGAATTCCTCGTTCCTTGCATGGCGTGCGGCAACCGCGACATGCAGCGCCAGCTCGAAGGGACTTTTTCGTAGCAACCGTTTCAGTTCCGCGTCGGAGGTGCTGGCATAAAGTTCTTCGGTGTATTCGATCCAGGCGCCGACTTCCTGAAACTTTTCCTCTGCCGTCGGCGGCGGCTCTTCTTGCTCGGATGGTTTGGAAACGAGTTGCCGCAGGCGGTCGCACCACGCGTTCCACCATTTGGGTGCTTGGGGAGACTTTTCTGAGGAAGGGTCGACCAACTTGGCGGCGCGCATCAACGCTTCATCGATGCCGCGTTTTTCGATTTCGTTCTGATACAGGCTGAAGGGCTTGATGCCGATTTTGGTGCAGGGGTTCGAATTGATGCGGCGGTAGACCAAGAAGGCGACCGGCCCGTCTTGGACGTCCGGGACGGCGACGGACTCAATCCGCTGGGTCATCCGATTCACGACATTCTGCCGCGCCTCGCCGTCGTTTTCATCGCTGTCCGTGGGCTCGGTTTCGATCTGCATCAACCGCGTCGCGCCGGGCAGAACCGCCAGCGACACCATCAGCTCAAACCCGTCGCCGGTCTGCGTTTCAGACAGGACCGTGTCGATCGCATCCACGACCACGCCGGAATAGTTTTCGATGGCTGTTGTCGAGACGCGTCCGGTCGATCCGATTTCGCCACAGAAATGGACATAAAAAGAACTCGGAATCTCGGACAGTTGGTTATCGGTCGCGGTTTCCACCGGGCCGATCGATTGCCCCAGAATCGGTTCGTCGCGCTGCTGACAGCGTTTCATCTCGCCCAACGATGGGACGCTGAAGCATCCGCCACAGGATTCACACTCGATCGTCGCCCCTGCCTTGGACGGCCGCACCTGGACTCGCTGGCCGCAATGGCAGGAAACGGTAAACATGATGCGAGGCTCCACGAACTCGAAAAGGCGACAGCCTGTATTCTAGGCCGCCGGTCCGTGCATTCTAGCACGGCTGCGCTCCGGCCAACGTTTCTCGTTCCACGTTCTCGTTCCAGGGCTCCGCCTTGGAACGCGATGCCTCGGTGGCTCCCGCCACCCAGGGCTGACGATCGCCAGGCGGGGACGTTGATTGTATAAGCGGCGGAGTTGATCGTAGCAGAAGTCGTTAGGACTTTCGCGGCGCCGGCCCTCTCTGGCGTTTGCTTGCTGCGCAAACGCCGTCTCTCCCAGAGGGAGAGAATCTAGATGGGTTGCTCAATCTTGCAGCGGAAGAAACGACGTCCCGATCCTGGGCGCAAGTCGCCCCGTCGTGCCAATGCGTCACGGTTGCTTGGCAAATCGAAACAAGATCTCCGCACCCTGATTGAGTTGTTCGATATCGATCCACTCGTCTTTGGTGTGCGCCTGGTCGATCGAACCGGGGCCGAAGACGACGGTCGGCAAGCCCGCCGCGGCGAACTTGGGGGCCTGGGTCGTGAACGCGACGCCGATCGCTTCGGAAACGCCGGCGACCTGTCGGGTCAGGCTGACCAACGACTCGGCCAGGGCTTCATTTCCTCCGTCCCGTAGCGGATCGCAGACCGTGTCCGGCGGCAACATCTCCAACGCGATTCCGGATTGGCGTTCCAGTGCCTGCCGGGTTTGATCCAAGATCGATTCGAATGACTCGCCGGGGACGACGCGGCGGTCGATTTCGATGACGCAGGTCTGCGGAACAATGTTGACGCTTTCGCCGCCCCGGATCGTCCCCACGCTTAGCGTGGGGCGACCGCACAGTGGATGGCCGGGGCCGGAGGTTTGGAGTTCGTCGGCGAGCTGTTCCAATCCACGGACGGTGCGTGCCATCGAGTAGATCGCGTTTTGACCGAGCCGGGGACGACTGCTATGGGCCGCGACGCCCGTCGTCCGGATCCTCCATCTCAAGACACCCTTGTGTGCGACCACGACATTCAACTCCGTCGGTTCGGCGACGATCGCCAAGTCCGGTGTGGGCGTGAGGAAGCTGTCACCGGTGCCAAACCGCCGGGCCAAATCGATCGCGCCCTTCTGTCCGAGTTCCTCATCGCAGGTCATCGAAAGGACCAGGCTGGCGTGGGATCGAGCTTCTTCGCGATGGAGACGCGCCACGGTCGATAGAATCGCGGCCATCGGGCCTTTCACGTCGCAGGCGCCGCGACCGTAGATTCGACCGTCGCGCTCGACGCCCCGGTACGGATCGATGGTCATGCCGGCAACCGGAACGGTGTCTTGATGGGCGTCCAGCAAGATCGTGGGACGATCGGGATCGCCGTCCAATTTGGCGATCACATTTCCACGCCCCGATTCGATTTGGTCGTAGCGATGGGGTATGTTGTGGCTTGCGAAAAACCGGCAAAGCCAGTCGCTCATGCCCTGTTCGCACCATTCCGGTCCCCGCTGGTCATGCCCCATCGGGTTTTGGCTCGGAATCCGAATCAGCTGGTTCAAGATCGCTAGCGGTGTATCGTCGTCCATCCAGTGAGCCTCGCAGGAAACATCATGAGTCAATTCGATTTAGCCAACACTCGGCAACGCGACCGTGCGACACTGCGTCAATCGATGGGGCGACGCGAATGGATCGCCGGCGTCGCCGCAGCCGCCGGCACGGTGGCTTTGCCGTACCATCGCGTTGCGGCAGAATCGTCCGATGATAAAGGGTACATCGATGCGCACGTGCACGTGTGGACGCCGGACACGAAAACCTATCCGCTGGACCATCGCTATGACGTTTCGGCGATGCAGCCCCCCAGTTTCACCCCCAAGCAACTGTTGCAACTTGCCGAGCCGCTGGGCGTCAGCCGGATCGTCTTGATTCAAATGAGCTTTTACGGATTCGATAATTCGTACATGTTGGATGCGATCGCAAACCATCCCGGCCGGTTTTCGGGCGTGGCGGTGATCGACCCGAATGATCATCCGGTCGAAACGATGAAATCGCTGAAGGCCAAAGGGGTGCGTGGATTCCGCATCGTGTCGGGGAAAAGCGATCCGGATACTTGGCTGTCCGGCGAAGGGATGAAAAAGATGTGGGCCTGTGCAGCGGATGAATCGATGGCGATCTGTCCGTTGATCAATCCCGAGTATTTGCCATCGGTCGACAAGATGTGCCAGCGGTATCCCGAGACGGCGGTTGTGATCGACCACTTCGCCCGGATCGGAATCGATGGATCGGTTCACGCCCGGGATTTAGATGCCCTGTGTCGTTTGGCAGAACATCGACACACCCACGTCAAAACATCCGCATTCTACGCACTGGGAAAAAAAGCGGCGCCCTACACGGATCTCGGCGCGATGATTCACCGGCTGGCCCACGCCTACGGAAGCGATCGGTTGATGTGGGCGACCGATTGTCCGTACCAAGTACAAGCCGGACACACGTATCATGATTCCCTGGATCTGATTCGATTCAAGTTGGACTTTCTGACCGAACGCGATCGCAGTTGGATGTTGCGAAAGACGGCCGAGAAGGTGTTCTTTGCGTAGTCGTTAAACGGCGTGCTTCAACACGTCGATCAACCGTTCGATGGACGCTTGATCGTTGTAGCCATGGATCGCGATTCGCAGTCGTCCGGCGTGGCACATCACGTGAATGCTCTGCTGGTGCAGCGCGTGATAAATCCGGTCTGCATCGGGGTGCATGAACGCCATGATACCGGCCAGGTGGTCCGGTTCGTCGGGGGTGATGCACTGCACCGGCAATCGTTTCAGTTCGTCCATGCACTGTCGAACCAGCGGGCGGCAATGCGCATCGATTTGTTCGACGCCCACCGATTGGATGTATTTCAATCCGGCATCGATCGCGTAGACGGCAGGATAATTGGGCATCCCGACAGAAAAACTGGCGGCGCCGTGCTTGGGAACGGCCCGTTCAAAGCGATCGGCATCAAACGCGTTTTCCAAATGAAACCAACCGCCTGCCGGTGCCGTCAGCCGCTCGGCACTCGCCGCAGGAATCCCGACCAAGCCGCCACCGTGTGTCGCCAGAATCCATTTGTGTGTGGAACTGACGACCAAATCGACATCGTTCAGATCCAGCGGAATTCGGCCGAGCGCTTGGGTGACGTCGACGGAGATCAGCGCGGGGCAATGCCGTCGGACGACGCTGGTCAGTTCGCGCAGATTGATTTTGTGCCCATTGAAAAAACTGACCAGCGATGTGGTGACCAACCGAGTTCGAGGGCTGAGCAGCGGAATCAGATCTTCGATGCGGAGTGACCAGTCGCGTGCCCGCCAGACTTTCACGGTCGCGGGACAGCTGGCGTGCAACCACGGCGTCGCCCCGGCGGGAAAATCCAGATCGTTGATCACGACCTCGTCGCCTTCGCGCAACTGCAACGCCATCGCGGCCAGGTTGTACGCTTCGGACGAACAGGAGCAAAGGCTGACTTCGCCGGCAGACAATCCGTAGGCCGAGGCGATTTGATCCTTGGCACTGCTCCAGACTTTCGCGTGTTTGTCGCGCCCGTCCATTCCCAGCAGTTTGTCTTGTCCATAGGTGTGCAGTGCGTCCAGCACCGCGGTCGGAGGAATGCCCTCGGCGGCCGTGTTGAAATAGTCTTTGCCGGTCAGGCCGGGGAAATCATGTTGTCGCGAGGACTCGGTCAGCATGGGGGAAGCCACTGTCGAAGGAGGGGGGCATTGGACGACGTCCTTTCGAGGTCGTCGGGGCGAGCCCGACGGACGACGGCCCGGAAGGGCCATCGTACTCGCAAAAGCGGTCGTCTACAGAGACCGTCCAGCTTAGGGCTAGCGCGAAACGCGACAAATCTGAATGATCTGACCGAATGGGTGAGAGGTGGTCGGCGGAGGGGTGTACGACGTCCTTTCTAGGTCGTCGCGCAGAGCCCCACGGACGACGGCCCGGAAGGGCCATCGTACTCGCAAAAGCGATCGCCTACAGGCTAGACACCAACGCGCGGAGTGCTGACACCCGCCCTTGGCGTCGGGAACTGTATTCGATGACGGCCGGGTGACAAATGGCTACAATAGGATTCCCTCCCGCCTTCGAACACCTGCCATGCACACCCTCCCCATGCACTTGCCCAGTTCTCTGCTGGACGCGTCGAAACGCTTGACCGGCCGTCTCACCGCGGTCGTGTTCGTCGTCGCCGGGTCGATCGGGCTCGGCCAAGATGCGTCACCGCAAGCGATCGCGTTTTTCGAAAAACAGGTTCGGCCGGTGTTGGTCGAGCACTGTTATGACTGCCATTCCGCCGAAGGCAGCGTCAAGGGTGGGCTTCGGCTCGATACCCGCGCGGGATTGCTTCAGGGAGGCGACTCGGGTGCCGCGATCGTCGCCGGCGACCCCGATGCGAGTCTGCTGATCGAAGCGGTCGAATACAAGAACCACGATCTGCAAATGCCGCCCCGGAATCGGTTGTCGGAAACTGCCGTCAAGGCGTTGAGGAAATGGGTCGCCGACGGTGCCCCCGACCCGAGAGCCTCGGCGCCGTCCACCCCGGCCGCCGATCGCGGACCGTCGGGGATGAGCATCGAAGAGGGCCGAGCGTTTTGGGCGTTCCAGCCGGTCCGCGCCCCGGCGATTCCGGAGCTTGCCGACACGCAGTGGACCGAAAACCCGATCGACGCGTTTGTGTTGGCGCGACTTCGCGACAACGGCCTGTCGCCGGCGCCGGCGGCCGACAAGATCACATTGATTCGCCGCATCACGCAAGACCTGATCGGGTTGCCGCCGACCCCGGAAGAGATCGATGCCTTCGTCGCCGACGAATCGCCGACGGCGTATGACAAGGTCGTCGAAAGGCTTCTCAATTCACCGCATTATGGAGTCCGCTGGGGAAGGCATTGGTTGGACGTCGCGCGGTACGCCGATTCCAACGGATTGGACGAAAACTTGGGGTTCGGCCAAGCGTGGCGTTATCGTGATTACGTCGTCGATGCCTTCAACAACGACAAACCCTTTGACCGTTTCTTGATCGAGCAAGTGGCCGGTGACTTGTTGCCCGGGGCGAATCGTGAAACCAAAACGGCGACCGGTTTCTTGTCGTTGGGGGCGAAGGTGTTGGCCGAACCGGATCGACAAAAGCTGGAAATGGACATCATCGATGAACAGCTCGACACACTCGGCAAAGCGTTCCTGGGGATGACCTTCGGCTGTGTCCGATGTCACGACCACAAATTTGATCCGATCAAGCAATCCGATTACTACGCCTTGGCCGCGATCTTTAAAAGCACCAAGACGCTCGGCGAGACGAACACCGGGGCAATCAAACACTGGTACGAGCACTCGTTTGCGTCAGACGAGGAGGCCGCAAGGCTGAAGGAGATCGATGCACAGATCGCCGAGAAGAAGAAGGCGGCGACGAGTTTCAAGAACGCCGCGATCGCCAAGATCCGCGCGGAGGCACGCGACAAGGTTGCCGACTACCTGGCCGCCGCGGCAGAGTTTGATGTTGCCACGCCGTTGACCACCGTCGCGGAAATTGCCAGGCCGCAGGGGCTGCATCCCAGGATCCTGCATCACTGCCGCATGCATTTGGATTTCCATCGCGATGACCCGCTGTTGGTCAAATGGCATCAACTGGCCGCTGAGGGAAAGGTCGATGCGATTCGCGAGCACTATGGCGATTTGTTTGGCCGTGCGGAACAAGCGTTTGCCGAGGCGAAGAAGCAGGATCCGAAAATAAAAACGCTGGACGATCCGACGTTGCAGGCCGCCCGATCGGCCTTGTTGGATGCTTCGGGGTTGCTGGCCGTGCCCTCCAAAGAAGCGTTCGCATTCGACGAGCAGACGCTTGCGCAGTACTACCGGTTGATGGACGAGGCGCGAGCGTTTGAAAGTGTCGCCGCCGACGAAACGGCAGCCATGGGCGTCAGCGAAGGAACGGTGGTTGCCGAACTGCCGATTCATATCCGTGGCAGTTACAAGAATCTGGGCGACCCGGTATCGCGAGAGTTTCCCGAAGTGATGCGGCACTCCACGGTCCGCCCCGTCTTTCCCAGCGGGCAAAGCGGCCGATTGGAACTTGCCCGCTGGATGGCCGACACCAGGCATCCCTTGACGGCGCGAGTGATCGTCAATCGCGTTTGGGGATGGCACTTTGGTGAGGCGCTGGTGCGGACGACCGAAAATTTTGGACGGCTCGGTGATCGCCCCTCCCATCCCGACTTGCTCGACTGGCTGGCCCGGCGATTCATGGCCGGCGGTTGGTCGATCAAAGACCTGCACCGTCTGATCCTCCGCTCCAACGTCTATCGGCTCGCCTCTTCGCATCCGGAAGAGGAGCGTTACGCAACCATTGATCCAGAAAATCGGCTGCTTTGGAAAGCCAACTTGCGGCGATTGGAAGCCGAGCAGATCCGCGATTCGATCCTGGCGGTCTCCGGGCGTTTGAATGGTGCGATCGGCGGAAAAACACTGCCGCTGCGGAATCGACAATTCGTCTTCAACCACACCTCCGAAGACCACACCAAATACGACAGCGTTCGACGTGCGTTGTATCTTCCGGTGATCCGAAACAACTTGTACGCGTTCTTCACGCAGTTCGATTATCCGGATCCGACGATGCCCACCGGGTCGCGCAACGCGACGGTGATCGCGCCGCAGAACTTGCTGTTGATGAACGACGCTTTGGTGATGGAGTCGGCCGACGCGCTGGCGCGGTCCGTTCTGGCGCAGTCGAAAGACGACACCGACCGTGTCGCCGACGCGTATCGACGAGCGGTCGGACGCGAGCCGTCACAGCGCGAGACCGAACGCGTGATCCGGTTTCTCTCGCAATGGACCGACGCTGAAGATGCAACGACCGATCGGGGGCACGAGCAAGCTTGGTCGCTGTTCTGTCAAAGTCTGATCGCCAGCAACGAATTCATTTATCTACGTTAGGTTCTTTCTGATGCAATCCCGACGGCAGCTCCTTCGAAACTCCGCGATCGGATTCGGTCACTTGGCGTTCTCCGCGATGCTGGGCCAGCAAGCCTCGGCCGCGGGGAACCCCTTGGCTCCCGAGGGGCCGCATTTTCCGGCTCGCGCCAAGCGGATCGTATTTCTGTTCATGAAAGGCGGTCCGTCGCACGTCGACACCTTTGACCCCAAGCCCCAATTGGATCGGGATCATGGCAAGGCTCCTCCGTTTGACCTGCCGGACGTCACCTTCGCCAAGCAGGGCAACCTGCTGAAGTCGCCGTGGAAGTTCAAGCAATACGGCGAAAGCGGATTGCCGGTCAGCGAGTTGTTCCCCAACGTCGCCCGCCATGTCGACGACCTATGTGTGTTGCGATCGGTGCATGGAACCAATCCCGCGCACGGCGGGGCGCTGTTGAAACTGCACACCGGCAGCGATCAATTCGTCCGACCCAGCATGGGGTCCTGGTTGGTTTACGGACTGGGGACGGAAAATGAAAACTTGCCGGCGTTTGTCACGATCTGTCCGACGTTGGCCCACGGTGGAGTCAACAACTGGGGCACCGCGTTCCTGCCGGCCCATTGCCAGGGCACGCCGATCGGCAACGCCAGTTTGCCGGCGACGGCGGCCAAGGTCAAACACATCCGAAACGATCGCATCGATCCCGATCTACAGCGTCGACAACTGGACTTGATCGCGTCGATGAATCGGGAACATCTTGAAATGGCCGGTCGCGATCAGGCACTCGAGGGACGATTGAATTCGTTCGAATTGGCCTATCGCATGCAAACTGCGATGCCCGAGATCCAGGACTTGGCGTCGGAGTCCGCGGCGACCCAGCGTCTGTACGGGATCGATGATCCGGTCACCGAAGATTTCGGCCGACAGTGTTTGATGGCGCGGCGGTTTCTCGAACAGGGTGTCCGGTTTGTTCAAGTGACCCACAGCGACAGTGTCGTGCAGTGGGATCAGCACTCGGGGTTGTACCAAGGTCACACCAAGAACGCAGCCGAAGTCGATCGGCCGATCGCAGGTTTCCTACAAGACCTGAAAGCGAGAGGACTGCTCGAAGACACGCTCGTTTTATGGGGAGGCGAATTCGGACGCACGCCGACGGCTCAAGGCAGCAACGGCCGCGACCACAATCCGCACGGGTTCACGATGTGGATGGCCGGCGGCGGAGTGAAGGGAGGGTACGCCTACGGCGCGACCGACGACTACGGTTATTACGCCGTAGAAAACAAGATGCACGTCCACGATCTGCACGCAACCATTTTGCACTTGATGGGGCTCGACCACGAACGGCTGACCTATCGCTACGCCGGGCGAGATTTTCGCTTGACCGATGTCGAAGGCGTGGTGGCGAAGGACATCTTTGCCTGAACCTCACCCGCCGGAAAGCGGCCGGAGCGAGTGGCACTTAGGACGACCGGTTTTTCGAGTACGATGGCCCTTCCGGGCCGTCGTCCGGAGGGCTCGCCCCGACGACCTAGAAAGGACGTCGTACAACGGTCCGCTGACCGCATCACACTCAATCGACGAGATCGTTCCTCTTTGTCGCGTTCCGCGTCTGTCTAAAGCGGGACGGTCCCTCATGGCCAAACACCAACGGATGCTGAATCCCTTTTCCATTCAACGCGGCTCATAAAAGTCGCGACCAGACCACCGCCGCGAAGCCGATCGCGATCAGGCACAAGCACCATGAGGCCAGCAAACGCCAATAGAGTCTGGGGTCTCGATAGGCGGTCCTGGGGACCTCAAAGACCAACAAGAACAGCACATAAAAGGTCAACAACGGTGGCAGGATGAAGATTCCGATGACGGCGCCGCGAAAAACGCGTGCAACCAGTTCGCCGTCACGGGAATTTTGCTCAGCCTGCGCTGAATCGGATCGTGGACCGCGATCCTCGTTGGGGATCAGGACCGGCGCGTAGGGATTGGAACTGGCCGGTTTTCGCGGCGGCTGATCGGTGACGACCACCGGGCCGGACTCTCGGATGACCGGTTGTTCTAGCTCGAGCAACGGACGCGACAGGTCCGATTCGTCCCGAGGCTTTCCGCAACTCCAGCAGAGATCGAACAAGGGTTCGTTGCGTTCGTCACAACGGCTGCACTGCCATGCCGTTCGCTCGCTGCGCTCGATCTCATCCGTTTCCAATATTTCCTTCGCCCGCTCGAAGTCCTCCGGCGCCACCTCCACCCGCACCCGGACGACCGCGGATCCGATATGGCTGAGCATCGTCGCGACCTCGCCGCCATTGACGACCGCGAAAATCCCGGCGGCATCCAGCCGCGCGCGAAGAATCTCCGCCTCTACGGCATTGCTAAAGATCTGCAACGTTCGCACCGATCCGCTCCGAAAAAGGGGCTTGCTCATTCCTTGCTTCAATATCGCGATCAGTTCCGTTGGATCAGACGCGACCTAGTTCAAGGGTAATCCATACCGCCACCAAAGTATCGCCGCGGCGCCGACAGAATAGACGGTCAATGAGACCAAGAATGCGGTGGTTTCGGTAGCGAAATTCCCCATGCCCTGCCGGTTGTGAATCCATCGTGTCGCAAGTGCCCCCGGGATAGCGGCCGGGAATGCACAGAGAAAGATCCAAGCCGAAACAAGGTTGTGATCACGACAGATCACAAAGTAAACGTAACACATCGCGATGAATCCGGCGGCGGTGGCCCGGCCATGCCAAGGCGAACCATGCGGGGCGTTTCGCCGCAACTGGGCCACGATCATCGCATGCTGGAACACCAGAAAAAGACATCCGGGCCATGTGAAGATGAATTCATTGAGGGCATGAGACAGCAGCGGACCAGCCGTCATGCAGGTAATCAGGCTAAGCGACAAGAAAACGGCATAGCGTTGCGAACGCAGGGTTCGCGGACCGATTAAACAAGCCACCGCAGTCAAGATCGCAGCGCAAGCAGTCGATGCCGTCGTTGCGATCCAACCGTAAAACATCGACCCGGCGGTCGGCATTCGAAGTGTGTCCTCTGACCGAATCCCGATCCAATTTCTTGCAGAGCCCATTTCCGGTTTCGACCTCAAACGGAAAGACCGCTGCAAAGCAGTTGCGTTGTCCCGATCGCGGCGGCCCAGGTACACACAGACTGCAGTTGAATGGTTGCGAACGAAAAGCAGCCCACGATGCAACGCGGGTGTCGCCCACGCGGTTTTACCAGCAAGGACACGTGCTCTGGCCAGTTCAATGTATTGCTCCGGCGACGCTTTGGCGAGAACGAGATCGCCGGTGTCATTGAGCAGGATTAGCTTTTCATCGGCAACAATCACCGACGCATGGCCGATTGTTTGCGACTGTTTCATCGTCTCGAATTCCACGCTGCGGCGCGGCTTCGTGTTCCCATTGGACCAAGCGATTTCGCCGGTATAGAAATTCACGCAGCGAAAACTTCCACGCGAAGGATGTCGGGCATTCGACTGGGATTCTTTCAAATCAAAACCATAGACATACTCGCCAACCAAAACACTGGATGCGACGTCATTGGACATCGATTCATATTCGCCGATCAATTCGATCGCTGGCGACTGATCGGGTCTGATCCGATACAACTGGCTGCCGCCTTGAAAGGGTGATGAGATCCAGACAAGATCGTCCCGCGTGATCGGCCAGGCAGAATGTTCGTCGTAGCCGCGTGACAGCGCGACACGAAACAATTGCGATCCCGCATGCAGATCAAATCCACAAAGACTATTTTGCAAAAGTCCGATGACGAGCTGTTTTTCGAGAACCGTAACAGGCAGCGCCGACGAATAGCTGGCCGGATCATCACCCGATTTCCAAATCAGCTCTCCGGTCCGCTTGTTCAATGCGATCATGGCGGAGTTCCTGCCTCCAACCGGAAGCAGGATTCTCTCGCTGGCAATGATGGGGCTGCACGCGTATCCGAATCCAGTGCCGCGCGACTCAAAGCGTTGCGACAGATCGACCGACCAGAGTTCCTCGCCTTCCCAATTCAGACAACCGACCGTCAAGTCGGGACTGGTAAAGTAAATGTGTTTCTCGTCAATCGTCGGCGTACTTCGTGGTCCGGGATACATCCCACCGAGTTCGTAGGGATCATCATATCGATGTTGCCAAAGCGTCGAACCGGTGGTGGCATCCAAACAGAGGACAAATTGACCCGCGAGTGTTTGGTATTGTGTGAACACGCGACCGTCGAACGCCACGAATGATGAGTAGCCCTGGCCAAGATTGCGGCGCCACAGCACCGGCGGCCCGTGGTTCGGCCACGCGTCGGCCAGATGAATTTCGTCGCTGTGCCCAGTCAGATGGGGTCCCCGAATTGTCGGCCAACCGAGGTCTTCGGCCCCTTGGGGAAGAAACGCGTTCGAATCAACCGGAGAGTGCGTGTTGGAAGATGTGAACCATACCAAGACACATGCAACGATGAGGATGATCGAAGCCGATCCGATCGATCGGGAATGCATGTTTCGCAGTTGTTTCACAAAGCAAACTCGCCCTGGCAGATCGGCGTCGGACTATTGCGGAGATGGGGGGCACATTAGCGTCTCGACGTCAGCCGACAACAATTCTTGTATTTCTTTCCGCTGCCGCACGAACAAGGATCGTTGCGTCCGGGCGTTTTGTCGGTATTTCGAATGGTCCCGACAGGCGGTTGCGGTGTCGGGTGCGGCGCCTCGTTCGTGGTCGTAGAAACCGGGACGGCTTGAGGCTTCGTGACCGACGGTTGTGGAGTTGGCCTTTTCGGTATGTCTATCGGTGCGAAACAGGCCCACCTACTCAGTTCCTCCACGACATCAAACTCTAAAGGTGGCATCTCATCCGCCTCGCGAATAGAGCTTTCGTCAAAACCGTTGATCGTTTCCTCAAGTTTTTTTTGCGACACGATCCCCTCAGCGACATTCCCCGACGCATAGGCGCGCCGAATGGTCTCCATGGAGTCAGGGACGCCGAAATTGGCCAGTTCCATACAGAGACCGGCGTTTAACTCGTAGCAGGGGAACTCCATCAGCCGATTCAAATGTCGCTCCAGCCTCTCGGCGCCGTCTTCGCGACTCAGTCGTCCTCGCCGGAACAGCAGGAAATAGGTGCAAGCCAACGACCATCTCACGTACTCGTACACGTCTTGGTTTTCGATCAGCTGTCCGATTTGATCGTAATCCGTGCCGATCAATTTGACGATGAGCCGTTGCAAATCGCCATGGATCAGGTCCCCGAGCAACGAATTGAGGGCTTCGTGCGGCAACGAAATCGCTTCGATGACTGCCGGTAGGGCGCGCGGGTCACCGATGGCACTGAGCAAAATAAATGCGAAGAATGCACCATCCGTTTCGATGGTGTTCCCCTTCGACGCGTATTCGGTTTCAGCTCGAAGGATTTCGATCAATCCGGGAACCACGGATTCGCCGCGAGATTGGAGTTCATGCAGCAGAATGCGGGGAAGACCGTCTGTGGGAGTTCTCTTCAGTTCGTCAAGCAGTTCGGCATCCGTCTTGCTTTCCAGGCTGGGTGTTGTAGCGTTCAAAAGTCTTTTCAATCTTGATTCAGAGTCTTGATTGGGTTGGTTGTCGTTCACCGACCTGGACGTCGTAGAGCTTCCGTCGAATGGGTTGGGTAGAATTGTTTAGACCGTTACGCCAGACTCGCAACGGCATCGGCATCGGCATCGGCATCGGCATCGGCATCGGCATCGGCATCGGTGATGATATCGCCAACGCGCGACAATCGCAAAACCATTGGCCGTGCTATTCGCTCCGAACGCGTCGTCTCATTTTCCTGCCCCACATTTTTCTGTCATCTCGGCGACGCATTTTGGGACCGCATGCGTTAAAACACCCCCTTCCCCTTTTTGGTGCGGGGGGCGTCTAGCAGGTCTTCGATCCGTTTGGTGATCGTTTCTCGGTGGTGGTCGGAGTCGACCAGTTGCTCTGCTGCGACACGTTGCAGTTCGGCTTGCTGAGGGTTGGCTGCGAATTGCAGGATCGCTTGGGCGAGTGACGGCGGATCGCCGGGTTCGGCCCAGAAAGCCGTGGGGGCGTCGCCCTGCAGTTCGATCGTTCCCCCGGCGCGTGTGGCGATCACCGGCGTGCCGAGCGCCATCGCTTCCAACACCACGTTCGGCATGCCTTCGAATCGGGACGGCAACACCAATGCGTCGGCCGCGTTGATCTCCGCGGCCGCACTGGCGAGGCTGCCGATGAATTGAATCGGATCGGACAAACCGAGTGATTCGGCGCGCGATTCCAGTTCGCTGCGAAGTGGTCCGTCACCGATCAGCCGCACCGTCCACGGGGGACGGTTGTCGGGCCACTGTGATTTCACCATGGCCAGCGCATCGATCAAATCCGCATGCCCTTTCTCTTCGGTCATGCGTCCGACACAAACCAGCACGGTTTGGTCTCTGGAGCGCGGCGGAGGCGTGCCGGCGGATTTGCGAAGGGCCGCAACATCGACGGGATTCTGGACGACGACGACACTGCCCTTTGCCAATCCGTAATACGTTTCGGCCGACTCGGCGGCTTGCCGGCTGACGGCGACAACGACGTCGGAGTTGCGGTAGGCCGCGGCCAATCGGCGGCGTTTGAGTGCGACGAAGCGTTTTTCGACCAGCGGCAGCGCCAGGTGCGGCGGGCTGACGATGGTCGAGACCCGGCGTCTTCCCGCCGCCGCTTTGCCGGCGATCAGCGTCATGTGGAACGTGCGGTCGTAGACGACGTCGATCTGGTTGTCGCAAATCACCTTGCGCAGAAACTCGGTCTGACGACGAAGCTGTCGCCCGGGAAAATAGAGGCCACCTGGATCCTGACAGGAATCAAAACAGTGGATCGGGACGTCAGATGGGACTTGATCCAAAAATTCGCCGGACGCTTCGGTCAGGTAGAGATGCGGTTCGAATCGCGACCGATCGAGTGCTTGTGCGAGCAACAGCACCTGACGTTCACTGCCGCCGCCGCGCATCGAGCTGACCATCAACAAGACTCGTGTGCGCTGGTTCGGCATGCTGTTTCAATCTTTGATTATAACACGTGGCGTAAGCTTCCAGCTTGCGATTCAGGCGAGCTGGCAAGCTGGAAGCTTACCCCACTGTTTATCGTTTCACGTCGATCCAGACCAGCCTGTGATCGCTGGCTTTGATCCACGTGCTTTGCGGGGCGTCGCCGGTCGGCCAGAACACCCCGCTGTCGATGACATGCAAATCCTTGCTGGGCAGGACAAAGTCGACTCGCATCAAACCGTTGCGTCCGAAATCGGCGGTCTTGTTCTGCTGGACGTCTCGGGTGCGGGGGTGATTCAACAGCCGGATAATCGCTTCACGGCGGCCGCTGCCGTCGATCGGGTCGGCGTTCAGATCGCCCATCACGACGAAACTTGCGTCGGCATCGAGCGGGCCGGCGCGGCCGTCATCGTCGATCAGCCAGGTGTCGGCGGTATCATCGTCGGACAGGTAGTGATTCCAAAATTCAATTTCGTCATGATTGCGGGCGCCGTTGCGGTCTTCGGGCCCGTCGAAGACCGGAGGCGTCGGATGGCTGGCGAGCACGTGGATCACGGTATCACCGACTAGAATCGGCACATCGATGTGATTCTTGCTGCTCAACCGCAGCTTGGACCACGTGGCGTCATCGTAATAGGACTGCCCGGTGTTGGGATCCACCGGTCGAATCGCACCGGGCAGATCTTTCCAACGCAGCTTTTGAAACGAGCGAATCGACGCGGTGTCGATCGGAAATCGGCTGTAGACGGTCATGGCATACTGACCGGGGTAGTTTCCAAAACCCCAAGCATCGTTGCCGGAACCCAATTGTCCATCGTTGTTCAAATCCAACGTCGAATCGATTCCGGTGTTGCTGGGAGCACTGTAGACGTACGGAAAAACGACGGGAGAGAGTTTGCCGTCGGCAGTGTTTTGCGCAACGGCGAAATAGTTTTCCGCAAGCAACCTGGCCGGCGCCGCATCGGGTTCGTGATCGAGTTCGTTGATCAGCAGGACATCCGGTCGTATGGTTTGAACGATGCTTGCGACCCGTTCGGCTTGCAGGTCATCGCGACGAGAGAGACGCTCTCGGATTTGTCCTTGGCGTTTGCCGTACAGCGAGACGTTGAAGGTCGCGATGCGAAGGGTGTTCACTGCCGGAGACTCCGTGGGCGACGTTTGAGCGGTCGCCGTCGCCGCCAGAAAGGAGACACCGACGAGAGCGAGGGCGAGGGCGAGGGTCATTCGAATCATGGCCGTCTTTCGATACATTGGGTCGTGTTGCGTTCCAATCGTCACACCGCCGACGTTGTCCAAACCGTAGCCTACCCTGGACGCAGACCCATGCTAAGCCAGCTGATCCATTTTTCGACATGCTTCATCAAAGCCGATGATTGATATTCACAACTGTCCCGCGATCGAAGTTCATCAACACCTGGGGGCTCGGCCACTGGCCGACGGGTCAACCTGTTTTTCGGTTTGGGCGCCGCTGGCCGATCGGGTCGGCATCGACGTGGTCGATGGACCGCAAGCGATTGAAATGACCAAGGATTCGGTCGGGTTTCATCACGCGACGGTCGCCGGGGTCACGGCCGGATCGCGTTATTTTTTTCGCGTCGACGGCGGGCCACAGCGGCCGGACCCCGCGTCACGGTTTCAACCCCAAGGGGTCCACGGACCGAGCGAAGTGGTCGATCCGAGCTTTGATTGGAGCGACCAGGACTATCGCGCCCCGAGTCGCGACGCGTTGATCATTTACGAGCTTCACGTCGGGACCTTTACCGACGAGGGCACGTTCGCCGCCGCGATCGATCGAATCGATGAACTGGTGGAATTGGGGATCACCGCGATCGAGTTGATGCCGGTCGCGGCATCGGCCGGCCGCTGGAACTGGGGATACGACGGCGTTGCGCTGTTCGCACCGTTGAATGCCTACGGGACCCCGGACGACTTTCGCCGCTTCGTCGACGCCGCCCACGCCGCGGGGTTGGCCGTGTTTTTGGACGTCGTGTACAACCACCTGGGGCCGGAAGGCAACTACTTGCCTGAATTCGGTCCGTACCTTTCGTCCAAGCATCAGACGGTTTGGGGCGATGCTCCGAATTTCGATGATCCCGTTCACGGCGATGCGGTGCGGCGTTTCTTTGCCGCCAATGCGGTGTACTGGTTGGACGAATTCCATCTGGACGGGTTGCGTGTCGACGCGATTCATTGCATGGCGGATGATCGTGAACCACACGTGGCCGCCGAGATCAGTGACGAAGTGGCATTCTGGTCGCGTCAAAACCGACGCAACGTGATGCTGATCGCCGAATCAAACGTCTATGATCCCGAGATGACGGTTCATCGTGAAAGCGGCGGGATCGGTTTCGACGCGATGTGGTGCGACGATTTTTTGCACAGCACGTTTTCGGTTCTCCGCCCCGGCGAACAGCTTTGCCATCGTCCGTACTTGCCCAAGACCGATTTGGATCACACGCTGCGGCATGGCTATGTTTACGAGGGCACCCTGCGAAGCGAACGCCGACGATCGACGCCCCCCCGTCGTGTCGACACGCATGGTTTGGTGTATTCGATTCAGAACCACGACTTCATCGGCAACCATCCGCTGGGCGTCCGCTTGCACCAGCTCACGTCCGCCGATGCCCAGCGTGCTGCCGCTGCGCTGATGATGCTGGTGCCGGCGATCCCGATGTTGTTCATGGGCGAAGAGTTCGCGTGCGAGCATCCGTTTCGGTTCTTCGTCGATTTTTCGGACCCGGGACTGCGTCAAGCGGTCGTCGAGGGCCGCCGCCGTGAGTATCCCCAACATGATTGGGACGGCGGAGTCTTGCCGACCGATCCGGCCGCGTTCACCGCGGCGAAGATTGGTTCCCGCGCCGACGGCGATGCGGTGACCTTGCAGTGGTATCGCCAGTTGATCGAACTGCGGAAACGGTGTCGCGCGAGTGGCTTGCTGGTTGATGACAACTTGACGGTCCAGACCGACCTGGAGAACAGTCTGTCTCTGCTTCGTTACGCCGACGACAACCAGACGTTGACCGTCGCCGTTCGGCTCTCACCGCTGTCCGATCCGGATGATGCGATGGAATTAAAAATCGACGGTGAGGTGATTCTCGATTCGCGTGGCGAACCGGGGGACAGTGGCTTGCGATCCAACCATGCAAGGGTTTATCGGGGTTAACGAAAATCCACGCGGACCCGTGTCAACGGATCGGGCATCAGGTGGTAGCGTCTCGGTCGGCCGGCGGCGAGCGACTGGGCTTCGACGAACCAGGTGTCTCCCTCTCGCAGCGACACGGCCAGACTGCGTTGTTCGATCGCGATCTCCGCGGTCAGGACGCCGTCGCCGGACGCATGGGTTGCCACGTACCAGGTGGGGTTCCAGCGGTCCGAGCCGTCCAGGTCGTCGTGGGTCCGGCCCCGGCGGGTGAAGCTGAGGTTCATCGCGGTCAGTAGATCACGATCGATGTCGAATCCCAATGTGACGCGATCCGATTGTGTCAGGTCCGCATCGCGACGCCCCACCGGTTCGGAATCAACCGTTTTGACGAAGTGCTCGGCGGAGCCCTGTACCGCGACATACAGGTACTGTTCGTCCCAAGCGAATCGAAGCGTCAGCGGTCTCCGGCCTCGTGTCTGCGCCGGTTGGGCATCGGTGTCGTTCCAGAACGGTTCCTGGAGTCGACCGTCCAATCGTGGAGGTGCTGCGGTTTTTACGGCGATCGCGGTCTGGCGGGAAGACGGCCGAAGCAAACTGGACCAAGGCGACTGATGATCGGCGATGCGCCGCACGTCGGCGGAGAAATCGTGCTCCGCCACGGCGCTTCGGGTGGGGGCTTTCTCGCCCTGTTCGGTCGCGGCCTGTTCGGTCGCGGCCTGTTCGGTCGCACTTCGCTGCTTCCGGGCCAATGCGTCTTCGACGATCAAACGAACCGGATGCATTTGCCAGGCCAGGTCGATCTTGTGTTCCTGCCTGTGCTCGGACGCCTGGCGAAAGGGGGTCAGCAGGCGATTGGATCGGTGCAGGCCGTTGAAGCGGTGATTGCCCAGCGGAAGCGCCGCGGAGGCTTGGATCACAGCCGGTTGCGAATCCGGGGTCGCGGTACGGTTGGACTGGAACGGTGAAACGATCGCCGCGTGACCGCCGACCGTCGGCAACAGTTCTTGGGCGGCGTCGGGCAGCGACTGGACGCCGCTTGAGGAAGTGGCGACCGGTGCACCGGATGGACGCAGGCCGTTGATCAGCGCCCGATGGCGATCCCATTCCTGGCTCTGCTGTCGCGCCCGGGCGTGGAGTCCCAGCAGTTGGGCGGCGGAGGCCCCGTCGAATCGGCGTGCGACCTCCTCCCACACCGCGATCGGATTTGATTGACCGACGGACCGCCGCGCGATCGACCAGGCGGATCGGAATTGATCTTCGCGACTGGTTTGATCAAGCAGCCGGCTGAGCGCCTCGGCAAACTTGTCGGGAGCCGTTTGTCCTGATGCGTCCGTTTGCGTCCCCAGTAACTCGATGATGGCCGCTTGCTGTTTCAGTCTTCCTTGGATGATGTGCAATCGCCGACGACTGGCTTTGCTCTGGCGCGGCGGCAAACGGTGCCCACGGTTCAGACGCACGCCCAGGCCTAAACTGTCACCGCGGGCGAATTGGGAACCACCGCTGTAACGGGTGTTGATGGCGACCCAGGGATTTTCAACGACGTCGGCGTCGCTGGCGAATTCAAAGTCTGAGACCAACATCAAACCGTCGGCAGCGAAATCACCTGCCAGCACGCCGCTTTCGGGAAGCATCGCGCTGTCGTGCAGCAGCGTCTCGCCGCGACCGTGCAGCGCGTACTCGACCACTTTTTCGGCCCCGCCGGCGACGGCGTGTTGCAACAGCGCCGTCTTGGTTTCCGCAGACAGTTCGTCGTCGAGGACCAGGATCGGCGGCTGGTGGACGTCGATCCAACGTCGCAATGTCGCCAGCGAAACGTCCTCGTCGGATGCAGCAAACGAGTCCACCGCCGCAACGCCCAGCCTCATCGCGGCTTGGTCGAGTGCATGGTCGAGTGCATGGGCCCCAGATGCGTCGAGCGTCCCGACGACCAGATTGCAACGCAATCGTTTTTCCAACGTTTCGCGTCCGATCAATGCCCACGGGACCCGGTCTTCGTTGGCGGCGATCACCAACATCGCACAGGCCCCGGGCGGTCCCTGCGAGGCGTCGTTCGACCACGCAGCCGACCGCACGGCCGACCAGGTTTGTCCGCCATCGGTGGATCGAAAGATGTTTCCGTGGTCGCCGGCACACAAGATGGTTTGGTCGTCGAGTTGGCACGAGGCGCGGATGATCGATCGCGTGTTGACGCGCTCAGACAAGTCTGCCGACTGTTCGGCGGTGGCGGTCGGTCGGATCGGCGATCGTTGCAACGCGTCGGTCGATGCAACCGCTCGCGGGGCGAGCATGGATTGCCAGCTACGTCCGCCGTCGCGTGATTGAAACGAGGTGGCTCCGGTGATCGGATCCGGGGCACCGACGGCGGTGATGGAAGAACGCCGGTCGCCGGAGTGGTTGCCACGGGTGCGCTCCACCGAGTACAGCAACGGCAACTCGGAATCAGCCGATCGACGCCACGACGCTCCTGCATCATGGCTGACCAAAATCGCGCCGCGGCTGATCCGCGTGACCACATCGACACCGCCGCCGAGCGCGACGACGATGCGGTCATCGACCCACAGGACGTCATTGAGTCGGCACTGCACGCCGCTTTCCACATCCTTCCAGGATCGTCCGCCGTCGGCGGTGACAAGGATGCTGCCGTGGTCGCCGACGGCAACGCCACGCTCCTGCCCCCAAAACTGCAGCGCCCGAATCGTCGCCGAGGTGCGCAGGGTGTCGCTATCGCAATACGGCGGAGACGTCAGCGCGGCCGGGGCGGTGCCTTTGGAGCCGGCGCCCGACGTGATCGGGAGGGCTTGAATCGGCGGTAGCGATCGCAGGCGATCGGGGCCGTTGGGGGCCGGCTGGGCCTGGGCTGCCGGGGTGCCGACCAGTGCGAGGGACAACATCGTGATCAGGGCTGCCCACGCCGGGAGAGACCTTCCCGCGCCCCTTCCGCACAAAGCCCTTCCGCACAAAGGTCGTGCGGTTTTAAAGTCACCCTCCTGGCAGGCATTGACGTCTGCACAGGTCGCAAAACGTGAAGTCACCCTCCCTCTGGGAGGGTCGCGGAGGAGTTTACGACGACGCGGGGAGGGTCTATGTGGCTCGGAATCACTCAGCAACAATCCATCAACCCTCCCCTCGCTGCGCTCGACCCTCCCTGGCAGGGAGGGTGACCGAAGTTGTGTCGACACCAATGCCCAGGGGGAGAGTGACGAACCCCCCTTGCGATCAACGACTTTGGAACCGCGCGACCTCCACACGGGAGGGTGATTCCCTGACCCGGTGCATCGGCAGGCTGTGGCGGGCGTCTTCGCCGTTTGGCGGGGAACGCGACCTCCAGATTCGTGGTCTCTCTGGTGCATCAAAGTTCTGTTGTTCATGTTTGAATCCACCACCTGACCAGGTTGCCCGCGAGAATCAGTGCCAAATAGCCGAGGATCAGATTGGCCAGGACGTAGATGCCCGATGCCCCCCAACGACCTTCGCCGGCCAGCATCGAGGACTCGGCCGTGAACGTGGAAAACGTGGTCAACGAGCCCAGGAATCCGACCCGAACGGCGAGCATTAATCGCTCAATCGACTCCGATTGGGTCGGGTCAAGGGAAGACAGGGCTCCCAAGAGGCCGCATCCGACGATGTTGGCGATCGTGGTTCCCAGCATCGTCGACCCGCCCGGCAGCGCTGCCGCGGTGAGCGTCACGCCGTAGCGGCAGAGCGATCCGATTGCCCCGCCCAGGGCGATTGCTGCCAAATTGAACCAACTAGTCATCTTTGCCGGGTGTTTTTCGCATTGCCTAAGCTTCGGCCCCCACTTACGTTAGCGGCTAGGTTCGGAAGTTCTCCCTGCCACGTAAATGTCAGTTTCCCTACTTTCGACGTCTCCATTTCCATTTCGTCCTAGCAATTTCCCACTCATGAGCACCGCAAAAGCTGCCAACACTGAAAACCGCGTGATGACCGGAGCCGACATCATTGTCAAATCACTGGTAGATCACGGGGTCGATGTACTGTTCGCCTATCCGGGCGGATGCAGCATGCCGTTGCACCAGGCCCTGACGCGTTACGGCGATTCGATTCGGACGATTTTGCCGCGTCACGAGCAGGGCGGGGCGTTTGCCGCCCAAGGCTACGCCCGTTCGACCGGCCGGGTCGGCGTGGTGCTGGCCACCAGCGGCCCCGGGGCAACCAACCTGGTCACCGCAATCGCCGACGCCAAACTGGACAGCATTCCGATGGTCTGTCTGACCGCCCAGGTTCCCACCCGAGCGATCGGTTCGGACGCGTTCCAAGAAACGCCGATGGTCGAGGTGTGCCGCGGAATCACCAAGCACCACTACCTGGTCACCGATATCAGCGAATTGCCGCGCGTGATGAAGGAGGCGTTCCACATCGCCAGTTCCGGACGCCCGGGGCCGGTGTTGGTCGATCTGCCCAAAGACGTTCAGTTGTCGGACGTGACGAGCAACCTGGATCTCGATCCGCCGATGAATCTGCCCGGCTACGAAGCGGCGCCGCCGCCGGTGGCCAGCGAAACGATCCGTCAGCTCACCGCCGCGATCCGACTCGCCCGTCGCCCGATGATCTACGCCGGTGGCGGGATCATCTTGGGCAACGCCAGCGAAGAGCTCAACGAGTTCATCAACAAAACGGGCATTCCGACCGTGACCACCGTGATGGGCATCGGTGCCGTGCCGCCGGACAACGAAAACTCGATGGACTGGTTGGGCATGCACGGCGCAGCCTATGCCAATTACGCCGTCCGAGATTGCGACTTGCTGATCGCCCTGGGCGTTCGTTTTGACGACCGCGTGACCGGGAAAGTCGAAGCGTTTGCCAAGGACGCCAAGATCATCCACGTCGACATCGACGGATCCGAGCTGAACAAGAACAAGGAAGCCCACATCCCGGTCCGTGGCGACGTCAAACAGGTGCTCAACGCTCTGAATAAAACCGTCACCAAATGCGACATCGATCCCTGGCGCGAGCACTGCAAAGAACTCAAGGCGAAGTACCCCTTCAAGTATGACTCGGAGTTCGACGGGATCTTGCAGCAACACGCGATCCGGACGCTCAGTGACATCACCGCGGACATGGATGCCCAGATCTCCGTCGGTGTCGGACAGCACCAGATGTGGGCGGCACAGTTCTACCGATTCCGACGCCCCCGCACCTGGCACTCCAGCAGCGGGCTGGGCACGATGGGATTTGGGCTGCCGTGCGCGATGGGCATTCAAGCGGCGCTGCCGAATTCGTTGGTCATCGATATCGACGGCGATGGCAGTTTCCAGATGAACGTCCAAGAACTGGCGACCTGTTTCTGCGAAGAATTACCCGTCAAAGTCTTCCTGCTCAACAACCAGCACTTGGGCATGGTGGTGCAGTGGGAAGATCGCTTCATGGATCGAAACCGAGCCCACACTTACTTGGGCCCGATCCATCACAACGAAGCCAGCGGCAACAGCGAGGCGGAACGATTTTCCTACGCCACCGAGCGCTACCCCGACTTTGTCAAGATCGCACAAGGCTACGGGTGCGGTGCGGCGACGGTGAGAAAGAAAGCCGACCTGGAAGGCGCGATTCGCGAAATGATCGCCCATCCCGGTCCCTACGTCCTGGACGTCGAAGTGCCCTACCAAGAGCACGTCCTGCCGATGATCCCCGGCGGCATGACCGTCGACGACATGATCCTGCAGTAGGGGCAAGGTCACGCTTGCGCCGCGTCCCAGCACGTGGCGTCAGCCAGTGGCGCGTGTTGGCGTTGGCTTCACTACGGACCGGTCGCTGACCGATCCGCTGATTGATCCACGATCCACCGAGTCAATGGTGAGCCGCTGGCCGTAAGACCTCGGGCAGCCGCCGCAATGCCCGGCCGCTTACGCGTCACGGCTCACAAAGCCAACAAGCCGTCACGCGGGGCGCGAAGCGGTCGACGATCGCCGCTACAATGAATCGTCCCCTCCCTTCCTGGACGACTCTTTCAAGTGATGGTCATGATCGATCCGCGTCAATGCATGCGCACTCCTCCCCTCGCCCTCCTCGTGGCATTGCTTGCTCTCGGACGCTCCATTTCCGCACAGGAGCCCGAGCACATGTACACAAACCAGTTGATCAACGAAACCAGTCCGTACCTGCTGCAACACGCCCACAACCCGGTCGATTGGCACCCCTGGGGCGAGGAAGCGTTCGCCAAGGCCAAGCGGGAGAATAAACCGATCTTTTTGTCGGTCGGCTATTCGACGTGTTACTGGTGCCACGTGATGGAGGTCGAATCGTTCGAAGACCCCGAAGTCGCCGCGGTCATCAACAAGTACTTCGTCGCCATCAAAGTCGATCGCGAAGAGCGACCAGATATCGATGAACAATACATGCTGGCCACGCAGATGATGACCGGCCGCGGGGGCTGGCCCAATTCCGTTTGGCTGACCCCCGACGGCAAGCCCTGGATGGCGGGAACGTACTTTCCCAAGCAGACCTTTATCTCGGTGCTGAAACAGATCAACGAGTTTTGGGTCAATCGCCGCGACGACGTCAATCGCCAAGCCGACGCGCTGGCCGACGCGGCCAAGCGGACGAGCACGACGGCGGCCATTGAGGCGGTCCCGCTGTCGCTGGAACTGGTGGACCAAGCCATCGCAAAACTGGTCGGTCAATTTGATCCCCAAAACGGCGGATTCGGCGGGGCACCAAAATTCCCGCCCCACGGCACTCTGGCGTTGCTGATCGACCAATACCAACGCAGCGGTGACACGTCGCTGATCGAACCGATCACCAAAACGCTCGACGCGATGTGGCTCGGCGGCATGCACGACCATCTCGGCGGCGGCTTTCACCGCTACGCGACCGATGCCGATTGGCTGTTGCCGCACTTCGAAAAAATGCTCTACGACAACGCGCAACTGATGCGCATCTACGCCGACGGGTACCAGATCACCGGCAACGAACGTTACCGTGACGCCGTCGAGGATATCGATCGCTGGGTGCGCCGCGAAATGACTTCGCCCAAAGGAGCGTTCTACAGCGCGCTCGATTCCGGTGAAGTCGGAAAGGAAGGCGAAGCGTATGTCTGGACCGCCGACAAGATCAAAGACGTACTCGGCGAAGAAGACGCGGCACTGTATTCGCAAATCTACAACATCGTCCCCGAAGGCAACTTTTTGGAGGAATCGACCGGGCACAAGACCGGCGAAAACATCCCCCACCTGAAACAGTCCCTCGACGCTGTCGCCCAATCTCATCCGCTGGGCAAGCAAGGGTTGATCGATCGAATCGAAGCGATGGAAGACAAGCTACTGCGCGATCGGCTGACCTGGCCCCAGCCACACAAGGACGACAAGATCCTGACCAGCTGGAACGGATTGATGATCGACGCCCTGGCACACGCCGGCCGAGTCTTGGAGGAACCGAAATACATCGATTCGGCCGCCGCCGCGGCCGACTTCATCCTCCAATCGATGATCCGCGATGGAAAGCTGCTCCGTACGTTCCGCGGCGGAACCGCCAAGCTGCCCGGCTACCTGGATGATTACGTCTACTTCTGCAAGGCGCTGTTAGAACTGCACGCCGCGACCGATCAGCGACGTTGGCTGGACGAAGCGACCGGGCTGGTTGATTTCATGCTCGCTGAATTCGAAGACGACGCGGACGGCGGATTCTTTTTCACCGGAGACTCGCACGAAGCCTTGATCGTGCGTTCGAAAAACCTGGGTGGCGGCGGTAACATGCCCAACACCAACGGCATCGCCGCGCAGTTGCTGGTCAATCTGGCCGAGTTGACGGGCCAAACCAAGTATCGCGACTCGGCCGAGAAAACGCTGCAGTCGTTTTCGGGGGTGATGGCCAAACAACCGCACACGACCGAACATCTGCTGATCGGAGTGTCTCGCTATCTGGCCACGTCCGCGGCGGGCTCCGAAAAGACCGCCGAAGGCAACACCAAACGCGTTGACCCGATCACGTTCACGGTCGGTCTGTCGAAGTCTCAGGCGCGCCCCGGCGAGACGTTGACGGTCACGGTGACGCTGGACATCGATGACGGCTGGCATCTTTACGCGACCAATCCCGAGGCGGAGTTTTTGATCCCGACGAAGGTTTCGGTCACGAGCGATGCGGCGATCACGGTCGGTGAAATCGTCGCGCCAAAGCCGGAGTCGCGAACCGATCCGATCCTCAAAACCGAACTCAATACTTACGCCGGGAAGATCGAGTTCAAAGTCCCGGTCACGGTCGATGAAGCGGCGAAGTCCGGCACGGCAACGTTCACCGTGGTCGTTGACTCGCAAGCCTGTGATCAAGCGAGATGTCTGCAGCCGGAGAAGACGACGTTTGAGATGAAGGTGAAAGTTCGCAGATAAGGTCGCGGAACTCGTTAAGGGTTGGGGGACCGCACCGTTGGCTTGCCGAAATACGTGGCGGCTTCCATTGCGGTCTTTCCTGAATTCTCTCGCTACTGAAATCGATAGATGCCTCCGCTGAGGCCCGGAGGGCTGGCATAATGCTTGCCGGTGGCGTTAGCCACCGGTAGATCAGCACGCGAAAGGCTGAGGCCTGAAGGGCCGGCACAAAAGGAACCAAAATCCAGGCATTGTGTCGGCCCGTTGGGCCTTGGACATTCCTTGGAATCATCTCCGGTGGCTCACGCCACCGGCAGACACTCTGCCGGCCCTCCGGGCCTTAAATTCTGTCATCAGGCAAGTTGCATGACAGACATAGAAAGGGTTGACGCCATCGGGTGTTCAGTTGCGACGCGTGAGACGGTGATGCGTGGCCGAAATCCTGGACGGCTTCCGCCACGCTGATCAACGGAACTTGAGCACCACAAACTGTTTTAAAATCGCGGAAAGCGTTCCATCACGCGTGCCGAACGTTCCGCTGTAGCCGCGGCCATCGGTGAACCAGATCGACGCGTTGCCCAATTCACATCTCTCTCCATCGGACGCGAATTGAAACGGTCCGCCTAACGGATCCAGGGTTGCGCTGGCCGGTAGGTTCACCTTGGCCAAATCGTTGAGTGTTGCCGGGTATTGGTCGAACTTTAGCTTGTACCTCGCCACCGCGGCGGCCGTCCGGGCGTACCGGCGTTCGTTGGCGACACGGGTGTAAACCGTCGCCAAGTAGTCTTTCGATTGGCCCGCGCTGTAGGGTTGATTGTACGCGGGGATCTGGAGCGCCAGATCCAACCCGGAACCTGATTCCCGACGGAACTTCTCTTGCAGTTTCATCACCCGCTTGATCGCGGCAAATGTTCCGATTCCGCCGACACGCGAGAATTGGTCGTTGCGATTGAGCCATTCGATGCGACGGCTGGGGGCGAACGTTTTCGGCATCGGGTCATGACGCCACGTCTGGACGACTTCGCCACGCAGCAACCAAGGGATCTGCGCCAGTTTGGTCGAGCGAATGCTGTCCTGCCACGCCTGGTTCAAATCCGGTGACGCCTCGATCCGATGAACGATTTCATCCAGCTCAGATTCACTCCAAATCCCCGTGGCGATCGACTCGGTGACCAACGGGAGGATGCGGTGGGAGACGAGTTCGGTCGGTCCGATACCCAGTCGCTGAAACAGTCGAAAGGCTTCCATCGCCCGATCGGTCTGTTTGTCACGAACCGCACCGCGAAATTCCGCTCGCAACAACTCGGGCAATCCACGGATGGAGCGCAGCCCGCTCGAATATCGGTTGGGATTTCCGAATTCGTTGGCATGCCAAATCGAGGACTGATCCAGTTCGAGCTGTTTGGCCATTTCCAGCAACGGTGCCGCTTCGGCCAAATAGCCGTCGAGGAACTTGTCGATCGGGTGCTCTTCGTCCAGGTTTTCAAACAGATCTTCCTGTTCATCCAGCACTTCAAACAAGATCTGGTATTGGTCGTTGAGCACGTCGATCGCAAACATCAATTCCAGGTTTGATTTCGTGTGCTCCTGACTGGTTCGGGCCGCGTAGTCGGTGGCCAGGGCAACCGGCGAATCGATCAGCTCGGGCGGGAACGACCGCTCCAGCATCGGTCTGATCTTTGCCGCACCGGACCGCCAGGTTGCGGCGGCCGAGACGCAGAACAGCACCAGCGCGATCGGCGGAGCGATCGCCAAGGCGATCATCGTTCGGTCTCGAGAGGATTTTGGTGAAGCACTCATGGTTGTTTCCCGATCTGTAATTCAACGTATTCCCAGTCGCGGCCCCAGAGTTGGCCGTAGCCGTTGACGTTTCCGAGGATCATCGTTTCGATCGCCGGCATGCTGCGCAGTTCGTCGCCGTAACGACTCGCCTGGAACACGCCACCGGTTTGATGAAGCTGGTGAAGTTTCAGTCGCCAACCGATGTCGTCACTGCGGTTGGCCGCGGCATCGATCCCCTCCAGCATGGCGGCGACCAACGAATCATAAAGCCTCGGCTGCATCCAACCGACCAGCCCCGGAGGTAGATGACCCAGCACCGTCAGATTGTGATTCAGATAGCGTCCCCGGTCGTCCTGGAACTTGTGTTGCCATGTCACCACCACCGCGCGGCGACGCGCCGCTGCCCGACTGGCCGGTGTTCCGATGGCTTGCATGGCGGTCTGAACGGCGGCGGCGTCAACACGGTCGACGGGCACCTCGTGTTGCAGCGTATCGATCAGCAACACTTCCAGGCGATCGGCAACTTCCTGGTCCGAGAGCAGGCTGCTGCGGCGGAGTGCGGGAAGCAGGATAGCGGACGCGTCCAGCCAATTCGCCAATTCGGTCCACGCTTGATCGTCTTGGGTCTGTCGCCACTGGATCCGTGCCCGCATCAGGTTGCCATGCCAACGCGAGTACTCGTGCGGACCGACGTGGGCGATCACTTTGCTGCCGGCCCTGGATCGAATCGGCTCGACGGTTTCCAGCGGGTCTAGGTTGTAGCGGCCCAGAGAACCTTCCAGCTCTTTCATCTTGTCGCGGAACGGATCGTACCGATGCGAGTCGTCTACCATGAGCCCCGTCATCCGCAGGTAGGCCGACGGGGCGTTCCCGACGGAATCACGCTGGGCTTCGCTGATCAGCTCCGATCGCAGTGTCGGATCCATGGCGGGGACCGAGAGCACGTGAGCGGTGGCAAAGCCGATCGGCAACAACACGATCAGCCCAACCACGCCGCCGCCGACGACGAACGTCAACGGTCGGTCAGACGTGTCCATGTAACGCCGCATCATCACGTACGTCGCCACCATCGGAGCGAGCCCGCAGAGAATCAAACCGTAGATCGGAAAGCCGAGTGAGACGTAGGCGAACACCAGCCAGCCGACCGTCACCAATGACAGGATCGGAGCCAGAATGACCGACAAAATCAGCGTGCGGACAAACTGGCTGACCCACTGGGAGATCGCATAGATCCAAACGACGATCATCAGCATCGTCACCAGCGACGGCAAACCCGCGGCGAAATCAGAGACCGCCTCCCGATGGATGATCGTCAGATTCCAAAGCCCATACACCAAGAGCGAACCGCAAAGGATGGCGATCGGTACCGCATGCAGTGCGAAATAAGTCTTGCCCGGTGAGACGCCACGGTCGGCCAAGAAACGCACCCGTTCGGACGCCCCGTCGTGCTTGAACACGCTGATCCCCAACCAGCAGACGGCAAGCGGAGCCATCAGCAGCAGCCATGGCAAAAGGCCGATGATCCCGCGGTACCGATCCACCGCCGCCATTTGAATCGCGGCCAGGAAGCTGACCAGCAACATGCCGATCAAGATCGCCAACATGCCCTTGGCCGAGTGAATCGATTGCCAAATGATCGGCGCGGTTTGCGTTCCAAACGTGGGGGCGATGGAATCGTTCGTTTCGCGTGCCGGGGAATGCGGCGCGACGTCCAACAACGGTGTGACCGCAGGGGCATCCGCGGCACCGAGCGTGCGGATCGCGGCTCGATAGGTGATCGGAGTGACGATCGCAATCCCCAGCAACGTGAACCCAAAGTTGATCCAATCCAATGGGCCCGTCGCCATCGGGCGATCGGAAAACTCGGAAATCAGCGACGTCGCGATCATTGGCGAGAACGCCAGCGGAATCAACGCGATCAACGAATAAAATTGATTCTTGATCCGCCAGGCGACATAAAAACCCGCCAGCAACACGAACAACGAATGGGAGATCCAAACCGGATAGCTGAACGGGTTACCGGAATAACCGGTCTGGCCGCCGATCGTCCAGTGCGATGTGTCGCGTTGCCCGAGATCAAACGCCGTGATGACCAGCAACGCAAACGCCCACATCACGGCCAGGCCGGCCATGCCGACCAGCAATTTTGTCGTCGCGAGTCGCTTGGACGAGATCGGCAGCAATGCCAGCCAATCGATCGTGCGTTGAGACCGTTCCTGGCCGACCAACAAGGGGCCTGCCCCGGTCGCGAACAGACCTGGAAAGACCAGCATTGTCACTTCATGGGGCAATTGAAATCGAAACGATTCCATCGCAACGCCCAGGATGGCGTTGATGACGATGATCAACAGCGAGACGATCGCCAGCAGCGCCACCAACGGTGCCAGCTGGCGAGTTTCCTTCCACCAGAACCACGCGGTCGAAGAAGCTTCGTGCCGCGTCGTCGTCAGTGCAGTGAGTGTTGCTTCGGTGCTCATGGTCAGATCAATTGAAGTGTTCCGCCCGGGGACGGCGGTTGCATCAACCGATGGGCGCGAGCCCACGGGCTGGTCAAAGGAGTAACTCGTTCGGGTGCCGCGGACGCTTGCGCGTTCCGACTGGTTTCAGCAATGGTCTCAGATCGCCGCCGACATCGTTGCGGTCATCGCCGGTGCGGTGCGGTCGGACGTGCAGGCGACAAAAATTTCTTCCAGTGTCGCGACACGCGTCCGGACCTCCGTCACGCCCGGCGTTTCGCGAAGCGCGTGGATCATTTCCGGTGACAGGTGTCGGACGAACAATTGGCGGGATCGGCCCGACGTCTCTTCGGTCAACACTTCGGCCGGCTCCGGAGGCGGTGCGATCGATCGCAGCGGATCATCGACGTCGATGACCACCTCGTGAATCGATTCGCGCAGCTCCGCCAGCGGGCCGAGCAACCGGATTCGGCCGTGGTGCAGGATCGCGATCGTGTCGGCGACCCGC
Organism: Stieleria neptunia; assembly: GCF_007754155.1. NCBI lineage: Bacteria > Pseudomonadati > Planctomycetota > Planctomycetia > Pirellulales > Pirellulaceae > Stieleria > Stieleria neptunia. The sequence continues at coordinate 1,379,102 of NZ_CP037423.1, read as the reverse complement.
TCGACTTCACTGATCTGATGGCTGGACAGGAACACCGTTCGCCCCGTCGCGGCGCGGTCGATCATCGATTCCAGAAAGTTGCGACGCACCTTCGGGTCCAGCCCGCTAGTGGGCTCATCCAAAATCAACAGCGACGGGTCATGGGCGAGGGCAAGTGAGAGCGCGACCTTGGCACGTTGGCCCTTGGAAAGATGGCGGATCTTCTGTTCCGGGCGGATCTCGTAGCGGCGGATCGACGCTTCATAGTTCGGCAAGAACGAGTCATCATAAAACGACGCCGTGAAGCCGCCGATCTGCGCGACCGTCATCCAATCGTAGAGCGCCGGTGCGTCGGAGACGTAACCGATTTGACGCCGTACGCCCTGAGGGTTCCGCAGCGGGTTGACGCCGCAAACCGTGCATGAGCCGCTGGTCGGTTTTTGGAACCCGGTCAGAATGCGGATCATCGTCGTCTTGCCGGCACCGTTTTCGCCCAACAGTGCGAACACCGTTCCCGGCTGGATTTCCAAGCTGACGCCCATCAGCGCGTCACAGCGGCGGAAGTGCATGGTCAGTGCGTCGGTGGTGATCACGGGTTCCATGGTCGTTTCGCTCCGTTGAGACAGACGGTCGGTTGTTGGTGCTTCGCTATTCATCGTCGGCTCCCCCGTTGTCGCTCGGTTCGGTGGACGACACCATGACGGCCGGCTCGGTATCCACCAATTGACGCAGGTGATCGTCCACAAAAGTCTTGATCTGCTTTTTCGAAAGCCCGGCATGCCAGGCCTCGGCCAAAACCGATCCGATGCGTTCGTTCAACACCGTCTCGCGCTCGCGGCGACAGATCTCGACCGCCACGTCGCGGACCACCATGCCGCGGCCACGCAAGGCCTCGATCACACCGTCGGCTTGCAGCTGGTTGAAGGCCCGGGCGACCGTGTTGGGGTTGAGCGCGACCTGGTTGCTGAGCGCACGGACGCTCGGGAGCAGTTGTCCCGGGCGGATGGTTCCCGCGGCGATGGCAAATTTGACTTGCCGAACGAGCTGCAAATAGATCGCGACGTCGCTTTGGACGTCGATCGAAAAAAACATGGCTGGACCTGAACGAGGAACCAGTGATTGAGTGTGCTATCGAGATAGTACGGTAGTTCGTATTGCCTGTCAACGAGATTTTTTGAAAATCTGTTGTCGGCCACCCGATCGCCATTTGCCGCCATTGAAGGTTTGCCAGCACCATGCCCGAAGGACACAAGACCCATTTCCTTGCCCGCCAACACACCGATTGGTTTGCCGGGCAATCGTTAAAGGTGACCAGTCCGCAAGGACGGTTTCGCGGCGACGCGCGCAAGGTTTCCGGCCGGGTGATGGATCGTTGCGAGGCGATCGGCAAGCACCTGTTTTATCACTTTGAAAACGATCGTCTGATTCATGTTCATCTCGGCCGGTACGGGAAGTATCGAATGCACTCGACGCCGCCGCCGGCTCCGGTCGGGCTGGTCCGGATGCGATGGGTGGGCCAGACATGGTCGCTGGATCTGAACGGCCCGACGACCTGCCGCGTCATCGATCGGCAAACCCGCGAGGAAGTGATCGGCAAGCTCGGCCCGGACCCGCTCGCCGAGGGTTCGCCGGCCCGCAAGAAGGCGCTTGTTTGGGAAACCGTTCGCGTCAGTGGGAAACCGATCGGGGCGCTCGTTTTGGATCAGTCCGTGGTCGCGGGTGTCGGCAACATCTTTCGCGCCGAGCTATTTTTCGAACTCGGCCTCGATCCGCGTACCCCCGGTATCGAGCTGGGCAAGGCGACGTTTGATTCGCTGTGGAAGTCGTTGGTCAAGATGATGCGAACGGGATTGAAGTATGGAAAGATCATCACCGTCACGGCCAAGGAGGCCGGCGCGCCGCGAGCGACACTGGAAGGCCGCGATCGATTCCGCGTTTATGGCAAAGCGTCTTGCCCCCGTTGTGACCGCTCCATCGAAACGATCGAAATCGCCGCGCGAAAGCTGTATTGGTGCCCGGGATGTCAGGGCTAAACAGAAGTGGGATAGGCTTCCAGCCTGTCGTCCCCTGGATTGACAGGCTGGAAGCCTATCCCACTGGATTGACAGGCTTCCAGCCTCTCCCACGGTCGCTACGCCGGTCGGACGCGTTGGACTTCGCCGCTGCGAAAGTGTCGCCGGTTGCCGTCGACGATCAACTCCAGCGATCCGTCGTCGGTGATGCCGGTGCAGTGCCCCGTGATCGTTTCGCGGCTCTGTTTCAATGACAGGTCGTGACCGGCCAGCGCGCATCGCGACCGGTACGGACCGATCCATTCATCGGGCCCCTCGTCGAGTTCCCCGAGCATTTCGGCGAGCGATTCGGCGTTGGCGGCCAGCATTGATTCGCGGCTGACGTGGCGATCGGTGAGTTCGGCGATGGACGCCGGCGGCGTGGAGTGCGGGGAATCCAGCTGCGGTTTTCCGTTCAGATTCAATCCCACCCCGACCACCATCCGCCCGCCGATGGTCGCGTTGGTTTCGATCAGGATGCCTCCCAGTTTGTGCAGCCTGGGGGGCGTGGCGGAATCACTTGACCGCAGCGTGCAGATGTCGTTGGGCCATTTGAGTGCGACGCGGCAGGGCGGGCAGCTGAACTCGATCGCGCGGGCCACTGCGACGCCGACGGCGGGCGACAGCACGGAGGCGGACGGGTGGGTCAATTCAAACGGGATGACCAGTGAAAACGTCAACGCGTCGTCCTCGCTGATCCACGCATTGCCGTGTCGGCCGCGGCCGGCGGTCTGCCGGTCGGCCAGGACCAGTCGCGGCAGCAAGCGATCGTCGATCCGGTCCGTCTGCAGCTCCGCCAGGGCATCGCTGTTGGTCGATGCGGTTGCCCTGCGATAGACCGCCGACGCGATCACCCCGTTTCGGATCAATTGATCGAGGGTGTGGCGCAGGCTCGGTGTGACGCCATCGTCACAATTCAAAACGGCATCCAAAGTCCCAGCGACATCCAAGTGTAGAGTGCAAACAGAACGAGCAGACCGATCGCGACGAGTTGCCAGTGCAGTGGCGTGCTTTTGGAACGCAGCGGCGTTCCGAACTCGCGCTCGACGAATTCGTCGTAGTCGAACTCCTCGTCTTCTTCGTCGTCGTAGCTCATCGGGGTGGGGTAAGCTTGCCGGCTTGCCATCAGGGTACGGATCGCAAGCTGCGAGCTTACGCCACGGAACGCAAGCTGGAAGCTTACGCCACTTGGGTTAGGTGAACAATCCGAGCGGGCCGGCGGTCGAGCCGGAGGAGAAGAAGTTTCGGATGTTGGGAATCACGTCGACCAGGTCTTGATTGTTGCCGACGCCGAACCACATCGCCAGGTCCGCGGCCATCTCGTCGACCGAGGTGGTCGGGATCAGGCGTCCGCGGCCGAGGTTCAGGTTGCCGGCGATCGAATCGACCGGAGTGCTGAGGCTGGTGGGGTACTTGCCGAACAGCTTGCCGCCGTCGACGCTTCCGCCGGCGACGATCTGGTTGCCGCCCCAGGCATGATCGCTGCCCTGGCCGTTGGTGCCCAGGGTGCGGGCGAAGTCCGAGGCGGTGAACAGGGCGACGTCGTTTTGGATGCCCAATTCAACGGTGGCGTCATAGAAGGACCGGATCGCGCGGCTGACTTCGGCCAGATTGGTTTGCTGGGCCCCGATCAGACCGCTGTGGTTGTCCCAACCGCCGTTGGTGACAAAGAAAATCTGGCGGGTTTGACCGAGGCTCGCTCGGGCACCGATCACCTTGGCCACCATTTTCAGTTGGTTGCTCGGGTTTTCCGATGCGAACGGTGTGTTGATGTCGACCGCATCGGTGGCGGTATTGAATTGCAGCGCGGCGTCTGCGGAGTTGCGGTTGGTTTCGGCGAATGATTTCGCCAACAGGTCGTTGTAGGTTTGATCCAGAATGTTATTGATGGCCCGGGAATTCATCCGATCCTGGCGTCCCAGGCTGCCGGCGTAACCGTTCACCTTCGTCGCGCCGTTGTTTCCGATCGCATAGGGAACCACGTCCGAACCGGTTTGGAACAGGTTCATGCCGTTGACCGAGATGTTCATCGAGACGCTCGGGTTGGAATTGGTACTCTGCAGCAGATCGGCCATGCGACCGCCCCAGCCGGTGATCTTGCTGCGTGATTGCGGGAAACCGGTCTGCCAGTGGCGTTGCAGGTCGGCGTGGGAAAACAACCCCAGGGGAAGCCCGGCCCGCGCGTTGTACTGATCCCGCGTGGTCGGTTCGATCAGCGAGCCGACGTTGGAAACGAAGCTCAATTTTCCCGCGTTGTAGAGACCGGCGACACCGGTGGTGGAAGGGTCCGGCAGCGGATCGGGTTCCGGGTCGGCAAAGGCTTGGGCGGCCATGGCCGGGTGCAGGCCAAAATTCCGTGAGTCGGGTCCGGCGATGGAGACCAGCGAGCTTTGATCCAGGGCAAGGCCACCCGGGTTGGTGTCGGGATCATTGATGCCACCGCGGACGTCCACGTAGTCGCCGTATTCGCCGCTGGTCGCGGTTCCGTCGTACGGCGTCAGCATGTTGTAGGAGTCGTTGCCCCCGAGCAGAAACAGGCAAACGATCGCCTTGTAACCGGTCGGGTTGGTTTCGGCCGCCATCAGCGACTTGGTCGCTTGCAGATTCAACAGCGTCGCCATCAACGAGGTGTTCGTCATCAGGCCGCAGCCGCCGGCGGCTTTGAGCAACGCGCGGCGCGAAGTGAAGATCGATTCGCTGGAGTGAAGATTCATGGCAAAGGATCCGGAAAAGCAGACAAGTGTTGGGGTAAAGCGCCGATCAAGCCGTTTGATTGATCGGGGCGAATGAAGACGCGGCCTCTGGCTCGGCCTATTGTTCAATCGCGCAGTCCGGGGACAGGACCACGGCGTTGAGCATCACTTCGAGACGCTCGACGTTGGAGGCGGACGGTTCGCTGGCGAGGGCGTTCTTGATGCTCGTTTTGGTCGCTTCGCTCATCGACCCGTTGCACAACCAGAGATCAAAACGCTGCAGGATTTCATCCAGGTTGGCCAGGTCTCGCGCCAACTCCAATTCCGGTTCCAGGTGGAACGTGATCCGGCACGAGCCCTTTCGCATCCCATATTCCACGTAACGCCTGTAGGTCCAGACTCGCAAACGATTCAGCGTTTTGTTGGCGGTCACGCCGTTGAGGATTTGGAACTCCGGTGCGACCAACGCGTCATAGGGGTTTCGCCGCGTCGGCGTGTAACCGATCAAGTCGCCGGGGGGCTGGAAGTCGGGCAGGTAGAAATTAAAAACGCTGGGCGAACGGAAGGGCATCTGGCCGAACTCACCGCCGACGCCGGCGGACAGCATCATGTAGCCGGCCGCGTAGTTCGTCGTCGGCCGCATCACTCGGATCAGGGAGGTCGCACGCAGGATCGGTTCACGCAGACGGCTGTATTCGGTGCCGCGAACGATCACATCCACGCGGGTCGGGCTCCGTCGCCGCACCGTACGTTGGCCGCGATACAGTTCCGGGTCCGTCAAGATTGCTTTGACCACCGCCTTGATGTCACCGCGAACGCCGCGGCCGTTGTCATTAAAAATTCGCGTCACGCGTCGCAGGTACGCCCGTGACGGATTCGATTTCACCAGCCGCTGGATCAGCAAACGGCAGATGAACGGGGCCACGTTGGGGTGACCGGCGATCGCATCGAGCCCCGCGCCGATCTCGGCTTTCACGTCCGCTTGCGTCACCGCAGACGGCAGCGGAGGCAACACCGTGCCGAACACCGTCTTGCTCGCCGGGGCACCCGGGTCTTCGGAGTAGTTCAAGTTGTTGTCGTGCTCGGCAACATGAATCTCCATCGGATCGCCGAAGTTGCGCGGCACGTAAAAGTCATTTCGAGAGTAGTGTTTGTATTTGAATCCCGTGAACAATCGCCCCAGTTCTTTGATTTGTTCGTTGTCGTAGGTGGGGATCAAGTTGCCGTCTTCATCGGTCTTCAAGCGACCATCTTGGTGCATGTGGTACAGACCGACGGAGAACAGTTGCATGATCTCTCGCGCGTAGTTCTCATCGGGGAAACGCCCCGCGCTGAGGTCAGCTTTGCGATTGCCTCGCGAACTCAGCCAATCACCCATGCAGGGATGGTAGGTGACATCTTCGAGTAGCTCGCGATACGTCCCGTCGACACCGTCGCACAACATGTCGTAATAATCGGACATCCCCAGCCAATCGGTGATCGAGACTTGGCCGGCACCGAGCGAACGTCTGTCGTCATTGTTGAAACCGGTCCCCGAGTCGCCGATCACAAAGATTTGGGAAAGCGCCCAGGCGACCCGCTGGCGCAGTTGATCTTCGCCGGTCAGGGCGATGTGCCACCAGGCTTGATAACGGTAGTTAGCAACACCGATGCCCTGTGTGTCCGGCTCGCGTCCATCGACGTGGATGATGTCGCGGGCCACGGCTTCGTGCGAGGAAGGCGCCAAATCGAATTGCTGGTCGATCCATTGCGACGTCGCGCGTTTGTAACCGACTTCACTGATTCGGCGGGCGAGTGCGTCGATCGAGGCTTGCGTCGGACCGAAGGTGGCTTTGGAAAGAAACTGCGATGCCCGAACCTTGGCTTTCATCAGCCGCACGTCGCGTGAACTTTTGACCGGAAACTCACCGGCTTGAGAAACCGCGGGGTCAAGCGATGACGAGCCGATCCATGCGACGAGGAACAGTGCAGGGAGAACCCATTGAAGTCGATCGCGTTGCTTGCGCATGATCACCACCTAGAACGAATCGGGAAAAACGCCGGCTGGGAAAAGAAAGACGAGAGGATCAATCAGCCTGGCGAGATGCGGTTTACGGCCGACTTCGCCGCCGCCAAGGCGTTCGAAATTAACGCGAAGCAAGGCCCGACGCAAAGCGCAATGCCGGCCTCATGGACCTTACACAGCAAATAATCGCCACCCCTCCCCCCTTCGGTGCTGCGTTGTGTAAGCGTTTGTATCGAAACGCCTTGTGAGACTGCTCCAATGGGTGGTCCCGCTCGCATCCCCTCTGGTCGCGTCCGCGCGATCGAGGACGTCGAAAATCCGACTGAATTCGGCTAGGCTGAAGCGACGCGACGCCTGTTGCCGGTTCTGCACTCCATCTCCCTCCTGTCGACGCGCGACGATTGACCACGCCTTCCCCTGCCGAACGTCCGACCGACAGCGCGATCGCTGACCCGCTGGTCGATCGATTCGATCGCGTCCACCGCAGTCTGCGGATCAGCGTGACCGACCGATGCAATCTGCGCTGCTTTTACTGCATGCCGGAAATCGGCGCCGAGTTCGCCCCGCGTGCGACGTTGCTGACGTTTGAAGAGATCCGGCGGATCGCCGACGTGTTGGCCTCGCGTTGCGGGATCCGGGACGTTCGTCTGACCGGTGGTGAACCGCTGGTGCGAAAGGACCTGCCCCGACTGGTCGAGATGCTGGCGTCGATCGATGCATTGGACGATTTGTCGTTGACGACCAATGGGATTCTGTTGGAGCAGTTTGCCGAACCGTTGCGGCGGGCCGGATTGAAGCGATTGAACATCAGCATCGACACCCTGGACGAAGTGAACTTTCAAAAGGTCTCGCGGCGGAGCGGTATCAACCAGGTGATCCGCGGAATCGACGCCGCGATCGCGACAGGGTTTGAAACGATCAAACTCAACACGACGGCCGTCAAAGGCGTCACCGAAAGCGAAATCATCTCGCTGGTCCAGTTTGCCATTGAACGCAACGTTCAAATTCGGTTCATCGAGTTCATGCCGCTGGACACCGACCGCTGCTGGCGGACCGAGAATGTGCTCAGCGGCGAGACGATCGGCGCGATGATCGAGCGAGCGTTTGGGCCGCTGGTGCCGGTTCCCCCGCCGGTCGCGTCCCAGCCGGCAACTGATTTCCGCTTGCCGGGCGGGCAGTCGATCGGGCTGATCCAGTCGGTGACCAAGCCGTTTTGTGATGCATGCGACCGCATTCGTTTGACAGCGGACGGCGCGATTCGAAATTGCTTGTTCTCACAGCAAGAATTTTCGATCCGAGAGTTGTTGCGACGTGGCCTTCGCGACGACGAATTGGTCGACCAGTTTCGGCGGGCGGTTGCGGCCAAGGCGGCCGGCCACGGGATCGACGACGGCGACTTTTCGCCGCCCGAGCGGCCGATGTATTCGATCGGCGGGTAAACTCCAACCCACACTGTTAGCGGGCCGCCGGACAGATTAAATTACCGCCCATGAATAATCTATTTGAACTCAATAGCGACGTCGCGGCGGTGATTGGTGGAACCGGCGAATTGGGCGGGCTGATGGCTGAAGCACTCGGCGCCGGCGGCGCCAAGGTCGCCGTGATCGGCCGCAACGCCGAGCGTGGTGAAGCGCGGGCCAAGAAGATCACCGACGGCGGCGGCGAGGCGAAATTCTTTGCCGCCGATGGATTGAGCGGCGAGTCGCTCGATGCGGCCCGGCAGGCGATTTCCCAGTGGGCCGGCGCGCCGACCTCGGTGCTGGTCAACGCGGCCGGCGGCAATCGCCCCGAGGCGACGATTCCTCCGGGAGGCGATTTCTGCAAATTGCCTCTGGACGCTTGGCGCGATGTTTTCGATCTGAACCTGGTCGGCGGTGCACTGCTGCCTTGCCAGGTGTTCGGCCAAGACATGATCGATGCGGGCGTGGGCAGCATCATCAACATCGCATCGATGAGCGGCATCATCCCGCTGTCGCGCGTCGTTGCGTATTCCGCAGCCAAGAGCGCGGTGATCAACCTGACGATGTGGCTGGCCCGTGAATGGGCGACCACGGGGGTTCGCGTCAATGCGATCAGCCCCGGCTTTTTCCCCGCCGAACAAAACCGAAAACTCCTGTTCAACGACGACGGCAGTTACACCGAGCGTGGCGGCCAGATCATCGGGCACACGCCGATGGGCCGATTCGGCAAACCGGAAGAGCTGGCCGGTGCGACCATCTGGCTGGCCAGTCGCAAGGCGTCGTCCTTCGTCACCGGACAAAACATCGCGATCGACGGCGGCTTCGCATCGGTCACCATCTGACACTCCGCACGATAGGCTCCCAGCCTGTCAAACCACTGTGGGATAGGCTTCCAGCCTGTCAAACCACTGTGGGATAGGCTTCCAGCCTGTCAAACCGCTGTGTGATAGGCTTCCAGCCTGTCAAACCGCTGTGTGATAGGCTTCCAGCCTGTCATCACAACCGCCGACAGGCCGAACCCCTACCTCTCCATTCCCCCAACCATTTCGTCGCACAACGAGACCATCGGAAATGATCGAACTTCGCAATGACGCCAAGTACGCCCTCGTCATCCCCACCAGCATGGGCACCCGGCTGACGCCGGTCGACCATCAGCCGTTCCACTGCAGCGACACCTTCAAGATGCAAGCGACGAGCGCCGAGTCGAACGTCGGCAGCGTGTCGTCCTTTCTCGGATTGCCGGTCAAGATTTTGACGGCGTTCGTCAAAGACAGTCCGATCGCGCGGTTCATCAAGGACGACTTGGCGCGGCGACACATGGACTACGAAGGCCCCGAATTCGAACAAGCCACACCCTGGGGCGTTCGGCACCAGATCAACATGGCCGACAGCGGTTGGGGCTCGCGCGGACCACGCGTCCAGAACGACCGCGCCGGTGAAGTCGGACGCCTGCTCAGCGTCAAAGACTTTGATTTGGATCGGATCTTTCGCGACGAAGGGGCAAAGATCGTTCACATGTCTGGCTTGATCGCCGCGTTGTCCGAAGAAACCAGCCAGTTCTGTTTGGAAATCGCCCGCGCGGCCAAGAAGCACGGCGCGCGGATTGCATTTGACCTCAACCACCGGGCTTCGTTTTGGGTCGGCCGCGAAGACGAATTGTCGGCCGCGTTCAAAGAGATCGCCAGCCTCTCGGACATCCTGATCGGCAACGAAGAAGACTTTCAATTGTGCCTGGATATCCAGGGACCCGAAGCCGGAGGAAAAGACATCGGGGCGAAAATCGATGGTTTCAAAGAGATGATCGGGCGGGTCAAAAAGGAGTATGCCGACACGACCTTGTTTGCCACCACGCTGCGGGAAGTCGAAAGTGCCAACTCCCACATGTGGGGCGCCATCGTCTCTCACGGAACCGACTTTACCGTCGTCGAGCCACGCCAAATCGGAGTCTTGGATCGGATCGGCGGCGGTGATGGTTTCGTCGGCGGACTGCTCTATGGCGTGCTCAACGGATGGGATGTCGAAAAGAGCACGCAATTCGGTTGGGCCACCGGGGCGCTGGCGGCAACCATGCTGACCGATTACGGCCAACCCGCCGACGAAGATCAGGTGTGGAGCATCTGGCAGGGCAACGCGCGCGTCAAACGCTAACCGTTGATTGAGTCGGCATCGGCTGAGTCAACTCGTGAGCCGCTGGCCGTAAGGCCTCGGGCCGCGTCGGAAGGCCCGGCCGCATACGCGTCACGGCTCACCTCGATTGGTGCCACCCACCAATCGCAGCCTCTACGTGGCACCGCCTAATTTGCTAGCAGCACACTCCGCGTCGCCCCCGCCACATTAAGTGGGTGGCACCAATTGGGAGCCTAACCGTTGCAGGCCCAGCCCGACATCCTAGCGGGACGCGACGGGCCGTTGATTGAGTCCGCATCGGCTGAGTCAACTCGTGAGCCGCTGGCCGTAAGGCCTCGCGGCACACTCCGCGTTGCCCCCGCCACGTTTAGTGGGTGGCACCAATTGAGAGCAAGCGCTAATCGGTCATCCTGATTGCCACTGCAGAATCGCGTCGCTGGGCCAGACCAGCATGATGATGTTCAACAGCAGACTGTCGCGGATCGTTGCTAGCAGTGCGACTTCGACGACAATCAAAATGGCCGCGCTGTAATACCACTTCAGCCGCGATGCGATGGCATACCCGGCAAGGCAGGCCAACAGATCGAAGACACTGTTGGCGATCGAGTCGCCGTAGTAGTCCAGTGAAATGGTCGCCTCGCGGTAACGCTCGATGATCATCGGCGTGTTCTCAAGAATTTCCCAAGCCGCCTCGACCACGGCCGCTGTTTTCAATCGAACGCCGGCGGGCATTCGCCGCCGAAGCGGCCACAACGCGGCAAAAAACAAGATGCCGTGCAGCACGTGGGTGAAGGTGTACGGGTCGATCAGGTGCTGGGAATTGTGCCGGGAATAAATCTCCCAGGACCAGGGTCTGTAGGACCCGCACTGGCACCAGGGCGGCTGTCCCAGCAACCACAACGTCGTCACCATCGCAGTCGCGATCAGGGTCAGGTCCAGCCACACCGGCCGCGCCCACGAGGTGGGGCCAGACCGAGGTTCCGGTTGTGGTTCGGATCGGGAGTCTTGCATCACACGGTTGCCGGAAAGTTTGGAGGAGGACGCCCCGGGTCGCGAAAATTTAAAGCTGACGAAGCGATGAAAAAAAATTTGGCCGCCACGAATGATCGTCCGGTTCGCCGCGGCCCGATGACTTTGTGAACTTGAGGGCGCGCGATCGCTTATTGCGCCGCGACAACGGCACATGCAATTCCCATCGGCGTTCGGCTCCGCGGATCCGCTGGGCAATCTGGAAGTGTCGGCTGTAACGCAATGATGGTTTCCCGCGATTATCTGACACTGGGGGGTTTCATAGGAGGCTGCGCGGGGGTTGAATACTAACGTCGGGACCAATGCCGGACTGCGGGGGCAGGCGGGCGACGGGATGAACGCAATGGTCGACAGCGCCGTTGCGGGTGATCCAATCGTGACCGCGTACTCATCCTGTCAGCCGGCCTGAAAGTCTACTTTTCTATCGGCAGTTCCATGAATCGAATTCCTCTTCTTGTGTTCGTTGTGGCATCCGTCGCCCTGCCCGGGTGTTTCTCCAGCGAGCCCACGGTGATCCAGCCGCGGACCTATCAGATGAGTGAGCAGGAGCAGGCCAATCGCGACCGCGCCACCCAAGCGCTGGCCGAGCATCGTCAGTAGACCCTCACCCGATCACTCGTCATCTCATCTCACGGATCGTCATTGATAGGGGAAGCGACAATGAAACTGAATCCATGCCGGGCCAACGCAACCCGGGCGCGAGCGTTCACGCTGGTCGAGCTGTTGGTCGTGATTGCAATCATCGGCATTCTGGTCGGTTTGTTACTACCGGCGGTTCAGTCCGCCCGCGAAGCGGCGCGGCGGATGAGTTGTAGCAACAATTTCAAACAGATCGGCTTGGCCGTTCACAACTACCACGCCGCGTACAAGCAGCTGCCGATTCATCTGAACGGAACCCGCCGTCTTCCACCCACGGGAAGTTGGTTCAGCGAATACGGCGACGATTGCAACATGATGATGCTGAGCACGTTTGTCGCCCTGACGCCGTTCTTTGAACAGCAGGGGATCTGGGATCAGATCAGCAATCCCAACTCGGTTGACCTGAACAATCCAGGGGTGACGCGCGTTCCGCCATGGCCTGCGATGGGCCCGACGCCGACCGAAGAACCCAACAGCGTTGTCATCGTCAATCAAAGCAACCATGCTTATCCACCATGGATGACGGAGATTCCCACGCTCCGCTGCCCCAGCGATCCGGGCGTCGGCCTACCGGCAATGGGACGGACCAACTACGCCGCTTGTCTGGGCGACGGGTTGCACTACACCGACAACGGTCCGTACTGGTTCAACTTGCGTGGGGTTCCCAAGATCGAGGTCCACAACAACTCCAACACCAGCTTGTTGGCTTCGGCGCGGGGCATGTTCGTGCCGCGGGTAGAGAAAAAATTTCGAGACGTGTTGGATGGCCTGTCCAACACCATCATGTACGGTGAAATTGCGACCGATCTGGGCGACCGCGACGTTCGCACCCTGGCGCACAGTTTTGCCCCGGGCACCTTCAGCGGGCTGCGCAATGCCCCCACCGCCTGCCGCGACGACATCGACCCCGACCGTCCCCGATTCTGGGATCCTTCGCTGGCCGACGTGATGGCAGGCAATCAGGGGCGAGGGTTCCGCTGGGCCAGCGGGATGCAACCCTACACGGCGATGAATACGATTCTGCCGCCCAACTCGGAAACCTGCATGTCACTCGAAGACACCACACCGGGCGTGCTGTCGGCGAGCAGCCGTCACCAAGGCGGTGTCCACCTCTTGATGGGCGACGGGGCCGTGGTTTTCATCACCGATTCCGTCGAGGCGGGCGATCCGACCATCGGAACCGTGGTCTACAACGGGACCGGAAACCGCCGCCCCGGGGCGGCAAGCCCGTACGGATTGTGGGGAGCGTTGGGGACGCGAGCCAACCACGAGGTGATCCAAGCGCAGCTCAATCAGTGAGGCCCCGCTGCGCTGCAGGCCCGTATTTTGTCGCTCCGATTCGGCATTGAAGCCGCAGTCGGCGGAACAGATGGCCTATGATTGGCCGTGCAAGTCCCGGTTCACCTCCGCCCCGCCAATCGTCATCATGGCCGATTCCACCGCGACGAATCCGTTTCGACGCAAGAAAAAACGACGAAAGCCGAAACCGGGTGACCCGATCCCCATGCCGGCGTGGCTGTTTTATCCGCTGTCACTGGGCAGCCTCGCCGCGGCGGTTCTGCTGTACCGACGCGGTGATCCCGTCACCGCCATCACGATCGTTGTCATCGCGCTGGCCGGTTGGGGCGGGTTCAGGATGGGGTTCGCCCGGATCGCGGCATCAATCCTGGCACTCGTCGCCGCGGTCGCCTACGCGCCGGCGATGGGCATGCACTACCAGGCCGCGTTTTCCGAACGATTCGGCACCACTGGGCTGACCAATCGTTTCCTTTGCATCGCCGCCATCGGCGTGCTGATCTCGTTGGTCGTCACACTCGGGATCTCGATGATCAGCAACTGGGTGTTGGCAAAACGCCGCGTCTGGAAAGGGGCCAATCAATTCGCCGGTCTCGCCATCGGATGGGTCGAAGGGGTCGCGATCTGTTACCTGCTGCTCGGTGGACTGATCAGTCTGCAAATGTGGCAGCGTGCGGACGACATCAAGGACAACGCCGTCGCGACGGCCGTCGACGATTGGGCCTCGCGAACACGTCAAAGCCTGCTCGGCCCGTTCATTCGTGACTACAACCCCTTCCAGCGCTTCGAGCCGCTGGCCGGCGTCGGCGAGTTCCGCCAAACGGTGCAACGATTGGGCGACCCCGAAAACGTCCAGCGTCTGTTGGAGGATCCCGGCATCGCAGAACTGCGATCCGATCCCGCCTTCAATGCAGCGATCGATGAGATTCGCAACGATCCGGCGCTCAACGAGTGGATCGAGCAGAATCGTCCGCCGGACCGACAGTTGCTGCTGCATTTGATGAGCAGCCCCGGCTTGATGCATCTGGTGGACCATCCCGATTTTCTGCCCAAGGCCCGTCAAGCGATCCAGGAAATGCGTTAGCCAAGTGGCGTAAGCTTCCAGCTTGCGAATCCCAGGCTGAACGCAAGCTGGAAGCTTACGCCACTTCGTTTTGCACAAAGGGGATCACGTAGGGGCCTTCGGGGATGACGGCCACGGACTTGCATGCGCTGGCGTCAATGCAAGCCTGCAGGGTGGCTTCGAGATCGTCGACAATCGAGACGCCGGTGAGCGTTTGCAATGACGGAGAAAGCGAAGAGTAGAGATGGACCGTTCCCCGCTCCGTCGCTTTGGTTTGCATTTGGGTTTGCCAGGCATCGATCTCCGCAAACGGTTGGTGCCGGATCGATTGCAAGAAACCATCAGATCCCAAGCGTGTCAGCGTCGCCTGGGCGGCGGCGTATTCCTCCGATCCCAACCCTTCGCTGCACTCGGACACGATGATCAGATGGCCGCCGGGCTGGAGGATATCGATCGCACCGACCATCCCTTTGACGGTTTGATAATACGTTTTGTCCAGCGGGTAACCGGCGGCGCTGGTGATCACCGTCGGGTAGCGCCGCGGCACGCTCACACGACAATACTGGCCGATAAACGCGACGGCATCCTGGTGGCTTGCGGTGATTTCGCCGAAGTTGACCAGGGACAGGTTTCGTTGGTCGTCGATGACCGTGTTGAGCGCGTACGCGCCGCCGATCATCTTGACGATTTCCAACTGTTCTTCGTGCAGCGGGTTGCGATGCAGGTTGCAATTGGTGGCGGCGGCGTCGGACATGAATCGATGGTTGTGAAACGTCCGGATCGTGTCGGCATGTGCCAGCCCGGGCGCGATCACTTTGCGGCCTCCCGAATAGCCGGCCATGAAATGCGGCTCGACCAGTCCGGTGGCGATCCGAAGATCGGCTTGAACGAACCGGCGATCGATTTTGACCGGTGTCTGCCGTGTCGGGGTTTGGCCCAAATCGATGTGGTCCTGATCGCACAGCGCGTCGTGGTTGACGACGTTGACGTGTTGCAACACCCAAGGGTCGCCGATCAGTTCGGCAAGCTCGTCACCGAGATTGGGGCGATGCAATCCCGTCGCGACCAAGACCGTGACTTGGTTTAGCGGCACGCCGGCCGACACGAGGGTCTCGATCATCGGTCGCAGGAACAGGTGATTCGGGACCGGCCGTGTGATGTCGCAGATCGCGATGCAGGCGCTTCCGGCCCCCTCGGCGATCTCGCGCAACCCCGCCGCACCGCTCGACCCCACGGGGCAGTTCAATGCCTGGTGAACCGCGGCAATCGGATCGCCCTGTCGCGGCATCTCCGGCTTGGCGATCAGCGTCACGTCGGCGTCGCGCGGCAAGGGCACCGTGATCCCGCTTCGACCATAAAGCAACGACACTTGCATGATGACGACGGACTCCTGGTGTTGCTACCGAGCGGGAATGATGACGATGAATCAAAGGTAGCCGATCATCGACCAAGAGACACAGCAAGTCAAGAATCAACGCTCGCTGGCAGCATTGGTGTCAACGCAGCTCGCAAGACCTGAAATCACCCTCTCATTTAGGGAGGGTCAGACGCGAGGTACAAGCGGGCGGGGACGTTTTTTGGCGGCTCGCAATCAGTCTGCGATGTCCAACCGACCCTCCCCTCGCTTCGCTCGACCCTCCCTGCCAGGGAGGGTTTCAAAGAATGTGTTGACACCGATGCTCTGATAGGGAGCGTGACAAAAAGCACTTTGAAATCAACGATGCCTTAAGCACCACGTCGCGGGAACGCGACCGGTTGGCCGTACCACGGCGGGTGCGCGCCGGTTTTGACGGCCAACAGGATGGCCTTGCCGTGCAGATGCTCCGGCCCGTGCGTGTAATCCCATTCCAAGCGTTCTTCGTAACGCAAGATCCTCAGCGCGGAGGCTTCCTCGGTGGCCCAGCCGGCGAGTTGATTGGGGGCAAAGTAATTGACCACCGCGGCGGCGGTCTCGCTTTGGGGGGCATCACTCTGCGATCCCGGCCATCGGTCGCTGCCGGGGTCTTCGGTCGTGTGGACTTCGACGTAAACCACGCCGCCGTTGCGGAGACCGGCCATCATTCGGTTCCAAACCCGCCGGGCATCGTCGGCCGGGAGATGATCCAAGACGGTCGTTGCGCAGATGGCGTCGAAGGCGTCGGGTTGGATTTCATGGTCGCA
Source organism: Stieleria neptunia (assembly GCF_007754155.1). Taxonomy (NCBI): domain Bacteria; kingdom Pseudomonadati; phylum Planctomycetota; class Planctomycetia; order Pirellulales; family Pirellulaceae; genus Stieleria; species Stieleria neptunia. The sequence goes on along the minus strand of NZ_CP037423.1, from coordinate 1,362,600 downwards.
AACGTTCGCCACACAGGTCTGCACGCGTGAGCCGACGCCGGCAGCCTCGGCCCGTTGCCGGATTCGCTCGGCACCCCGCGGGCTCAGATCGACGGCGGTCACGTGAAAACCGGCTTTGGCCAATTCGATGGTGTCACGCCCGGCTCCGGCCCCCAGATCGATCGCCTGGCCGCTACAGTCCACCTGGTCCAGGTAGGCGGCCAGGGGAGCCGACGGCACGTCCCCGTAGGCGATCTGGTCGCGGTCGTAGGGTTCGAAAAACGGGTCGGTGGGGTCTGACATGAACAATCCAAGAGTTTTTTTCGGTTCCAATCATCAAGATCGGTTCATCGGGGGCGAATGGAACGAGAATCACTCGCCATTTCTGCCGCCGTTTGTGGATAATAGCGTGGGGGCTAGCGACTGTACCAGCGATGCAAAACTGACGATGCAACTAATTTGAAAATGATCTGATGAAACAATTCTTCGTCTCCGTCGCGAAGTGGAGCTGGTTCGGGCTGTTGATGCTGGTCGCGTTCGGGTACATGGCGTCCGGGCTGTCCGAATCCTCCAACGATCGACGTCGCGAGGTCGAAGCGGCCAGCGACGTTCGATTGGAAGGGACGCAGCCGTCGGCCGATTCGGAATCCACTGATCGGGAATCCGTCGATTCGGCGCCAATCGATGCTGCTGCCCCGAGCGAATCGATTGACCGCGTCGTCGCTGCGGTCAACGCGGCGCGCACCGAACAACTTGCCGAGCTCGGCTTGCAGAGTGCCCCGCCGGCCGATTGGCTGGCGTCGTGTCGCCGCATGTCGTTGGCGCTGATCGGCAGCGGCGTGTCGCTGCAAGAAATCCGCGGGTTGGAAAGTCTGCCCGAAGATCGGCGTGAATCGACACACCTGTCGAATTTACTCGGCGACCCGCGATTCCACGACTATTGGGCAGAGCGGTGGACACGGTTCGTTGTCGGTGCCGACGAAGGCCCGTTCATCGTTTATCGCAGACGCCGTTTCCGGCACTGGTTGTCCGACGAACTGGCTGCTAATCGTCCGTATGACCAGATCGTCCGCGACTTGATCACCGCCGAAGGGCTGTGGACGGACCGTCCGGAAGTGAATTTTTTGACGGTGACGTTCGACAGCAACGACGGCAACCCGGATCCGATTCGCTTGGCGGCCCGAACCAGCCGCGCGTTCCTGGGGCTGCGCATCGATTGTCTGCAATGCCACAATGACTTTTTGGGCAACGTCAATTTGGGCGATCCCGTCGAGACTCGCGAAGGCCTCCAACAAGACTTTCACCAGCTGGCCGCGTTCTACAGCAGCGCCAAAACGAACGGATTGCAAGGCGTCCGCACGGGCCAGGCCGACTACGAGTACCAGTACCTGGATGAAACCGAAGCGGTCCAGGTGACACCGGCGGTGCCCTACGCCGCCGAGTTGTTGCCGGAGGAAGGCGACGCCCGATCGCGTTTGGCGACTTGGGTGACGCATCAAGACAACCGCCAGTTTTCGCGCGCCGCCGTCGCCCGGTTTTGGGCATTGATGTTCGGACGCTCGGCAACCGAAGCGGTCGACAACCTGCCGCTGGATGAACCGCTGCCGCCGATGTTGGAGCCGATCGTGGACGATTTTGTGCAACACCGCGACATTCGACGCACGATTCGGATCATCGCGCAAAGTGATGCGTTTCGCGTTGCCAGTCGGGCGACATTCGACGTCACTGAACCGCATGAACAGCGCTATGCGGTGTTTCCCCTGACCCGTTTGCGTGCCGAACAAGTCGCCGGATCGATCGTTCAGGCTTCCAAGATCAAGGCGATCAATCGTGATTCCTCGTTGTTGGTTCAATTGATCCGATACGGATCGATCAACGACTTCTTGGAACGGTTTGGTGACTTGGGTGAAAACGAGTTTTCCAAAGACGGCATCACGATTCCGCAACGATTGTTGATGATCAACGGCAACATGCTCCGCGAAGCCGGCGAGCCGAATCCGGTTTTGAACGCGACCGGGCACATCAACCTGTTCGCACGTGACGACGCGCAAGCGATCGAGACGATTTATCTGTGTCTGCTCAATCGCTATCCCGACGCCGAAGAACGCGACTATTTCATCGACAAACTGACCGAGCGTTCCGACCGTGGAGAGGCCCTGGAAGACCTTTATTGGACGCTCGCCAATAGCACCGAGTTCACCTGGAATCATTGACGCAACGTCACTGCGACCACCAATGAAGACCGCCGATTCCCCACGTTTGCAATCATCCACCCGCCATTCCATTCCGTCTCACAGCCCGATCCCATGTCCCATCACGATCTGCTTTGCGACCCGCATGCCCATCTCTCTCGGCGAACACTGCTGGGTGCCGGTGCCGGCGGGGCGATGCTCTCCACCATCGCCCATCAACTCGCCTGGGCCGACGCGGTCGGTGTGACCGAGACGTCTCGGCCCAAAAACGTGATCCTGTTGTGGCTCGAGGGTGGACCGAGCCAATTGGAAACGTTCGACCCGCACCCGGGATCGGCCATCGGCGGCGAAGTCAAAGCGATCCCGACCAGTGTTCCCGATCTGCAGATCGCCGACACGTTGCCACGCGTGGCCGAGAAGATGCATTTGGGATCGCTGATCCGCAGCGTGACCAGCAAAGAAGGCGATCATCAACGGGCGATTTACAATATCAAGAGCGGGTATCGCCCCGATCCGACGCTGGTGCATCCGTCGATCGGTTCGATCCTGTGTCATGAGTTTCCCGAACAGTTGGACATCCCGCGACACATCTCGATCCTGCCGCAGAACGCTCCGGCCCGCGGCGGTTACCTGGGCCCGGTCTATGATGCGTTCAAAATCGGTGATCCCCAGAACCCGGTCCCGGATCTGAAATCGCCGATCGCCGAAGACCGGTTCGATCGCAGGATGAAAGATCTGCAGTGGCTCGAAGACCGGTTCCGCCGGCAGCGACTGCGTGACTTGGACCAAAACCGAACCCTGCACCAGTCGTCCACCGATGCGGCGCTGCGGATGATGTCCAGCGAACAGGTCAGCGCGTTTGATGTTTCCAGCGAATCCAAGGAGACGCTCGAACGATTCGGCCAGACGCCGTTCGGACGGGGCTGCCTGGCGGCGACGCGTTTGATCGGCGCGGGGGTGCGTTGCGTCGAGGTCACGCTGGGCGGTTGGGATTCCCACATCACCAATCACTCCTTGCAATCGGCCCGCTGTGAAATCCTGGACGCAGCCCTGGCGGCCTTGTTGGACCGGCTGGTTGAGCAGGACTTGCTGGAAACCACACTCGTCGTTTGCGGCGGCGAATTTGGTCGCACGCCACAGATCAACCCGGCCGAAGGACGGGACCACTGGCCGCACGGATTTTCAACCTTTTTGGCCGGATGCGGCATTCGCAAGGGAGGCGTGTACGGCGAGACGGCGGCCGATCCCAAACTGGATCCCGACAAGCCGCTGGCCGATGTCGCCCGTCCGATCACCATCGGTGACCTGCACGCGACGATCCTGTCGACCTTGGGCGTGCCCTATCACGAAGAACGCCAAACCCCAATCGGACGCCCGTTGAAAATCAGCGAAGGCGAACCGGTCGGGGCCGTGTTGGCATAAGGGACGTGTAGGTGATGCTGTGCATCACATTCGGCTACCATTCGGCACGCACAGCGTGCCCTACCGTGAAAGCACCTTCCGCCGCTTAGTGCGAGTGATCGAACGCGGGCTCTTTACCTTCGTAGGCGCGGTACAAATCGAAGATCGCTTTTTCGAGCACCTTGGCGGTTTCCGGATCCGCCGACTGCTTGCACTTCATCGCAGCGATGATGACGGCGTGGGCGGCGGTCAGTTTCTTGGTGTAACCTTCGCTGCCCGGTTTGATGCGTTGGGCCAAGAAGTACGCCGAGATCGTGTCTTGAATCTTCGTGGCGTGCTCTTCTTTGGTCGTGACCCAACGTCCGGCTTGGTTGATCGATTGGGCCGACATCTCGCCGTCGGCGATCTCGTTGATCTGCAGCTGAGCCTTCGAAATCGTGTGCTCATCTTCGAGCATTTGTTCAAATCGCAATTGGTCTCCGTAAATGCCGCAGGGGACCTGGCAGTGGGCCATGGCGATCGACGCGGTGATCATCAGTGCAAACGCAGCGGTCAAAATTCGGGTCATGTCGTTTTCTCTCATCAAGTCGTTTGTTCAATCAGTTAGACACAGATCGTTCGCTTCGTCGGCGGTCCGCTTTCGGAGCGCAGGCGACGAAGCGAAGCGGGTTCAGATTATAGGGCGCAAGCGGGCATTGGTGGCGGGGGGACTGTCCAGAGACCGTGAATAATCCGGTACACAGGAGCGGGGATGGTGCCGGGAGTGCGGTCGGACCGGTGCAGGTTACAATGGGCCCGGCGGTCAAAACGTTGCGTGAACGTTTCGTGTTGATCGCGTGATTTCCGCAACATCACCCCCTACCCCCAGACCGACTGCATTGTTTCAGCACGGAATTTTTCGCATTCACGCGGCGGCCCCGCCGACCGTTATCGCCGATCCGGCGGCAAACGCCGAGGCGATTTTGAATTCGATCGGAAACATCGACGCCGACTTGACCGTGCTGCCCGAACTGGCGCTGACGGGCTATACATGCGGTGACCTGTTTGGCAGCGATACGCTGCTGATCGGCGCCGCCGAGGGGTTGATGCGGATCGCCGAGTCGACTCGGGCCAGACGGGGCGCGGTGATCGTTGGATTACCGCTGGTGGTCGGGGATTGCCTGATGAACGTTGCCGCGGTCGTCTGCGGCGGCACGATCGCCGGCGTCGTGCCGAAATCGTTTTTGCCGACCTACCGCGAGTTCTACGAGGGACGGCACTTCCGCCCCGCCGGACCGGCCGACCCCGCGACCGTCGCCATCGCGGGACAGGACATTGCGTTCGGGACGGACCTTTTGTTCCGCCTGGGCGAAGCCGTCATGGCGATCGAAATTTGCGAAGACCTGTGGACGCCGATTCCACCGAGCAGCAACGCGTCGGTGGCCGGCGCCAATGTGTTGGTCAATCTTTCGGCCAGCAACGAAACGATCGGCAAGGCCGCTTGGCGTCGCGACTTGGTCAAGTCGCAATCGGGCCGTTGTATCGCCGCCTACGCGTATGTTTCCTCCGGTCCCGGCGAGTCGACGTCGGACCTGGTCTTTGGCGGGCACTGCCTGGTCGCCGAAAACGGCTCACTGATCGGCCAGTCGCGGCGGATCGGAGACGGCCGATCGCCCGAATGGGTCGCCGAGATGTCCGTCACCTGTGACATCGATCTCCAGCGACTCGCCCATGATCGACGCGTGGTCGGATCGTTTGATGATGTCGCAGATCAACTGAAACCGAGTTATCGAACGATCAAGCTGATCCAAGACGCTGCCAAGCAAGCGGCGCCCCAGACACTGCTTCGCTATGTCGATGCCCATCCCTTCGTGCCGTCCGAAGAAGGTGAATTGGCCGAGCGCTGCGGCGAAATCTTTGCGATCCAATCGGCCGGTCTGATCAAGCGACTGTCGTGTCTGCCAAAATCGACTCCGTTGGCGATCGGCATTTCCGGCGGATTGGACAGCACCCTGGCACTGCTGGTCGCGCTCAAGGCGGTCGATGCCGCCGGCTGGCCGCGGGAATCGATCCATGCGATCACCATGCCGGGATTCGGCACCACCGATCACACCCGCACCAGTGCCGATCGGTTGATCGAATCGACCGGCGTGACCGGCGATTGCATCGACATTCGCCAACTCTGTTTGGACACCTTTCACTCGCTCCGCCACCGACCGCTCGGACTGGAGATCGACGAGCACACAACGGTTGCATCGTTGCAACGTCAACTGAATCAGTTGCCCGATGACGCAGCCGATTTGACCTTCGAAAATGTCCAGGCACGCATCCGCACGATGTTGTTGATGAACCGCGGATTTGTGCTCGGCACCGGTGACATGAGCGAGCAGGCGCTCGGATGGGCGACATACAATGCCGACCACATGTCGATGTACAACGTCAACACCTCGATCCCCAAAACGCTGGTGCGATTCCTGGTACGCTACGCCGCGGATCACTACTTTGATGGTCAACTGGGCAGCTTGCTGCATCGGATCGCCGCGACGCCGATCTCACCGGAACTGTTGCCGCCGGCCAGTGACGGAACGATTCGGCAGAACACCGAAAGCTCCATCGGGGCATACGAGCTGCATGACTTTTTCCTGTACCACTTCGTCCGCAACGGATTCACACGCGACAAGATCCTCTATCTCGCCTCCCAAGCGACGTTCGATCAGCCGTATGACTCGGTGACGATCGCCGCGACGCTCGACCAATTCATCACGCGGTTCTTTCGCAATCAATTCAAACGCAATTGTGTGCCCGATGGGCCCAAAGTCGGTTCGGTCAGTCTTTCGCCACGCGGTGACTGGCGGATGCCCAGCGACGCCGGTGGCGGATCGTTTTGAACCGCGAAGGGCGGGTTTCTCGCGACAGTGTGAATAATTCGCATTCCGGTCTTGCCGGATATTCCAGAACGTCGCATTGGTCCGAATCGGATGTTCGTTCGTGTCTGAGCGGTTGACGGCGTTGGAGGGTGCTCGGAGATCGATTTTGCCGGGCCCACGCCGGTTCGATTCTCGCTCGTGGTGGCGACTCGTCGAAGCCAATGGAGCAGCAATGTGCGATCCAAGGATGGTTCGCTCGTCGGCAGACCAGCAAGGAAGCGTGAGATGTCAATCAGCAATCGTGGCGGCAAATCGGTCGCAAAACTTGCCGCGGCCCTGTGTGTGCTTTCCACAGGCGTGGTTCCGGCAGACGGGGGCGAGCTTCCCAAGTTGATCCGCACGACGTCACCGATTCGCGTCGCCCCCGCGCCCGTTGAGGATGGCGAGGGCACGTTTCGTTTTGCCGAACTGGGCGAGACCGGAGCGACCGGTATAACCGACACACTTCCCCCCGCCCGATCGGCGGCCCCTGCGCCATCGATCGCCGCTGCCCGATCGGCGGCCATCGTGCAGCGCCCCCCCAATCCGCAAACTCGAAGTCTAAGTTTGGATACCGGGCGTGGCGAGCGACTGACCAATCCGCTGGTCGTCGACGCGCCACCGAAGCTGCGTCGCTTCCGCGTCCAGGATTATCCTCTGGTGATGCCGACGATCGATTCGCAGTCCTCGGCCGACGCCGAAGTGGATCGCCGACACGTCCTGCCGCCGCAGCCGGTCGCCGACCTGGATGCCGCAATGGACGTTTTGTCGGCCCAGACCAATCCGGAACCGGCGCTGCTTGGGACCGCGATCCAAAGTGGTTTCGGCAGTTTAGCAATCGACCAAATCGGCTCGCACTTGGAGCAGCCGTCGTCACCGGGACACACGATGGACTATCCGCCGTTGGGCCGCTTTTCCACCGACCTGGTGCTTCCGCCGGGGCAACCGCTCGAATTGCACACGCCGGGCATGACCAGTTCGTTCCGCGAACAATTCGGCACGATCGACGCCGGCAGCTTGATCGAAGACACGTCCGACTTGCCGGACGAAGCCGTGCCGGCCTTGCCATCACCGACGGGGTCGCCGCAGGCCGCTGCGATCGCGAGGTCGTTGCAGGTGCTCGGCCAAGGAGCCACGCAGCCGGCAAGTCCCGCCGCGATGGAGGTTGCGTTGAACGATCGCGGGGACGGCGAGGGCCGAGTCGCGTTGGAGGTGGAGGAGCTGTTGGCGGCCAGTTCACAGCAAGCGGAAGACTCAGGATCGGAATCAAAATCGAATCAGGACGTCGGCAGCACCAAACCGTCGTTGGCCGAAAAATTCGTCGGCTGGTCCAGACGGTTGACGTCCGGTCGCACGTCGTCACAGAACCAATCCGTTTCCACGCGACTTTCTAGCGAGCGATCGTCCGACGACTCATCGGCCGATACGCCCTCCGCGGGCGGACCCACACCGCGGCAAACCACCCCGCAGCCGCGAAAACGATCCGGTGGCATCCTCACCCAGTGGCTCAACCGATCCCGCTAGACGTCGCAGACCGCGTAGGCTTCTTCGAGCGAGCGGATCGGGTCATCGCTGGTGGGAATGAATTCCTGGGCGACATAGCCGCGGTACCCAGTGGCCTTGATCGCGCGCATGACGGCCGGGTAATTGATTTCGTTGCGGCCATCGAGTTCGCGGCGTCCCGGATTGCCGGCGGTGTGGTAGTGCCCGATGATCGACTGGTATTTTTCCAAGTTCGCGATCAGGTCGCCGTTCATGATTTGAACGTGGTAGATGTCGTAGAGCAGTTTAAATCTTTCACTGCCGACTTGATTGACCAATTCGGCGCACTGGTGAATGTCGTCGCCCCAGTATCCCGGGTGTCCCTTCATCGGATGCACCGTGCCGTCGGGGTTGAGGTGTGCCTTGCTATTGAGATGCTCCAGGACCAAACCGATCCCTTTTTCTTCGGCATAGGGAATCACGCGTTTCCAGCAATCCAGACAGTTCTTGCGGGCGGCAGCGTCGCTGATGCCTTGTTTTCGCATCCCGGTGAAGGTGATGACGTTGGGGGCGCCGTATTGGACCGCCAAGTCGATTCCGTCGCGAAGTTTCTTTTCGACTTCGGCGTGATTGTCTCGGTCCAGCGGCCCGGTGGCGAAACCGTGGCTGCCGACCAAGGAGATCTTCAGTCCCATCGCGGTGACTTGGTCGTAAAGCTTTGCATTGATACCTTCCATGGCTTCCAAGCCGATGCGTTTGCACTCGACGGCCAATTTCAGCATGTCCATCGGGTTGAAGCACCAGCCCATGATGGATTGTCGAATGCGGCCACCACTTGCCGCGTCGTCGTCGCCGATCAGGTGTCCGGGGGCCAGTGCCGCACCGGCGGCGGCGATCAGATTGGCGGCGACAAAATCACGGCGTTTCACGGTGGGACCTGTACGGGTTTGGGACGATTGAAGAATTGGGGATCGTGCTTCCTATGCTAACCGAATTTCAGCTCAAGATGGAAAACGCGGTCCTGCGGCTCCGTCCCGGCGAAGTCGTCAGTTTTGGTGACATCGCGGCCGCCGCGGGCCGGCCCCGGGCGTCGCGCGCCGCCGGCCGCCTGCTTGCGCAGTCCCTGGACACCCTGCCGTGGTGGCGTGTCGTCTACAGCGACGGGCACCTGCCGCCCTGCAATCCCAGCGTCCAGGCCGAACGTCTGGCCGAAGAAGGCGTCCAGCTCAACGGCTCCCGCGTCGTCGCGTCACCCTTGGGACGCTTCAAAAAATCGCAGGGAAGCTAAGCTGCCCCGGACGAAGGAGCTGACAAAGCACTAGTGCTTCGTCAACTTTTATTCTTAGGGTACCGCGGAAAAGGGGTCAGGTACCAAAAACCAAATGGCCCACAGGGTGCTTCGCATTTTTGGTACCTGACCCCTTTTCCGCTCGACAAACGCAGGCTCGAAAATTGAAAGCTGACAAAGCACTAGTTGGTACGCACGAGTTCGACGATGAAGTGAAGGTTCGAGTGAGGTGGAATCGAGCCTGGGGAACCGCGTTCGCCATAGCCGAGTCTTGAAGGCACCCACAGTTCGATCATTCCGCCCTCACCGACCCGTTGCATGCCTTCGGTCCAACCGGCGATGACATTTCCCAAGGGAAAGGTTGTCGGTTCACCACGCTCATAGGAACTGTCGAACACTTTCCCGCTATTGAGCCAGCCGCGATAGTTGACGGTCACGGTGCTGGCGGCCGTGGGTTTCTGGCCGTCGGAATTCCGCAAGATCCGATACCTCAGGCCCGAATCGGTCGATGAGAACTCAGGCGGGTCGCCCGCATCCATGGGCCCCGTTCCGGCTTGTAATTCCGGCTTGTCGACAAACGTGAGTGGTTTCCATTGCGTGGTGGAGGCATCGGAGGTCGCCGACACTGATGAAACGTCCGGGCTGGGTTTCGCTGTCGTGCGACACCCCGGAGCGATCAACACGAAGCTCAAAAGACACCACGGCAGCCGACTCTTCATTGCCATTCCAACGCTCCATTCTCGTATCCCGCATCCATCCGCTACGCCCATCAGGAACGAACCTTGCCTTCCAGCTTCATCGACATTTTTCAATCACGGAAGGACATCCAACGACTCGCGGCCTCATCATCCGTGAACATTCTCCGCGCAATGCCGTTTCCCCCGATGGTGTTGAAGCCCTCCACCATGTCTTGCCAGTCCTCGGGCGTCCCGACGAAAACCCGCGTCGCGGGATTGGATGCCTTGGCGTCTGCGCGGTCTCGGCCAGAATTGGGGAGATTCCTGTGCTTCCTGGCCGTGGAAGCGGAGTATTTCTCCATCTTTGCAACAAAGGGATATTGCTGCCACGCAGCGTCGACGACGAAGCGGGCGCCGCCTTCCGCTACGAAAACGGCCACGTGACTTCGAATGTCACCGGCGGGGACACGCCAGCGTAGCGCGATGAATCCCTTGGAATCAAGATCATCACCAGGCGTCGCCGCAAACACTTCTTTGGCGATCACCATGCATCTCCCATTCATGAGCCGTGGCTGGGGAGTGGTGTCGGCGGCAGCTGCCTGACCGATCTCGGCAGCCGCTTGTTTGGAGAGCGTCATGAGTCTTCTTCGCTTCCTGGTGGGGAGGCATGTTTCAGAGCTTGGGCCACGAAGATGCAGTTTTCATTGTACCGATTCATTGTACCAACCATTGCGCTGCGATTCCACGACGGACGATCGCATGGGATGCAGGACCGCATCAAAGGGGGTCAGGCCTGACCGCTCTGATTTGATTCATTCCCACCATGCAAGACTCGCCCCGATTCGGCGTCTGGGCTAAAATAGCCTGCTCCCGTTGGCCGACACGTTTCGACGCTGAGGCTGATGCAACCGCCTTTCGCATGGAAGGCGGTTATCTGTTGGTCTGATACCCGCCTGAGGTAAGTCATTGGATTTTCGCCCTGCTCTCTTAACGCTGATCCATCGAGTTTTCTTCGGCATCCTACTGATAGCCAGCCCGTGCGGTTTCGCCGACGAAGCATCGCCTCCGCCGAACGTCGTCCTGGCCGATGCCCCGAAGAGCGCCGGCGTGCCGAAAGCACGGTGTCAGAAAACCAAAGCATTGCACCGCACGGCCGCTGCTCAAGCGGGGCGTGCCAAAGTGGTGTGTTTCGGCGACAGCATTACGAATCGCGGGTACTTCAAGGTGCTGGAAGAGCTGCTTGACATCGAATCGATCAACGCAGGCAAAGGCGGTCATTCCAGTGCCATGGGGTTGCGGCGTTTGCAGAGCGATGTGATGGTGCACGATCCGGATCTGGTCGTCGTGATGTTCGGAACCAATGATCTGCGGGCTGATTCCGAACGCGTGTTTGTTCCCGTCGACAAGTACAAGGAGAACCTTCAGGCGATCATGACGTCGTGCCGAGAGCACGGATCGAAAGTGGTCCTCTGCACACTTCCGCCCATCAACGAGCAGAAGTTTTTTACGCGCCACGAACGAGAGCCGTTTGCTGCGTTGGGAGGATTTTCGTCGGTCGTTCAACGTTATTGCAACGCTGCGCGGGAGGTCGCAAGCGAACACGACGTACCACTCGTCGACCTGAATCGTCTTCTCGCGAAGCAGCCTGAATGGCTCAGCCAAGACGGTGTCCACCCGAGCGAGACCGGGACGAGGTTGATCGCCGAGCACATCGCAAAAGCAGTGCAAGCGGTGATCGGCGGCGAATCAATCGGCACCGCTCCCCAGTAGCGATGACGGGCAATGATTGAAAGTCCATCGATGTCTCATAGGCAAGTTCGCTCAACGGATCGCGGGTACGATTGACCCAAGGCTGCTCAATCGGTCAAACAAAGAGTGTGCTGCAACTGATGCGAATTCATTGTGCGAGCCGCCTGAACCTTTGGACTCCGCCTGTGCTCTCTGTTGGCGGGCATCTTCGCTCGCTATAATACTCCTGGCTCGTCCGTGGGACTTTGGAGCAACTTCCGCGTTAGCCTCTGAAGCTGAAGAGCTCGTTGTTCCATCTTATTCCCCGGGCGAGCAGTTCTTCTTTCTGCAAGACCGGCATCCGTGAAAAACGCGTCGCAATCTCGGGATGAAATCTACGCTGCTCAGAAGGAAGCGAGCGAGCGAGAAGACTTGGTCATGTTCATCAACGCGTGCTTCGCGGCGACCGGGCAAGCGGAGTACTACTGCAGTCGCAGTTACGGACGTGTGTCCATCGATTTTTTGCACAGCTATGTGCTAGCGAACTACCGCAGGGTTTATCGGCGCGTGCTGGCAGCGGGCGTGAATGACTTCAACCGGGCTCGCATTGTTTTGAAGCTTCTTGCTGCAGGGGCACCTCCGGACAAGGCGGATCGCGAGGAAGAGGGCAAGCTAATTTCGGCGACGCTGCATAGCTTGCCGGCCAATCGCGTCTTCACGTTGTTTACTCGGTTGCGTGAAGCGAAGATCAACAATCGTCGAAGCCGAGCGGTCGTTCGTGACTATCTGAAGTGGCGATCCAGTCCTGCATTTGATGCGGTGAAGTACCGATCAAAGGTTCGCATCGTCGCTCGCCATACCCACCAGGACCTCGATCCGGAAACGGGCGCATTTCTGTTTGCACTGAAGGAACAGAAACAGTTTGAGACGCCACTGTTTGATTCGTTTCTGCGTGCGCACTATTCCAAGCAGGCGGTCTACGAGTTGCCCTACTCGGTCGCGGAGGGGTTCGCAGCACGACACCAAATCCCGAGGCTAGAGTTTTTGCGGAAGATCGAACCGCGGATGACTCATTCGGAACGGCAACGAGCGCAATCCAGTGCCGAGCGACTTGGAAAGGAAAAGCCAAAAGTCGATCTTGCCCGAACGCCGCTGACCAAATTGGCGATGTATGTGATCGGTTTGCCCATCGAACAACAGCGGCGACGGGCGGCGGAACTACACGATGCTTTGCGAGCCGCTGCGGCGAGAGCTTTGCGAAAGCGACCTCTCAGTCTCGGCAGAACCGCTGCGGTGTTGGACCGTAGTCGATCGACGTGGGGGTCACGAGAGCGACGTCGGCGACCTTTGGCGGTTGCAGTCGCCGTTCACTACCTGCTTGCCGCTAGTGGGAACGGGATGCAATCGTTTTGGACACCGTCTCGTTCGGGCGACTTGGAATCGGCCACGGCAGAAGACCATGTGTTTCTTGTCGAAGCGGGCGGCCAAACGGATTTGGCCACGCCGTTGTTGGCTGCGATCGAGTACCAGGTCGACAACGTTATCATTGTTTCAGATGGCTATGAAAACGCACCCGCCGACGCTGCACGCCAAATCGTTCACGCCTATCAGACGCGTCTTTCACAGACCCATCCCATCGCCTTTCTACATGCCAATCCCGTGTTCGACCCCGACCACTTTTCGCCAAAGCCGCTGGGCAGTCCATTGACTACGATCGGGTTGCGTGACGCGGAAGATCTCGGCGCGTCGCTCGGCTTTGCGAAATTTTCATCCGGAGAAGCTTCGCAAACGCAACTCGAAGCCTATCTTGGAATGCTCGCTACGGTGTTCATTGGAGTCAGTCATGACTGATCGTCAAAAGACGTCGAGCGGCATGCGACTCAACGGTCTCACCTTGGCTCCGCCACAGGTGTTGGGCGGAGTGCGGTTGGTGCCGTTGATTCGCAGCGGGCATCGCGAAGATCTGCGATTGTCACCACGCGTCTACTCGGAAGAGTTTGCGTTCGTGGAAATTGATCCGAAGACGGTCTATACCAGCTACGTGCCGCATGGGCTGGTTGCCAATTGGACGACGGACGGTGGGGCTGTCTATGGATCACAGATGGCGCTCGCGGCGAAGAAGAAAGATGGAAAGTCGTACGGGCGGTTCATGACCGCACGCGGTCTTCGCAAGATGGCGCGGCGCGAAGGCAAGACGCAATTGCGATTCCTGCCTTTGCACGTCGCAATGGAAGGCCTGCTGGCCTTGCATTTTGGCGGCCCCGACATCGCGTGGACGGAATATTCCACCGCTGTGATGCGAACGGGGCTATCGCCCAGGAGTGAAACGGTGGTCCCCGGGGACCAAATCGCTGGCCTGGACGATGCTCTGCGTTTGTTCGAAATTCATGAAAACCAGGTCGGCATGCTCGTCTTTGTTTCTGAGAGCTTGGCGTCCGCATTCGTCGTCCCCCATCCGGATGACTACACCGCTTTGCATCATACACTGATCACCGACTTCTACGGCGAGCTGATCTGGCAATTCGGGTGCTACGCGACTGAAAACGTGATGTTTCCTGAGCCAATCAACATGCAGTCGATTGAGAGCATTGCGGATTTGCGTCGTGAAGTCGATGCACTACGACGTCGGTGGAATCGATTCAACACCATGATGTCGCCTGCGCTGTTCGACCGGGCATATCACAGCGAACGTGTGTACCGTTTCAAACCATTCAGTCTAGAACGGTTCGTCACCGATTTGGATCCATCTGCGGAGAATCACATCGGGGAAGCGATCTACGCCGACGACGGAACACTGCAGTATTTAAAGACATACCGATTGTCATCCGCCCAAACCCGGAGGGCGTATTTGCTGAGCCAACTGGCAGGGCAGGACTGGGATCTGGAGCGTTGCGCCGAGACACTTGATTGTCGAAAAAACGAGCTGATCTTGCGTCTGGAAAACGCCGGCTTCGGGTACTTGCTGCACCAGCATGTGCTTGACGAAGCGAGAGCAACGGAAAAGAAACGGCTCAAAAGCGGACTTTCAGGTGTGAGTCGGGCCGACTTGCTTTCCTAGTTTTCACAGCCCGCTGCAATACCTGCACTGATACGACCAAGCCGATCGATACTCAGGACGGTCCGATCTCGTCAAGTCACTTCGAGCAGTTCGTTGACGGCCATCATGTGGACTGCCGCCGTCTACTTCGTTCCAATACGAGACAACGCCCATCGCCGCTTTCGAGAAACAACCCATGCTGACACCCTTTCACCTCGCCATTCAGGTCCGTGACATCGCAGAGGCTCGTGACTTTTACGGCACCAAACTGGGGTTTTCCGAAGGGAGAAGTGACACCTGCTGGGTCGACTACGACATGTTCGGCCACCAACTGGTCGTTCATTTGAACCCGGAGATCGGGGCAACGGGCAAAGTGGTGAACTATTGCAATCCGGTCGACAGCCATGCCGTCCCGGTGCCGCACTTCGGCGTTGTTTTGCAAGTCGACCAATGGAAGCAGCTTGCCGAGCGTGCGCGGACGTTCGTCGACACCTTTATCATCGAACCTTATGTCCGCTTTGAAGGACAACCTGGCGAACAACACACGATGTTTTTTGAAGACCCCAGCGGAAACGCATTGGAATTCAAAGCGTTTGCCGACATCCAATCACAGTTGTTCGCAAAGTAGGTGGCATCGACGATAAAAAAGGGGACGGGGGTGTATTCATGGGGACGATCACGCAAGAAGTCCCAAGCAAAACCCGTCCAACCGCCTGCGGAAAGACCCCCGTCCCTTTTTTGTCTACGGTAATGGAAAATACTCCGAATACGGATTGCAGAAAAGGGTGACGTCCATTTCACGGTACCAGGGTACGCCCACCTGGCCGACAAGGTCGCTGCAGAGATCTCGGCGGCGCTTTCGAAGCAAGAGCAAGGAATCGGAAGGAAGTAGACCATGAACATGAAGAGATCGATCGTCCCACTCAACGGAGACAACGAATGACTCAACGAGAGTTTCTTTTCAGTCAGTTTGTGTTGACGACCGCGTTTCTGGTGACAGCAGGACCGCCAATCACGGCGCAAGACACTTCAACGTCGACACTCGGACTGGCCCCGCCGGACGGGGCGGTGGTGCTGTTTGATGGCACGGACTTCGATGCCTGGAAACCGTTCTCTTGGCAGTGGATCAACCCGAACGATGATCAGCAGGAAATTCAGTGGAAGCTGGTCGATGACAAGGCGATGGAGATTGCCTTCCAATTTGAGGGCAAGCGACGCAAACAGTTTCTCTGTACGAAACAGACATTCGGTGACTATCGCCTGCACCTTGAGTTTCAGTTGCCGGAGGAAGGCAGCGGCAACAGCGGGGTTTTCTTCGGGCCGCTGTACGAGTTACAGATTCTAAACAGCACAGGCAAAGAAAGCCCGGGCATGGGCGACTGCGGCGCGATCTATCAGATCCGTGTCCCCGACGTGAATGCGGGATTGGGGCCGGGCGTATGGCAAACGATCGACCTGGAGTACCAGGCAGCGGACATCGGACGGAACGGATTCATGACCGAGAAGGGCGCTGCCCGCGTCACGATTCGGCTGAACGGCAAGTTGATTCATGACGACGTCAAGCTGTCGCTGCGGCGCAACAAGTATGCCGCCTTCCCCGAAGAACCGACTTCGCCCATCGTGCTGCAGGAACATGGATCCAACGTGAAGTTCAGAAACATCTGGGTGGTTGAGAAATCCGCCACCGCAGAGTCGCGACAAGACAAGTAGACACCGCCGTTATCCCTCATCGCCTTCCAAGGTAGAACAATGAAATTGAGTTCAATCCTTCCAGTCCTGAGCTTCCTGCTGCTGTCGACAGGTACCGCCCTGGCAGAGGAACGCTCCGATGATGCTGCCAGGCCCAACATCCTGTTCATCTTTACCGACGACTGGGGCTGGGGCGACCTCGGCTGTCACGGGCATCCGTATGTAAAAACCCCGAACATCGACCGACTCGCACGAGAGGGAACGGACTTCACGCGGTTCACGGTGGCCAGCGGCGTGTGTTCCCCGAGTCGTACGGCGGTGATGACCGGGCATTTCCCCGCGCGTTATAGCATCAACGGTCACTTTGCGACGGCCAGGAGTAACGCGAATCGCGGGATGCCGGACTGGCTCGATCCCAAGACGCCGACACTTCCGAAGATGTTGCAGTCGGCCGGCTACGCGACGGCGCATTTCGGCAAATGGCATCTTGCCAACAACATGATCCCGGATTCGCCGCTGCCGACGGATTATGGATACGACGAATACGGGGCCTTCAACTGCGCCGGCGAGCAGATGCCGGTCCATGAGGACGCTGCACGCGCGATTGCATTCATCGAGAAGAACGCCGCCGCGAAGAAACCGTTCTTCATCAATCTATGGATGCACGAGCCGCACACGCCGTTTCACACGTTGCCGGAGTATCGCAAGCGATTTCCGAGCCTGGGGGATTCGGACAATGTGTATGCGGCTGTTCTGTCCCATGCCGACGACCGGATCGGTGAAATGCTCGCGGCATTGGACCGGTTGGAACTGTCCGACAACACGCTGGTGATTTTCAGCTCAGACAACGGTCCCGCCGGGAGCGGCCGAGGCGGCAGGCTAACCACGATGTACGATTCGGCGACCGGCGAGGGGTTTGGGATTGGATGCTCCGTCGGGACAACCGGAGGCCGAAACGGACGCAAGAAGTCGATCCTGCAGGGCGGAATCGGTGTCCCGTTCATTGCCCGCTGGCCGGGAAAGATCAAGGCCGGCGCCATCGATGACGTATCGTGGATCTCCGCGGTCGACCTGCTGCCGACCTTCTGCGAGATCGCCGGCGCGAACCTGCCCGAGGGATATCGGCCCGACGGCAAAAGCCGAGTGGCGACGTTACAGGGAACCGAGCTTCCGCTGCGCGACAAGCCGTTGTTCTGGAAGGGACTGCCCAGATCGAAAGGTCCGGTCTACTCGATCCTGGATGGGCAATGGCGACTGCTCACCAGCATGAACTTCGATGTGCTCGAGCTTTACAACGTGAATCAAGATCCCTTGGAAAAGAACAATGTGAAGTCTTCGCATCCCGAGATCGCCGGTGAACTGCTCAACAAGCTTCAAGCCTGGCATGCGACGCTTCCCGAGAAACCCAACCCCGACTGTTTCTCAAAGTACCGTGCCAGGAACGCCGGCCCGCTGCCTCCCCAAGACAAGCCGCTGTTTCAGTTCGACCCGTCTCGATAAGGCTGCTCCATCGAGGTGATCGCTGTCGCCGTCGACTGGCAGAGAGCCTCAAAGCAAATCCATTTGCTTGCGTAACTTTTGACCCTGGGCCGGATTGACCATCTGGACGTAGGCGATCATTCCGGCGAGCCAAGCCGCGAAATTCGGATGGCCTTCACGATTTTGCGCTTCGAGACCCTCGTGCTTGGCGCGGTGGAGGATGGCCCGCAAGCGGCGAATCGTTTTTCGGTCAATCGAAGGCCGGTCGTTCACGACAATTCCAGTGACGCTTTGCCTGGTCGATCGCTTCAGCACCCGCGTCTTGGATTCCTTGACTCGAAATCCCTCTTCATCGGCAAAGTGGCGCACACGCGAGAGCAAGTAGCCAATTTTGGCCGATGCTTGTGCGCCTTGGTCGGTCCCGTCCTTTGCGATCGGGCAAGAGAACGACAGGTCATCGGCATAACGCGTGTATCGCCAACCGATGGACTCGGCCATTCCGACCAGGCGATTGTCCAATCGCTTGCAGATCAAGTTGGACAACGCAGGGCTGGTGCAGGCGCCTTGCGGCACGGACCGGTTACCGATGGCAACATGGAGCGTTTCATCGCCAGAGCGAATCACTCGTCTCGGTGATTCGGTGCACAGCAGCGACATGATGGTGGCGACAGCCGGCGAATATCCCATCGCGCGGAACAATCCGGCCACCCGTGCGAAATCGATCGTGGGAAAGAAGTTCTCCAGATCCATGTTTACCACGACTTGGGAACCGACATGCGGCAATGCACCGGTTAGAGTACTGCGTTGCGTGACAAAACCATGTGCGGCGTCATGGGTTGGGCGCTTGGCAAGGATGGATTCCAAAATCCAGCGTTGGGCGGATTCGAGTTTCTTTTGTGGACGACTAATCGTTCTTTCGCCGCCGGAGCGTTTGGGAACCTTCCAGTGGTGATAGTGCGTCGTTTTGCTGGCCGGATGATGGAACGACAGCCATCGCAGTGTGCCAATGGAAATGCCTAACGTGTTCGCCAGATCCGCCGGCGTCGACAGCAGTGGCAAGTCGGATGCCGCCAAGCGTTCGATGTTGGATCGGCGATCGGCCAAGCCTTTGGAGACGCCTCGCCCAAGAAACACGATGTCGGTCGCCTTGCGATGGGCGACCGCTTGTTGATGAGCCTGTTTGCGTTCGGCCGCCCGCTTCTTCATCTCCTGTTTTCGAGCGTCACGGGCCGCCTGCGACTGATCGACGGCCTGCTGTCCTGCGTCGGCAATGACGTGATAGTCTGTCCGGAACTTGGACATCCGCTGGCCGATGTCATGAATCTCGGCCAATTCGTCGGCATCGATCAGCCCCATGCCGACCATCGTTTGATCGATCACGCGGATTCGCGGCAGATGGGTCGACGGAATGACGTTCAGCGGATCCCAGTACGCCGTTTGCCAACCCGGCTGGGCGGTCGCATCAAGGGCTTCGGATGGGGTGAGCGGTTGAAAGCGACTCGCGTCCAGACCCTCCAACCCGCCGGCCGGTTTCGACGTTGCCGCCGGCGCTGGTGTTGTCGCGGGTGTTGCCGACGACAGCGGTGCGGAGGATGTCGCAGGCGACGGTTCCGCTTGTCGCGGCGGCGTCAGGCTGCCGGGATCGATCGCGGACGGGTCGCTCGGCGCACCTCGCGGTGGCCCGGGCCGCCTCTGGCCGGGTGCGAAGATCTGCTTGAGGATCTCGAACAATCCCATCGCTGAAAAAAATGACCCGAGCGGGTGACGATTCAACTTCACGTCTGCGGACCGAGGTCGTTCACCAAGGCCGACGGGGCTACCCGTTACGTCGAAAGCCTTGGCTTGCCTTGGTCGACGGAACGGGTAGCCCCGTCGGCCAAACGAACAACGACCTTGGGGACGAATGAGAAGCAAAACTCAGCCACGGCGGATCGCCGCAGCAAGGTAGGCTTGAATCGTCACCACGCTCGAATCAGGTCTCCTGTTTGTAAACGGTACGAATGGTAATTGGTAGTGGAGGTCGTGAAACCTCCGGTTCGATTCGGTGGATCTTTAACAAGACCCACTCCGTTGTTCGGAATGTCTGTGTTGCGAACGCAATGCCTGAAGGTGTCGGCAAGGTCCATTGCGGATCCCGGCTTTTCGGTGCCACGAACACAGGCACTTGCCGCGGCGGATCATGCCATCGGCATCCATCAGCACTTCGCAGGGTGTCGACTCAACCTCACCGGTCAGGATCACACCACCTCGAGGTCCTGCGATCGCTTCCTTCAGCAAAACTTTCCCTTGCTTCAGCAGAATCGTCGACGC
The DNA here is from genome assembly GCF_007754155.1 of Stieleria neptunia. Taxonomy (NCBI): domain Bacteria; kingdom Pseudomonadati; phylum Planctomycetota; class Planctomycetia; order Pirellulales; family Pirellulaceae; genus Stieleria; species Stieleria neptunia. The sequence continues at coordinate 1,342,453 of NZ_CP037423.1, read as the reverse complement.
TTGCTGCTCGGGATGTGGCGGTCCCATTTCTTTGTCAGAGAGAGCCATTGGCAGAACACTTCGCCAGCGATAGACACCGCCGTGCAGGTCAAAAACCGCTTGGCCTCGCAATGCCAATTCATTGAGCGCCGACGCTGCAACGTCGGGCGCGATCCGCACCCGATCCGCCAACTCCTCTAAGCGTCCTTGGCGACGGCTCGAAAGGCATTCCGCGATCGATGCCACGTCCGCTGGATCAGGTTTCTGCTGCGGCATCAGCATGTCGATGGCTGTGCCCGCCGACCAATCGTTTGTCGTCCAACCGCTTAGCCCCAGCGTCAATCGCATCGGCCCCAATCGGGCGACCCAGAAACTAGGCAATCCGGTGCCTAGCAAATAGACGTCGAATCCTTCCGCCAGCGGCAAGAGACGCGAAAGCGTCAGCAACCGCCGACGTCCCCAAACTCGAATCGCCTCGGTCGGCGGCCCATGATAGGTCGAACCGGTCGCTTCGATGCTTTGTTCCCAAGGCTCTAGCGTCAGACGCGGCACCTGTCCGTCGGCAAGCTCGAAGCGAATCGCGCGTGGACTCGTCTTTGCTTTGTTTCGCTTCAAGAAAGCCAGCAACGAATACATCGTCGCTGTCGGCAAGGAGACGCGACGCATTGGCATCCCCATCGCCGATTGCAGCTTCACAAACCCTCGCAGCCAGCCGTCGGGGAGATCGATTTTCTCTTCGCGATGCTCTTCGCCGCCGCCGGATGTCGTGACCTCGAACGCTGACGGATCGATTTGGAACCGCGTCTGACGATACGTCCGCAGGCTCTGAAAGCTGTCGTAGAGGTCCCACGAGTAATCGACATTCGTGGTTCCGAACTGTGTTTGACCGCTCTCGCCGAATCCATCACCGCGATCCACCGTCAGGCAACCGTAGCTGGACTGGTCCACGGAAAAGCACTCGAAGAAGACGACGTCATCGGCGACCGTGATCACCGGATCGTAGGGCATCAGACGACGCCAAAGGGCTTTGTTCTCTTTTCGTAGACGCCGGTCAAGCGTCTTTCGAGCCGACCAGTAACGTTTGAGCGCCGACGCATGAGCCGTCTTGAGATCGGAATCCGGCTTGGCGACCTTTCCGGCCGCAATCTCATCACGCTTTTGCTGCATCGCGGCTTGCCGAATGGTCCGCTCTTGCTCACGTTGCACAACGAGCCACTGTTGATACGCGGACTTGTCTCGCGGCTCGAAACGCAAATCGTTGATCACGATGTCATGCAACGCGCTGATCGCTTCGCGGAACTCCAACGGCCGATTCAGCGCCCCGTCAAACGACACCTGTTGTCGAGCCAAATTGGGAGCCATCTGCAACAGTTTGGCACCGCCGGAGATGTCCATCAAAGCACTGCGACTGGCGTAACGCATGCTGACCTTCATGTCGCCACCCCCTTTTGACCATCGCCGGTCACCGCCTCGGGCGACCAGTCCCATTCGGTCATGCGATCGGCAACGATCGATTCCAGATCACCGGAATGCGCCACCAGTCTTGCCAAAGCCGACAAGCCCGCCGCACGCTCCGGACCGCGAACACTGCGCGCGGCGATCGCAAGGACCGAAACCACCGTCGACGCATGTTGGCCGCTGGAGATCGCGAGCGAAGTCAGTTGTTCAATCGCCTTGGGTTTGCTGCGTGATCCGCGATCGACGCACAGCACGACAGCAGCCAAGACACGCAACTGTTGCTCGACCGAAAGCGATTCGAGGTAACGCTTGGGCGAACGGCTCAAAACCCCACGCAACGTTTCCACCAAGGCAAAACGCACCTGGTCATACGGTGTTTCGGTTAGCTTGACCCACAACGCGGGATCGTCTTGCAGGCGCTGGCCTGCGAATCCATCCTTCGCTTGTGCGGTCAGCCAATTGCAGGCCGCATTGCGGACGGCGTTTGACCGTGAATCAAAAAACTCGGTGATTTGATCGGCTGAATGGCTGCCCGAAGCGGCGATGTTGGTGATCGCCCACGCGGCAATCGTTTCGGCTTCCCATTCGCATTTGGCTTTCGCCAGGCGAACCAGCGATTCGGATGAAAGCGGTCGCTCATCGTGGCGTTGTTGCAGCCAGTCAAAACCGAGTCGTGCAATGGCCGCGGGCGTGGCCATCGTCAACTCGATCAACTGGTCATCACTGAGCCTGGCTGGTGCGATGTGACGCTGCATCGCTTCGCAGATCGTTGGGAGGACCGAAAAATCGGCTTGATCGAGCAATCGCAACCACGTCGATACCTCAACGCTCGAAAGCGAAGCGTGATTGCGAAACAGGTCGGCCGCAAACTCGGCAACCGTGGCATCGCTGCTCGAAAGCATTCGCAGCAACTCCTCCACCCCCAGCCGCGACAACCACTGCGAATGCTGCGTCTGCAACATCTCGATCGTCCACATTCGCACGAACTGGCTACGGGCCTCGGCCAACAGTGTCCACAAACGGCTAGCCGAATCGTCGTCGGTCCAAACCTCGGGTCGATACGGCGCCGCGGCGAGCGTCGCGAGTGCTTCGCCGACAGCGAGATTCGTATGCGATGCGGTGAACGAGATCTCCTTGGCGTGAAAGTAACAGGCGTGCATCAGGGACCAATTATCCAGGATCGCCTCGCCCGTGTCGAAAAACGAATCGTCGTACAACGCCAACACCTTGCAAACTGATTCCACGTATCGCTCGGGATCGCGGTGGGCCATCACGCGAAAGTTCCGCCACACTCGCCGACGCACGTAGGCGCGTGTTCGTTGGCTGAACAACCGGTGCCCCGGCTTGTTGCGGATGTCGGGCAACGGCACGCGATAGGTCCTCCTGCGACGCGTGTATTCCTGGTAACGCCCGGTGACCTCTCGCACCGTGCGGTTGGGCTTGGCGAACAAGTATTCCCGCCGTTGATACTGACGGGTCCTGTAGTCGTAGCTGTAGCCCGGCATCCGTTTCCGGCGGACCAGCCCGTCCATGGCCACCGTCAGATGAACGATCAACCCGATCTCACTCCTTTCCAAGGCGGTCTTGAGAACCCGTTTGACGACGACTTCATGACCAGGATGATCCAACGGTCCACGCAGGTATTCGATCAACTGGTCTTTTGCCCATTGCCGTGAGTCATCCAGCCATTTGATCGTAAAGTGCTTCAACATCTCGTACGAATCAAACTGCACGAACACTTCCAAGAAGCGATCGTCCTGGTCCGCGAAGAGTTCTTCGAGCAGGATTTTCGAGGGTCGATTGTTTTCGGCGGACTGTGGCCCGGTCATCTTTGCTAGTTCGCTCGTTCATCGCGCAAATGTGCCGCCGACGCCAGACGGACGCACAGGATTGTATCAAAATAGAAACGCCCGCGATGAATCGGAGCCTCGCAGCCGTTCTGATTTTCTAATGGTGGGCCCCTGCATCGACCAATGCCACATTTCCCACACAGCATTAGCTTGACTCGCTTGTACGATTTGTAATCGACCGCCGGAAAATTAGTGGGATAGGCTTCCAGCCTGTCGATGTCACAATGACGAGCCTGGAAGCCTTATCCCACTGGAAACTGACACTTTTTTTCCGTTCGTTGCTAAGTTCCAGATCCCCACTGAAATGAGCAGCATCATGAAACGACGAATGATCTACGTGGCAGCAACGATCGGGTTGGCCGCCGTCGCGATGGCGGCGTGGACGATCACCGCGCGGGCCGGATATGAGTCGGCGGAATACGAGGTGATCGAATCCGACGGCAACATCGAAATCCGCGAGTATCCAGATCTGATGCTGGCGGCGACGGATTCGAAAATGGACGCCCAGGGCCGTGACGGCAGTTTCATGCGTCTGTTTCGCTACATCAGCGGGGCCAATGAAGACGGTCAGAAAATCCCGATGACGACTCCGGTCTTCATGGAAGGCGATGTCGGCGAGTCGGACGTTTCGATGGGATTTGTGATGCCCAAAGAAGTCGCCGCGGAAGGCGTGCCGGAACCCAAGGGCGACGGCGTCAAGATTCGCAAACGCGAGGGCGGTCGATTTGCCGTGATCCGATTTCCCGGCCGTCTCGACTCGCGGGTGGCCGAGGAGCAGGAGGCGAAGCTCCGCGAGTGGATGAAGTCGCGTGGACTGGAAGGTGAGACGAAAGCGGAAGCCGCCGGCTACGATCCGCCCTTCACGCCGGGGCCGCTGAGGCGCAACGAGATATTGATTCGGCTGAACGACGCTGCAAACACGGATGCGGAATCATGAACGGATCGGATGACGCTGAGTGGCAAGTTGAAGTCTTCTACGACGGCGAATGCCCGCTGTGCCTCCGCGAGATCAAGTTGCTTCGCTGGCTGGATCGCAAGCAACGGATCCGATTCACGGACATCTCAGATCCCTCCTTTTGTCCGGCGGATCTGGGCAAGACGATGCAGGAGTTCATGGACGAAATCCAAGGACGATTGCCGGACGGAACATGGATCCTCGGTGTCGAAGTCTTCCGTCGGCTCTATTCGGCAGTCGGCTTACGACCTCTCGTCGCGCTAACACGGTTGCCCGGGCTTTCACAGGGTCTGGATCTTGGGTACCGATTCTTTGCAAAAAATCGGCTTCGATGGACCGGACGATGCAACGCGGGAACCTGTCAGGTCATGCGTCGACGCGAGCCCGATGCGCCAGTCGCTCCACCGGCGGACAGTCCGTAAGTTGGTGTGCAAGTACGATGGCCCTTCCGGGCCGTCGTCCGCTGGACTCCCGACGACGACCTAGAAAGGACATCGTACATCGGTCCGCTGTCGCTGCGTGGGACGTCGATTCTTTTACTGCAGGATTGGCGACCGTTTTAGATTCTCTCCCCCTGGGAGAGACGGCGTTTGCGCAGCAAGCAAACGCCAGAGAGGGTCGGCGATGGTGTGCTGGTTATCGGTTTCATTGTTGGCATCCGAATCGATCAGCAAACGAATCTTCTGGCCATCATCATTGATGTTTTTACAGTGACAGACCCAACGTACGCTTTGCAGATCGGTACATTGATCTTGCCCGATCAGCCAAGCGTACACGCGGCCGGCCTGTTCCCCGTCAAATGTCGAGGTGACAATCAGAGGCCAAGGACTAAGATAGACCGGCGACTGCTGCGTCTTCGCGCCGCCCCTCCCGTATGCCATTCGAAGGATTCAAAGAACCGATGAAGTTATTGTCACTCTCACTGATCACCGTTTGTCTCGCCGGCGCTCCACTGCGGGCCGCCGACTGGACGATCGACAGCGCGGACGACTGGACCAAGAACATTCAATCCGCCGAGGGAGCTGAAGTCGCCGATGGTTCCGTGTCGCCGACGGCGAAGCAAGCGACCCTCGCCACGAACCTTCACGCGTCGGACGTGAAGCGTTCCGCCAAGTCGCTCGCCGTGATCCAGTCGCCGATCTGGCAAAACTGGAATCCGATCGAGAATCTTGGTCCCGTCAATCTGGCCGATGCTCCCGTTCTGCTCACCGTGGGACCGGACAACTACTGGATGTTTGGTCGCTACCGGAGTGGACCGCCGCGACGAAAGAAGGGCCAGCAAGCGCAGTCTCAACCCGCGTTCCAGCCCAAGCCGGCAAGCCTGGAAGGATTCGACATCCCGCTGCAAACCACGCAGTTTCCCAATCAGTTCGACGCGCCCGGTGGGCTGAAACCCGGCAAGGGCGGATACCACGCCTGGCAGAGTCGTGACATGAAAAACTGGGTCCACCACGGTCCGGTCACCGAAGGTTTTTCGAAGTGGGTGACCAGCGCGGAATGGGTCGACGGCAAGGCGCTGATCTACTACGACTTCCCGAATGATCAGGATCCGCACGTCTATGTCGACGAGGATCTGTTTGACGGCGAGCCGGGAAAGAATATGGGCATGGCCGTCCGGGACCCGTCTCATGGAAGCGATGCCGGCTTCATTCGCGATCTTCAAGGCAATATGCATGTCATCATCGAAGACTGGAGTCCGATCAGTGCCAACAAACGCTCTTGGGATTCGCCCCTGGCCGGTCACGCGGTCAGCCCGAACGGAATCGACGGGTTCCAATTCCGAAAACCGGCCGTTGACAATCGCACGAAACCGACGGGAAAGATCGCGACGTACAAGCACCCGCACTGGGCAAAGGAAGATCCAAAGAACTACAAGACCAACGTCGCCGAGTACGAAGTGCATGAACCCGAACAGGAAGCCTATGGCGACTGGGCGGCAATCTGCATCGGCGGCCAGTACTACCTGTTCGGCGATTACGATCCGGTTGGCGGGCATCAGATGAGCGTCGGCTGGTTCACCTCGTCGTCGATCGACGAACCATTCACCTGGTGCGACAAGATCGGCAACGGACATCCCGATCCAGACGTCGCGTTCGCGGAGGGCCAATTTTACCTCGCGACCCAGCAAAACACCGACTTCGTCAGCCCCGGCCCGTGGGTGGAAACCGTGGAGGCGCGTGTCGGAGTCGATAACGACAACGACGCCGAGATCGATCAGTGGACCGACTGGACCGAGCTGAAAGAGACGTACGACTACATTCCGGGGTTCTCCAAGCAAATCGCGAGAACGCCGGCCGAACTGGATCTTTCAATGCTACCGTCCGGTTACGGATTTCAAATCGAATTGCGTCTGACCGATTCCACGGAGAATAAATCAAAGCCGATCATCGAACGCCTGTCACTGTCGTTCACCGAGTGAGTCGGCTCGGCCGGTGTTTCCGGGCATGACGAAAGAGTTGAAACGACGCGACAGCGCGACCCCGCTGGGGTCGCAGAAAGTGCTGTGACCCCGTCGGGGTCGGCCATCAATTCTTCTGCGGTTCCGGTGGTGCGCTATCGCGACCACCGGCTACTCGCTTTCACCCCTGCCGGGGTAATGCATCCATAGACCGCTCGGCGGTTTACGAATCGGTTCCCGGCTTTGTGTCCAGCCGCGGGGAGACGAGAGCCTATTCTGTCACGTCGTCCATCTCCCCCGTGTCCTCGGACTCCATGTCCAAGACGGCCTGCTCGTAGGCTTCGATTTCACTCAGCTCGACGCCCTCGGTCATCGACGTGGGGGCCGATTTTTCGCCGCAGCCGACCGAAATGATCATCGCGGTGGAGGCACAAAGAATCAGAAGCGACCTGGAAAATGTCTTCATCGGAGTTCACCAGATTGAGATGGGTTGGATCGTGACAGAATGATGGATAATGGCCGCGTCAACACGCGGCACGGAGGAGCGCCGATCGATCTATTGGTTCAATTGTTCCTCGATCGTTTCGCTACTGGCGCGAGTCCCGAGCGCTCCCCAGAGTCCATGGGGACTTTCGTTGCCGGGTGCCTGGTTGCCGGTGCCGTTTCGCCAAACATCGCCTTGATTGCGACTGCCGGCTTCAATCGAATCGGTAATGAAGATCACGGCTCCATCGGCCATCAGGACATGAGCACCACCGGTGTGCCGGCTTGACATGGGCGCGGTTCCGGACAGGTGATTGGAATTGTGTCGTCCGCAGTACACATTGTTGGGCGGCAGAATGGTGAAGCAGCCCGAAAACATCTGGTTGGCATCGGCCCATTTGAAACCACGGGCATGGGTCAGCCTGTCGCCGCCGTTGAGCCAGAACCGCGGACGGTCGGGGTCGATGAATTGGTCGCAGGTACCGGGGTTATCACGGATCATTCGAATCACCGCGAGATTGCCGCCCAGGCCTCGGCCGTCTCTCGGCGGACTGGTCGAAATGAAGCTGTCCCCCAGGTCTGTCGCGATTTCTCCCATCGCGATCGTATTGGACAAGCCGTCCAGAACGTCACGGAAACGACCGGTTTCATCGAACGGTTTGAAAAAGCCGCGGTGAGCTGCTTGCGCATCCAAGACACGACCTCGGGCACGCGTGTCACGGCGATTGTTCCAGGGGCCCCACATCGTGAAGTAGTGGCTGTCACCCAAGCAGGCGGCGTAATTGGTTCGCCCCAACGCGGGCAAGCCCACCCCGGGGTCACTGGGGCAGCGGTACGTCGGAATCTCGTAGGTCCAAGGAAGGTATTGGATGGTGCCGGGCGTCGGGCCCATCGCAGCCCAGGGCGTGGTCGGTGTGCCGACCGCTGCGCCGGTGTCGCCGTCGGTTCGCGTGGCGTTCGGATTGGAGATCTGATCCCAAAGCCCCTGCTGTTCAACAAACGGAAGGATGCCCACCAACGTGCTGAGACGTCGGTTGTTGACAAACAGCGTCCCGTTTCCCGCGGCGCTTTCTTGCCACCAAGCTCGGTTGTGGCTGGGAGTCGCGATCGTGCCGATACCCTGGGCCGGTATCCGCTTGTACGCGGCGTGATAGTTGTGCATGCCAATTCCGATCTGCTTGAAATTGTTGCTACAACTCATTCGGCGTGCGGCCTCGCGTGCGGCTTGCACCGCCGGCAACAACAGGCCGACCAAGATTCCAATGATGGCGATGACGACGAGAAGTTCCACCAGCGTGAAACCTCGTTTGTGCTGTGAGCGTCTCATAAAACGACCCGATAAGAAGTTGAATTCGGCGGGGACCCCCCCAAAAGAAGTAAGTCTTCCTTTGAACCTAGCCGCGACTCAGTTGGCGTGCAATGAGATTTTGCGTCTCCGGAATGGTGTTTTGCGACACCGTGAGTGCGAATGAAGGGACTTTGGCCGCCGTAGAGTCTTGCCGCGGCCTGCTGCTGACACCCGGAGCCCCCGGTCCCAGACTTCTTGGCGGGCGACGACGTGTTTTGCCGCGGCCGTCTTCGCGGCTTGTGTATAACCAATACCGAAGGCGATGATCGAATCCGTGCCGGAGTCATATCAGTGAGTGGTTTGCAGCGATGAGTCAAACATCAAGAACAATTCTTTTCGTCGTGCTGGCATCGGTCTGTTTCCAGACGAAGGTCATGATGGCGGCCGAGCCGCGCTATGACGGCACCTGGGAATCACTTCAAACGATGCCGGTTCCGGCGTGGTTTGATGATGGCAAGATCGGCATCTTCATCCACTGGGGACCGTACAGTGCGATCGGTTACCGCAAGGGCAACCGGGGATACGCCGAGCATGTGCCGAAGTTACTCTATGAAGACTCGGCGCATTATTACCCCTACATGAAACAGCGCTGGGGCGCGACGCCGCCGGAGTTCGGCTACAAGGACATCCTCCCCGAGTTCAAAGCCGAGAAGTGGGATCCGGACGCGTGGGCGGAGTTATTTGACGACGTCGGTGCCCGCTATGTCGTGCTGACGGCGGAACATCACGACGGCTGGGCCAATTGGGATTCCGATCTGACACCGTGGAACGCCGTCCGCATGGGGCCGAAACGGGACCTGGTCGGTGAGCTTGGCCAGGCGGTTCGCAAGCGCGGCCTCAAGTACGCGCCGTCGTACCATCGCGAGCGGCATACCGGTTTCTTTGCCAAAGACAAATACGTCGTTCACAGCGAGCCGCGCGACGATATCGCCGAAGAGATTCGTCGCGTCCCCGAGGCGGCGTCGCTATACGGGCCGTTCCACTACGACAAGGCGTTCGTCGACGACTACGTCGCCAGATGGAAGGAGATTCAAGAGAAGTATCACCCGGATTTTCTGTGGGTCGACGACTTTCCGATCTACACCCGCGACGGCAATCAGGTCCGCAACGGAAAGATGAAGTCCGAGATCAAGTACTTCGACGATCAAGTCCGCCTCATGATCACCGACTTCATGAACGACGCTGCGGCCCGCGGCCAGGAAGTGTACTGCAACAACAAAGGCGCTAACCGCAACTGGCCCGACGGCGTCGGCTGTTTGGAGAAGGACAACCTGAAGCTCAAGGTGATCGGCCCGAAGTGGCAGAGCTGCACGACGTTCGGCACGTCCTTCGGTTATCTCAAAGGCGATCGATACAAAACGGTTGAAGGTGTCATCCATGAAATGGTCGAAGTGGTCAGCCGCAACGGCAACTTCCTGATCAACATCGGACCGAAAGCGGACGGCACGCTGGTTGCCCAGCAGGTCGAGCGGCTTCGCGCGATGGGAGACTGGTTGAAGATCAACGGCGACGCCATCTATGGCACGCGTTATTGGAAAGTGAACGCTCAAGAAAATGAACGCCTCGCTTTTACGACCAAGGGGAACACGCTGTACGCCATCAAACTGGCAAGACCCTCGGCCCCCTTCACGATCGAAGCCACCGCCGGCTGGCAGGCGTCGGACGTGAACTCCGTCCGGTTGATCGGCAGCAAGTCCGCGGTCGATTGGTCCATCGGAACCGAGGGACTCCGCATCACACCGCCGAGTGAGGTTGGCACCAGCCAGTACGCCTGGGCGTTCGAAATCGTCACCAACGCACCGCAGCACCAGCCCGCCGCCATCGTTTCCGATCCCGAACAGGCCTTGAAGCGCACCCGCAAGGTCGATCTTGACGGAAGCGGCAAGTGAACGTGTTCAGCCCTTCGATCTGCCTAGAATTTCGCTCGGATCCAGAGTGTGATGATGCGAGAGGCAGACCCACGGATTGTTCTACCGATGCTGATCCGTAGGTTTTACCTATTTCCCAAATCGGGCCCAAAAAGAGGGGCAAAACGATGGGGGCAAAACAATCCCAGACTGCCATTGTTTTGCCCCCATCGTTTTGCCATTTGCGTGTCTTCCGTTTCATCAGCTCTCCCCGGCCCGGCACGATCCCGCGTCTCCATTTATCGGCGACCCAGCAATGCGTCTTTTTCCGGGATGGCCCGTCCATGTGGTGTAAGGGCAAACGGTTGCCCGAATTCACCGTCCATGTGAGGAGAAAAAATGTCCGACCAAACGTCAAAATGTTCCTTTGAATGCTCAAACGGCATGAGCGGGTGCTGCAATTGCGGGTGTTGTTGCGGGTGCTGCTGTGATTGCCGAAAATGTGACTGCGGGGACGGGCCCCCACCACAAACCGGAAACCCTGGTTGCTGCCAACGATGAACCCCAGTCCGCCATCGGTGACGACTGAACAGATCTGGCGTGAGCTGAGTGAACGGCTCCGCCATTTCGTTCAGTCTCGAATTCCTGGTGCGGGGGATGTCGACGACATTTTGCAAAACGTGTTTCTGCGAATCCATCAGAAATTCGACGCGTTACGGGACACGGAACGGATGGAATCCTGGGTGTTTCAAATCACGCGCAACGCGATCACCGACCACTATCGCGGCAAGCGAAACTTGACTCAAGAATCCGATTCGCTCTTGGAAGTGACGGAACCGAGCAGCGAAGGAAACGTGAACCAGGAAGTCGCCGCCTGCATCGCGGCGCTGATCGATCACTTGCCGGAAGTCAGCAAGCGAGCGGTTTCGATGTACGAACTGGAAGGGTTCTCCCAGGCCGAGATCGCCAGACGCGAATCGATCTCTCTTTCGGGTGCCAAGTCGCGGATTCAGCGGGGGCGAAAGAAGCTTGAAGAAATCCTTCACGCGTGTTGTCAGTTTCAGCTGGACACGCGCCGCAACGTTTTGGAGTGCGAGGCCAGGAGTAACGAAAAAACAGCCGATTGCGATCGCTGCGACTGACGGCATCAAGCTGGCCCGTCAATGGGCTTCCTGCTGGACCTCCGGTCACGCTCGGGAATAATTTCCGCAGCCGATCCGCTGCACGTTTCCTCCAAAACAGTCCGAAGTTCAGGGCAAACTGCGACGAAGCTTTTTCGCAAACTCCGAGCGGTCGATGCAACCGATGCGCCCTCAGTTGTCAGTCTTTGTTGCTCGACTGGACAACGAACGATGGGCAAGACGATGGGGGCAAAACGATCACGGCCTAAAATTGTTTTGCCCCCATTGTTTTGCCTTTGCTCCGAGGATGGGGTAACAATCGTGCAATGGGACCAATAGGACACATAGGACTTATAGGTCGCATCTGTCCTATTGGTCCTATCGATCGCGGGACCCTTCGCCGCTTCGGTTGGACCAACCGCCGCATGTTGGGCAATTCCCTTGCGCGCGGCGGTGGCGGACACCGCTGCGCACTTTGCACGATCAATTTGGGGTCTTCCGCCGAATCTGTGGGTAGATCCTAGACGAACTCGTCTTTCGCACGAGATGCGGACCGTTCGTTCGTTGGCCTTAGTCTGGACGATGCTTTCAGGATGGACACCTGCGTGAACCTATTGTGGGGACTTGGCGGGCAGCTGGACTTCGACGCGGCGAAATTGGACCCGAGTGCTGCTGGCGGAATGCTGTAGTGCAATTCGACCACGGGCGAACAGGTGCTGCGCATCAACATGGGTGGCAATCCTCTGTCCCGATAGCCGGGTCTCGATGCGGTTGCCGATCACGATGAACTCCAACGTGACCCAGGTGTCGGGCGCGATCGCCAGACTGGAGGGTTCCAGGATGCTCCAGCCACGGTCGTGCCGACTGACCGCGATGGCACCGGTTTGCCAGCCGGCCGCCAACACGGTGCCGGCCTGCAACTGTGCTTCGTAGCCCGGCAATCCGTTTTTGGTGGGGCGCTGAAACGGCGATCGGGCAATGATTCCCGCGTCGCCCCCGGCGTTGATTCGGACTTCGCAGCGCAGATGAAAGTCGGTGAAATCATCGCGGGTCGAGAACAGGTAGCCGGGATTTCCGGAAGCGGTCAGCAGACCGTTCTCGACGTGCCAGCTGCCGAGTTCGTCAGGATGCGGCTCCCATCCCGACAGGTCTGCGCCGTTGAACAGAGGAATCCAATCGTCCGTCAACAGCTGGTCGCCACCTGCCAATAGCGAACGATCCTCCACACCGGCGTCGGTCGCAGGCGGCGCGGTCGTCTCTTGTTCGACATAGGACACCAGGAACTTCACACGATCGCCGGCCCGCAGCCGCAGATTCTGCGGTGGCGAAGTCAAGTTGACCTGATGTGATCGGTGCAGCCAGTCAAGGCGGATCAGGGCCACGTCGTAGATCCGCAGCGTTGAATCGGGGTGGTGCACGCGCAGTTCATAGCTGCCCGCCGGCAAGTCGACTTCGCCGTACCCGATCTGTGTGTCGACGAGTTGCCCGTCGGCGTAGAATTCGACCGTGGTCTCTCCGGAACGATTCAGGCAGTCGACACTGGCCTGTCCCTGCCACATCAAACGGAGGACCGGCATCAGATAGACGGTTGCGGCAAGGACCAGCATGCCTGCGGTTGCGACGGCCAACTTGGTGACGGGTCCCGATCGACGCGGAGCGGACGTTTTCTTGAACGGCTGCAACCGCTTGTCGACCGGGGCCATGGCCACCACGTTTCCGGAGGCTTGCAGTTCGACCAGGCAGCGTGCCAGCAGGTCGCCGACTTCCCGCGCCGAGGCGAATCGATTCTCCGGTTGCTTTTCATGAAGTCGCCCGACGATTTGGCACAACCAGTCGGGGATGTCCGGAATGATTTCCTGCATCGGTCGCGGGACGTCTTCGGTCACCCGTTTCAGAATCGCGAGCGCGCTGGCGGCGCGAAACGGTGGGCGTCCGGTCAGCATCTGGTATAGGACGCTGCCCAGGCTAAACAGGTCTGCCCGCTGGTCCAATTTTAGACCGAGCGCTTGTTCCGGGGCCATGTAGGAAGGTGTGCCGGCAATCGTACCGCTCTGCGTCAAACTGGCATCGTTGGCGGTACGGGCCAGCCCGAAATCGGTGATTTTTACGTGGTCATCGACACCGGTTTCCAGCAGGATGTTGGCCGGTTTCACGTCACGATGAATCAGCTGGCCGGCATGGGCCGCGGCGAGTCCGTCGGCGATCTGCTTGCCCAGCCGCAGCACGTCACCGACCGGCAGCGGGCCGTGATGGTCCAGCCGATGCTGCAACGTTTCGCCGGGGATGTACTCCATGACCAAGTGCGGCAGCGGGCTCTCTTCGACGGCATGAATACTGACGACATTCTCGTGCCGAATCGCTGCCGCCGCCCGTGCCTCGCGAAGAAAGCGTTTCCGCGCCGGCGACATCACCGCGAGTTCGGGATTGAGCACCTTGATCGCCACCACGCGCTGCAGTTTCGTGTCAAATGCCTTCAGCACCGTCCCAAAGGCTCCTTGCCCGACGACCTCCAGAATCTCGTATTGGCCCAGTCGACCGAGGGAATCGGCGCGGGACGTGGGTTGAAGCCAGTTGGGTGGACACGCCGCGAAAAACTCCGTGGCGTCAGACCCGGCATCGGCAGCGGTGGGGCATTCGTCGGTGGTCGCATCCTGATTCGCGGGGCGCGGCATCGGACGTGCGTTACCCAAACCGGTTGCGCCGGCCTGGGCAGTCGGCTGGGAGTTCGCTTGGGCAGCGGCCAGCTGTTCCGGAACCGGTGCGTCGAGAAACTCACCGGTTCGTTCGTGAGCGTCCAGCAGCGTTTCGACGCGGCGCATCAATTCCAGATCCTCGCCACACGCGGATCGGAGATAGGACTGCCGGGCGACCGCGTCGGAAAGCTCCAGCGCGGAAAGAAAAAGTTCGCGTTCATTCATCGGCCAGCCCTTCAGTGACAGTAGGATCGGGGACGTTCTGAATTCAATGCGTCGCGGTGACGGGATGCACGCCAAACTTTTTTTGTTTTTTCCTACCTCTCCTCCGGATCGGACAATTCCGTCCGCAACCATGCTCGTCCGTAGGCCCAGAGTCTGTCTGCCGAACGAGGTGAAAGACTGAGTACCGAGGCGGCCTCGGCGATCGAGAGACCTGCGAAGTAACGCAACTGAACGAGTTCCACCGCGGCGGGATCGATGGATTTCAGGCGATCGAGGGCCAGGTCCAACGCGACCAAATCCTCGCGAATTTCCGGCGCGGCCAACTCTACATTATCCGCTTCCAGTCGCCGAAAGTCACCACCGTGTTTGACTCTTTTTTTGCGTCGGGCGTTGTCAACCAGGATGCGTCGCATGGCGGTCGCGGCGGCCGCAAAGAAATGCCCCCGGCTGTCCCAGTTGCGGTCACCGTTGCCGTCGACCAGCCGCAGGTACGCCTCGTGGACCAACGCCGTGGCCTGGATCGTCTGGCCCGGATGTTCCAGCGACATCTTCAACGCGGCCAGCTTGCGGAGTTCGTCATAGACCAGCGGCAGCAGCTGGTCGGCGGCCGCGCCGTCCCCATCGCGAATCTTCGATAGCAGCTTTGTCACTTCGGTCATCAGATCGGGCTTTGCCAGGGGGCCGTCGCATTCAATCCAGCCGAGCAGGTCTGGGCCAACGGTCTGATTGCAATTGTCACGCATCGGCTGGCCGGCGGAAACCGGACGGCTCGCGCCGTTCCGCTAACACGCTGAGACGATGGTTAGCGGCAGGGCGCGAGCCCTCCGGTCTTTGGAGGTGTTTTTGCGCAGCAACCGGACGGCTCGAAATGGGATCGTGACAGTTGCGATTCCATCTGGCCAATCGTGATCGGGAGCGATCTGCGTCCCATCAGACATGCAAAACCAACACCGAGCAAACAGGCAGCTGCCGATTCTGCTCATTTCCAGCAAACAAGGAGAGAGGTCAATGTTAGGGCGTCGATTCGCGATCAGCGCGTTCTCTGTGTTCGTGTTCGCAGCGTTTGTCGCCGGTGTTTCGGAGAGGCTTCAAGCACAGCCGGCGGTGGAAGCGAATGATTTTGGTGGCTTTGTCGAACCGAAGCATCCCCATCACCATCACTTCGGTGGCTGGTACTTGGGCGTCTACGGGAACTTCACGCCAGGTGGGTTGTACTTGACCCAGGTTTATCCCGGGACCGCCGCCTGGAACGTTGGACTGGAAGTCGGAGACCGAATCTTGGCGGTCAATGGCCGCCGTATCAGCATGCACTACCCGCTGAACGTGGCCTTGCAGTCGACGCACAGCGGCTGGGTGCAATTGTGGGTCCGAGACTGGAGGACCTCTCGATTGCTCAGCGTCAACGTGCGATTGACTCGCAGTCGGGTTCACTTTTAGGGCGTGGCAACGTCAACATGGGTGCGGCACAGTCTTGTTGGGGGCATTGCCTTCGATGATACTCAATGGCAAGCAGCACGGCCTTGAGAATCGAAACAACGAAGCCCTGGAACTGGACGCAGCCACCATGCGAATGAAAATCGATCGATCACTCATCGGACTGATCGCCGCAGTGCTCTCCATCATCGGTCTGTTGCCGGCAAGGCTGGATGCGGAAGAGGGTTTCGTCGAACAATTCAAATTCAGTGGCGGGATCGTCGTCGCGATTGATTTTGAGGACGGAGAGTCCATCGCGGATCTGGCGACCGAGGGACCGTTCGTCATTCATGCGTTGATGCGAGATGCGGACCGCGTCGCGGCGGCGCGGCAGACGATTCAGCGGGCGGGGCTTTACGGAAAGGTTTCCTGTGAACGCTACAACGGGCGCGACCTGCCCTACGTCGACGGTTTGGTGAATCTGGTGCTGTCCAAGGCTTCGTCCGAGGTGCCGGAGGAGGAGTTGATGCGGGTGCTCGTTCCCGGCGGTCGTTTGGTAGTGGAAGCGGCGGATGGCTGGAAGAAGCGGGCCAAGCCGATTCCCGACGGTCTGGACCAGTGGAATCAGTTCCTGCACGGCGCGGACAACAACGGCGTTTCGCTGGATGACGTCGGCCCGCCCCAGCGACTCCGCTGGCACGACACGCCGGAATACGGACGTTCCAAGTCGCTGTCGCCCTCGTTGACCAACATGGTCTCTGCCGATGGCGTGTTGCTGACCATCGAGGATCGGGCGACGACCGAAGACATCAACGCGCCGGTCGATTACCAACTGGTCGCCCGCGACGGATTCAACGGCATCGAATTGTGGAAACGACCGATGGAGCAATGGAGCCGGTGGCAGACCGGCAGCATCAAATCGATTCCGACCCAGCAGCAGCGCTGCCTGGCGGCGGTCGGCAAAACGGTCTACGTCTGTTCCGGTTTCGGCGATCCCGTCACGGCGTTGGCGATCCGCACCGGTGCTCAGAGAAGGGTTTATCGGCACACGAAGGGGGCTGCGGAGTTCGTCATCGACGGCAAGACACTTTATGTGATCAAGGGAACGCCGTACAAGCTTCCCGGAGCGGAGGCGGCCGATGGTCGTGCGGAGCTTTGTGCCGTTGATTTAAAGGACGGCGCCGTGCGGTGGAGTCGGGCGATGGCGGACGAGTACACCGGTGGCACCTTCGCGGTGAAAGGTGCCCGCGTGGTCTATCACAGCACCGGCGGAGTGAGCTGTCTGGACACGACCAGCGGGGAGGTGCTGTGGACGGAGCCGATTCCGATCAAGACCGCGCCACCGGTGACCAAGGCTGCGGGGCGGGCGCTCCGGCGCGGCAAGAAACCCCGCGATTCGGCCCTGTTTTCCGCCAACATCCATCCCACGTTGGTGCTGACCGATGAGTTGGTGTTTTGCGCCATTGGTGAAACCATGACCGCGAAGCGGCTTGTCGATGGCAAGACGCTCTGGTCGGCACCGGCCGGTACGAACTACATGAAGAGCACCGAGATCTTCGTCGCCGACGGATTGGTGTGGAGCCGCGACCTGAAAGGGCGCGATCCCAATACCGGCGACGTCGTTCGCACGTTGGCCCAGGAGATGACCGGCCCGATGTCGCATGACCGCTGCTACCGCAATCGCATCACGCATCGGTTCTACCTCAACAGCGCCTCGGGCGGCAGCGACTTTGTGAAGCTCGATGGGACGGCCGAGACGCCGAATCCCTGGGCGCGTTCGACTTGCGGGCTGGCCGTGATGCCCGCCAACGGCATGCTCTACAACGGGCCCTATGTCTGTCAGTGCGCGATCGGAACCATGGCCACCGGCGTGAACGGTTTCTACAACGGATCGGGTAATTCCGCCCGCCGCTTCACCGTCACGATCGAGCCGCGTTTGGTGAAGGGGCCTGCGTTTGGAACGGGCCAGGGCGCCGCGGCTTCGGCGGACGACTGGCCGACGTACCGCTACGCCAACACACGCAGCGGGATCGCGCCGGGGCGGACTCCGGAACAGTTGTCCGCCAAATGGAACGTCGATATCGGGTCGCATCCGACTGCGCCGGTCGTCGCCGGTGACAGTGTGTATGTCGCCGATCGGGACGGCTACACGCTTTATTCACTGGATCGCGAGAACGGTGACATCCGTTGGACGTTCATCGCCGACGGGCGCATCGACAGCCCACCGACGTATTCCAACGGTTTGATCTTGGTCGGCAGCCGCGGCGGATCGGTCTCTTGCCTGCGAGCCTCCGACGGCCAGTTGGTGTGGACGTTCAACGGGATGCCCCAGCGACGATTGATCTGCGACGCGGGGCGATTGGAATCGGCCTGGCCGGTGCACGGCAGCATCATGATGTTTGATGGCACCGCTTACTTTGCCGCCGGACGCAGCACCTTCCTGGATGGCGGCATCGCGGTGTTCGGTCTCGATCCGGTCACCGGCGCGTTGAAGCACGGCAAAATCATGCAGGGACCGTATCAAGACGACACACGCAGCTTTCCCGTCCAGGCGCGAGGCCAGTTTCAGTTAGAAGGCTGCAAAGCCGACATCTTTTCTTGTGCGGCCAACAAGCTGTTCATGCGGAACCAGGCGTTCAATCCCGATCTGGAACCCGTCGTGACCGAAAGGGTGAAGACGCTGCACCTGATGGCGTCTCCCGGCTTTCTGAACGAATCGCCCCAGCACCGCACCTACTGGACCGTGGATCGGGATCTCCGCTACGGCGGCGCGACGGGCAAGTTCAGCTCTGGTCCGGCGGGCGATGTGATCGCCTTCGACGGCAAGCTGTTCTATGAAATCCGTGGTTACGCGCCCGGACGCAATCTGCCCGGTCGTGGGCGGGGGCTCGATCCGTTGGAACTCTACAGCGTCTATTCGGGACGCTATGGCGGGATGGACGAAAAGGAAGACAAGTCGGCGATCCCCGCGATGGGCACGTGGCAGCAGCGCTGGACGACTGCGACGCCTTTTGCCGGGCACGCGATTGTCGCCGCCGACAACACGGTGATGGCCGCCGGGGTTCCCCTGCTCAAAGGCTACTCGGTGGACGACACCAATGCTTCATACGCCGGTGAGAAAGGCGGCATCGCCTGGTTGCTGGACGCCGACGACGGTCGCCCGTTGCAGGAGTTGCGTTTCGAAGCCGCGCCGGTCTGGGACGGCATCGCGATCGCCCACCACAGCTACTTCGTTTGTTTGAAGGATGGATCAGTCGTCTGCCTTTCCGCCGAGTAATGCTCGGTCAGCTTTGATAGGCACGTGCATCAGCGGACCGTTGTACGACGTCCTTTCCAGGTCGTCGGGGCGAGCCCTCCGGACGACGGTCCGGAAGGGCCATCGTACTCGCGGATCGTCGTACGACGCCCTTTCCAGGTCGTCGGGGCGAGTCCAGCGGACGACGGTCCGGAAGGGCCGTCGTACTTGTGGATCGTTGTACAACGTCCTTTCCAGGTCGTCGTCGGGAGTCCAACGGACGACGGCCCGGAAGCGCCGTCGTACTTGTGGATCGTTGTACGACGTCCTTTCCAGGTCGTCGTCGGGAGTCCAACGGACGACGGCCCGGAAGGGCCGTCGTACTTGAAAAATCGGTCGTCCTAAGCTGGACGGCTCGAGGCGAAACACCAACGGTTGCTGAATCCCTGTTTGCCCTCTCTCACGTCGAGCGGCATTGAGTCATGCGCGGCGTAAAGACGCCGCCGAAGGCTGAGCAATTCGCACGCCGATGCGAATCAAGGTAGAACGATACGAAGCGATACAATCGAAGGGGCGTTTGATACACCGTGCAGACGTTGATGGATCAGATGCCGGCCGCAAGGCGACGCAAATCGCTCGGGTGGCGTCGCAAAAATCGTTGTTTGCCGAATCGGGACGGCTATATTGAATGCTGGCGCTCCGTCGCCGCTGCGAGGTGATCGAGAGATCAAGCTGCATGAATGCCACGACGTGTGATTGCAGCCACCTTGGTATCCGGTGATGGCGGCGTGCGATCTTTTTCGTTTGCACTCTTTATCACGTTGGCTAGTCGAATGAAGTACTCACAGCGCAATCGAGGTTTCACATTAGTGGAACTTCTTGTGGTCATCGCAATCATCGGCATTCTTGTCGGATTGCTCCTACCGGCTGTTCAAGCCGCCCGCGAAGCAGCTCGGCGGATGAGTTGCAGCAACAATTTCAAGCAGCTCGGAGTTGCGCTTCACAACTATCACTCGGCGTTCAAACAAATTCCGAGACATGGAGGGGGGACTTTGCCGTGGACTGGTGCGTTTGCGCCGGGACCTTGGTTTCGTCCGTCGGACTTCGGCAATCGATTTCGTTTGAGCTCCCTGGTTGCGATGACTCCGTTTATCGAGCAACAGGCTCTGTGGGATCAAATCTCGAACCCTAACCAGGCCCGAACCGACGGTGGGCTCCAGAGTCCGCCATGGCCGGCGATGGGACCGACGCCTGACCGGATTCAGTACATCCCATGGGTCAACGAAATTCCCACCTACCGTTGTCCGAGTGATCCCGGAGTCGGATTGCCCGCTTTGGGACGGACCAACTACGCGTCGAATCTCGGCGACTCGATCTGGCTGCTTCACGTCGCTCCGTACAACAACAATCGGACGAACATCACGACGGGGCGAGCACGCCACGCCCAAGCCGCGCATCGCGGTTTTTTCAAGCCGCACCAAGATGCCAAGTTCCGCGATGTGCTCGACGGCTTGTCGAACACGATTGCGATGGGCGAGATCATCACTGACCTGCAGGACGGCGACATTCGCGGCAATGGCGTCGCGAACAACGGTGGAAATTCAGGCCCGTTCGGCTTCGCGGCATCGCGGAACAACCCCGCGCTCTGTCAGGACAATGGCTACATTGATCCGGAGCGGCCTCGATTCTGGCTGCCTGAGTGGCAACAGCGCAACCGGCGTAACTTCGCACGAGGTTACCGCTGGGCAAGTAGCTACCCGATCATGACCGGCATCACCACCATCCTGCCTCCGAACCGGGAAGCGTGTGGTCGGTACAATGCGTTGGGGACGACGTTGGTTGCCCCACCGTCGAGTCGGCATCAAGGTGGTGCACACGTCTTGATGGGCGACGGAGCAGTCATCTTTATGACCGATTCCGTTGAGGCGGGCAACTCACGCGCCCCGATGGTCTGGCTCAACGGCACCGGTGCCGCTTCCCCAGGTTCGCAAAGCCCCTATGGATTGTGGGGTGCTCTGGGAACTCGGGCCAACAGTGAGACCATTGAAGAGCAGTTGAACCAGTAGTTCGACGAATCTTGCTATTGCCCTATTGCCGCCCAGCTGCTCTGCGCTCTGGGCGGCTCTTCCCTTTTAAGTTACCTGTAAACCCAAGAAAAGAACTCGATGAAGTCTATTTACCTTTCGCTGATGGTTTTATGTGCCATTACTTTCGCCGGCTGCGCGAAGCAAGAAGAGAACGCACTTGCGACCGATGGTGCCACCGCAGACGACTACGCCAAATACGAAGAAGAACTGGCGGCCGTCTCAGGTGGCGAAAGCTATGAAGACGCGATCGATTCCGACGAATAGGTCGAATCGCTGATCGCCTTGGCAACACACGCGAAATCCAAACGTGGCCGCTGTTGAGACCGATCAGACTCCGTAAACGTGCACCCGGTCACCTCTTGCTCCCAATCAGGGTCATTCGCGACCTTGGAGCGGGGTCCGGTGCACGTGGTTTGGAACCTCGCTCTGAGATTCGACGCGTGCCGATTGAGGCTCCCCGAAGCCGGCTCTACATCTGTATCGCCATGTGTCGGGATTCGTGCTGCATGACCGTGCAACCTGCATGACCGTGCAACGACGGTTCAACTCGTTCCAAGGCTCCGCATTGGAACGCAAGGCCGCGGTGGCTCCTGCCACGCGCCGATGGCAGCTAGCAGGCGGGAGCCTCCATGGCAGTGTGTTCCCAGGCGGGAGCCCGGGAACAAGGAAAGGGTTTGCGTTGTTGCCTGGGGTCGCCCATCAAGAGTGGAGTGAACGCCGCGAATCACCGATCGACCTCCCCTCGCTTCGCTCGACCCTCCTGCCAGGAGGGTGACTTCAAAAACTGCACGACCCTCTCCTTGTCTCCTTGTCTCCTTGTCTCCTTGTCTCCTTGTCTCCTTGTCTCCTTGTCTCCTTGTCTCCCCGCCTCCCCTTCCGCCGTTCGGATGGAATCAACCAACGATGCGAACGCCGCTCCCACTCTGCGCCCTCCTCTTCCTGACTCCGCTAGCCATCTCAAACGCGGCTGAACCGGCGCAGCCGAACATCGTGGTCTTCCTGGCCGACGACATGGGCTGGGGTGATTCGGCCACCTACGGTCATGAGCTGATCCAAACGCCCAACGTCGACAAGCTGGCGTCGCAGGGTGTGAAATTCACTCAGTGTTATTCGGCCTGCGGGGTCTGCTCGCCGTCGCGATCGGCGATCCTGACCGGGCGAACGCCGTATCGCAACGGCGTCTATCGACACTTGTCGGGCAATCACGAAGCCCACTTGCGGGCCAGCGAAACCACCTATCCAAAGCTGTTGAAATCGATCGGCTATGAAACCTGCCACGTCGGCAAATGGCATCTCAATTCAAGGCCACAGTTCAATACGTCAAAGTATCCACAACCCGGCGATCATGGCTACGACTACTGGATGGCGACGCACAACAATGCCGAGCCGAGCCACAAGAATCCGAACAACTTCGTCCGCAACGGAACGCCCGTCGGCGAACTGAAGGGATTTTCGGCGCCTTTGGTTGCCGCCGAAGCGGCGCGCTGGTTGAGTGACATTCGCGATGATTCGAAGCCGTTCGCGCTTTCCATTTGGGTCCATGAGCCGCATTCACCAATCGCGACCGACCCGCAGTTCTCGGCTCTGTATGACGGTCACGAGAACAGCACCTACATGGGCAACATCACGCAACTCGATCACGCACTCGGTCAGGTGATGCGGGCGTTGGACGAAGAGGGCGTCAGCGACAACACGTTGTTGTTCTTCACGTCGGACAACGGTCCGGTCGCGAAGTTTGGCGGCACGACCGGTGGTTTGCGCGGCGGCAAGCGCAGCGATCATGAAGGCGGCATCCGTGTACCCGGTGTGGCACGCTGGCCGGACCACATCAAGCCGGGGACGGTCAGCGATGTCCCCGTTATCGGCACGGATATTTTTGCCACGGTGCTGGACATCACCGGCATCCCGCTTCCGACGGATCGCACCATCGATGGCGTCAGTATGTTACCCGCATTTGCAGGTAAACCTGTCGAGCGGAAGATCCCGCTGTTCTGGCGAACCCACGTTTCGCCGCCGGGTGACCGCGTGGCGATGCGGATCGGGGATTGGAAGATCGTCGGCGATGAAACATTGTCCGAATTTCAACTGTATGAAATCCAAAAAGACTGGAAAGAAGAGAACGACCTGTCGGTCAAGCTGCCGGAAAAAACGGAGCAGATGAAACGCACGCTCTTCCAGCTCTGGGCGGACATCGAATCCGAAGGCCCCGATCAATGGTGGAAGGACGAGCGTCAGCCACCTGTGCGAGGCGGGAAGCTAAACTATTGACTTCGCTGGCCATCGATGCGTTCGCTCGGCCCGTTGTGCCCAGGTCGCAAAATCTTACGGCCGTGGCGTAATCCATCCTCGCGGTGATGCGTGGTGCAACGAGAATTTTGCGTTGCCTCTAACAGGAATCCAAAAGGAGCATTCCCGCACCAGCGTGAAGCCCTACGCCATGAACGATTTCTTTCCCGTGTTTTAGGAGGTGTTAGCGGCAGGGCGTAACGCGAAGCCTGGGAGGAGGGGTGGCTCGCTCACCGCAGAATGGCTGTGCAACTGACCGGGGACTCGCTGGCGGAGAAATGGTCGCGTGCCGGCGTGGTATGTTGATGGCAAGATGGGCCCAACTCGGAACACATGTAAAGGAAAGGGGGGAGCGCCGGCATCAAAGCGGCCCCCACCAAGATCAAAGAGTCTCATGCAACACACTATCAAGTACTTCAGATTTCTTTCGCTGATCGCGGCCGTGTTGTTGGTTCGCGCCAACTTCTGTGCGTCGGCTCCGGCGGCCGACAACGCGTCATCCCGGCCGAACATCGTGTTTCTGTTTGCGGACGATCAGAGCACCTATTCAGTGGGATGCTATGGCAACAAGGATGTCCAAACGCCCAATATGGATCAGCTCGCTCGCGACGGAGTGGCTTTCGACAAGCACTACAACACCACCGCGATCTGCATGGCCAGTCGAGCCAGTGTGTTCACGGGAATGTATGAATACAAAACCGGATGCAACTTCACCCACGGTGACATGCGTGAAGAGGTGTGGGCGAATTCGTATCCCGTGTTGTTGCGTGAGGCCGGCTACCTGACCGCATTCGCCGGAAAGTTTGGGATCGTGGTCACGGGCAAGGCGCTTTGCGAAAGTGACTTCGATTTTTGGGGCGGCGGTCCCGGCCAGACGAATTACGCAACGGCGAAGAACCGATCGATGACGAAGTATGCAGCAAAGTATCCCCATTCGACGTTGTCTTATGGAGCTTTCGGGCAGGATGTGATTCGCGAATCGGTCAAACAGAAGAAGCCGTTCTGTCTGTCGATCAGTTTCAAAGCACCGCACAAGCCGGCGACCCCCGATCCCCGCTTCGACGACGTCTACTCAGGGAAGACGTTCACCAAACCGGATAACTTTGGCCGGGAATACGGCACACACCTTTCGCAGCAAAGCAAGTCCGGTCGTCAGTACCCTCGATTTACCGATTGGAACTATGACACAGACTACGACGGTGAAATGGCAAAGTACCATCAACAGGTTTATGGGATTGACGTCGCCGTGGGGATGATCCGCGACGAGTTGAAAGCACAGGGCGTGGCGGACAACACCGTCGTGATCTACACCAGCGACAACGGTTACATCTGCGGTTCGCACGGCTACGGATCCAAAGTCCTGCCCATGGAAGAATCGTCTCGTGTGCCGCTGATGATCTATGACCCACGAAGCCCGTTGAACGGACGTCAGATTCGCTGCGATCGATTGACCGGCAACATCGACTTCGCGCCGACGATCCTGGAGTTGGCCGGTCTGGCGATCCCGTCCAACATGGACGGCAAAAGCCTGATGGGGTTGTTGCAGAATCCGGATGAAGGCGGGCATGACCAGATGTCCTTCATCAACGTGTATGGCCCTCTGGCGACACACAGCCTGACTTGCCTCACCAGGCAACACAAATACACCTATTGGTGGTACGGCGACGACAAAATGGATCCGGTCGAGGAACTCTTTGACACTCAAAACGATCCGCTGGAACTGAAGAACCTCGCCAACAGCCCTGACAGTGCGGATGTCCTTGCATCGATGCGCAGCCGATACGATCAGGAACTCAGCAAATGGAAAAACCAGGCGGTGGACTACAACGATTACCAGCGATACGGCACGCTCTTTGATCGATTGATTCCACTGGGTCAAAAGACTGCCCTGATGAGGAAAGACCGGCCAGCGAAGCAACCCAAACGCTCGAATTGAGAGCAGCGCAGGAACGAAAGTAAGAGACAATGAACGATTTGAAACACGCGTTGTGCTTCGCCGCAGGCACCTTGGTTCTGTTGCTTGGTACCGATAGCTCAAGTGCCGAGTCCCCGAGTGCATCACGTCCCAACATCATCATGCTGTTGGCGGACGATCTCGGTTACGGCGACCTGTCTTGTTTCGGCAGCCCCGCCGTCAAGACGCCTCACCTGGATCGACTGGCAAACGAAGGCAAACGATTCACGCATTTTTACGCGGGATCCGCGGTCTGCACGCCGACGCGTGCCTCGGTGTTGACGGGGCGCTATCCCCTGCGATTCGGGATCACGAAACACTTCAACGACGTCAATCGATGGCTGCCCGAGTCGGCGACGACCGTTGCCGAGCTTCTTCAAGACGCGGGCTACCGCACCGCACACGTGGGTAAGTGGCATCTCGGTGGGCTGCATGTGGACGATCAGGGACGGCGGTTGAATAATCAGCCCGGCCCGCGCCAGCACGGTTTCGACGTCTATCAGACCCAGATTGAACAGCAACCGGTTCGCGGACGCATGGGGCGAGATCGAACCCTGTTTCGACAAGGCGGCACGGTGCTCCTTCGCAACGACCAACACGTCGGCGAAGATGACGCCTATCACTCAAAACACTTGACCGACGCCAACGGCGACTTCGCGATCGAGCTGATCGAAGGATTCGCCGCCGGGGACAAGCCGTTCTTTCTCAACCTCTGGTGGTTGGTTCCCCATAAACCCTATGAGCCCGCTCCCGAGCCGCACTGGTCCAACACCGCGGCGGAGGGCATCAGCGACGATCAGCATCGTTTCCGCTCAATGGTCCAGCACATGGATGCCAAAGTCGGAGAGATCCTCGGCAAGCTCGACGAATTGGGGATCGCAGACAACACGCTCGTCCTGTTCACCAGCGACAACGGCGCTGCCTTTGAAGGTTTCATCGGGGATCTGAAGGGCGGCAAGACCGATCTGCATGACGGGGGAATTCGCGTGCCGATGGTGGTGCGGTGGCCGGCGGCGATTCCAGCCGGTCAAACGTCGGATGCGTTTGGCCACACCAATGACCTGTTGCCCACGTTCTGCGAAGCGGCCGGAGTCGAAGTGCCGAGCGAATTGTCGATCGATGGAATGAGTTTGTTGCCGCACATGAAGGGCGGGCCTCCGCCGAGCGACGAAGCCAGGGGCACCGTGTTCTGGCAGCTCGACCTGTACAAGAAAATTCAACGCCACTATCCGAAGCCCAAGCCGTTTGCGACCGAAGTCGCCATGCGGGGAAAATGGAAGCTGCTCGCGCTCCGCGGAAACCCCGTGGAATTGTTTGACGTCGAAGCCGACCCCAACGAGCAGCAAAATGTCATCGACAACCATCCCGATCTGGTCGCTTCGTTAGCGGCCGAGCTGGAACAATGGCTGAGCACGTCGAAATAGCGACTGCTGCGCCGTGCTTCGGATTCTCCAATTGATCAGACGACAAACAATGAAAAACGTTCCCCTGATACTCTCGGCCAGCCTTGTACTGTCGTTGGCGACAGTCTCACTCTGCCGCGCCGCTGACACTCCACCCAACGTCGTGCTGATCTTTGCCGATGATCTCGGCTACGGCGACCTGGGGTGCTATGGCGCGAGCCATGTGCAAACGCCCAACATCGATCGGCTTGCCGCCGAAGGACGCCGGTTTACCGACGCGCATTCGGTCTCGGCGGTCTGCACCCCGTCACGCTACGCGCTGCTCACCGGCCAATACCCGCTGCGCGGCAACGGGGGCAGGGGCATCTGGGGCCCCGCTCCGGTGACTTCTTCGCTTCTTGTCGACACCGAAAAAACGACGATCGCGGATGTTTTTAAAAACAGCGGCTACAGCACGGCGGCTTTTGGGAAATGGCATTTGGGGTTCGGCCAGGAAAAGAACGATTGGCAGGAACCGCTCCGCCCCGGGCCGCAGGATCTCGGTTTTGATTACTACTTTGGGATGCCTGTGGTGAACAGTGCACCTCCGTATGTGTTTGTGGAAAACGATCGCATCGTCGGAAGCGATCCCGCCGACCCGTTGGTTTATCTGGGCAGGAACAACAAGGGCGCCACGCCGATCACACCGATTCCTCCGGAGGCCGCACAGCGCAGCGCCAACCAATTCGGCGGGGCGAAGGAAGCGCACAAGTTGTTCAACGATTACCGGGTCGGCACCACGCTGGCGGAGAAGTCCGTCGAGTGGATCAATGCCCGCAAGGACCATCCATTTTTTCTGTATCTGGCAACGACCAACATTCATCACCCCTTCACGCCGGCCAAGCGTTTCCAAGGCACCAGCCAGTGTGGACTCTATGGCGACTTCATCCATGAACTGGACTGGATCGTCGGTGAAGTGCTTGCGTGTCTTGAAGAAAACGGTTTGAGCGACAACACGCTGGTGATCTTTACCAGTGACAACGGCGGCATGTTCAATCGCGGCGGACAGGCCGCGTTCAAAGCCGGGCATCGACAAAACGGCGACTTGCTGGGGTTCAAGTTCGGTGTCTGGGAAGGCGGCCATCGTGTGCCGATGATCGTCCGTTGGCCGGGCAAGGTGAAGGCCGGGACGACGTCCAACCAGTTGATCGGAAACGTCGACATGCTGGCGACGTTTGCGGCACTGACGCAGCAACAGCTGGACAAGGCTGAGCAGGCTGACAGCGTCAACATGCTGCCCGCGTTCATCGGTGAACCCGAGCAACCGATCCGCGACCATCTGGTCCTCGCCCCGCACAAGGGCACGCACCTGTCGGTCCGCAAAGGGAAATGGATGTATATCCCCAGCCAAGGCAGCGGCGGATTCGGCGGACGAAAACCCGGCGACCACACGTTCGCCGGGCCGCCCGCGGTCAGTTTTGTCGGTTCGGTCAACAGCGACATCGAAGACGGAAAGATCAAGAAGGATGCGCCGTCCGCCCAGCTGTATGATCTGGAATCGGACGTCAATCAGACGCAAAATGTGATCAACGATTATCCCGAAGTGGTCAAGGAACTGAACGCACTGCGGGCACGTTATGCACCGCCGGTACAGAAACGCCGTCCCGGAAACGTGAGTCCGCGTGGGCCCGGCAACCCCGCAAAGAAAACCGCCGCGACTCCGAGTTCGCGAACCGCGTCTTTCGACTTCGAGTCCGGCAAACTGGAACCTTGGAAAGTCGTCGATGGCGAATTCGGGCACCTCATCGGCAGCCGAGACCAATTTTTCCACAATCAAAGAGAGTACAACAAGCAGGGAAAACATTACCTGACAACGCTCGAACCCTCGGCGGATGCCAAGAAAGGCACGGACATGCAGACCGGCGTGATTGTTTCGCCGCTATTCATTCCCCAAGGCAGAACGATGACCTTCCGGATCGGCGGCGGACGCGGTCCGTCCACCTATGCCGCGTTGTGCACCGCCGACGGCAAAGAAGTTGACGTCGCACGCGGCATCAACGACCAGGTCATGCAGAAAGCAGCCTGGGACCTGACCCCGTATGTCGGTCGGAAGGTGTTCATTAAAGTCGTCGACCACTCGACCGACGGCTGGGGCCATGTGACCGTAGACGACTTTCAGTTCGATGCGAAAGTGCTGGACGAATACTCCCAATCGGTGTCCGACTAAGCAACGATCGAAATCCAGTGAAGAATTGAGCCTTCGATCAGCTGGTGAGTACGACAGGAAGATGGAGGACAGGAAAATGGGCGGCAGGTGATTTGCTCCAATTCCCTGTCTTTCGAAAGCTTTGGAGGGTTCCCTGAAAAACCGATTGTGGATTTCGTCACGACGGGTGCGAAGGCTGCTTGGACGCAGAAATATCGTCGCGTAAACTCCGTCAGTGGGGAGAAAGTTGTTAGGTATCCCTATGATCTGCCATGTTGGCGATATAATGGAGTTCAGTCGATTTTCTCCCAAAGCAATTTTCAAAACCATGTCCACCACCTCCTCTTCGTCGACCAAGTGGGATTACGAAAGCTACGCGGCGATCCCTGATGATGGGCTGCGTCATGAAATCATCGCAGGAGAACATTTCATGAATCCCGCTCCCAGCCTTGATCACCAAACCGTTTCGCGACGCATTCAGTTTCAACTGTACACCGAAATCGAGTTAACCGAGCTCGGCCAAGTATTCAACGCTCCGGTGGATGTCCAGCTGAGCGATCACGACATTGTGCAACCCGATCTGGTCATCGTCAGCAAAGACCGGCGACACATTTTGACGCCCACGAAAATCAAAGGCGTCCCCAATTTGATCGTCGAGATTCTATCGCCTTCCAACTCTGACCACGATCGCAAGCGGAAACGGACGCTCTACGAGCAAAATCTGGTTCCGGAGTACTGGATCGTCGATCCAGAAGAGCATTCGATTTTGCAACTTGTGCTCACCGGCGGCGTTTACCACGAGCAGTCGTATCATGATGAGATCTCAATGACGATTCCGCCTTGTGTTTCGGTTGATCTGACGAAGGTCTGGTAGAAAGAAAAAGGGGTCAGGACTCTTTTCGGAGATCGAAGTCCCCCACGGGGAAGGCCGGAAAAACAGTCCTGCCCCCTTTTTCATGGCCGCATTCTGGATCCGATTCGGCTTAAATCGTCGATGAAGGTGTATAGCACGGGGATCGCAAGCAGCGTCAGAAGCAGCGACAATGTTTGCCCGCCGGCGGCCAACACGGCGATGGATCTGCGTTCTTCGGCGCCGGGCCCCGTGGCGATCAGCAACGGCAACAATCCCGCGACAAACGAAATGGTGGTCATCAGGATCGGACGCAGGCGGTCGCGGTTTGCCCGCATGATCGCGTCATGACGTGGCAGGCCTTGGCCGCGAAGTGCGTTGGTGTGATCGACTTGCAAGATCGCCGCCTTTTTCACCACGCCGAACAACACCAAAATCCCCAACGCGGAATAAAGATTCAGCGTTTCGCCGCCCCAATACAAACTGACCAAACCGAACGGAACGGCAATCGGCAGCGACAACAAAATGATCACGGGGTAAACCATGTTTTCGTATTGAGCCGCCAACACGATGTACATGAACACAAACGACAGCAGGAATGTCCATCCGAAATCCGCAATCGTTCGTTCCAGCTCACGTCCGCCGCCGAGGACTTCGACATTAAATCCGACCGGGATACCGATCTCTTCAGCCGTTTGTTGCAGCGCATCGATACGGTCGGCGAGCGCGTAACCGTCCGCAATGTTGGCACGCACCGAAACCATCCGTTGGCGACTGAGTCGGTCGATGCGTGACGCGGATGTGCTGAAGCCAAAGGTGACGACGTTGTCAAGTCGTGTCAGCGAAGACATGCCGGGCACATCCGACGATCCGGATGACGCCGTGTTCACACCGGAAACCGAATCCAGCGGCTCGATCTGGTTGGTCGGGTTGGTCCGTACATACAACTGCGAGATCGACGGAACATCCTTTCGGTCGACTCCCACCAATCGCAATTCCACGTCGTACGCGTCACCGGCCGTGCGGTCCAAGTATCGTGAGACCCGATCGTCGCCACCGACCGCGACCCGCAACGTATCGGCGATCTCTTGCACCTCCACGCCCATCGCTGCGGCGCGCGGTCGATCGACACGCACCAGCAACTCGGGATTGTCGATCTGCAACGTCGAATACACGTCCACCAGCCCGGGGATCTGCTTGGCTTTTTCGCGAAGTTCGTTGCTGAATGAAAGCAACCGATCGGCGTCGGGCCCGGTGATGGCAAGGTCGATATCGACCGGTGCACCTTGCCGAAGCGATGTCAGGTTTCGCACCGATAGCCGCAGGTTCGGAATGGTTTTCAAGCGACCGCGGATCTCGGTCATTTTCTCACGCTGTGTGAAATTACCTCGCCACGCGGCCCCCGGGTCGCCTGCCAAAAGTCCGTTCCAGAGGCGTGTGAGTGAAAACGAACGCTGCTGGCTATCGGTCAATCGAATGAAAAAACCGGCTTGATTCACATCGCCACCGCCTCGCGTGCCGACCGTCGCCAAAACCGTTTCGATTCCCTCGACTTCGTCCAGCACCGCCTGGACTTTGCCGATGGCTTGACGCATCGCCAAAATGCTGGCGCCTTGTCGCGCCTCGGCACGGACCTCGAATTCTGATTCATCGACGTTCAACGGTACATAGTCCCGCTGCACCAACTGGCTCAGCGGCACATTGGATGCAATCACAATCACGACGACGGCCAGCACCCCCCATCGGAAACGCAGCGCCAACGCCAGCATCCAAAGGTAAAGCCGCTCGACCAAGGCATACAGGCCTCGCCGCGATGCCGGCGCGGCCCCGGAACCCGTCGTTTTGTTCTTGCGCAGCAGCTTGCTGCACATCATCGGCGTCAATGAAAAACTGATCAGCATCGAAATCAAAATCGCGACCGTTGCCGTGACACCAAATTGAAACAGCATTCGACCGGTCACGCTGGACAGAAACGACACCGGCAGGAAAACGATCACCAACGAAATCGTGGTCGCCAGCACGGCCAATGCAATTTCGCGAGTCCCTTCGATCGATGCTTTGACCGGATCCATCCCTTTTTCTTCGATGCAATGAAACACGTTTTCTAGAACCACGATGGCATCGTCGATGACCACACCGACCATCAGCACCAGCGCCAACATCGTGACATTGTTCAACGTGAATCCGAACCAACGCATGAACGCAAAACTGGCGATGATCGATGCGGGAATCGCCACCGACGCGATGATCGTCGAACGCCACGACCGCATGAAGAGCAACACGGTCAGGCAAGCCAAAATGCTGCCGGAGATCAAGTGGCGTTCGATTTCATGGAGTGCTTCAACGATGTACCGCGATTGATCTTGGATGATCGTGACGGAAACATCATCAGGCAGCAGGGCTTCACTGCGCGACAATCGTTCTTTGATTCCTTCGATGACCGCGACGGTGTTTTCACCGGACTGCCGTTGAATTTCCAGCACCACGGCGGGCTGTCCGTTCAACAGAGCCAGCGTGCGGACTTCTTTGGTGCTGTCGGTGACGGTTCCCAAATCGTTTAATCGAACGGGCACACCATCGACCGTGGACACGACCAAGTCCGAAAACTCGGCCGAATCATCGATCCGCCCGAGTGTTCGCATGGTCAATTCACGGCCACCATTGTCGACGCGTCCGCCGGGAATTTCGGCGTTCTGTCGCACCAAGGCTTCGCGGACTTGCAAAATCGAAAGCTGATGCGCCGCCAACCGATCTGCATCGATGTTGACTTGGATGGCGCGGTCCGCGGCGCCGGCAATCAAGACTTCTCCGACACCCCGAGACGACTCGATGACGTTTTTGACGTAACGATCGGCCAACACAAACAGCTCCCGTGCCGAACGTTGCCCCGAAACCGCCAAGGTCATGATCGGTGACGAATCCAAGTCGCGTTTGTCCACGATCGGCGGATCGATCCCCGCCGGCAGACGTTTGGTCACACCGGCAACGGCATCGCGCACATCTTGAATCGCCGCGTCGATGTCGCGATCCAATTCGATCGTGATGATGACGAACGAACGACCGTCGCGCGAAATCGATCGCAGTTCTTCGATGCCGGCGACTGTCGCCACGGCATCTTCGATCACGCTACTGACCTCGGATTCGATTTCTTCGGCCGCCGCGCCCACATATTCCGTGTTCACGAAAATCTGCGGCATGTCCATGTTGGGAAAACGGTCGACTCCCAACGACGGAAACGCCACCATGCCGGCGACCACCAATGCCGTGATCAGCATCAGCGCAAAGACCGGGCGTTTCACACAAACTTCAGCCAACCAATACATCGCCGGCTCCCTTGACGAAAAAATGGGGGCGTTTCACGAAGCTTCCCTGACGTTGGAAGCGGCGTCGGCGCGGGGTTCGGACGTCTCAACCGATTCGGAAGCATCAGACGACAGTGATGTGTTCTCGGCATCCGGCAGCTTCGGTGTCAACTCGGGCGCGAGCACTTTGGCCACCATCCCTCGCTCACCATCCACCAACAGCTGGTCGCCGACGTCCACGCCCTGGTCGACACGACACAGGTTGTCGCGAGATTCCGACGTGGTCACGGTTTGTTCGGCCGCGACTCCATCGACGACCTTCCACACCTTTTGGTTGCCCGCGAACTCCACCACAGCGGACTCGGGCAACACGATGGCTTTTGCATCCGGGTCGATCACCACTTCCGCTTCGGCAAATAAACCCGTTCGCAGCTGTTGGTCTTCGTTGTCCACGTCCGCTTCGAACATCAGCGTCCGCGAACGTGGGTCCAGCATCGGGCTGATCCGCGTGACCGTCGCCATCACGGGCGTCGAGACCGATTGGATGGTCAGACGAACGTCTTGGCCCAGCCGCAACGATTGAGCAAACCGTTCCGGAACGGCACCCCGAAATCGCAGCGGATTGGTTTGAACGAGCACGGCGATCGCTTGGCCTGTCGCGACGTAGGCTCCCGGCGCGATGTCACGTTGCTGAACAAACCCGCTGAATGGAGCTTTCACGACGGAGTCCACGAGTTGCTGCTTGGCGATCGCCAATTCCGCTTCGCGAACACGAATCACGGCGAGCCGTTCTGCCACGGCGTTGAGCGACGAAACGTATTGTGCTTCGGCAACGCGTTCGGCGGCAGCGGCTTGATCGAATTCCGCCGCTGACAGTGCATTGCGATCTTTGAGCAACTTGGCACGCTCGAACACGGCGATGCCTTCGTCCCAAACCGCCTTGGCCTCACGAACCGGCGCGGCGTTTTGTGGATCCAAATCCGCCGCGTTCTGATCGGCTTCCAGACCCACCGTTGCGCGGGCTTGCAACAATTGCGCCTCGGCCTGCGTGACACGAAGCCGGGCTTCTTGTTGGTCCAAGGTCGCCAGCGAATCGCCTTGTTGGACAAAGTCGCCGATTTCGACGTGCACCTGATCCACCCGTCCGCCGATTTTCGCGCCGATCACGACTTGTTCGTCGGGATGTAAACTGCCTTGACTGCGAACGACGGTCGGCCAAGGTTGCAGCTGAACCACGATCGTTTCGGCCGTCAGTGTGGGCACGTCCTTGAACGTTTGTGCGCTCTTTGAATCGGCATTGGTGTCACCACCACATCCGCTCAGCAAGAATGTGCAGGACCACAGCAGGCAGCACCATCGGGCGGCAAACCGTCGTTTTTCGGCAAGCGTCATGTTGTCGATTAATGTTTCGTCATCGTTGGCGGGAACTGCTAGCGCATCGAACGGATCGCGATCCGTTTAGTCCGACGAGAATCAACGCGATGCCCCGTGGTTTCTCGTGGGACGTCGCTGAATAGACAACACGTTGCTGGGATGCATCTCGACGCAGTTTTTGGTGGGCAACCCGATTAAACACGACAGGACGACAGAAGTTTCGATCGTTTTACCGGCTTTGCCGTCCCCCCAAAAAATGCCGGCGGTGATCGCAGCTACTCTCGCCGAAACCCCTGGGACGCTCCTGCCATCGGTAAGTAACACAGAGGAGACAGCGTTTCCGACAGCCCCCCCCAGTTTACCAAAAAGGTGTCAGACACCTTTTTCAGGTCCGCTGCGACGCAGCGACAGGGAGTGGCTAAAGCCTGCACACCAACACGCATGGACGTGCCGTTAGTATCTGACACGTTTTTCGACCGAAGTGTCTCAGCGGTCGCCTCGAGCGCGCAGGGAATTGTTAATTTTTGATGTCACACTTTGAGCGCCTGTGACAAGGTTTTCGTATGAGACGTCAAAATCGAGCGATTTCGCCGGAGTTCACGCAGTTGGTTGCGCAGCAACACCAGCAGTTGCGTTCGTTCGTGCGGACCCTCGGCGTTGCCCCTGACTGGGTCGACGATTTGGCGCAGGAAGCGTTTTTGGTTGCCTGGCGAGAAAGAGATTCGTTTGACGCTCAGCGGGACATCGGCAAGTGGCTGCGAGGGATTGCGCGAAATCTTGTCCGGAACGAACTTCGCAAAGACCAGCGGCGGAAGCGGATTCTGCATGAACGATTGTCCGAAATCCTTGTCGGCTCGCCGGATGATGCAGCGGAAGCGGCGGACTGGGAACAGTGCCGGATGCCGGTGCTGAGGGATTGTGTGGAGCAACTCGCTCCCAAGAGTCGTCAGATCGTGGCCGGTCGCTATGGCGATGGCTGGATGGCGCCGGATCTGGCCGACCATCTGGGCATGACCGCAGCAGCCGTTCGGCAGGCACTGATGCGTATTCGGGAGCAACTCAAGCAGTGCATCGAGTTTCAGATGGCGGAGGATTAGGCCATGGCACACGATCGCTTCGACGAACTGATTGGACGGTTGCTTGACGACGACATCTCGTCCGACCAGCTTGATGAGCTGGCTCAGGTCGCGGCCGCGGATCCGCTCAAACTGCAGCGGCTTCGCGAACACCTGTTGTTCAGCGATCGTCTGTCCCAGTACGAAGATGAACTGCGTGACGAACAGCGTTTTCTGTCGGCTCTGCAGGTTCGTGCACATGCCGCCGACGACACCGCGGACTTCGTCAGCCAGGTCGTGGCATCGGTCACAGGCGAGACCGCCGGTCTTCGCAATCAAGGTCCGTCGCCACAATCGCAGCATCATGATCGGGGCTGGAGCCGGTTTCGCGGACTGGCCGGATGGGCGACCGCGGCCGCTGCATTGCTATTGCTTGCCGCGATGCTGATCAGTCAGGCGATTGACGCTGGCAAGGATGAACCGTGGCCTCAGATAGCCGGTGGAGACCTTGCCGAACTCACCGAAGTCAACGACAGCGGCGTGGCCGTGCTGACGCGGATCGCCGGCCTGCAAGAAACAACAACGTCGGATTGGCGAGTCGGCGAAACCATCCCACGAGGAACGATGGCGTGGGATGCGGGGCTGCTGCAATTGGAGTTTTATGGCGGAGCCACGGTGGTTGTGGAAGGTCCGGCGCAGCTTGAACTCCTGGATGAATCGCGGGTGACCTTGCAGCTGGGACGACTTTGGGCCCATATTCCGATACCGGCACGCGGGTTTGCCGTGCTTGCCCCGTCCTTTGAACTGGTCGACGTCGGAACCGAATTCGGACTGAATGTCTCACGCGATGGTGTGGCCGAAATCCATGTGTTTGACGGCAAGGTCGAACTCTACGATTTGGAATCGAACCGCAACCAGACAACGCGCCGGGAACTCAATGCGGGAGACGCGCTGACGATCGATCGTGACGGAACTTCGAAACCCATCGAAGCCCAAGATGCCGACTTCGTCACACCGACGCGGCTCAGTCAGATGGCGGACGTGCACAGACAGGGTCAACTTCGGGACTGGCAAGCGTTCCGCGACACGCTGCAGGACGATCCGCGAATTGTCGCGTATTTTCCGTTCGACAGAAGCGCCGACGACGATCGACTGCTGATCGGGTATGGGCCCAACGGCTCTTCCCTGACGGGTGCCATCGTCGGGTGTGAATGGTCGCAGGGACGATGGCCGGGCAAAACATCGTTGCAATTCAAACGGCCCGGCGATCGCGTGCGGATCTCCATTCCAGGCGAATTCGAATCGTTGACCTATTCGACTTGGCTGCGGGTGGACGGGCTCGACCGCCAATACAACTCGCTGTTGCTAACCGATGGTTTCCGCCGAGACAGTCCGCATTGGCAGATTCTTCAGGATGGAACGCTGATCCTCGGCATGCGACATTCCAATCGCGTCTTGCACGGCTATCGATCGGATTCAATCTTCAGCCTGTTTCGACTGGGACAGTGGGTGCATTTGGCGACCGTCTACGACTCCGGTCAAGGGCACGTGACACACTACGTCAACGGGGAACGAACCACGCGTGAGCCGCTGAAAGGCCCCGCTTTCGCTTTACTGACAATCGGCGATGCGACGATCGGCAATTGGAGTGTTCCGACCAACCGGAACCGCAGGTCGAGCATTCGCAACCTGAACGGATGCATGGATGAACTGATCGTTTTCGGCCAGGCATTGGACGATCACGAAGTGCATCGCATTTACGAGGTCGGCCGACCATGACGCCCCATCGAAAACGACACCGTCTCGTCGACAGGCCGCAAACCGTTTGCACGCCGCACACGAAGACAGGCTGACTGACAACCGAAACGACCCGAGAGAATCCAATTCGATGAACTTCCATCTAGTCACCATCGCGATCCTGTTCGGTAGCCTTGTGGCCGGCACGCCACCGCATCGCGCTGCGACGGCCCAGGAACCGACGGCGCCGGATGAACCGACGCTCGAAGAAATCAAGGCGGCGGGGGCACTTCGATCCAGTTATCGAACACCGATTCCGCAAGTCGGTGCTGATCAGACCCCGAAAGCAAACTTGCAGGCGTTTCGCGCCGAGATCGAGCCGATATTGAAGAAGGCTTGCTACGAGTGCCACGGATCGGCGACGGCCGAAGGCGACATTCGCGTCGACACGCTGGACCCCGATCTTCTGCACGGCGATGACGTGAGTTGGTGGCTGGAGGTCTCCTCGGCCGTGGGCAACGGTGAGATGCCTCCTGAAGACGGACCGGAACTGACTGGCGAAGATCGCAAAAAGATCATCGAGTGGCTCTCCGCTGAGATCCAGACCGCGTCACGAGTGCGGCGTGCCGAACAGGGGCGTTCCTCGTTTCGTCGGATGACGCGTTACGAATACAACTACGCGCTGCAAGATTTGCTCGGGCTTGATCTGGACTTCGCCAAAGACCTGCCGCCCGACCCGATCTCGCCCGATGGTTTCAAGAACAGCTCCGACATGCTGCAGATGACGGGCGGGCAGTATGCCGAATATCTGCAACTGAATCGCAACGCACTGTATCGAGCCACCGTCAGTGGCGAGCGTCCCGAGGTGTTGCACTGGGGCGTTTCGGCTCAGGCCGCATCGGCAAGTCAGTTTGCCGAGCTCGAAACGTCAAACGAATCATCCGAGAACCCGCCCCAAGCCACACAGGCACCCGCCGCTCAAAATAACAGGCAGAGAGGTGGTCGACGCGGAAGGGGTGGCAGGCGTGGCAGACCGGCTCACTACAAGAACACAAAAACCGGCCAGACGGTGCCCGCCACATGGTCGTACGTCGGAGCGGTCAATGCGTGGGCACCCACATCGGCGGCCCCTGAAGTACCTGAGCCATCCGAGGTCGTTGCCGTGCTCCCGGCAAGCCAACGGATCGTGGTCGAACTTGGAAACCGATTGCCCGACAAAGGAACCCTGCGAGTTCGTGTCCGTGCTTCGCGAGTTTCTACCGAACAAGACCCTGCTCCACGTCTCGCTTTGGAATTCGGTTGGCAAGGCGACAAAGACCAAAAGGCCACGTTTCGAATCAGCAACCGTGACCTGGTCATTGACGCGTCGCCCGAACAACCGGTGTTCTATCAATGGGAGATTCCGCTAAGCGAAATCCATCCCCGCAATCCGGTCCGCAAGACTGTGGAACTGGGCACGACCGTGGGGACCAATCCGTCCGAGTACATTCGACTGTACAACACTTCGAAGGGACAGTCCGCGGACATTCAATTCGATTACGTCGAAGTGATGGCCCCGGTCTACGATCCCTGGCCGCCCGTCTCGCATTCGGCGATTTTCATCGACAGCGAGAACTCCGATGACGAACAGGCGTATGCGAGGGAAATCATGACGCGTTTCATGCGTCGGGCCTGGCGACGCAACGTCACCGCAGCGGAAGTCGATTCGCAGCTGGAGCTGTTTGCCCAGATTCGCCCGATTTGCGAAAACTTCGAACAGGCCGTGGTCGAGACACTGGCGGCGGTGTTGTCGTCTCCCCGATTCCTGTATCTGGTTCATTCGGATCGGTCGCGGCCGGAAGCTCAACGCGGGCTGGACGAATTCGAACTGGCCACGCGTCTTGCCATGTTCCTTTGGTGCAGCGTGCCAGATGACGAACTGCTCGACCTCGCCGCCAAAGGGAAACTGGGGCATTCGGACGAGCTAGTCCGTCAGGCGCAGCGGATGCTTGCCGACCCGCGGCACGAGCGTTTTTCGAAGCACTTCGTGAGGCAATGGTTGAACATGGCGCCACTCGAGTTCGTGACCATCGACAGGGAGACGTATCCGCAGTTCGACGACACCTTGAAGCAGTCGATGCAACAAGAGCCGATCGCGCTGTTTGAGGAAATGCTGCAGAACGACTACAGCGTGATGGATTTCCTTCACTGCGATTACGCGGTGGTCAATGGGCGACTCGCCGAGCACTACGGGATCACCGGCGTTCAGGGAAACGACTTTCAGAAGATCTCGCTGAAACCGGAAGACAATCGCGGTGGGTTGCTGACGCAGGCTGGGTTGTTGGCCATGAATTCCGATGGAACGGACTCGCATCCGCTCAAACGCGGCATTTGGTTGCTGGAGAGTCTTCTCAATGACCCGCCGCCGCCGCCGCCACCGGCCGTTCCCGAGATCGACGTGGCCGATCCCGAGATCATGAAGTTGACCCTCAAACAGCGGATGGAAGATCATCGCCAACAGCCGGCCTGTTTTTCGTGTCACGTCAAGATCGACCCCTGGGGGATCGCTTTGGAGAACTTTGATGCCCTCGGCAACTGGCGGACGGAGAGCCAAGGAAAATCCATCGACGCATCCAGCCTGCTGAACAACGAGCATGAGCTTGACGGCATCGACGGAGTGAAACGTTTTCTGCTCGCCAACCGCCAAGACCAATTCGCACGGGCAATCGTTCACAAGATGACCACCTTCGCGCTCGGACGTCCACTGACCTTCGGTGACCGATCGAGCATCGACCGCCTGACCTCTGAATTAAGGAAGCAAGGGGACGGGCTGCAAACGTTGATTCGGCTGTTAGTCGTCAGCGACCTCTTTCAGAATCGTTAAGTGATGAGTTTCCCCATGATTCGAAACAAATCCAACACATTCACCACTCGCCCCGCTTCGAGATCGTGCAGTTTTCGGCGTCACCCTCCTGGCAGGCATTGGTGCCGACGCAAGTCGCAAGATTTGAAGTCACCCTCCCTTTTAGGGAGGGTCGGACGCGAGGTACGAGCGGCCGGGGAGGGTTCGTTGTGGCTCGAAATCATTCGATGGTGCGAACAGACCCTCCCCTCGCTGCGCTCGACCCTCCCTGCCAGGGAGGGTGACTTAAGTTGTGTAGACACCCATGCCCTCTGGGAGAGCGGCGAAAACCCATTGTTGTCAACAACTAAAAAGCGGCACGACCTCCCGAAGCGGGGAAAGGGGTGCCAGTGTGATTTCTTATTGAATCGTTCCTATCCCATGGATTTATGATGACCCTCAATTCACTCGACCGTCGCCGATTCGTTCGCGGAGTCGGCGGATTCGCACTCGCCCTGCCTGCTTTCGAGACGTTTTGCGGAGCTGCGGGGGCCGCTGAGAAACCGGCCACCCCTCGACGGCTGGCCTGTTTTTACTTGCCCAACGGTGTGCCGATGCCGCTCCCAGAGGATCCGGCCTACCAGGATTGGTCATGGTTTCCCCATGGCGAAGGACGGGATTTCTCATTCAGCAAATGTCTGGATCCACTGGAACCGCTGCGCGACGAGTTGACGATCCTCTCCGGTTTGTCGCACCCGGCATCGCGCAACAACCATGGCCATCACAACGCCGACCAGTTTCTCACGGGGGCCGCGATCGGCGGGGGCGGCAACTACCAGAATTCGATTTCACTCGACCAGGTCTATGCGGCACATGTAGAAGAGCAGACCCGATTCGCGTCCCTCGTCATGTCGACCGACGGAGGTACGGGGCCCCAGCGCAAGGCCCATACGATTTCGTTCAACCACGAAGGTCGCCCGATTCCGGCGGAACACAAACCGAAACGGATCTTCGACAGGCTGTTTGTGAAACAGGACGGCGACGCCGCACGGCGTTTGGCGCTCAGCGAAAGCGTGCTGGATCATCTGATGGAAGACGCGCGTTCGTTGCGAAGAGATCTATCGAAACAGGACCAGCAGACGTTCGAGGAATTTCTCGGCAGCGTGCGAGACACTGAGATCAAGGTCGCCAAGTCGGCACGGTGGATCAACCTTCCGCTTCCGACCGTCGATGTCGATCATTTGAATCTTGAGATCACGGCGGAGGACCCGCGCGAGTACATCCAAACCATGTACGAGCTGATCTACCTGGCGTTTAAAACCGATTCGACGCGAGTGGCGACCTACCAGCTCGGCAAGGAAGTCAGCAAAGGGATCAGCGACTATCTCGCTCGGGCCGTCGGGCTTCCCCTCACACACCGACTCTCGCACCTCACCAAAAAGCCCGACGGCTGGAAGAATTTCGGCACCTTCTGCCGATTCATCAGCGAAGAGTTCGGACGCTTTGCCGGCAGATTGAAGTCGACTCCAGAACCTGCCGGTGAAGGCAGCATGCTCGATAACACCTTGCTGCTGTTCGGGTCCGCGTCCAGCGCCTTCCATCTCTCCCGAAACTATCCCCTGATCTTGGCCGGTGGCAAATCGATGGGCTTCAAGCACGGACAATACCTCAACTACGCCGGCGCCGGCGCCTTCCGCGGGGGCTGGGCCCCGGGCGAAAAAGAGCCTTGGAGAATCAGGGCCAGCCACGAGGACATTCCCTTGTCGAATCTGTACGTCACCATGCTGCAACGATTAGGTGTCGAGACCGAAACCTTCGCCGACAACACCGGATCACTCGGCGAAGTTTGAACCGACAAGAATCGGGCGAGAAAAAGTGGGATAGGCTTCCAGGCTCGTCATTTCGACACCACCGAAACACAGGCAAGGCATTTACACTCCGCCCCCACGACATGCAGCACCCAAAGAAATCACAACAGAAGAAAATGAAATCGCAGATGAATCGGCAATCGCCCCTCACACTCGTCACAACCGTCGTCCTGCTCGGAGTCGTGTTGACTCATCTACGCGATCCCCAAGACGCGGTTGCAGATAGCGACAAGACGTCCGTCACCAAGGTGTTCAACATCAAGAACTTCGGCGCGATCGGCGACGGTGTTGCGATGGACACGCAAGCGGTCCAAGACTCGATCGATGCCTGTCATGATGCGGGGGGAGGGATCGTGCGCGTCCCCGCCGGCGATTTTCAAATCGGCACGATCATTTTGAAAAGCAATGTCACCCTCTCGCTCGATCACGGGGCCAGCTTGCTCGGAAGCACCGATGTGGCAGACTACCCCACTGAAAACCTCAGCCGCCCCCGAGAGGGCGCCGCCCATTGCCTGATCTACGCCGAAAACGCAAAAAACATCACCATCGAAGGACTCGGCGTGATCGATGGCAGGGGCACACACGAAAATTTCCCCCGGAACAGAAAGGGTGGTAGAAACACCGGCATCCGCCCGCGTCTGATGCGCATGGAGAGTTGTCAGGACCTCACCTTTTCTGGCGTCACCTATAAGCGTCCGGCTTTCTGGGGGCTGCACCTAATCGACTGCAAAAACATTCACTTTAGTGCCGTGACCTTGCGATTCCGCAACAACAACTACAACAATGATGGCCTGGACCTCGATGGTTGCGAGAATGTGCTGATCGAGAACTGTGATCTCAGCACCGGAGACGACGCGATCTGCTTGAAGAGTTCAAAGAACCCTTGCCGAAACATTGTGGTCCGCGGGTGTAAAATGGACAGCAATACGGCTGCGCTAAAGTTCGGCACTTCATCCCGCGGCGGGTTCATCGATGTGACGGTGACCAACTGCTATTTTCACGACTGCCCGATGGGCGCGATCAAGTTGCAGTCGGTGGACGGCGGACGCCTGGAGAATGTCGATATCTCCCGAGTGAAAATGAAAGATGTGGGATGCCCGATATTCATACGGTTGGGCAACCGCGGCAGTACCTTTGGCGATGGACGAGAAAGCCCGCCCGTCGGCACGTTGAAAAACATCCGAATCAGCGATGTGGTCGCCGAGGTCACCATCGAAGATCGAGCGAAAGCTGCCGAAGCGGTGTACAAGAATCTAAAAGTAGATCCTACCCCCGGCGTGACGGACAACGAGAAGTCGAAAGCCGGGCCGATCATGATCACGGGCATCCCCGGTCACTTCGTCGAAAACGTCGTCTTAGAGAACATCAAGATCTCCTTCCCGGGTAAGGGCACCGAAGAAGATGCACGACGAACCGTTGCTGAAGACATTGATCGCTATCCGGAGCAGTTTTTCTTTGGCGTGCTGCCGGCTTGGGGTGCGTACATTCGTCATGCCAAAAACATCGAGTTCAAGAACGTCGAATTGACGCTTCGCGACGCGGATGAACGTCAAAAGGTGGTGCTGGATGATGTGGAAGGTTTCGTGGATCTGTAATCGCGGCGCTGAGCGGAAGATTGGTGGGATAGGCTTCCAGCCTGTCGATGCCGCAATGACAGGCTGGAAGCCTATCCCACTCCAATTGATCCGACACTTATTTTCAGCTCGATACTTTGGAACAGGATCAATCACATGAGAACAAAACGTTCGTGCATTCCGTCGGCGCGGAGGGTCTTCATGTGGCTTCCGATTCTACTTGTCGTTGTTGTTCCCAAGACAAGCCTTGCGCTGGATCTCTACGTGTCCGTTGATGGAGGAGCCGATGCGGATGGCAGCTTGGCGAAACCGTACGGATCACTTTCCGATGCGGTGCAGGCGGTTAGAGCCTTGCGGGGTGCTGGCAATACGGAACCCGCCGTGATTTACCTTCGCGAGGGACGTCACCAATTAGACGAAACTTTGGTCTTGGGCCTCGCAGACGGTTCTCCTACGACGGCCGCTGACGTGATGCTTCCGCAGTATGGCGCCGGTGATAAAACAGACCCCGCCTTCTTGACCTTTGCTGCCTATCAAGACGAACGTCCGGTTGTCAGTGCAGGAGTGCCGGTTTCCGGTTGGAAACGATTGGGATCGCCGCCCGCTGATTTGCCAGCCAAAGCGGTTGGTCACGTGTGGGTCGCAGACATGCCGGCCGGATTGGAAAGATTTTACACCCTCTATGATTCGCAAGGGCGATTGAATCGTGCCAGGGGTGACGGATTTCTGCCGACCGAAAATGGAAACAACCGCACGTTGCATTTTCCTGAAGGTGCTTTGAAGAACTGGGACAACCTTGAAGACGTAGAAATCCAAGTGCGGCCAGGTGTCGCCTACGAGATCAATATGCTTCCGCTCGAATCGGTCGATGAAGCGACTGGTATCGCACAAACTCGAGTGGCGGCTGCAGGGCGAATCGGATCACTACCTCCCTATCTCTTGGGACTGATGGGGGACGAAGCGGCTTCGGTATGGGTTGAAAATGTCCTCGAAGAACTTGATGAACCCGGGGAATGGGT
The DNA here is from genome assembly GCF_007754155.1 of Stieleria neptunia. Classification (NCBI taxonomy): domain Bacteria; kingdom Pseudomonadati; phylum Planctomycetota; class Planctomycetia; order Pirellulales; family Pirellulaceae; genus Stieleria; species Stieleria neptunia. The sequence continues at coordinate 1,297,933 of NZ_CP037423.1, read as the reverse complement.
CGTCAACACGAAAACTCGCAAGATTTATTTGTGGCCGGCCAATCCAGCAGCGGATGGGGCTCCGCAAGGAATCCTTGCGCCCGCAACCAGCGAACTGATTCGTGTCGAAGGGAAAATTGACCTGGAAGGCGCGGCAGATACTCCGGTCCACGGAATCGCATTTTCAGGACTTACCTTCACGCATGCCGATCGTTGGGCGTGGACAAGCAATGAAGACGTTTCGGGCTGGGGATTGCAGCACTCCTGGGACATGTTCGACAAGCCCACTGCACTGCTTCGCTTCCGTGGGGCCGAGGATTGCGAAGTGTCAGAATGTCGATTTGTAAATTCCGGAGGCTCAGGAATACGTCTGGACCTTCACGCCCAGCGCAATCGCATCACCGACTCTGAATTCGCTCACCTGGGTGAGGCGGGGATTCTGCTGGTCGGATACGGAGTTGGGGCCAAAGACGTCAATCACCACAATGAGATTATCAACAACTACCTCCATCACTTCAGTGAAATCACGTGGCAATCCCCAGGCTTTTGGGCCTGGCAAAGTGGGCACAACCGGATCGCGCACAACGAATTTGCCTACAGTGGCTATTGCGCGGTGGTCATCAGCACCCGCTCCGCCGGCAACAAAACCAGACCTCAAGGAACGGGCCAAGAGATTGGAGAAAGAAGGCGAGGAGGCAATCGGGGACGGGACTATGAAGGTTGGAAACTTCGCGAAAAACAACTCCATTCCCGTCACAACCTGTTTGAATACAACGAGATTACGCATTCCGTTCAACTGCTTTCTGATGGGAACGGCGTTTACGTGTCTGGGACCGGAACGGGCAACATCATTCGCTACAACTACCTGCACGATAATCAGTCGCATTCGCTGCCGGCGGCCATCCGTTGCGATGATGACCAGCATGAGACGCTGATCTACGGAAATGTTCTCTATCGCAACGGCGGCCATGCGGCGGCAATCGCATCCAAGGGTGTCAACGACATCATCAACAATTTCATTGTTGATCAACAGAACTCGCCACGAAACGGTTACATCAGCTTTGAATGGGTTCCGGTAACCGGGTCGAAAGTCCAGCGAAACATCATCATCTCTCATCCCGATGGTGGCCTGCCCCAATCCGAAAGGTTGCGTGGGGGCCAAACCACCGGCGGACCGAAGCTTGAATCAACGGAGATGGATTCCAATCTCTACTACCATCCGACGAATCCAAGCTGGGTGGACAACCATCTGGCCAAGATGCGGGCGGTCGACAATGAGCAGGCCAGTCGTTTTGGCGATCCCCAGTTTGTGGACCCCGCGGGCGGCGATTTCAGTTTTCAACCCGGCAGTCCCGCCTTGGCGTTGGGGATTGAACCATTGAACGTTTCAAAGATGGGGCGTGTGAGCGATCGTGCCTCAGCCACAACAAATGAAAGGAAAAACTCGAGTGACTAAATGGAAATCTGTAGTTATTGTCCTTGCCTGCTCTCGCTGGCTGCGATCGCCAGGGCACAGGAAAACGCAGACGCAACTGGAAACCTGCAGCAACGGAGATGTGTGATGCCGATTAAGTTTGGGATGGTTACCTTGTTGACATTGGCTGCGTTTTGCGTGACCGCCAATGCGATGCAGGTCGGGCCGTGGGATTTGGATGAGTTGTCTAGGGTGCCGAAATGGGAGGAAACGGACAAGGCCGCCAAGGAGGGCATGACGGGGATTCTGTATTCGTCCATCCCCTATGATGGCAATCCAGTTCAGGCCTTCGCTTACTACAGTGCACCCGAGGGAACCGCTCCCGAAGGTGGCTGGCCAGCGGTTGTGTGCATCCACGGTGGCGGCGGTACGGCGTTTGATGACTGGGTAAAACGGTGGAACGAGCATGGGTATGCGGCGATTAGTATGGACCTGGAAGGGCATTTCCCGGTGAGTCAGACGAAGGGCAGCAGAAGGCCGCGTCTTTCAACGGACAATCCCGGGCCGAGTCGGGTAGGCGTGTTTGGTGACCATGCCAAGCCGATTGAGCAGCAGTGGTACTATCACGCAGTCGCGCAGGTCGTGATTGTCCACTCGCTCATACGGTCATTTCCGGAGGTCAACGCAGAGAAGATTGGCGTTACCGGCATCAGTTGGGGCGGAACCCTCACGAGCACCGTGATGGGTGTCGACAACCGATTTAAGTTTGCCGTTCCGGTCTATGGCTGCGGATTTTTGCCCGATTCGGACGGCCATCAGGGCGAAGCGATCAAACCCGGCCGGCAGACCGACGTCGTGATGACGAACTTCGATGGCTCGGCCTACTTCAAGAACGTCACGATCCCAACGCTATGGGTCAACGGCACCAACGACAATCACTTCACCATGCCGATCACGCAGCAGTCGTCCCAGGCGGTGCAGGGGCCATCGACGTTGCGGTACCAATTGGAAATGAGCCACGGTCACGGTTCTGGCTGGAGTCCAGAGGAGATCTACACCTTTGCCGATAGCGTTGTCAATGAAGGCACGCCGTTGGTGCAGTTCGACAAACCCAAGGTTGATGGCGACCAGGCTTCCGTGACCTGCACAGCTTCCACAAAAATCACCAGCGCCGAACTCTTGTACACAATGGACTCGACGAGCGTCTGGCCAGAACGCAAATGGCGCAAGATGCCCGCGACGATTCTCGGGACAACGATTAATGCATCCGTTCCGGAGAACGCCGTTGCTTTCTTTTTTTCCGCCACAGACGAGCGGAAAATGACGACGACTTCGGAATTTGTGATGTCTCCATAGACACGGTCATGACTGGTCCGATGGCACAGACGCCAACGACGTCCACGGCAAGTGGTTGAGTTTTTTCATTAGCGGAAGAAGTGATTGCGGAGATCAAGTCGCTTGAGGAAGTGACGTACGCGTGCGTCTCGAGACGCTGCACAGGCCCGAGTCGGAGGAACAGGTACTCGCTCCTAACGGTCTACTCACTTTCGATTCGGCGAATCCGAATTGATTTGAAACAGAAACTGCTGTTGAGGTGGTAGGGGTCAGTTCCACCGGCCGATCACACTGAATTCCGGCCGGTCGGAATCGGCCCTACTCCACTCCGGCGTCGGCCGCCGGAGTAGAGTGGCGGAGTGCCCGAAACTCGCATCGGTGTCCAGCACTTCCTGCAGTTCGGGGATCACCCAAAATGCTGAGGTTGGTCCAACCGATGCGGCGAACGAACGTTCGGAACTGGCTTCGGGATCTGATGGAGTACGAAATTGCGGTCTCCATTCTATGGCCTGCCTACTTTATACTGGCTCCCTTCTCCCCCTGCGATGAAAGCGAGTCGTGCTCGCTTTCATCGCAGGGGGAGAAGGGCTGGGGATGAGGGGGCACGCAGACGGCACCAACAAATCTCAGGGGCATCATGAACAGACGACCTCGACGGGATCCAGAGGCGATTTCATTCGCCCGCGATCAACGTGCCGGCGCAAATGAGTTCGCCCGAGATGTCTGGCAGATGTTGCGCAATCGCCGTTGTCGAAATCAGAAGTTTCGGCGCGAATACCCGATTGCACCGTACACCGTTGATTTCTGTTGTGTGGACTTGAAGTTGATCATTGAGGTCGATGGTAAGCAACATCAGACGGATGAGGGCCGTCAGTATGATCAGCGCCGCGCCCAGTATTTGGCCGAGCGAGGGTACCAAGTCGTGCGGATCCCGGGTTACGAGGCCTTGCAAAATCCAGTTGCGGTGCGGCACCAGATCGAACATGCAATTGATGCACTTCTGTAGCACATTGCCCCCTCATCCCCAGCCCTTCTCCCCCGCGGCAAGAGCGAGCACCACTCGCTCTCGCCGCGGGGGAGAAGGGAGCCAGAATGAAAGAGTGCGATCGCACCGAACAGAGAAAACGCGATTTCTTCGCGCAGTCGGTTGCATCGACCGAGGCGAGTTGGCTTAGATTTTTCGACGCACAGATCGTGATAGATCCGTCTCGATGTACAGGAAGTGTGCATCGAAGGAGGAATTCAAGGTGCCAGGTACCAAATCTGCAGTTTGGGCAGCCGCGGTCCTTTTGACTTGGGCGTCTGGCTGCGGTTCATCCTTGGGTTGCATCTCTCCCAAGTTGACGTGGTCCAATGTGTCTCTGAAAATCTCAAGTTGCCCCGCGTCAGCCGGTTGGGACCATTCAATCACCGAGTTTTGGAAGAAGGGCTCCTCTATGATAACGCGAGAACGCGGAGCCAGCGAAAAACCAAGCATTCAGCACGTAGGGCCGGGTTTCAATTCTGCACGATGATCCAGGACGTGATTAGCATTACACTTTGGACACCGAATCAGAGTGAGTTTTCTGGAGAAATGATGTTTGTACGCAAGTCAATGACAGCCGTCTTCGCCGTATTCACGCTGGCCTGGACGGGAGTGATGCTCGTTTCGGAGCTTTCCGCTGCGGAGCCTGCCCCTGGTTCGCTCGCAGACGAGGCCGACAAGACCCTGCGGCTCTGGTACGACGAACCTGCGCCGGACAGTGACGCCGGCTGGGTCAACCGTTCGATCCCGATGGGCAATGGCTACATGGGGGCCAACGTGTTCGGTGGCACGGCCAGCGAACGAATCCAGATCACCGAAAACAGCCTGTACGACTCGACGGAAGGTCGAGGCCTTCGCCGCGGAGGCCTGAATAATTTTGCCGAGGTCTACCTGGATTTCGGCCACAACGACACCAGCAACTACGAGCGGGAACTCAACCTAAACGAAGGCGTCTCGCATGTCAGGTATCAGCGGGACGGCGTGGAGTACTTGAGAGAGTACTTCACCAGCTACCCCGACAAGGTGTTGGCGATTCGCTTGAGTGCGTCGAAGGCGGGCATGTTGTCGTTCACACTGCGCCCCACCATCCCGTTTCTGGGGTCCGGCAAGTCCGGTTCTGTTGTGGCAAAGGATGACACCATCACGCTCTCCGGTGTCATGAACTACTTTAACGTGAAGTATGAAGGCCAGTTCAAGGTCATCCCTGCCGGTGGGACGATGATGGCCGCCAATAAGAACTCACAAGGAACCATCACCATTTCGGATGCCGACAGCGCGGTGATTTTGCTCGCGGTCGGAACCAATTACCAGTTTGACCCTCAAGTGTTCCTGACCAACGAGAACGCCGAAAAGCTATCGAGTTTCCCCCACCCCCACGCCAAAGTGACTCGGTACTTGGGCGATGCGGCGACAAAGTCGTACGAACAGTTGTTGGCGAACCATCAGGCCGACTACAAGGAGCTTTACGACCGTGTGAGCCTTGACCTCGGTGCCACGGAACCGACAGTCTGCACCGACGAACTGGTCGATGCCTACCCCGATGGCAAATCGAGCCGCTACCTTGAAGAACTCGCGTTCCAATTCGGGCGTTACATGCTGATCTGTTCCTCCAGGGCAGGCACGCTTCCGCCTCACCTGCAGGGCATCTGGAACGTCTATAGCGATCCGCCGTGGGCGTCCCAGTACCTGCACGACACGAACCTGCAGATGGCCTACGCGCCGGCCTTCAGTGCCAACATGCCGGAGCTGTTCGAGTCCTACATCGGCTACTTCAACGCCTTCGTGCCGCGGCAGCGTTTGCACGCGACGCAGTACATCGGTGAGTTCAATCCCTCGCAGCTCGACCCAGGTGGCGACAACGGCTGGGCCGGACCGTTCTGGACCAACCCGTACAACGTGCCTGGCAGGTCCATCGTTGCAGGCTTCGGCACAGGTTCTTGGATCGCTCAAATGTTCTGGGACTATTACGACTACACTCGCGATCCGTCCCTGCTGGCGGACAAGGTGTATCCCGTCATGTACGACCAGGCAAACTTTGTCTCCCGATTCGTAACCGACGTGGATGGCGTCCTGCTGGCCAACCCTTCCTCGTCCCCGGAGCAAAAGCTGCGGAACACCGTTGGTACCACCTTCGACCAGCAGATGTTCTACGAAAACCACCACAACACCTTGACGGCGGCCGAGATTCTGGGGCGTAGCGATAGCCGATTGTCCACACTCAAGACCCAGTTGCCGCTGCTGGACCCGATCCAGATCGGCAAGTCGGGGCAGATCAAGGAATTTCGTCAGGAGCAATACTACGGCGAGATCGGCGACCCCGCCCACCGGCACACCTCCATGCTGCTCGGGCTGTATCCGGGCCAATTGATCAACGACACCACGCCGGCCTGGCTTGATGCCGCCAAGGTCAGCCTGACCAAACGCACCAACAAGAGCAACATTGGATGGTCACGCGCCGAGCGGATCGCGATGTGGGCCAGAGTTCATGACGGCGAAGAAGCTTACTCGTTCTATGAAGCGTTGTTGGGCGGAAACTACCTGCACAACCTATTCAACGACCACCGGGGCGGACCGCTATTCCAAGCCGACGCGAACTATGGCGCCACGGCGGGCGTGGCTGAGATGCTTCTACAGAGCCAGGATCATGTCGTGGCTCCGTTGACGGCAATGCCCGCGGTATGGTCGCAAGGCAGCTACCGGGGCCTCTTGGCGCGGGGCAACTTCGAGGTCTCGGCGGAGTGGACCGGCGGTCACGCGAGTCGGCTGGAAGTGTTGTCAAAATCCGGCGGGAACCTGGACTTAAGGTACCCCAACGTCGCCCTGGCCGTGATCAAGACCCCGGCAGGAATGACGGTAGACTTCGTTGCCAAGGGCAGTGACCAAGTTCGCATCAAGACCACCAAGGGCCAGACCTATGTGGTCACGGACATCCCGGCCTGCACTGCGGTGCTCGCGCCCACGAATCTCAAGATCAACAAGGAATCTGCAGCAGATCAAGTCCAGCTCTCTTGGACCGGCAGCACGAATGCAGCGTCATACAAACTGTACCGCGCGGTCGGCAACGCACCGGACTATGAGCTGGTCGCTTCAGACATCACAGTCACCGATTTCGTCTACGAATCCGCCGACCTAAAGCAAGTCGAGCAGATGACCATCAAGGTCACTGCGGTGCGTGCTGATGGCCGCGAGAGCAACGAGGGAGCATCAGTGATTCGGCTGTCGCAGTAGAAAGAAGCATCCAAGAGGTCTGCCCCCTTAGATCAAGACGACTGGTCCGCTTTGCTGAAGGCTCTAGTTCAACCTTAGCGGAGCGACACCCTGGGGAACAACACGGATGTTACGGCCGGAGGGCGTTTTGACTTTCGTGTCGGTGTCGATGCCAAGCTGATCTAAAACCGTAGCCAGCAGCTTTGTGGGCGAACACGGGGAATCGATCGGTTCGTGTCCTTCCTTATCGGTTGCTCCGACTGCGGTGCCCGCAGGGAAGCCGCCGCCGGCAAGCAGGGCAGTCATGGCACGTGAGTGATGATCGCGACCGGCATTGCCATTGACGATCGGAGTCCGGCTAAACTCTCCGACACAGTAGACAATGGTCGACTCGAGTAGTCCACGTTCCTCCAGATTAAGGATCAATGCCGACAGTGCCTTGTCCAGTTGCGGAAGCAGATTCTGACGAAGCGTCGTGAAATTGCCTTGATGCGTGTCCCAGCCACCGAAGGTAGCAGTCACAAATCGAGCACCTGCTTCAATCAGCCGGCTTGCTCGAAGTGCGTTGCGGCCCAGACTTCCCGAACCAAACTTTACCAGACGTTTCGTCTTTTCAGTTTCCAAATCGAGTGCATCGCGAATCGTATCCTTTAAAAGTACATCGGCGGCTTGTTGCGAGAAGCGATGCAGCCCGTCGACGACTTCGTCCTGATTGAGCCGATCAAATCCAGAGTCGAATCGTTTGCGTAGGGCAAGTCGTTTTTGAAATTGCTTGAGTTGCAAACTTACGTTGTTGGGGTCACCGCTGCGATTCAACGAGACTCCGCGAGGCAGCTCGCGAGCATCAGGGTCTAGATCAAACGGATTCCAAGCCGATCCGAGGTATCCTGCTCCCGCCGCTGGCGGCGCGGCAAACGTCACATAAGGTGGAATGGAAACGCTCGCGTCGGCAAGTTGGCTTGAAACCAATGAACCGACGGAAGGGTAGTCGACTGCTGCAGACGGCAGCTGGCCAGTTAGCAAATATTGTGCCCCGGGGCCGTGAGCAGGAATGTTATGTGTCACACTTCGGATCAACAGACAACGATCCATGATCTTGGCGAGCTCTGGAAAGTGTTCACAGATTTGAATTCCCGACGCACGGGTGGAGATCGGTTTAAATTCGCCGCGAATGTGGTCGGGTGCCTCAGGTTTTAGATCCCACATGTCGATCGTGGAGGGCCCGCCATCGAGCCAAACCATGATCACGTTCTTGGCTTTTCCTGTTGAGGTCGCCGCGAGAGCCAAAATGGCTGGGGAAAGATTGAGCCCTACCAGTGCCGCTGGGCCGATGCACAAAGCACTTCGACGCGAGATTTTCGACTTCACGCTCATACTCTTTACCCTTCTGGTGATGGTAGGTGCTCTGTTGGATTCAGTGGTTGGTGAAAAACTCACGTGTCGTCACAAGACTCCAAGCCAAATCGACGACAGCTTCAACCCGGTCCTCGGATTCGCTCAAGTATTCCATCGCCGTTTTACGCTCGTCTCTCGTCGGCGGGCGAGAAAGCGTGGTGAAGAACAATTGCCTCACTCGTTTCCGATCCCTGCGAATGTGAGTGAAGTCTTCGGCGATTCCCTTTCGGAGGCGCTCCAAGAGCGTGTCGTCGGAGAGGAGTAGCATGGTCTGTCGCAACGAAGGAGCATCACTTCGTTCGCAATCGCATGTTGCAACTCGCTCGGGACGATCGAACACTTGGAAGTACTCCGTCGCGCCCGATGTTTTAGGGCGGAACAACGGAGATTCAACGGCCCGTTGGTCGCTGTCTCCTGCAACGTCAGCGATAGCATCTACGATGACTGCGGCTGGCAGAATCCGTACTTGGAAGCGAGAATAGTTGCGACTGTTGTTTCTGCGATCCGTTGCAATCGTGGCAGCTCTCTGCCAAGCATTCGAGTTCAAAATCATCCGCTCCAACCGGCGGATGTCATAGCCACTGGCAACAAAATCCTTTTCAAGCCAATCCAAAAGCTCTGGATGAGACGGCGGGTTTGAAGCCGAGAACGCGTCGACCGGTTCTGTGATTCCGCGACCGAAATAGAACGCCCAAACACGGTTCACAATGTTGCGAGCAAAAAAGGGATTGTCAGGCTGCAAGAGCCACTGGACGAACTGCTCGCGGCGATCTCCTTCTGGCTCGAACGGGGCGCCGCCCAGTGGCCTCGGCTTTAGTACTTCCATGGTTGTGGCATCGCGGAAGTTCGCAGAACGGTTGTCCGTGACGTAGACTTCACGGATACGCGGAATGCGGAGTGGACTTTCGCCTGCAGCGATACTTGCACGACGCTCTTCGAGCGCGTTGGCCAATCCCGAACGCAGTTCGGGGGACAAACCGTATCGAATTTGGGCAAACACATTGGCAAAGGACCGATGGTCATTCTGAGTCCAGCGATCGAACGGATGCTTGTGGCAGCGAGCACATTCCATTCGAACGCCGAGAAAGGCGGCGGCAGTGCGTTCCGACAATGACTCGAGGTTGACCCGTTCATTTGCTTCTCGGCGCGCCCAGTATAGATCCAATGTCGGCTTGGCCGCGTAGGATGCGGCATCCAACGCCACGTCGGTGGGCGTTTCCGCGCAACGTCTAATAAACTCGCCCACTGCATGCCGATCGCGGGATGTCGCTGTCAAAACGCTACGAGCGATTTGATCGTATGGCGTGTTGTCGGCAAAGCGAATGCGAAACCACTCATGCCATCGCCGCTGCTGTTTCTCTGCGACAGCGGCATCTGAAGACAAATGTTCTCGGCTGCCGGTGATTTCACACATCCGAGTCGCCCAGAGGCTCGCGTGCTGTGGCGAGACGAGTACACGATCGATCGCTCGGGAGCGTTTGTCGCCACTTGAGTCAGCAACAAACGATTGGATTTCTATCGGTGTCGGCAAACGCCCCGTTGCGATCAGATAAAGTCGTCTTAGGAATGCATAGTCGTCCGTTTTCTCTGCGGGAGAAATCTGTAGCCGCACCAGCTTGCGGTTAATCCACTCGTCGACTTCGTTTGCAGGTGGTTCCAATCTCAGTGTGTTTTCCGGATCGTCAACTAACAGAACCGCCGCGCTGGCCGAGCGTCCGCCGTAGGTGGCGATGATGGATGTGTCTCCATTACCGATGCGAGTGAGCCTTCCGCTGGTGTCAACTTTCGCTAGCGAATCATCTAAAACGTGCAACTTGGAAACGTTGGTAACGTCCAGTCTCGAGTCATCGGCGAACCGGGCGACAACTTTGAAATCGGCCTCCGGGGTGGTGGAGCTTAGATTGACTTGAGCGGGGACAATGGAAAGTTCGACCAGTGCACCGAGTACTTCGTTTTTTGCGCCTTCTCGAATCCAGCGTTTAACCAACTCATAAGAGGGTGAATCGACGTTGAATCGCGTGCCGCCTTCATGATCCAAGTTTCCGCTTGGCTTGAGAAGCAGCAAACTTTGGTCCGGTGATTTCGCCACACGCTCAGCGTCCTGATCGATGATAGCTTGGTAGTCCGCAGCAGCATCAAAGCCGAACAAACTGAGTTTGAAACCGCCTTGCCCTTCAGCGGCGCCGTGGCACGCGCCCGCGTTGCAACCGAACTTGCTAAACAGCGGCGAGATGTGCCGCTGGTAGTTGACGGTGCTCGACGGTTCAGCAGCTTCGCCGAGGGGCGATGCAAGAGCGAGCAGAAGTATGAAGCGAATCGCAGTCATCGGATCGGTCCCTCCGAATACTAATTGGCGTCTGCCGGCTTGGCGTCGTTTTGCTTGGATTCCTCTTTCCTGCCAACTCGTTTTTCCATCACGAACACAATCTCCTTCGTGTCACCTTCCGCCAACGACACGGTTTGCGCGTCGGCCACATAGTCGAACTCCTGAGACTTATCCTCGGGATCTTCACCGGGTGACGGGGACGGTGCGTCTCGATTGCCTTGATCGATCTTGACAATCGTGACTTCCAATTTGGTGTCCGGCTGCATCTGGCCAGAACGCCAGCGACCGTCCGGTTGTTTTTGAAAGTTAAGGGCCCCGCCGTAGACGAAGCTACCTCCCATCATCTTTCCGCCGTCTTTGGTTTCAATGTACTTCGTGTCGGGCTTGAAGCCATTGATCGGTTTTCCGTCCTTGTCCACGATTTTGACGAGCAGGATGGGGGCTTTGTAGCGGACCATCTCCAGCGTGGTCAGATCCTCTTCCAGGGTGCCTAGATCAATTTCACGTCCGATGGACAATGGATCTTCCGGCTTCAGTCGCCAGCGCAGGGCACTGTGCTCATTGGTCATCGTGTTGATACGAACTTCGCTGGCACCGTGAGGCACTTTGAATTCGAACCATCCGTCATCACCCGGGTGAGAGCTTTCCGTGAAGAAGAATTCGCCGTCGACCTTGCCGAACAAATGCTGAGTGTGGCTCGCGCGTGGTCTGCCTTTGGGATCGAAGAAGCGTCCTCGGACGATGACATGCGGCAGTGCGCGTATCTCAAGTGGCTCGTTGACATTGTCATCCGAGATTGTGAGCTTCATCCGTGAAAAAACGTGGCCTAACTCCCTCTTCGGCTTTCTTCCTTTATGCTCTTCCGTTGGATCGTGGGCCTGATCTTCGATGCGTAGGGAAAACTCGCCTGCTGGCAAAGGATGCAGTTGGAACCTGCCTTGATCGTCCGTCATTGCGGCAGCGCGAATGCCCCTGGAAACGGAATTTCGATTTAGAAATTCGTCGGCATCTTCGCCGTCACTCTGGCTTCTCAAGGAGACTCCGACATTCGGCACCGGCTCGCCACTGGTGCTCAACACTTGGCCGGTGACACGTTTGCCTTTTACAAGCTGGATTGGATCAAGCTTGCCACGCTTGTCACCAAGACGGATCGCTTTGGGGGCAGCGTTCTTGGGGTAGATCCAAAGCACTCCGTCACCGGGCGTTGCGACGACCACACGAAAATTGCCTTGTTCGTCTGTCACGTCGTATTGGAAGGCTCCGCGTGTCCAGCTATTGCGTTCACCTTCGGACGGTGGTTTTGTGTAAGCCATTAGACGAGTGTTCGCCGCCGGGGAACCATCAGGATTTAAGATTTTTCCAACGATCGGCTCGCCCGGAGAAAGCTTGATTGTTTCGTAGAACGGCGGCTCTCCCTTTTCCAAGTTCGTGCGGATCATCGAGTGCGAGTAGCCGCTTCTCCCCTTGGGTTGATAGTCGGGGTGATTCGCATCGACGACGATGTAAAGGGATGGCTGAGCGACTTCCTCTGGCGGCAAAGTGAACTCATACCTACCGTTTTTGTCCGAGATGTGTTTGGTCGTGTGAAGTGTGACCCACTGATTCGTTTTCGGATCGCGACTTAGCTCGTGAGTGACTTCAACCGTAGCGCCTTCGATCGGTTCCCCCGTCTTGCGATCGACCACTTTCCCAACGTAAGTGATTGGATCGGGAAGCTGCTGATCTTCCTCCGTCGTCTCGTCACCGACGCTTTTTTGATCGCTGTTGTCCTCCTCGTCCGCAATCGCCGGTGTGGCTGCAACTGCTGATCGAGACCCCAGACGCAGCAGACTTAATCCTGCGACCGAGACGATGCCTGCTAGAGCAATGGCGAGAACGGACCGTGCGTTCGCCCTGCGGATCAAAGGGACGTTTGAGGTCACAAGCACTCGGACTCGACGAAACAGATTTGACTTGCTGTCGCCGATGCCCAAGGCTAAAGCACTATGGTTAGGAATTTCGCCACGCGCCAATTCGACTAAAAACGCCGCGTAATCTTCTGCGGATTCGCCATGGTCGGTTGCGTAAGCATCTGCAAGGTAGTCTTGGCTAAGTGTCAATTGCCGTCGCAGCCACCAATAGTGAGGTTGGAAGAAGCAAACAAACTTCGCGATCCCAGCCAGGATCCAAGTTGGATAGTCACGGTTGAGGACGTGTGCCCATTCGTGTGCGATGCCCCATCGCAGGCGAGTTGGTTGGCCGTTTTCGAGCGAAGACGGAATGACAATCGTTGAGCGAATCAAACCCCACATGACTGGCGATTGGATGTCATCGCTGACAAGCAACCTAGGCAGTTTGTTTGTTCCGGCAATGCTTTGGAGCATCTCTTTGCTCGAATCCTTTGCAGGACGACTACGGCGTGTGATCGCAGATCGCCTCGCAATCGCCAGGCACCAAAGGATGCTCATGCCGGCAACCGTAGCGAGATAGAGAACTTGTGCGACGCGCCAAAGAGAACTAGCCGAAAACCAAGGCGCGGCTTCGGCCTGAGCTGTTTTCTGGGCGTTTGAGGGCGGGCTACTTCCTTGTTCAATGATGTGCCCACTTGGATGGGTTGGGGGCTGGAGTCGTTCTGTGCTTGGATCCGATTGCAGTAGAGATGATTCCTTGTGTCCCTCCGGCGTCAAATTCAACTGGACCCTTGATGACGCGACTCTCTGCATCGGAACGATTGCGTCAGCCTTCGCTGGCAGCAGCCCCAACGAATAGTTCGGCAGAAACTCGAATCGCTGGAATAGCGGGACGAGCAAGCAGGCAGTGAGCGTCCAGTGAATGATGCGAACGCGATGCACCGGCTGGCGAAACAGCAGGACCGCGATCGCACCGAGCGAAAGTAGGATGGCTCCGAAGAACATCGAATGAGCCAACCATTGTGAGAAACTTTGCAAGATCATGATCGCTTTTTCCTCTTCTTTGATTTTTTCAAGCGGGCTTCTGCGATCATCGATTCCAACTCTTGCAACTCTTTGTCGCTGAGTTTTTCAGATCGCAACATGTTCAGCATTAGCTCGTTGACGGCTCCGTCGTAGACTTGCTTTATGAATCGCGACGAGACGTCCTCACGAGTGCACTGAGGACGATAAACAAACGTTCTCCCTTCGCGTCGATGTTCGACAAGTCCTTTGTCGTCCATGATGCGGAGCTGAGTTTGGATCGTGTTGAAATGCAAACCCGACTCGGGCTCCAAAAGCTCGTGTACATCACGTACAGAGCCTTCTTGGATTTCCCAAAGTACTTTCAGGATTTCCATTTCGCGTTCTGTCGGAGCAGAGTCCATTGGCATCGCTTCCCAACGAATGAAGTCGAAGTAGTGGCAATAAAGCAGCCATCTGCAAACCGCGCGGTACCACCTAAGTCTTTAGGTATATCGTCACGCAATTCCTCCGTCAAGAAAAATACCTAAAAAGTTAGGTGATTGTTCTCGTCGGTATCCGGTGACTAATCTGTCGTCACAAATACTCTGGAATCCTTCCAGCACGGAGCACACCGTTTTTATTTTACAGCGTCCGATTGGCAAGACAGTCGAATTCGATTGGACTTGGGAAGGTGCGAACGCCTTTTGTCCGAACTCGCTTGATGACGACAAAAGCTTCACGGATCGGTTCTATGAAAAAGCCGACGATCAAGATGAGATCGACTGGTCGGGCGAGATTGTCGAAGCCGATGAGCAGAACGGATGTTTGTTCGTTGCCCTCGATGATCCAGAAGCGAGACCCAAGGTCGGTCCATTTTTTTGCGACCGTTCGAGTTCCTATCGGTGCTTGACGCCATCTACAACGGCAGCGAATTCGAGCAGGTCCGAGAACAACTGCCCGAAAGACTGAGTGCTGCCGAGGGTCATGTCCAGGTGTCGCTACAGATCGACGGATTCGCGAAGTTTGCAGACTACTTCTTCGATGGTCTGATTTCTGATTGGATCGTACAGTCAAAAATTCAGAAGGCAAAAGTCAAATGCTCCGAAACGCTCTCTCGTGTCAAAACTGCGATTCGCCAATGCAAAAGTCGTCTGGATTCGGTTTGCTCTGAGATCGAGATACTTACCGAACGCAAATGCGAAAAGCCTTTGGGCACGATGCCGGATCTGCTTTGTTTTCGCATGAGTCAACTTTGATTTGAAGTTGAGCGGTCATCGGGACAGATTCACGATTCGACGGGTTCATCACTCGACCGGCCAATGGTCGGTGCGGAACGATGATGCAGGGAGTCCGTCTTTGTTCGACAGGTTTGGTGTATCGTCGCTGTCCCAGGCGAATCGCGTTGCTGTCCTACTGAACAACAATTGTGTCGCAACGTGCGGCAGGGTTACCAAAGCAGTTCTGGAAAGTTGCCGCCACCGATGTTGTTACTCAAGTTCCTGTTTCGCCAGCACAGCGGATATTTCATGAGCGACCTTCTCCGCCAAGTGGACATAACCCGGTTGCGTAAAATGGACATCGCCGCTGCGAATTTGAGTTTCGGGCAATTTCAAGAGCGCATGGGAATGCAGGTCGTTGATCAACACCCCGTTCGCTTTCATGATCTTTTCCGCAATCCGGTTGTACTTGATGTCATCGCCCAACTTTCGACCCGCTTCATGCTCCGGGACCGGCGTTGTTGTGCACCAGATCAATTTGGCGCCGGTCTTCTTCAGTCGCTTCACAATCTTTTCCAAGTTGGCCCGGTATTGTTCCGGGGAAGCCGTCAGCGTCCCGTCTACCTTGTCCCGATTTCCCTGGGTTTTCGACTCGGGGTTTCGGTAACAAAGGTCCCACAATCCCCAGTTGAAATGGATGACATCCCATTTTCGAGTACCGATCCACTTGTTCAGATTCTGCAATCCGTATTCCGAGTATTTTCCATTGCCGCGAATGCGAAAGACATCCGCCTTCCCCGCCAATTGCCCCTGGACATGCGGCGTATAGCCAATCGATATCGAATCGCCGATTAATAGCACATTGGGAAGTTCAGGACTGTCCTCGGGAGTGGAATAGGTGGTACGGTTTTGGCTATTCGACTTTCCGTCGACTTGGATGCCAGACGCTTCCGATCCCACAAACACGAAAGCACCGACAACACAAAGTCGGAGCAGGTGCGTCAGTTTCATCTGTTTTCTTTGATGGATAGTATCTGTCATTGGTTTCACCTGTGATCCGGGTTAATTCTAGCAGTCTGAGACGATTGCGTCATCATGAACAAACAATGAAGCGACTCGACGCGGGCTGTCCACTAGACTTTGGTGAAATCGTGTGATGTCGATCGTTCTGTTTACGGTTGAGACTGCACACCAGGGTATCGCTAAACTGTGGGCAACTGAGCATCGAAGGTAGCCTTCACGCGGAGAGTGATGGCGACAGTGAATGCTACGTTTGTCTTCAGTGAATGGATTGCCGCACCCCGCCTACCGAAAGTGGACATGAAATGAACATTGCCGTTGTTGGGAGCGGGATCGCAGGAACGACAGTGGCTTGGCAGTTGGCTGATCAGGGGCACTCGGTAACACTTTTTGAACAGGCAGGCAAATGTGGTCCGATAGGAGCGGGCATTTTGTTGCAGCCTAGCGGACAGGCGGTGCTTGCGCGGTTGGGAGTGCTGGATGAAGTGACGCTGAAGACGGCGAAGATCAGCAACTTGCTGGCACAGCATCGGTCGGGCCGCACACTGGTGCATCTTCCCTACGCAAAGGTCTCTGGCTGTTCGGCGACAATTGGTTCTCCGCTTCGTGTTGCCTCAGCCGAGAAGGATACCCAAATGGAAGGACTAGAAAGAATGCTGGCATAGGGCTGCTGAGCGTAGCGAAGCCGCCCTATGCCAGCGGTTACATTTTTCATAGGCGAGCAAGACACTTAGGTCGCCGTGGTGCCCGTCACTAATTTCCTTGCCATGATATTCCGCCACTGACTCACGCGACGTTGAAGCGTTCGTAGTTGACCGCCGTTGTATTTGTCGGGCGATCGTTCGATGAGCCTTTCGAGTAACGACGACGCAGTTGCGTCTGGGGATTTTTCAAGCCATCCAAGAATCGTCGTCCAGTCTCCTTCAAAGGGGTCTGGACGCGTTCGATAATCTCGCGTTCGCATCGGCTTCGGCTGATGAGTTGGTCGGGCCTCGCCTTTCTTCCATAGCTCCGGTAACTGTGAAAGAAATTCTTCGAGATCAATCTGCTGCTCCTGGGAGAGCGAATCCTCCGTCGACAGCGAATCCAGCGCAGCTTGCGATTGTCGGATTGCGTGTAGTAGTTCTAGCGGGTCCTGTTCAAGACGGTTGCGTCGCAAATACTCTTTCGATTCGGATGATACTCGCGAGTCACTAAGTAGCCGTTCACATGGCGTTTGAGGTGAGTGAAACTTCTTGCTTACCCTGGCGCCGTCACGAGTCTTGCTTAAGAGCTTGAAGGATGGCTGAAACATGTTCACGTACCAACGAACACTATCGAAAAGATGTGCGATGGTTTGGCATGCGATCGGTCCCGAGAATCGCTGATAGCCGAGGTGTTTGCGAACGATAGAACCGTTCTTCTGCTCGATCCATGCCTGATCGTTTTTTCGATAGGGCCGTGATCGAGTAAATGTGATACTTTGGGAATCGCAGAATTTGATGACTGATTCGTTGATGAACGAACTGTCATTGTCAGTGTTTATTCCCAGGACTGGAAACGGAAATCTGTTCCGCAGCAATTCCAAAGATTCGACGACGAGAGACTGCTCGCGAATCAGAATCGGGATGCATTCCGTCCATCCAGACGCAACGTCTGTAGCAACCAAACTGTGTATGAATGGGCCGGATAGATTCCCTCCGCAGTGAGCAACAAAATCTACTTCGAGACTCCCAGGGGCGACATCATCCCATTCGGAAAAGGTCTTGACGGCAACTGCAGCGCGGACCTTTTTCTTTGGGCGAACGCGTTTCTTTCCAGTCGCTTCCTCACGTATAGGACGAAGCAGTCGGTCTATGGTTGAAGCACTTGCCGACAACACCCGCGTCTTGAGAGAATCATCAAGATTCATGTGACCGTGCGACTCCATCGACTTCAGCAACTCGGGAAGAATCGCTTTGAGGCGTTTGCCGCATAGGCGATCGGAAGATTCCCAGAGCGTTACAAGCACCTCCTTGACCGCGCAGTCGTATATTTTGCGGCCCACGACTTCACAACGCTCTGGGGTGGTGTTTTGGCGTTCAGCGAGAATTCGCAGCGCGTACTTACGTTGGTGTCCGGTAATCGCAACAAATTCATCGAGTATCCGCGACTTGTCTCGTTTCCGTGCGCCGTAGTATCGCGAACGAACGCATTGCCTCAACAATTCGGATACCGAACGATGGTGGTTGCCTCAACAGAAAGATACCCAAATCGTAGGTGGCGCCATGGAAATGCAAGCAAAAGCTGCACTGATTGACTCGATTCGTTCGCGATACTACGGCGCACGGAAACGAGACAAGTCGCGGATACTCGATGAATTTGTTGCGATTACCGGACACCAACGTAAGTACGCGCTGCGAATTCTCGCTGAACGCCAAAACACCACCCCAGAGCGTTGTGAAGTCGTGGGCCGCAAAATATACGACTGCGCGGTCAAGGAGGTGCTTGTAACGCTCTGGGAATCTTCCGATCGCCTATGCGGCAAACGCCTCAAAGCGATTCTTCCCGAGTTGCTGAAGTCGATGGAGTCGCACGGTCACATGAATCTTGATGATTCTCTCAAGACGCGGGTGTTGTCGGCAAGTGCTTCAACCATAGACCGACTGCTTCGTCCTATACGTGAGGAAGCGACTGGAAAGAAACGCGTTCGCCCAAAGAAAAAGGTCCGCGCTGCAGTTGCCGTCAAGACCTTTTCCGAATGGGATGATGTCGCCCCTGGGAGTCTCGAAGTAGATTTTGTTGCTCACTGCGGAGGGAATCTATCCGGCCCATTCATACACAGTTTGGTTGCTACAGACGTTGCGTCTGGATGGACGGAATGCATCCCGATTCTGATTCGCGAGCAGTCTCTCGTCGTCGAATCTTTGGAATTGCTGCGGAACAGATTTCCGTTTCCAGTCCTGGGAATAAACACTGACAATGACAGTTCGTTCATCAACGAATCAGTCATCAAATTCTGCGATTCCCAAAGTATCACATTTACTCGATCACGGCCCTATCGAAAAAACGATCAGGCATGGATCGAGCAGAAGAACGGTTCTATCGTTCGCAAACACCTCGGCTATCAGCGATTCTCGGGACCGATCGCATGCCAAACCATCGCACATCTTTTCGATAGTGTTCGTTGGTACGTGAACATGTTTCAGCCATCCTTCAAGCTCTTAAGCAAGACTCGTGACGGCGCCAGGGTAAGCAAGAAGTTTCACTCACCTCAAACGCCATGTGAACGGCTACTTAGTGACTCGCGAGTATCATCCGAATCGAAAGAGTATTTGCGACGCAACCGTCTTGAACAGGACCCGCTAGAACTACTACACGCAATCCGACAATCGCAAGCTGCGCTGGATTCGCTGTCGACGGAGGATTCGCTCTCCCAGGAGCAGCAGATTGATCTCGAAGAATTTCTTTCACAGTTACCGGAGCTATGGAAGAAAGGCGAGGCCCGACCAACTCATCAGCCGAAGCCGATGCGAACGCGAGATTATCGAACGCGTCCAGACCCCTTTGAAGGAGACTGGACGACGATTCTTGGATGGCTTGAAAAATCCCCAGACGCAACTGCGTCGTCGTTACTCGAAAGGCTCATCGAACGATCGCCCGACAAATACAACGGCGGTCAACTACGAACGCTTCAACGTCGCGTGAGTCAGTGGCGGAATATCATGGCAAGGAAATTAGTGACGGGCACCACGGCGACCTAAGTGTCTTGCTCGCCTATGAAAAATGTAACCGCTGGCATAGGGCGGCTTCGCTACGCTCAGCAGCCCTATGCCAGCATTCTTTCTAGTCCTTCCATTTGGGTATCCTTCTCGGCTGAGGCAACACGGCCGGGAAAACCAATCGCCGCTAGACACTGGCGAATTGTTTGGACTGGGCGTGCTGCGTAGTCACCTCTTTCAAATCTTGTTCGATCGGTGTGGGAGCGCGGGCGTGCAGGTTCGCGAAGGGCAATTGATTGCCAGTTACGTGGCGACAGACGCTGGCGTTGAACTGATCGGAAAAGACGGTGACAGAAAAGGTGGTTTTGATCTATTGATCGCGGCAGATGGAGCTCGGTCGCGACTCCGTGAGCATTCTGGTTTGACGCGATCCATTCGCGAGTACCCGGACGCAGCGTTGTGGACGATCGGTCCTTACTCGGGGCCGCAGGATCGGTTGCTACAGGTCGTGGGACGGTGCGGACGATTGCTGGGGATGTTGCCAGTGGGAGATGGACGCTGCAGTTTCTTTTGGGGTTTGAAAAAAACCGAAGAGCCACACGTGCGAGCAGATGGATTGGACGCTTGGAAACGGCAAGTGGTTGAGTTTTTTCCGTTAGCGGAAGAAGCGATTGCGGAGATCAAGTCGCTTGAGGAAGTGAGGTACGCGACCTATCGAAATAGTCGGATGCGCCGAGTAACGCAGGGGCGGGTGGTGTTCATCGGCGACGCGGCCCACGCGACAAGTCCGCATTTGGGGCAGGGTTTGAATTTGGCGTTGGTGGATGCGGCGGTCCTGGCCGAGCAAATGTCGATTCATGCAGACTACCGAGATGCGTTTGTCGCGTATGAAACTTCGCGTCGATCAACGACAGGCTACCACAGTGTTTTGACGGGAATGCTGACGCCCTTTTTTCAGACATCAAATCGAGTGCTGCAGTTTGGGCGTGACCTCTCGCTGCCCCTGATGCCGCATTTGCCTTACATTGGAAAGCAAATGGTTTACACGATGGCGGGCCTGAAAACCGGCTGGCTGGGGGCCGATCGCGGTCGAGATCATAAAGCTCTGCCTTATTGCCGTCGCAGGCTAGATCGCCGTAACCGAGGTCATCGGCCATGATGAAGATGATGTTCGGCTGGCTCGCAGATCCGATTTGGCAAGCGAGACAACACGCAAAGATTGCGAACACAAATCGATTCATTTCCAGTAGCTTGACTGGATGCGTTTGATGCTTCTTAAAGCAGAGCGGAGATTCGCGGGCGCTGATCGGTCACGCCGAATTTCGGTCGTTGGGAACCGGCCCTACGTCTCAGCATTCGTTGTGTCGCAAAGCGGACCCGGTTTACGAAAGCAATTCGGGAAAGTTGCCGGTGACCCCTGCGAAGCTGTCGGTTTCCATCCCCAGCTGCTGCAGCATCGTGACAAAGACTGGTGTCAGTGGTTGATCATCGTGGGTGATCTCTTTTTGATACGGCTCGGGGCCGCCTCGCCACGCTCCGCCGATGGGATTGGCTCCGGCATAATTCAGGTACCTGCCGTGCTTGAATCCCATGTTTTGACCACCGGCGAGGACAAGCGGGTAGTTGCGCGAAAGATGAAACGCGCTCGATGCGGAACCGAACAGGAGCAGCGAGTTATCGAGCATGGAACCTGTGCCAGCTGGCTCTGGCGTTTCTTTCAGCCGCGTTGCGAACCGGGCAAACTCTTCATTGAGGAACCGACAATACTTCCCCAGGTTTTCCCAGCCACCGGGATTCTTTGTGTCGTGCGTTAACTGGTGTGCAAGATTGAACCCAACCGCGCGGGCAAGACGGTCGCTGACCCCGGCGCCATTCTCACGTCCGATCTGATAAGTCGCGACGCGAGTCGAATCGGTTTTGAAAGCGAGATAGATCATGTCCAACATGGTCTGCACGTACAGCCTCGGAGACTCCGGCGAGATGTCTGCTTCTATTTTTGCCCGGTCGACGGTGGGAAGAGGCCGATTCACCCAGTCCTTCGCTTTCTGGACGTGAATCTCCGCTTCGCGAACGGAATCCAGGTACTCGTCGAACCGAAGCTTGTCAGCGGGCGAAAGTATTCTGCGAAGATCGTTTGCGTCTTCAAGCATTTCATCCAAAGCACTCTCGTTCTTCGCCAATCTGCGAGCCGCATCGGCGTCGCTCTTGACGAACAGCATGTCGAAAATTCGCTTCGGGCTTTGCTCTGCAGGAATCGCTCGACCCGTGCGGCTGAACGAAAGTGTTTGAGCGGCACGTGGCGTTCCGATACCACCATCGGTCGACATCACGAGCGACGAGAACCGCGTTTGATCTCCGACGTGCTCGGCGTAGACCTGATCAAGAGAGATGGAGTTTTTGTACGGACCCTCGCGACGAATCCTGGCGGCCGTCAGGAATTGGTCAGCATTGCGATGGCCGTGTACTTTGCGGGCCTCGGGGTGCGAAAACCCAGACAGCACGGTCATGTCGTGACGCAATGGCTCGAACACGTCGGTGCAGTTTGTGAAAGTGAATTCCGTTCCGGCACCATGCGGAAACCACGACCAGTCCTGGTACGCGGCGTCTTCCCGCAGCGGCATGGGAACACCGTCGGGGTAGTAAATGCAGGCCAGACGTCGTGGACATTTCTGCCCGTCGTGATTGGCCGCAGCAATCGGCAAGGTGGATCCCAGAAGCGGAAGTGCCAGCGCGGCACCGGATCCTCGGAGAAACCGACGTCGATCGAGTTGATTGAGGTTGAAAGCCATTTTTCGTGATCTCTTGAAAAATCAAAACGTGGGTCTCGGTCGCGTCAACCCGATTGTATGCGTCACGGGTTACCGTGATTCGATATTACTTTTCTTGGAACAGCTCACTCGTCACAAGGCACATCACCATGGTTGCAATGCCATCGCCTGATTCTCGCACTCGTCCCATTATATCCCTGACTGCCGCGCGATCTCCAAAATCAAGCTGTCGCCCCAGGGCGAATGACGCCATTTTCTCAAGCGTTGCTCTTACAAATTGTTCCTGGCGATCCTGAATCAGATGTTCTTTTAGTCCCTGCATCCCGTCGAGCCTGGCGTTGTTGGGCAGAATACTGGTGGCGTCAACGAGTTTCCCATCGATCTGATCACGCCAACGCCCCAACGCATCGTAGTTCTCAAAAGCGATCCCCCACGGATCGATCTTCTGATGACACGAGAGACACGCGGGATGATTGCGATGGTCTTCAATGCGTTCTTTCAAAGATAGTTTTGCGATCTCTGGATCGGCGAGATCGATCTCGGGAACGGCTGGTGGAGGCGGCGGTGGTGGATCGTTCAGCAGGTTCGTCAGCAACCACACCCCGCGTTTGACCGGATGGGAATCCTCTCCGTCGGAGTTCATCGCAAGCAAACCCGCTTGAGTCAGCAGACCACCACGTTTCAAATCAGCTGGCAAGGGAACGCGGCGGAAATGATTGCCTTGGACTCCAGGAATTCCATAGTGCTTGGCAAGACGCTCGTTCACGACCAGGTAGTCCGAATCGATGAAATCCAAAACACTCGCATCGTGCCGAACCATGTTTGCAAACAAAGCGATCGGTTCCTGCTTGATCGATTCCAGCAGTGCTTCATCGAGACCATCCTCAGCTCGGGTGGGGCTCAGGAATTCCAACGGCTGCATCTTCAGCCACTGCCCCACGAAGTGCCTGGAGAAACGTCTTGCACGAGGATCGGCGAGCATTCGTTCGACCTGCTGTCGCAGAACTTCGCGGTCGTTGAGGCGGCCGGCGGAAGCCAAATCGAGCAAACTTTTGTCGGGCAGGCTGCACCAAAGGAACAGTGAAAGCCGTGTCGCCAATTCGTTTTGCGACAGTTGATCCTTCAGTCGGTCTTGTTGCGTCTCCTGCTCACCGGGCAACACGTAAAGGAACTTCGGCGAAGTCAGAATCGTTGCAAGAACTTCGACGATTGCCTCCTGGAAATCTGTGCTGCTGGGCCGCAGCCGATGGAACAGTTGCAGCTTGCGATCGATATCACGCGTTATGGGCGGGCGTCTCCAGGCACGAGACATGAAGGCTGAAATGATTTCCTGAGCGTAGGCAGTTTCATCGTGCGAGTTCTCGCTTTCAATGAACACCTCGTGGTGCGACGGTGGCGGCCACTGGTCGTAAACCGGTGCGGCAACTTCCACATAGTCGATCAGAATTGCAGGGCTCTCCGTTTCTTCTCCGCCGTGCCCAACCGTACTGTTCGTCAAACGGATGTACTCCGACGGGCTCGGTTGATCCCCCAGTTTCATCTCGCCGCGATAGGTATTGCGGTGCTCGATCTCGCTGAGAGGGACATCCCATTGATAAATTTCCGGCTCCCCGTAGGAAGCTCGAATGGGGACGTCCTGCCCGCTCACTCGTTTGATGGATCGTCCTTGGTCGGTTGCCTGGAATCCGAAGTGCAGTTGTAAACTCGGAATCCGCTGCTCGGCATCCTTCGCACGCGACGCCCGAATGCGAACACGCATCGTTCCTTCGTCAGGCAACCTATCGCCGAGTTCAACGGTGAGTGCCTGTCTACCGCCCGGCTGCACGACGGCGAAATGTGAACCACGCTCCGGCATCGCTTTGTACGTGTCGCTGTGCTTGAATGCATAGCTTGCTTTACGGTAATTCCAGTCGGCCTCCGCTCTCAGGCCTGTCGAAAGTTCCAGGTAATGCGATCTGTCGGCAGACGCCTGAAAATTCCGATTCAGACGTTCGATCTGCTCGGCCTGTTTGTCCGGCATGTCCTCGAACTTCTTCTTGGCCGATTCAATGCCCCTGTCAAGCCGTTTCTTTTCGCGTTGGAAGGCGTTCTCCATAGGAATCGCCCAATGCACCACCGGCGGTCGATCACCACGAACCGTGACTCGACGCAATGCCTGCAGTGCAAGCTGGTGATAAGCCTGCACCTGCTTCACAGACATGTGCAGCGACTGGGCATTATTCTCGAAGGCGTCGTCCTCGCTGGCTTCAGCCGGAAGATCCCCCGCAAATGTCCACGGCACACCAAACAAGTCCTGGAGTGCGTAGTTGTATTCGTAACGAGTCAGCCGTCGAAACGAAGAGTGATTGCCACTCGCCTTGCGTTGTCTTTCCGCCGCCTGAATCTCAGTGGAAAGCCAGTCCACGATGCGGATTCGATCTTCGTCGGTGAGTTCGCTAGACTCCGGCGGCGGCATCTCGCCCTTGCTAAGAACGGAGTACAGCTCCAACCACCAGGCGATGTCTCCGCCGCCGACCAAATCAGGATCAAGCCGATCGGCGCGGAAGTTTCCCTCGACGGTGTCCCCGCTGTGGCAATCGAAGCACGCCTGCTCCAAGAGTGGCTTGATCGATTTTTCGTAACGCTGCAGGTCACCTCCGGGTCTCGCACTGGCCGGCATCGAAGTTCGTTCAGTGGCAACGACTTTGTTGTCACCGCGCGTCCTTTCCTTTGGATCCACGACCTGCGCGTCGACCGGACTCTGCGCAACAAGGCCCTGGATGAGCAGAATAGCAAGCAAAACAATGGCACAGGATCGCCATGCTTGAGTCGGGGGCATCTCAGCGTGTTGACTGGTGAATCGAGGTGGGAGCATTGTCGCGAGGGAAGGAAGGAGCGTGGCGACATAGGGAATCGAATTATACCGAAACTTCCTTCCCCGGGTTCCACAATAAGATCGCGTCCGACTGCTAAACGCGTAGAAATCAGTGAAACGGACTTCTTGACACCGATTGACCGTACCGTGCGTTGAATGAAACGCAAATTTCCGACTTGCATGCGGAGACGCGCCCACGCGCCATGCAGACGAACGACAAAGGAAGTACAGTGATTGCAGCTTGGGGGTATCGTCCAGGACGCAAGCGCTGACCCAGTCAAACATATGTACACGGTATTCCGCGAACCCGGTAACGATTACGCCGAGGACCTGCTCAGGAAACACCTGCTGGAAAGTCCACACCACCAGGAAGACAACGAGGCATCAAACCCTGACGGCTTTCGTTAAACTCGTCCACAACAGAAGAGCAAGACATGGCTGAAGATGGCGGGTCATCCGCATTCGCAACCGTTCAAGCGGGCCTGAGAAAGGCTGCGTTTACCGTTTGCGTATTGGCATGTGTGTTGATTGCATTTTGCTATCCACCCGTCTTCATCCGTTGGGGCAACTTTGAACTCAAGACGCTGATCGTCCCGCTGATTCAGTTGATCATGTTCGGCATGGGCGCGACCTTGACTCTTTCGGATTTCACTCGAATTCTGAAGATGCCGCGAGCCGTGCTGATCGGGATTGTCCTTCAGTTTTCCATCATGCCACTGCTGGGATTCTCGTTGGCCATGGCATTTGGTTTCGAGCCGGCCGTCGCCGCAGGTGTGATCTTGATTGGATCGTGTCCCGGTGGTGTTGCCTCGAATGTGATGACCTACCTTTCCAAAGGAAATGTGGCGTTATCCGTGACGATGACGGCGTGCTCCACACTGCTTGCCCCGGTCTTGACTCCGCTGTTGATGTACCTACTGGCGGGCACTCTGGTGGAAATTGTCTTCCTCGATTGGGTGATCAACATTACGAAGATCATTATCGTTCCCATCGCGTTCGGCTTGATCGCCAACAGTATTTTGCGCGCGCTGAATCGGCGCGGCCGGTGGATCGATCGAGTGTTGTCGTTGATCGCGATGGCTGGAATCTGCTTCATCGTAGGAATCATCATCGCCGGCTCACGCGACAAGCTCCTGACGATTGGTCTGGCATTGGTGGCGGCTTCCGTTTTGCACAATGCGGCCGGATACGTGCTCGGGTTCTATGGGGCTCGGCTGGCCAAGTTAGATGAGAGCAGCTGCCGTACCGTGGCTATTGAAGTGGGACTTCAGAATGGAGGCATGGCGACGGCCTTGGCGATCAACACACTGAAGGATCCGCTGGCCGCTCTCGCGCCTGCGATTTTTGGTCCATGGATGAACATTTCGGGTTCAATGCTGGCTTCGTGGTGGGGCGCTCGTCCTGCGGCAAAGGAAGCCGAATTAAAACCAGGCAAAAAATCACATTGATCATGAAACACCGCTCCTTCCATTCCCTCTTGACAGCTGTGTTCTGTCTTCTTGCGACAGGCCTCGCCCGCCAGGCTATCGCCGAAGAGAGAATTACGCCTGCACTCAATACAGAATCGACCGCTCAAGCCGGAGAGGAGATTTTGCATCAAGGTGATCTCTATCAGCGAGCCGCCATTTTTCTGTCAGAAGAAATTACTTTCGGCAAAGATGGGGCATACGCCCTGACGCCTGGGTACTACTTCCGAGGCGGGGACAGCATCGGCTGGGAAACCTATTCGCCGGCGGATGGACCTGATGCCGGTCGCGTCAAGAAAGCTCCGGGCGCGATCACGCTACAAGGGTCGTTTCACTATTCCAACGACGGCAAAACCATTGGCGTGATTACGAATTTCTACCAGGCCATCAACACCAAAGCCAAAGGCATCACCAGGACGACTCGGCCAGCCATTTCACCAGACGCACTTCAGCGGTCATTGGTTTATGGCGGCAAAACGGGGACCAAAATCAAACTGGCCTACCGGGAGATTTGGAAGAACATCACCAGGCCATCACAAGATACCTTTGTGGAATACGATCTTGCCGACTCGAAGGTAGTTGAGATCCAAGGCGCTCGCATCGAAGTCATTGAAGCGACCAACAACGGTATTCGATATCGGGTCACTCGAGCTTTCGATTCGAAAAAGAAATAGACGAGGGAACGGTTGGACAACAACCATCGGACGTTGCCCCTCCCGCTTTGGGAGGTCATGCAGCTTAGGAATTCACTCACCTACTCGGCTCACGACATGAAATTCAACTCAACTGGCCAGTCCACGATTCATTCGCTGATGTTCGCCGCGTTACTCTTCGGACCAAGCATTGCCAGCGCCCAATCAAAGACGGTGCGTCCACCGGTCGTGGGAGACGGCAAGTTTTCCGCCTTGCCGGATGACACCGTGGTTCCCCAGCAGTTCTATGTCGAGCGGCCGACGCTGAATAATGCGGGATTCGAATGGTACGTCTCCGGCGATGAAAACCACAACGCCAAGGTAACCGTCCGGTTTCGCGAGGTGGGCAAGTCCCAATGGCGCGAGGGGTTGCCTTTGTTGCGCATCCAACGAGAAAAGATTTGGGGGCACGAACAACGTGACGTGTATGAGACGCCCAACATGTTCGCCGGCAGTCTGTTTGGCCTGGATCCGGACACCACCTACGAATGTGAATTCACGATGTCCGACCCCGACGGTCTGATCGGTGTCGCGACGAACACTGAAATAATCACGACCCGCGCCGTTCCCAAGCCGTACGAACACGGCAAGGTCTACCATGTCTACCCGCTCGGTTACGAAGGACCTCGCCAAGAGCCCGCCTTCACCGGTTTGAACGAGGCCTATCACGGCTACAACGGCAGCGGTGATTGGTGGTTGTATTCCGAACCCCGCGTGAAACCCGGTGACACGATTTTGGTTCACGCGGGTCTGTACAAAGGCGAGCGATACAAATACGCCAATCCGTTGGGACTCGATTTTCACGGAACCTACGTGCTCACCCAAGACGGCACTGCGGAACGGCCCATCACCATCAAAGCCGCGGGCGACGGCGAAGTCATCTTCGACGGGGAAGGCAACTATCGCTTGTTCGATGTGATGGCTGCCGATCACCACTACTTCGAAGGCCTCACGATCGTCAATACAGAGATCGCGTTTTACGCAGGGCTAAAACGGGTATTGGGCTGCTCCGGACTTTCCGTGGTGAATTGCAAGATGGACAAAGTCGGACAGGGTGTGATGACTCACTGGGCCAAATCCAATGACTTCTACATTGCCGACAACACCATGATCGGGATGCATGACCGCGACCGGGTTCACGGTTGGGCGAGAGTCCCAGATCCCGCGCCGATTACGTCCTACAACGCCGTCAAGGTTTACGGCCAGGGACATGTCGTTTGCCACAACTACATCGCCTATTACCACGACGCGATCTGCATCGATACCCATGGGCGGCCGGAAGGAGGTCCCGGCGAGCATTGCGCCTCGATTGATTTCTACAACAACGACATCTTTGTGATGGCGGATAACTTTATCGAGACCGATGGCGGCGCCCACAATCTCCGCGTCTATGACAATCGCGGGGTCAACGTTTGGCATTCGGCCCTGAGCAGCCAACCTGTTTTTGGTGGCCCGGCCTACTTCATTCGAAACGTCATCCACACCTCCGGAGACTCGCTAAAATTCTCCGCCCGACCAACCGGGATGGTCGTCTACAACAATACGTTCTGCACTGAAACAAGGGTGCGCCAATACTCCAACGGCCATTTCAGAAACAATCTGTTCATGGGGCACCTCCCGGATCAGCCGACGCTTTCGTCGATGAGTTACACGTCGTACACCTCCTTTGACTACAATGGCTACCGAACGAAGCCCGAGGCAAAGCCGTTGTTCCAATGGGCGCAACCGACTGATCGACTCCAAGATTTCACGCTGTCCTCCCGCGGAATCAAGGATGGTCCGGGCAACGGCACGCAGTGGTTTCAATCGCTCGACGCATTCAGTGCGGCAACGGGTCAGGAGAAACACGGCGTCATGCTGGATTACGACGTGTTTGAAGGCGTGGAACCACTCGACCCGAACGATCGGTCACGCGTCTACAAGCTGGAAGAACTCGATTTCCGGCTTCGCGAGGGATCGGCTGCAGTGGATGCCGGTTGCGAGCTGCCGACGCTGACAGATGGCTTCATCGGAGAGGCGCCGGATCTTGGTGCATACGAACGTGGCAAACCACTTCCGGTCTACGGACCACGCACTTCCGCTCGATCCTAGCAAGCCGAACGGGTCAATACGGCCGAGCGGATATGGGTCAAAAGATTTGGTGGTCAAACAATTTTTCGACGCCGAAGCGACCTTTCTGGCCTGCGTTGGAGCGAAAAACGCCACGCGGCCCGCCCATTCACGCCCGCCAACGCGAGTCGCTTTCGCCCGCCGCCTGGCCCGTGACCGTCTCTTTTGCGTCCCGTTGCGTCGCCGCAGTGCCGCAATTCGTTATAACGATGTTGCGAATCAATATTCCAGAGGCGTTGGATTCAACTACCGTCTGGTTTCTGGCAGAAAATCGTTGCGACGCAAATGCTTTCTGCCGGAGGATGCCTCCGCCCACACCCCTGAGAGCATGCAGTAAGGAATCGAATGACTGACGAAGACACTCCGACGGCCGAGACGGCGACAGATGGCCCAGCGACCGATGGCCCAGCGCGCGATTTGCCCGTGGTGCCGACTCAATTCATCTATCCGTTTGTGATTGTCACGACGCTCTTTGCGCTCTGGGGATTCGCCAACGACATCACTAACCCGTTGGTGCGGGCGTTCAAAGAGATCTTCCTGATCAGCAACGCGCAGAGCAGTCTGGTTCAATGGGCGTTCTATGGCGGTTACGCGACGATGGCGATCCCGGCAGCGTTGGTGATCCGCAAGGTTTCCTACAAGTCCGGCATTATCGTCGGTTTGTTGCTGTACGCCGTCGGTGCTCTGTTGACGATTCCGGCCAGCATGATGATGAACTTCAACGTCTTCCTGGTCGGCTTTTATGTCCTGACCTTCGGGCTGGCGTTTTTAGAAACGACCGCAAACCCGTACATCCTTTCGATGGGCCCGCGCGAAACGGCGACGCAGCGACTGAATCTTGCCCAAGCCTTCAACCCGATCGGATCGCTGACCGGTATGGTGGTCGCCAGTACGTTCATCTTGCCGGCTCTCCAGGTGTCGGAGTTCCGGGAGACTGAACTGCAGGCGCACCCGGAATACGCAACGATGTTGCCCAGTGAAGTGGATGGTTTGATCACCACGGCGATGGAGCAGCATGCCGAGGAGTTTGCTGACGCTCGGCAAGCAATGGTGGCTCATGATTTGGACGTCGTGAAAACGCCGTACGTTGTGATTGCCGTCGTCGTGTTGTTGGTGCTCGTCGTATTCGCCGTCTCGAAGTTGCCCGATACGGGACATGAGGAAGAGAAGATTGAGCTAAAGGCGCTGCTCAAGCACCTGTTGACGAGTTGGCGATACGTCGGCGGTGTGGTCGCTCAAGCCTTTTACGTCGGCGCGCAGATCATGTGCTGGACGTTCATCATTCACTACGGAATGACGCTGGTGGGACTGAGCGCGGCGCAGGCCCAGAACTACAACATCATCGCGATGGTGATCTTTCTGGCCAGTCGATTCATTTGCACCTTTATCCTCAAATACCTGTCGCCCGGATTGCTGCTGGGAATCCTGGCCGTCGGCGGTGGATTGCTGACGACGGGAGCAATTTTCATCCAAGGCATGCCGGGATTGTATTGTCTGATCGGCGTTTCGGCCTGCATGTCGCTGATGTTCCCGACCATTTACGGTATCGCTCTGAGCGGGTTGACGCCCAACGACGCCAAGCTGGGATCGGCAGGATTGATCTTTGCAATCGTCGGCGGCGCGTTCATGCCACGCTATCAAGGCGGATTGATTGACGGCCCAGGGATGACGATTGCCGGGCAAGCTTTGGAATCCGTTCGCGTGTCGTTCTTCTTGCCGTTACTTTGCTTCGTCGTCATCGCGATCTTCGGATTCGCGGTCTACCTGTGCTCCGGAAAAAGCGAAACGGAAACCACGCCAGTGAATTGAGTTTTCAAGCTCGCGGTCGTTGCTTTTTTTGACGTGTAGAGAAGGGACCGGAAGATGAGAAATGGATCAACGAAACTGATTATTTTCTGTGCGCTCGCTGCATCGTTCGCACAGCCTTGCTTTTCGCAGGAAGCGACAAAGGCGAACAAGCGATTGCCGGCGGCTTTGGAGACAGCAGGCGAGCGGAAGCTCGATGTCGTCTACAAACAGGTCCGTGGCAAAAAGTTGTCGTTGGACCTTTATTACCCAACAAACAATCGTGACGGCAAGTTTCCGTTGATCCTCTACACGCATGGCGGAGGCTGGGCGGCCGGTAGCAGACATGGCGTCACCAAGGGCTTGTTCAAGCCGCTGTTTGAGAAGCTGATCGACAGAGGGTTTTGCGTGGCGACGGTCGATTACCGGCTCGTCAAGAAGGGCAGCGGGGTCGTGATGCGTGACTGCGTGATCGATTGCAAGGATGCGGCGCGGTACTTAGCCCGCAACGGCGATGCGCTGGACCTGGATTCCACTCGATTTTTTGTGATGGGCGATTCCGCCGGGGGACAGATCGCACAAATGCTGCTGCTCTCGACCCCGCAAAGCTTGCCGGGAGATCCAAGTCTCGCGGATGCCAACTACAACATCGTCGCCGGCGTCTCTTGGTATGGCCCCTGCGATTTTGAAAAAGTTGACTTGTTTCAGACGTCTGATTCCTCCAAGAAAGCAGACCGCTTTGGAGGCCGGATTCTGGAGTCGGATGCCGACCCGAAAGACAAGTTGCCCCGCTACCGCGAAATGAGCCCGATCAATTATCTGTCCAAGGACAGCCCGCCACTGCTGATGATTCAGGGTGACAAAGACACCACCATCCCGGTCAAGCACGCGTGGTACATGCAACAGAAGGCGGAAGAACTTGGGGCACCGGTCGAGGTCCTGATCGTTCGAAATGCCGGGCACAACTGGCGAAAGGTGGGCGCGGAGATTGAACCGTCATTCCATGCCATTGTCGACCGCAGCGTGCAGTTCTTCGTGGAACAGTTATCAACAGTAAGCAGCAAATGAACAACATGAAAAGTGGATTGGTTTTGTTGCTGGTCCTGGTGACCGGAAGTGTTTGCCCAGCTGCCGAGACCGATGCCGATGCCGATTGGTACGTTTCCACCAATGGATCGGACAACTGGTCGGGCACGCTGGCAGAACCCAATGCACAGGGAAACGACGGACCTTTCGCAACCTTGCAACGGGCACGTGATGCGATCCGGGAATTGGGAGAGCGTCCGTCCAAAGATCTTGTGGTCCTCGTCCGCGGCGGAACGTACCGACTGACGGAGACCGTTGTGTTCGGGTTGCAAGATTCTCCACAGGGCGATGCAACCGTCACCTATGCCGCCTATCCCGGCGAGACCCCCGTCTTCAGTTCCGGTAGAGCGATCGACGGGTGGAAGAAGGCCACCGAAGATCTGCCGGGCTTACCGGACGCGGCGATCGGTCACGTGTGGGTGGCGGACATCTCGGATCAGTTTTTTACGCTTTATGATGCCGAAGGCATGCTGCCGCGAGCCCGTTCGGCAGGTTTCATCCCGCTCCGCGGCGGCAGTCGCAACCGGCTTCATTTCCCCGAGGGCCGGTTGAAGAATTGGCCGAATGTGGAAGACGTGGAAATCATTGTCCGTCCACATCATGCCTGGATTTCCAATGTGCTGCCGTTGGCATCGGTGGACGAAAACAAACAGATGGCAAGCACGTCGATCGACGCAACCTATGCGATGAACAAGCTGCATTTCTTGCCCACCGTCGAGTCGTGCTGGGTGGAGAATGTGCTGGAGGAACTCGACGAACCGGGCGAATGGGTGCTCAATACCAAGCAGGGCAAGGTCTACCTCTGGCCGCGAAACCAGTCCCCCGTGGTGGCGCCCCAATTGACGGAGTTGATTCGCATCGAAGGTGAAATCGACAAACAAGGGCCGCAGGACATCCCGGCTCGGAATCTGTGCTTTCGCGGTCTGACGTTCATGCACGGCGAACGCTATCGGTTGACCGCGGACGATGCGGGCCTGCAGCACGATTGGGACATGCACGACAAAGCCAATGCCTTGGTTCGGCTACGCGGCACCGAGAACTGTGTGATCGAGCAATGTCGATTTGCCCACAGCGGCAGCGGCGCGATCCGCGTGGATTTGCACGGCCAAGACAACAGAATCTCGGGCAACCAGATCGAGTACCTGGGAGGGGCCGGCATCTTGCTGTGCGGATACGGCCCGGGAACCAAGGACGTGAATCGAAACAACCTCGTGTTCAACAACCACATTCATCACCTGGGGCGTATCTATCTGCATTCGCCCGGAATTCTGGTCTGGCAAAGCGGTCACAACCGTGTGGCGAACAACTTGATTCATGACATGCCCTACTGCGGAATCATCGTCTCCGGTTTCATGACGCACTTCTTTGACCGAAACGGCCGCGAGCTTTGCCGGACGATCAGGCACCACGAGGTCAGAGACTTGCCGCGCAATCCGACGCTGGAAGATGTTCGACCCTATCTTCACTCTCGTGACAACGCGATCGAATACAACGAGATCCGTCATGTGATGGAAACCATGGGTGACGGCAACGGAATCTACATTCGCGGCGCGGGTGCCGGAAATGTGATTCGTCGCAATTACATCCACCACCTGGTGACCCCGATGCTGATGCAGGCGGCGATTCGAACCGATGGCGGGCAGCGAGACACGCTGATTGCGGAGAATCTGATTTACAAGTGCATGGCGCAAGGGATCATTTTGAAGCTGAACAATCGAGCCGAAAACAACATCGTGGCCGATGTCCTTGCGCCGCCTCGGGGCTACTACCTGTCGCTGCGTGAGGGGCCGATGGAGGGTGCCGTGATCAAGCGGAACATCTTCTATTCCGTCGGCAACGAGGCAACCTTCATCGATGAATTGGCTCCCGGCAAAGGACGCAAAACCGAAGATAGCCGAGGGCGTGAGTTGGCTCGATCGAAGGACGCCGAGACCGACTTCAATCTCTACTACAGCGCGGTGGATCCCGAATTGGGGAAACAGATGCTGGAAAAACAGCAAGCCGATGGAGTAGACGCCAACAGTCGGGCTGCAGACCCGATGTTCGTCGACCCGGAACACGGCGACTTTCGATTCAAGCCGGGATCTCCCGCACTGGAAATGGGCATCGTCCCGATCGACCTGTCCCAGATCGGATTGCGCACCACCGAACACAAGAGGAAATGATCGTGAAACCGAGTGCTTTGTACCAGTGAAAGCATCTCTCATGCACAATGGCACGGACCTAAGTCAAAAGGTATTCAGCAACCGTTGGTGTTTAGCCTTGAGGCGATTCCCGGTCGCTGCGACGCAGCGAGAGTGGGCGGCTAAAGGGACCGTCCAGCTTAGGAGCGATGCGAAACGCGACGAATCCTAATGATCTCGTCGGTTGAGTGTAATGCGGTCAGCGGACCGTTGTACGACGTCCTTTCCAGGTCGTCGTCGGGAGTCCAACGGACGACGGCCCGGAAGGGCCATCGTACTCGAAAAACCGATCGAACTAAGCTGGATGGTCCCTAAAGCCTGCGAACCAACACTTGTCCCCCTGCGATTCATCTCTGAAAACTTTTACCCTTGAGGAACGGAATAAGATGAAGACATCTGGCATTGCTTTATTCGCTTTCGCGCTACTTTCGACGTTGTCGTGGGGGCTGGGGCATGTGGCCCAGGCCGCTCGTCCCAACGTGATCTTGATCATGTCCGACGACCAGGGCTACGGCGACCTCGGATGCACGGGGAACCCGATTATCAAGACGCCAAATATCGACACGTTGGCAGCGGAAAGTTCCGGCTTGCGCGATTACCACGTCGCTCCGACGTGTTCTCCCACGCGTTGCTCGCTTTTGACCGGCCACTGGACGAACCGCACCGGGGTCTGGCACACGATCATGGGGCGTTCGATGCTGCGTGAGAACGAAGTCACCGTCGGTCAGATGTTCGCCGACGCCGGCTACGAAACAGGCATGTTCGGGAAGTGGCATCTCGGCGACAACTATCCCTATCGCCCGGAGGACCGCGGTTTTACAGAGGTCTTTCGACACGGCGGTGGCGGTGTCGGCCAAACGCCGGACATCTGGGACAACGCCTACTTCGACGGGTCCTACTTTCACAACGGTGAAATCGTTCCGGCCAAAGGCTTCTGTACCGACGTCTTCTTTTCTCGTGCCTCCGACTTCATCAGCACGTGTGCGAAACAAAAGCAACCGTTCTTTGCCTACATCTCGACGAACGCTCCGCACGGCCCGCTGCATTGCCCGCAAGAATACCTCGATCTGTATCCGGACCAATCCGACAACATCGCCGCTTTCTACGGCATGATCACCAACATCGATGACAACGTCGGCAAGACCCGCAAGCTGATCGAAGAACTTGGGATCGCCGAGAACACCATCTTCATTTTCACGACGGACAACGGAACGGCCAGCGGTGCAAAGATCTACAATGCCGGGATGCGTGCCGGCAAAGGGAGCCCGTATGACGGTGGCCACCGCGTGCCGTTCTTTCTGCATTGGCCTGCCGGTGGCCTGACGAAACAGCATCATGTCGACCAACTCACCCACGCCGTCGATATCGTTCCAACCTTGCTGGAGATGACCGGGGTGCCGAAGCCTGAATCGGTGACGTTTGATGGCGTCTCGATTGCCAGCTTGCTCGACCCGACCCAAGACGTCGATTGGCCCGAGCGTTTTGTGATCAGCGATTCGCAACGCGTTCGCGATCCGATCAAATGGCGTGGCTCATCGGTCATGTCGCAACAGTATCGGCTGATCAACGGCAAAGAGCTGTACGACATCGCCGCAGACCCGGGTCAGAAGAACAACATTGCAAAAAAACGTCCGAATGTCGTCGCGAAGATGCGCGCGTTTTATGAGCAATGGTGGGCCGAACTCGAACCGACCTTCTCGCAGACGACCGAGATCTACCTCGGCCATCCCGAACACCCCGTCGTCAGCTTGACCGCGCACGACTGGATCCAGGAGGTTTATCCCCCCTGGCACCAGGGCTCCATCCGCGCGGCGATCGAACTGAAGGCCTCCGGAAAACTCGTTCACAAGGGCCACTGGGCGGTCAAGGTGATCCGGGATGGCAAGTACCAAGTCTCGCTGCGTCGCTGGCCGGCCGAGTCGGGAGCCGCGATCAACGCACCGCTTCCTGCGGGCGATGATGTTCCGGGAGCGGCGACGGCTTTTCGTGTCACGCCAGGAACCCCCATCGGTGCGACCCACGGTGTCCTGCGTCTGGACGGCAAGGATCTTGACCGGAAACCCGTCGAGCCCGACGCCGAAGAGGTCCGCTTCGTCACCGAACTGAAGCAGGGCTCGCATCAGCTCGCCCCGTATTTTGAAATCAAGGAAGGTGAGTTGGGCGCCTACTACGTCGTCGTCACCCGTCTCGATTGAGTTGGCCTTTCGGCAGACGATTTGGGTTGCGGAAATCTGTTTAATTTCTGCAACCCCGTCGTCAAATGCAAAAGAAACCCGCCAGACAAAAGGCAATCCATGATGACGCGACTGAGAACGCTCCTTGCCGTCTTGCTTTGCCTGTCCGCTCCTTCCGTCGGTGCAGGCGAAACGGTCACGATCACATCGTTGCTCGATGAAATGATTGACCGTGATTCGGTGGCGCGTTTCCCGGAACAGCAATTTCGGCTGAAACAGCACAGCAGCTACAACCGGGCCTCCAACACTCCGGAGGACCCCGAAGGCTGGTTTGCCAACGGAGATTACAATCGACCGCCCAACGGCAGGAACTTCATCCGAACGGAGGAGAACAGCGGCCGGAAAGAATGGGTCTTGATGGACCATCAGGGTCCGGGCGCGATCGTCCGCACCTGGATGCCCTGGCACAATCCAAACAATGGCGGCACGGAGATCAACCTGCGGATTTACTTGGACGGCGCCGAGGAACCGGCGTTGGAGGGCAACATGCTCAGCATGTTCGATGGCAGCGGAGTGTTCCCGTTTCCCTTTGCGCATCCCTCCCTGCGCTCGGCGGTCAGTTTTTTCCCGATCCCGTTTGCGAAACGCTGCAAGGTGACGACGGACCAAATGCCGTTCTTTTTTCAGTTCACCTTTCGGGCGTATGACGAAGGCACTCCGGTCAAGACCTTTACGATGGCCGACTTCCAGGCAGCCAAGGACTTGACGACAAAAACGGGCAAGACGCTTTTGAACCCCACCGTTTCCGGCGCAGGAGAGCCGCTTCGATTTAGTGCCAGCCTGGGCAACCAAGACGAGCAGTCACTGGAGCTTCCGGCAGGCACGGCCGCGGTGCGGGAACTTTCGGTGAAACTGGGCAGCTATGCGGATCCTAAGGTCACCCGCCAAGTCGTGCTGAAGATGCAGTTCGACGGCAAGCAAACGGTCTGGTGCCCGATCGGCGATTTCTTTGGCTCGGGCATCGGATTGAACCCCGTGCAAGGCTGGTACCGCACGGTCGCCGAAGACGGCACGATGAGTTGCCGCTGGGTGATGCCGTATCAAAACGGCGGTAAGGTCTCGCTGGTCAACTACAGTGGCGAACCCGTCGATGCCGAGTTGGAAGTCAAAACCGGCGCATGGACCTGGGACGAACGGTCCATGTATTTTCACGCCGGTTGGCGCGGACAGTATCCGGTCTCGACACGACCGTATTCCGATTGGAATTACGTCACACTGAAAGGGCGCGGTGTGTATGTCGGCGACACGCTGACGATCATGAATCCGGTCGAAAGATGGTGGGGCGAAGGCGACGAAAAAATCTGGGTCGACGGCGAAGATTTTCCTTCGATTTTCGGAACCGGGACCGAGGACTACTACGCCTATTCCTGGGGCGGACGCAGCACAGACTTTTATGAGCACCCCTTCCATGCGCAGCCGTTCTCCCACCGCTACAACAAACTGAATCGCAAAACGACCGACGAACGCAACACCCACGGCTTTAGCGTGGAAACCCGCAGCCGCTCCCTGGATACCATGCCCTTTGGCAGTTCCTTGCAACTGGACATGGAGATCTGGTCGTGGAGCGAATGCGAAATGGGCTACGGCGTCGGGATGTACTGGTATGGATTCCAGGACACAACATCGAACCGCAAACCCGAACCGGACCAGGTGCTCAACGTGCCGGTCGTGCCCAAGGTGGAAACGGCTTCGACAAATGCTGGAGCAGACGAGTTCAAGAATGCGGTGGAGATCAACGCCAAGAGCGTCATTTCCAAGCCGGACACGATTGAAATCAAGCCGCAAAACTTGAAGCGGTTGAAGCTCAAGGGCGTATGGAATCTGAATACACACGCTCTGTTCAAGAACGCCCGAGTCGGTGACGTGGTGGAGATTCGCATTCCGGCGACAAGTCCGGTAGCCGAAAAGTTGACCCTGCACGCGACGAAGAGCTGGGACTACGGCATCCTGCGTTTCTCAGTCAACGGGAAAGCGGTCGAACAGCAGGTGGACGTTTATGCGGAAAAACCGGTGCCCACCGGACCGATCACGCTGGGTGCATTTGATCCCGTTGACAGTGCGTACGTGTTGCGTGTGGAAGTGGTCGGCAAAAACCCGAACAGCCAAGACGCATTCTTCGGTCTCGATTGCGTGACCTTGAGTGCGGCCCAATAACGAGAAAACAATGAACCGGAAAAACAGCATCTTATCGATCCTTGTGGTTGCGAGCTTGAGCGGGCTGTTCGCGCCATTGGCCCCTGCCCAAGACAGCCGGCCGAATTTCGTGGTGATTTTCACCGATGACCAGGGCTACGGCGATCTCAGTTGTTTCGGTGGCGAGCACGTCAGCACGCCCCGGATCGATCAGATGGCGGCGGAAGGGGCCCGGCTGACGAGCTTTTATGTGGCCGCCCCGGTTTGCACGCCGTCCCGCGCCGCTCTGATGACCGGGTGCTATCCCAAACGCATCGACATGGCGATGGGCTCCAATTTCGGAGTGCTGCTCGCCGGCGACCGAAAGGGATTGAACCCTGATGAAATCACGATCGCCGAAGTGTTAAAGACCGCGGGCTACAAAACAGGCAT
This sequence comes from Stieleria neptunia, assembly GCF_007754155.1. Lineage (NCBI taxonomy): Bacteria > Pseudomonadati > Planctomycetota > Planctomycetia > Pirellulales > Pirellulaceae > Stieleria > Stieleria neptunia. Next base: position 1,258,700 of record NZ_CP037423.1, on the reverse strand, counting down.
GTTCGGTAAGTGGCACCTGGGAGACCAACCGCAGTTCCTGCCGACCAAGCAAGGCTTTGATGAATATTTTGGGATCCCCTACAGCCACGACATCCATCCGTTTCATCCCAGGCAAAATCACTACCAGTTTCCGCCACTGCCGCTATTGGACAACGAATCGGTCATCGAGATGGATCCCGACGCCGACTACCTGACGAAACGCATCACCGAGCGTGCGGTGTCATTCATCGAGGCCAACAAAGACGAGCCGTTTTTCCTTTATCTGCCGCATCCCATTCCCCACGCCCCATTGCACGTGTCGCCTCCGTTCATGGAAGGCGTCTCCGATGATGTTGTGGCGAAACTGAACGCGGAAGACGGCAAGATTGACTACGGCACGCGGCACAACCTGTTCCGTCAGGCGATCGCCGAGATCGACTGGTCCGTCGGGCAAATCCTGGACACACTCCAAGCCAACGGCCTCGACGAAAACACACTGGTCCTGTTCACCTCCGACAACGGTCCTCCGAAGAACACTCTCTTCGCCAGCCCCGGCCCATTGCGTGGCAACAAGGGGACGACGTTGGAAGGCGGCATGCGCGAGCCCACCGTCGTCCGCTGGCCGGGAAAAATCCCCGCCGGTAAACCCAATGACGAACTCATGACCACCATGGATTTGCTGCCGACGTTCGCAAAGCTGGCGGGCGCGGCGATTCCCACCGATCGCGTCATCGATGGCAAGGACATCTGGCCGACGCTGATCGGTGAAGCCCCGACGCCGCACGAAGCGTTCTTTTACCATGGCGGAAACCAGCTACGGGCGGTCAGGTCCGGGAAGTGGAAACTGCATACCAACAAAGGGAAACCCACGCAGCTCTACGACCTGGAGAACGACATCGGCGAGAAGAAGAATGTGATCGAGGCGAATCCGGAAGTCGCGCAGAAGCTGGTGCAGCAGTTGAAGGCGTTCGCCCAAGACATCGCCGAAAACAGCCGGCCCGCCGCATTCGTCGAACATCCGACACCCCTTTCACAATGAGTCGCAACACATGTATTTGAACCTTGGATTTGGCAGGACGATGGAGACGGGGAAATTTCGGCCCGCGGCCTTCCTGCCCCGATTGTTTTGCCCCGTCGCCATGTTGCTGTTGGGATGCTGTTTGGCCAGCGCGGCGCAGCGCCCGCCAAACTTCGTCGTCATCTTCGCCGACGATCTCGGGTACGGCGACATCAGTTGTTACAGCCCGACGGGTGTCAAAACTCCGCACCTGGACGCGCTGGCCGCCGAGGGATTTCGCAGCACAGATTTCTTCGTTCCCGCCAATGTCTGCAGCCCTTCGCGGGCCTCGCTGTTGACCGGACGCTACCCGATGCGATGCGGCATGCCAGTCGCCCGAACGGAGACGCCGGGTTCTAAGTACAAGGACTACGGATTCGCCCCCGATGAGATCACGATTCCCGAATTGCTTGGGCCCGCCGGCTATCGTTCGCTGATGGTGGGCAAGTGGCACTTGGGCATGGACGTCGAGGGCTCCCATCCGATCGACGCCGGATTCGACGAACACCTTGGCATCCCCAGCAATTACTCCAAGAACCGCGGTCCAAACTACAACACGCTGTATCGCGGCAAGAAAGTCGAACAAAAAAACGTTCGGTGTCAGGAACTGACACGACGATATACCGATGAAGTGGTCAAATTTATCAAGCGGCAGAAAGACGATCCGTTTTTCATCTACGTTTCACATCACATCGTGCATTCCCCGCTGTTGCCTAGCAAAGACTTCGTCGGCACGTCACAGAAAGGCAAGTACGGGGATTTTGTCAAAGAGCTTGATCACAGTACCGGGCGAATCATGAATGCGATCCGCGACGCCGGCCTCGATGACAACACGCTGGTGGTCTTTACCTCGGACAACGGTCCGACTCGATTCGGGTCCACGGGTGGCTTGAACGGTGGCAAGTACTGCACGATGGAAGGCGGACATCGCGTACCCGGCATCTTTCGCTGGCCTGGCAAGATTCCGCCCCAACAAGTGTCCGACGTCACGCTGACCAGCATGGACCTGTTGCCCCTGTTCTGCGAACTCGCCGGAGTGGAGCCGCCGGGTGATCGCAAGATCGACGGGAAACAGATTCTGCCTATTCTTCAAGGCAAGGTGACCGAAACGCCCCACAAGGTACTTTACTACTACAACGGCACGAACCTGCAGGCGGTACGCGAGGGCGACTGGAAACTGCATCTGCCACGGACGCCCAACGATCAGCCGTTCTGGTCCAAGAAGCCGGACAAGACGAAAGGCTTCGTGTCCCTGGATGAACCGAAGCTCTTCCATTTGAAGGACGACCTCGGCGAAAAACGCAACCTCGCCGACGCACACCCCGAGGTCATGCAACGGCTTCAAACGCGGGCCAAGGAGGCCGTCGCAGAACTCGGCGACGTCCGCGTCACCGGTTCGGATCAACGGAAAATCAACTTGGTCGACCCGCAGGAGAGATCATGATCCATCATCTGCCACTCGCCTTCTGTCTGTGCATGTTGACCGCATTGCCAGTGGGCGCCGACGAACCGACCACGAATGCCGACTCAGCCGCGACGGCGCCGATTATCGATATTAAACACAACGGAGCACAACATGAAAACATTCTTCTACGTCGCGGCAACTGTCGTGATGGCGGTTGCCACCCACGCCGACGAACCAGCCACTCGAACCGTCACCGTCACGCATTCGGCGATTGAAGGCATCGGTGCCGAACCAGGCGTCATGCGTCGCGATCCCAGCGACATCATCAAAGTCGACGACTTGTATTACGTCTGGTATTCGAAGGGAAAGATCTCTCCGGGATACGATGCGACGGTCTGGTATGCGACTTCATCGGATGGTCGCAAGTGGACCGAGAAAGGCATGGCGTTGGCAAAAGGCGAGCCCGGTAGTTGGGAAGGGGCAAGTGTCTTCACGCCCAACATTCTGGTTGCCGAAGGACGCTACTGGCTGTTCTACACGGGCACGTCCAGAGAGTACGGCAAGGGCTTCAATCCCGATTCGAAAATCGGGATCGCGGTTTCCGATTCACCCGCTGGCCCCTGGCAGCGTCTGGCCACCAATCCGGCTTTGAAAAACAGCGACAACCCGGCGGATTTCGACAGCCATCTTGTGGATGATGCCTGCCTGATTGTTCGGGAAGGCAAGTACTGGTTCTACTACAAGGGCCGCCAGTTGGGAAAAGGTCCCGGGCAAACGCAAATGGGCTTGGCGATCGCCGACCATCCGCAGGGGCCTTACGTGAGGCACGAGGCGAATCCGGTGATTCCCGGTAATCATGAAGTGTTGGTCTGGCCGCAAGGCACGGGCGTCGCCGCGATGATCGGCACGACGGGGCCGAAAGCGATCACCAATTCGATTCTCTATGCGGAGGACGGAATCGAGTTCTCAAAGACGCACAACGTGACGAACGGTCCTTGGGCCGGGGGAGCCTATCGTCCGGAGGCGTTCACGCAGAGCGGTACCGGTGATCTCCCTGAATGGGGCGTGGAGATCGGACGGCCGAAAGGCCGCAACACTCGCCTGCCTTTCATTCAGCGGTTCGATGTCTCGGAGGAACGGGAATAGATCGAAAGCCAGAACTTTGTCGGGCCTCAGGTGGGCCGGTCACAGGACCTGATTAGAACGGATCCTGCCAGACGGTGCCAGCTTCTCTGGCCCAGGCGAACTCGAACTTGTTGGCGGGAGGACGGTCCGGTTCGGACTCCGGTTCCTTTGCACTTTCTTGTTCACTTTTCGCACGACCAGTCGTACCAAGTGTGAAAAACCTTCACCCATCGCGATGCCACCGACGCAGCGTCCACGATATCCCGGAGGGATCACACCAAGTAGCCGGAGGTCAGCGCAGCGCCACCTCCGGAACACGCTCCCTGATCCTCCCCTCGACCCCGGACGGCGTCGCAGCAAGTCCCAGTATCCCGGCGAGCGTCTTGGCTTGCTGCTCGGAATCCCAGAGCCCCACCAACAAATCGGGAGTGATCACTGGGGGCAAGCCGTTTTTCCAACCCACAGAACGCAGCAGGAAGGCAGGAAAATTTCGGGTAGGAAAACGGATGCCCGAAAAACGCCACACCCGACAAACACCCGGCTCTCTTTTCCTACCCAAAATTTTCCTACCTCCATCTCCAACCGATGCATCGCCCGCGGATCATCATGAATGCCCCCAATCCTCTTCCCGTTGAGGGTGTTGGCCTGGATGCCGACGCAATCTCTCACAAGGGTGCACGACACGGCTCTTGGTCACGCCGAACGACCTGGCCCTCCGAACACCGTCCGCTTCACCAATCACTTGCACGCAGTTCATCAGCGTCGCGGTGCAGACCACGTTTTCGTCTCGTTGGTGCACTTCAGACATCCAATGGCGCTCGACTCCCAAGGATCGGCGCGACGTGCGTTCGGATTCGTCTCTTAGGACCGTCGGAAGAATAAGTGGCGGAGATTGATTGTGGGATAGGCTTCCAGCCTGTCGTTTTCGCCATGACAGGCTGGAAGCCTATCCCACTTATTCTTCCGACTGTCCTTAGTAAAAGAAAAACACCCTCGGACTTCGAAGCGGCAAGCAATTCGACTACGTTCAACGGCGGCGAGATGCGGTCTGGGAGAATCGATTTTCCATTCGTGAAACCTCGCAAGCTCGGCTCCGTTTCATCGCATGGTTCGCCGCACTCGGGCGAGAGATTCACTTTGAACCATAGAATTGTAGTGAGATCACGAAACGGTTGGTAGCTGCGTCGTATACGCCGTAGAGTTTGGGAAACCGACCACCGTATCCGAACAACACCTCAGGCGAATGATCTGGAGTGAATTCCGGCAGCTTGACCTCGCGATCCTTCAAGTAAGCAAGGATGTCGTCACGTTCGGCGATCTCCGTTCCATCTTGGGACAGCGAAACCTCTGCGCTATCGCAGAATCTTACGATGGAATCTTGGGTTGCAGTCCCAGTAATAGTAAATGTGCCGCCACCATGTGGATGTTCGTAGCCGCGGAAGTTGGCGGGTTCGATAAACTCCAGTTCGGACAGGTTCTCTCCAACAATCGGGATGTCACTCGGAGTTGTCGCGTCACCGCCAAATCGGGAACCAGTGGCGTGGTAGGCGAGCCAAGCAAGCAGTGCGATGACGAAAATGACGGTCGCGGCTTTGCGCATGTTTCAAGTTACAACTTGCAGTGTTTGTTCGCCCTCAGTCGTCGCGTCTTTTCACGCCGTCAACTTCAACCACCAATAGCGTCTCGAGACCTTCGTACGCTTCGGATGTGAAAGTCACGTTGTTCAATTCAGCGATTCGCTTGAACGTGCGGTAGACGTGGCGTTCCATCGCGTACTCGCCGCACGAGCCGCCGAAGTCAGACATGATGTCACGGAAAGTAATCGCGTCAATCCGACAGTCTTCGGCGGCACTAAAGCTACGCTGCATAACCGCAAGAGCGTTCTCTTGCGAATTGGCGATCATGCATGCGTTTTCATTGTACTCGTAGCATTCCTCAAACGTATCGAAGACAGCGTACCCCACTACCGTTTCCAATTCCTGGTGGTCCATCGAGATCAATTGCTCAGCGAAAGGTGGTGATTGATTCGGATTCAATAGCAGAACGAATTGTGATCTATCCGCGCACGCGGAGGAACGGGGATCGATCGTGCGCCAGAACTTTGTCGCTCTTCAGTGGGCCGGTCACAGGACCTGATTAAAACGAATCCTGCCAGACAGTGCCAGCTTCTCAGGTCCAGGCGAACTCGAACTGGGTGGCGGGAGAACCGTCCGGTTCGGACTCCGGTTCCTTTGCACTTTCTTGTTCACTTTTCGCACGACCAGGCGTACCAGGTGCAAAAAACCTTCACCCATCGCGATGCCACCGACGCAGCGTCCACGGTATCCCGAAGGGATTTCAGCGATTAGCCGGAGGTCAGCGCAGCGCCACCTCCGGAACACGCTCCCTGATCCTCCCCACGACCCCGGACGGGGTCGCAGCAAATCCCAGTATTTCGGCGAGCGTCTTGGCTTGCTGCTCGGAATCCCAGAGACCCACCAACAAATCGGGAGCGATCACTGGGGGCAAGTCGTTTTTCCAACCCACAGAACGCAGCAGGAAGGTAGGAAAATTTCGGGTAGGAAAACGGATGCCCGAAAAACGACACACCCGGCAAACACCCGACTCTCTTTTCCTACCCAAAATTTTCCTACCTCCATCTCCAACCGATGCATCGCCCGCGGATCATCATAAATGCCCCCAATCCTCTTCCCGTTGAGGGTGTTGGCCTGGATGCCGACGCAATCTCTCACAAGGGTGCACGACTCCCGGCGTCACGTGCAATTCATGGATCTCCGTCGGCCTGTCGTTCGGCAAAGAAATCGTGGCGTTCGTTGATCAGCGTCGCGGCTGGATCATGGCCAAACCGTGTCTTAAGCGTGGGATTTCCGAACAGCGTTGACCAAGCCGTGTCGCCGATTCCGACGATCGAGCAGAGAAGTGCGAACCAGACTACCTGCACAAATTCATCAGTGATGCGGAACCATATCAGCGCCGCGGCAAACGCGAACACTGCTGTACTGCACCATCTTGCTAAGCGAGAAGAAACCATACGAAGCCGTCGCTTGCATACTCGGCATCGCGGCACGGGTCTCATTCGATCAATTAGTCGTAAAGAAGAATCGCATACGGGGCAACATTTCCAAATCCCACAATCACCTACCGGAACGATGGAAGCGGGCTCTGATTGCGGCGGTCGATACGGGTCATGAATGTGTTCCACGATACTCGTTTGCTTATAACGCTGAGTCGGAGGCGGCATTCACGGAAAACGTTCACGATCAGCCGGCAGCGGGAGTTGACATTGATCTCACGAAAAACCACACCACCGCCGCTCCGTTGCATCCCATGGTTCGTCGTCGTTTATTTGGGCGAATCGGACGTGGTCGACAAAGCATCGGCCAAGTAGTTCCGGATGCGTTCATTCGGCTCACTGCCAACGAAGTGGCTCTCCGAACCACTCGCCAAAGTGATGACCTTCATCGGCGGGTCGCAGCTAGCAATTGTAGCGGGCCTCGTGCCCCACCGGATATTCACGAGTTCCTGTAGTTCCTCGAAGGTGAATTGATCTCCGTGCCCCGCTTCAGACTCAAATTCATCCTCCAGATCGCTCCAGTCAGATGGCCAGATATTCCCAGTTGACCGCAAGTGGCGAATCACGAACTCGGAGGTCCAGTCCACCGCGTAGGCCTCTTGCAAGTTGGTCAGCACGGCGTTAACGGTCCGGAAAGAAAAAGCAATCACAGCAAAGATCATCGCGCAAATGGCGGAGACGATCAGAAGTCTACGAATGCCGAAACGGACACCGGGTCTATTTCTCGAGCGGGGCATCGCTACATACGACGAACGGCGGCGGTCACCGCGTCGGCGCGGTCGACCTGATTTCAAAAACAAACTCGACTCGCCGACTGCAGTGCACCAAATGGTTCACGCGTCCGGCCACGACGACGGCATGAGCCATCGCCGCTGACGGCCAATGTACTCGATCGGAATCGCCGTGGGAAATCGAGTCACCCAATCAGCGGTCGGCACTTCAGGCGTCGGTTTGTCTTGGATCGTACTCGTACTCAGCATTGCGGTACTCGTGCTCGTACTCGATCGACAGGCGTCGGTTTGCCTTCGCCGGCCGAGTCGAACGCGCACCTATCGAACCGTGACATCAAATGCGAATCTCAGGAAACGGAGGTTCGATGACATCCGGTGGACGTCCTTCGGGTCACGATCAAACGACAGCAAATCAATTGCCACAAAAGAACGCGAGAAGACGCAAAAGAAGAAGTGGGCGCTGTCGTCAGGCGCCGGTTAGCAGCGTGAACGTTTACGATCAGCTGGCGGCGACGGTAGATCAACGATTTCAAAACGCCCGACTTCGCCGCTCGGTTGCATCGTTTGGTTCTGCCTCTTCGATCTCAATGACGTAGTAGTCCCTTTCGTCGTCTGTATCGGCCGTCCGAAAGCCACGAAATCGAATCCTTGCTATGCCAGGGTTAATCGTATACGAATCCTGAAGTTCCCAGGGCCAACCGAAAACACCGATCTGCCCAGATGGAACGTCAATCGCGGTCACAATGTCAAAATCAGCATTGTCATCGGGTTCACTCACCGCTTCGCGTGGGCCGTAGCTTATGACACGAGCGACAATGTCCCCGGCGGGACACAAAGCCGTAATGTGGTCATGCGTGTTGTGCCTCTGTTGGACATGGGTGTCAGTCCAGTCCTCGGGCGTCTCCGGTTCGAGAACCTGATCTGCGACATAGATTTGACGATAGGTGGAATCAACTTCGTAGGTCTTCATCTTCTTGGCAGAACGGCTGTGGTCACCGCGTCGGCGCGATGGACCAGAACTCAAAAACAAACTCCACTCGCCGACTGAGGTGCCCCACTTAGTTCACGCGTCCGGCCTCGACGACGGCTTGAGCCATCGTCGCTCTGTGCCAATGTACTCCATCGGAAGCGCCGAGGGAAATTTCACTCCCCTTGCTGTACCGATTTCTTTTTGGATTCGGGATGAAGCCCGGAGGGCTGGCACAATGCTTGCCGGTGGTGTCAGCCACCGGTATCGAAAGTACGAATTTGCTGAGGCCTGGAAGGCCGGCACAATGGGTTTCCCGGTCCACTCCAAACGCGGGCATTGTGTCGGCCCGCTGGGCCTTGAGCATTCCTTTGAATCCTCCCCCGGTGGCTGACGCCACCGGCAGACACTCTACCGGCCCTCCGGGCCTGAAAGCCGTCCTCGTACTCAGCAACGCGGTACTCGTACTCCTACTCGAATCGACAGGCATTGGCTTGTCTTCATCAGCCGAGTCGACCGCGCACCTATCGAACCGTGACATCAAATGCGAATCTTAGGAAACAGAGGTTCGACGAATTCCGGTGGGCGACCTTCGGGTCACGATCCAACGACGGCGAATCAATTGCCACAAAAGAACGCGAGAAGACACAATAGAAGAAGTGGCCGCTGCCGTCAGGCGCCGGTTGTCAGCGTGAACGTCGCCATCACCGAGGACGGCCAATGTGGTTTCCATTTGCAAACGCGTCATGCCGTCCTTCGGTGGATGGCATGGTTATTTGCTCGTTTGCGGTGAGATCGTCGGCTCACTATCGGCATTCGCATCGTCATCGAGCATTTTGAGCATCTTCTCAATGTTGGCTTTTCGACGGCGATTGAATTCGTCCTCGCGTAAATAGTCACGTGAGTAAATGTAGTAGCTATCGATCCCATATTGCGGAATCGAGAGATCGCGGTTTGTAAGCATCATGTCGTTGCCGTTCTTGACGACGATGTGTGCCCGAATTCGACTACGTTTGTCCGTTGGTCTAGCGACTGAGGCTACGCCATCAACCGGTCCACGTTCTCTGATCTCAAGTATCACCTTGCCATCGCTCTCGACCGTGAACGAACCAGCGATCCGTGATGCACCCATGCGGTGACGAATGACTCTCTCGAAGGTGCCGTCTTTGCGAAAGCTCAAAGTCTCCCAATGGCCAACACCAGGGAATGGGTGATGCCAAACTCCCGTTAGGGATTTGACCGTAACGGTTGTTGATTCGTCTGCAAACGCATTAGTCGCTACTAATGCAACCATGGCGCTCGCAACGAAGAAGCGTGTGCGCTGCATCATTTGCAAATAACGGCGGTGGTCACCGCGTCGGCGCGATGGACCTAAACTCAAAAACAAACTCAACTCGCCGACTGCGGTGCACCACTTCGTTCACGCGTCCGGCCACGACGACAGCCCGAGCCATCGCCGCTCTTTGTCAATGTACTCGATCGGAATCGCCGTGGGAAATCCAGTGTCCCAATCTGCGGTCGGCACTTCAGGCGTCGGTTTGCCTTGGATCGTACTCGTACTCAGCATTGCGGTACTCGTGCTCGTACTCGATCGACAGGCGTCGGTTTGCCTTCGCCGGCCGAGTCGACCGCGCACCTATCGAACCGTGACATCAAATGCGAATCTCAGGAAACGGAGGTTCGATGACATCCGGTGGGCGCCCTTCGGGTCACGATCAAACGACAGCAAATCAATTGCCACAAAAGAACGCAAGAAGACGCAAAAGAAGAAGTGACGCTGTCGTCAGGCGTGGGTTAGCAGCGTGAACGTTTCAGATCACCCGGTCCGAGGAGTTGAGCAACCATTGCCAAGAGAAATTCGACGACTCGGCGTGCATCCGTTGGTTCGTCGTATTGTACCGAAGCGTTGGGGTTACGTGCCGTTCTTTGGCAGGCCAGTGAAAAGCTTCATCACCTTATCGTAGTCACGCACGATCGTAACGTCACCGCCGTCCACGGAACGCTCGATTCGTGTCTCCAGAATATGGTCGCAGAGGTGTTCGAATCGTGTTTTCACCATTCCATTGCGGAGTTGCAGTGTCTCGTCTTCCAAGAGAACAGTGTGGGTAGTGCCGTCGTGATTGACTACGTGAATAAAGAAATGATAACGTGGAGCCCAACCGATAGGACCCGTCAACACTTCAAACTTTGATTCCGCCGGCCAGAGCGATGAATCAGACAGCGCCTGTATTTCGGGTTGAGAGTCAACGGCGAAGAAAATTGTGTCACCGACTATTCGATGCGCCGCGTTCGTTTCCCACGCAAGTATTTCTACACGAGTCGCTTTGCCGATTGCGGCGCGCAGAGCGTTCACCTGATAGGTACACGTTGAACGTCTACGAGCATCAACGTACCGCACAGTGGCAAACAGTGTCGCCGCGAGCACGATCAGAGCTAAGAGCGATCGAGTACGAAAGCGAATTCGCAAAATAGCACTTTGTGAGAGGTCACACGACGAACGGTTGCCGTCACCTGGGACGGACGAGTGATTTTCCACTTGTGAAACCGCGCGAGCCGCCCTCAGGTGCACGGCTTGGTTCTGGCTTGGTTCTGGCTTCCTGCCTTGATCGTACTCGTACTCGCACTCAGCATCGCGGTACTCGTACTCGGTCCCTGCATTGTACTCCACCGGCGATTCGGCCACGGCATCGGATCTCGCGATCAACCGAGTCAGCATCGAAACGATCCGATGAAGCGAACGTTTCAGTTCGTGGTGGCGTTCAACATCCAGTCCATCGGTTGCGGCAAGCACGTCTTGAATTGCGACACATTCCAGCGCCGAGCCACGAGCGATGTCAAGAAATCGACTACGATCTTTGAGGCTTCGCTTCCCGTTGCCCTCGGCGATGTTCAGCGGTATGGATTGAGCGGCGCGAAGCCATTGATCACGAGCGTGGCGATGACAGCCGCTCAAATCTCTCGCGGCGGCGAATGACGAAGCAACGTATTCGATAGAGAAACGGTAAACGTCTAGTCGATCGTGGTCGAAGATGGGTTCGGTCATTGGTGCCCCGAGTCGAGTAGGAGTACGAGTACCGGGCGGCGCCCTGAGTACGAGTACGATTTCCAATGCCAGAACGAAATGCGATCTATCCGGGTACGGAGTACACGGATAGATCGTGCGTTGAAGTTTGTCGGCACGACTTGGCCGATCTGGGGGACGCTATTAGAACAGCATTCGTTGCTGCATGCCAGTTTCTGCGGTCGTCTCGGTCATGGCGTCCAAGCCCGGGGACTCTCTTGCACTTTCAATGCCACTTTTCAGATACCACTGGTACCACTCCGAAAAACCTTCCCCCATCGCATCGTCCCAGAACCGAATCTCATCAAGTTTTTGGCTCTCACGGCACCAACCTGGGCTACACTCCGAATCGCGTCCCAAGATCTCGCTCCAGGATCGCTTCGGATACTCGTGCGTCAGACGAACCGACTCGCTGCCACAGTGCTCACAGCATAGCTCCGGCTCGGTCTCCAACTCGGCCTCCGCTTCTTCCACCGCAGCCATCACGGCCATGCGAGCCTCCGCACCGTCGGCTGCACTCAGGGAGGCAAGGCAGCGTTGCTGATACGCCACCGCTTTCGTGCTCGACCAACCTCCGAATTGACGCGTTTTGGTTAGCTGATTGGGCTGGATGTGCAAGCACCAGCGGCGAATGAACTCCGCCGTCGAAAGAGTCAACGGAACTTGAATCGACTCACCGCCCGTCGTGTATCCTTCACGTGCCCAGAGCCGTAGGCAAGCTTTCGTTCTCGGATCAGATGGAGCTGGAAGGTTCTAACGTCTTCGACGGTTGCCTGGTCGAGCGGTTTTTGGATAAAGTCGGCAAACTTTCGCACGTGATAGGTGTAGGCGTCGATGGTGGCTTCGGCCATGTTGCGGATCACCATGTCTTCGGCGAGCCGCTTGGTGAGTTTGCAGGTTCGTTTTTTGTGTGACATCACGGTTGCTTGTCCTTGTTATGAAACAGAGTTCAAAAGAAGTTCGCGCCGCAGCGTGCGGGGAACACAACAAGGGTGCGTCAACGAGCAAAAAGCGCAAGTTAAAACGCCAGGCAAGGCTTAAAGAAAGCGACAGAAAGAACGCCCAGCGCGCACAACTGGCTAACCGCAAAAGCGCCTACAGGCGCGCCGAAAGACAGACACGTTGTGACCCTCACACACTCACCGCACTGACAAGAGAAAACGGTCACGCCAATGAAGTCGCTGCCGATTAAGTTCAACGATAGCGATGACCGAGTCGCGACGAACGACGTTGCGATGGCCAAAAGATCTGACTCGCGACTTCGTGTCCATCGCTTGGTTCTGCCATTTTACACGGGTAAAGATTCATCGTGTTGCTTGAGGCGAGCGATCATATTCTACGGTTTGGATCACCCAGATCGATCTGCTATTACCGGGATCCAACTCCGTCGCCGTCTTTCAACAATCGCACAGCATCAATTGGAACGATTACGTCAGCCCCGGTTTTGCCACACTCGATTCGAAGCTGGACCTTAGGACGAATCGACTCAATCGCAATCGCGGCTCCAGTAATCCCGCGATACTCACCTGCTACGATCGCTACGGCGTCATTGATTGCGAACGGTACGTCAATCGACCTTTGCCCCGCGTAGAACGCATCGTCAACTTTCTTCGGGACGTGACGCATTGAATCAATCCTTTGCAGAACGTTGGCGATCAGCGAGCGGCGGGAGTTGACTCACCACTTGCAGAAACGTCGCCACCGCCGCTCCGTTGCTTCGCATGGTTCGCCGGCTTGCGTGAAGGTCGGCGAATGCAAGTACGCCCAGACTCGGCCTGTACACGACGAATCCGAGCAAAAATACGGTCAAGATCAAAACCATCATCCGCCGCCAGTTGATGACGGATACGCTTGATCTCAGCGGTTGGGTCAGGAATCATCGAACGCCTCCAACAGTTGTTCGGGGGTGCAAATCGTCGCCGGCTCGTAGCCCGCGTTTCGACAGATCGCGTCAATTAGGTGTTGTGTGGCAGGATTAAGTATATGCTTGAAGTTCCATGTTGCCAACAATTCGACCCCGTTCACGGCGGCAATCGCGATGTGGGTTGCGTCCCGTGGCTCGGACCGAGGAACCGCGTTTCCATCAAGCAGCAAATCAGCGAGCGATTTTGCACCGTCGCCGCCATCGACCATCGGAAGGTCGCCAATCACAGCGAGACGTTCTGAGGCAGCGGTAGGGTCGCCGCCGTTGCATTCGTCAACGGCCAGCGATGTTGCCAATGACGGTCGCTTCGAGATAGACACTTTGCATTGAAGCATCTTAGCAGGTTTCGCGCAGCGAGACCGTTACGCACCTGCCGATCGGCGAACGTTCGGACATCACCGAGCACGCGCGGTGGACCAACCACTTCAAAAAAGTCGACTCGCGTGCTTCGGTGCATGTCATTGTTCCCCGATTTCCGCGATCAGCCAACCGGCTTCGGTCAGTATGCCGTTTGGTCCCGTGGCACGTTCTGGATTGTCCTCCGACCAACGGCGCACGTTCGCGATAAATTCCCGACCCGCGTCTGTGTCAGCATAGCGTACGGCCGCCGTGCGGTCGATTCTCGCAAGCATGCGAAAAGCAACTGAACGAGCAGTATGCTCGCCGGTCGGGTCGCGTCGTGTGTCGGTTAAAGTCAGTTCGACGAGAAGATCGACGGTTGCAGCAGGTGGCGTGCCAAGGTCAGCGAGTCCCCAAATTCCTCCGATTGCACGCTCAGGGTTTCGGTGCAAGGCAAGCCGTTCAATCCAATCGAACACACGTTTGTGGAGCTGGTTGCCAACGTCGTAGCCTATCGACTGGACAATCCGCCCAGATGCGCGTGCGGCGTAGAACGTGATCCAGTGTTCCAGTTCCGATACATCGGAATCGATATCGATCCCATCGCAGATATCGAGAAGTCGAAAAAGGTGGACGCTCGATTCCGGCCCAGCGTTCATCAGTTGAACGGCAGCCCACCATTGGGATCTACGGTCAGTCGACGCGAGACGTGATGTAAACCATTCAGTGTCCATCATTCATTCGGGGAACGGTAGAAATCACGGGGAACGGGCGAACGACTTGCAAGCAGACGAGAAAACGGCCCCCCCGTTCTCCCGTGCATTTCATGGTTCCCCGCCATCTTGAATGACACCAAAAACTCTGACGCTGTAGAAATCGTCCTTAGCGGGCCAGTCAATGTCTGACATCGCCTTGATGATCGGTTGCCAGTCGTTGTTGTCAAGCAATACTTCGACGGCTGAGGGCTTGTTGTCGAACTGTGCATAGTAGCAGCGAAACCAGTGGGTGCCACGGGGAAGGTCCGTATTCTCGATTGCACGCTGGACGATTGGAAACCAATGTGTCGGAGGATCAAAGGGAGCATCTGTGAATGTCCGGACGTTCATGCCCCCAATCGTGACGCGACGTGATGTTCCTGCGATATCCCAGTTTTCGATCTCGATTTGGTCGTCCGCGTTAACATTGAATAACGAGGAAAGTAGTACGTGGAAAGAACCGCCGGTAAAGTTCTGGATGCCGTCTTTCACGGCGTCAGCCTTTGTAGCACCAAGGCCGCCAACAGATTCGATCATCAGTCGCCCGTCTTCGAGTTCAAAGTAGAAATCGAGTTGGATATTAGCTGTGCCTCTTGGAGAAGGATACTCTTTGACGACAGCTCCAGTCATGCGCATGCCGTTCTCTGCAATGAGCCAAGTTCCATCTGCGTCTGTTGGAACGCCGTGATGTTCGAGCAAGTCCTTGAGTATCGGAGCGACGATCGAATCCCCGCTCACTTGGGTAGCGGAAGTAGGGACTTCGTTGACGGCCGGCGGCTGGCATCCGGTTAGGGACGCAAGTAACGCGGCGACGATGTTTCTGAGCTTGCCAAACAAGTACGACTCGATTTTAGTCGGGGAACGTCCGCCGTCACCTGGCACGAGCGGAAACACTTGAACTCGAAACAGACGCGATCGAGTGCTCAGGTGCACGGCGTTGTTCCTCGGATCTCGTCTGGTGCTCGGCGGCAGCGTTGAATGCGACCGATGCAAGAGGATACCGCGGCGAAACAGACGACGCAAATTTTCGTCCGCGAAATGAGCGGCGCAAATCTGGCGGACCGATTCAGTGGTGGCTAACCACGAAAAACACGAATGACACGAAACGAACGGGCGCAATGACACGCGGAAAGTCTGACGTGGGTTTCATCGGAACCGCAGCGTAGGTCCGTCGTGGCGCGGACCAAGTCTCCGATTTGCGTCAGCCAAGGGGCCGTGACGATCCAAAGCAATCGGCCAAAACGTGCGGCAACGATCAATCGCCCCACACCGTCCGGCGCCGAAAGCTCAACACGGTTTGCCCGCGATGAAAAAGTGCGACGCTGAGACATTCGGCTCAGTAAATCCGGCATGTCAGCCCGACGCCTGGAACTGCCTCGTTGCTAACGAGGAACGACGGTGGTCACGTGGTCGGCGCGAACGACTCACCACTTCAATTGACTCAACTCGGCGACTCACGTGCATCCGATGGTTCGTCGCTCTTCGCAGGACCTAAGAACCACGCGGGCATTTCCGGTCGTCCACTGAACATACATTACCGGACATCAGCCGGTGGTATCGGTCTTGTCGGCTGGCCATTCAATCAGCGTGTGATCCATTGGATGGGGAGTGAAGCATCGCTGAATATTCTCGCACCAGTGTTTCCACGCAGCTGCCTTACCAGCTTCAATCGATTCACATTCAGTCGCTCGTCCACCATTCTGATATGAATAGGACCAATTCGTGCGCCCCTTGAGTTGTTTGACCATGTATTGCCCGAACTGCGTGCTAGCGAACCACGTCGTCATCCCAGATGCCTCCATGGGCCCATGCCATTTCAGCGGCGCGAGATGGTCCGTAATAGACGTCCGGTCTTTGGGTTCGGCCATGAAGCGTTGTCCAAGTGTGGATGGTTTGTCGACGAACGTTAGACATCACGCGGGACGGGCGAAAGACGTGCAAGCTGACTAACAACCGCGCCTCCCCTCCTCGCGTGCATGTCATGGTTCATCGCGGCTTGAATTCCGGATCCGATTAGTCCCCAACCCGATCAAGTCGGTATCGTTTAATGCAATCCGGCTAAGGTCCAATTTGACAATATGCTTTACCGTACTCGCATTTGTGTCGACAGGTTTTCGAATTTGCCGAGCGCCGTAGTAGTACGACACACTTGGGCCTGAAATTGCCGCACGAAGTCGTGAGTTTTGATCTCTAAGTTCACCAACCGTCCGTTGTAGTTGCCGTCTGTCGACCATCCAGCCTAAAAGAATTGCGGCCACGAATGTTAGGAGCAACAAATACCGGACGGAGAACTGCATGTGAATCTTTTGTCGTAGGTGACACGAAATCGAAACCGACAATGGCGATTCCAAGAAAACAATCACTTTCTGTGTCGATGAACGTCCGCCGTCACCTGGCACGAGCGGAAAAACTTGAACTCAAAACAGACTCGATCGAGTGCCCAGGTGCACGGCATTGTTCCTCGGATCTCGTCTGGTGCTCGGCGGCAGCGTTGAATGCGACCGATGCAAGAGGATACCGCGGCGAGACTGACGAAGCAAATTGTTGTCTGCGAAACGAGCGGCACGAACTTGGCGGAACCACACAGCGGTGGATAGCCACGAAAAACACGAGAAGACACGAAAAGAGAACAGCATGGTGGCACGTGGAGAGTTTGACGGGCGATCCATCGGGACCGCACGCAGGTCCGTCGCGGCTCGGACCAAGTCTCCGATTTGCGTCAGCCAAGGGGCCGTGACGATCCAAAGCAATCAGACGCAACGTGCGGCATCGATCAATCGGCCGAAACCGTCCGACGCCGAAAGCTCAACGCTGTGTGCACGCGACGGAAAAGTGCGACGCTCAGACAACCGGCCCAATAAATCCGGCAAGTCAGTCCGACGCCTGGAATTGCCTCGCTGCTGACGAGGAACGGCACGGATCACGCGGTCGGCGCGAGCGATCATCCACTTCAATGAAACCCGACTCGCCGACTCGTCGTGCATCCGATTGTTATCGCATGTCTAACCGAAGCACACGACTTCGTTCATACGCTACGCGCAACTATAGCCAAGAAACGAGCACATGGTCGGTGCCGCAAGAAAGTCGGGGATATTGCAACGAGTAGAGGCCACGCAAAATCCGGTTGGATATAGTCATCAATCAGCTGCTCCCTTCACGTTTCGCGTTCTCACGTTGCAATCTGATCCCTCTCAACAAAACGCCTCCACCCAACGGGATGCCAAGAAGACTTCCGAACACGTATGCCGAGTTTGACGGTTCGGGCACTAGATTATTCATCAGTAGTAGAAGGTAAGTAAGTGGGCCGACAATCCAGATTGCTCCCCAAATTAGGGATGGGGTCGCCGACGGTTGCTTCCCTGGAGCGTTCATAGGTTCTGGTGCATTGTTGGAAATTGACGAGTAGCAGTGTATGCGGTGAGAATGTAACTGGTAAGCAGTACCAACGTTTGTCGCAACTGTGGGCCACCTTTGCGATAACGGTAGAAATCACGGGGAACGGCGGTTGATTTTCCATTGTCAATTGACGACGCCCGGTCCTTCGGTGCATCGGATGGTTCGCCCTTGTTGGAAGTAGTCCAGCGGCTTTCTTTGGGGCGATAGGTGGGGTCTGGAAATGCATCTCGAAACACCCGAAACGCAATCCCTATCGTATCGTCAAACATTGTCTTTCCGAAACCGTCAAAGTCATTCGTGTGCCAGCTCCAAGGGTCGTCGTTCATGATCACGTTGCCTTTCCGGTCCAAAATCCCGGACCATTCAACGCCAGGATAATAGTTCGACCATTTGTTCGGTCTACCGCGAACCGACCCAATCCGCAGCCGACTGTCCGTGTCAACATTAGCAAACTGGTCACCCAAAAATAGCCACGGATTATCAACGGCGTACGTCAGCGTCGCCAAGAATTCTTGCGTTTCGGCGTATGTCAGGTCGTTCCATTCCTCATTGATCCAGTCTGTACCGCCGGGCCAACCATGACCGATCCTGTATCGACGCTTCAATTTGCATGCCTGAGGAGAGGCGTGTAATTCGATCTCTTCTACAACAATTCCACCGTAATCCCCCGAGCGGAACTTGAGCTTCGTTGACCATGAATCCGGCAACAGCAATGGATAGCTGGGGCAGGGCAAATTCTTGGCTCCGGGAATTTTCTTCCACGCGTCGGGATACCGTTTGCCTTCTTTTCGATACTCCTCCGCGTAGCGCTTCCCGTATACATCCCACCATTGTTTCCACTTAGCAATCGCCGACCGATGCTCCCCTTCGACATCAGAGTCCGCGTACAGAAGTTGGTCAAACTTACATCGCGAGATCGTGCGAAGTTGACTGACGATTATCACGCGGTCGCCAGCAACTCCGGGCTTGCCTTTGAATCGCGGATCAATTGCAAGTTTGAGCAGTTCAGGAAACCGCTCCAAGGTGGGGAGCGTTTTGACGTATTTGTAGTTGGAGTCGATTTCGTACGAGTAACGCATCCACTTCGTATACGACCCGGACTCGCCCCAGGAGTCAGTTTCTTGCGAGCGAGCAACGCCAACAATATAGGAGAAAACGGCAATCGCGAGCAGGATGGTTTTCATTCGATTGGGCGAACGGCAGACGTCACCGAGCCGGGACGATTGACGTTCAGTTGGTGAAATCGTGCAAGCCCGGCTTCGTGTGCACGTCATTGTTCTGCCTCATCATCGTGACAATCGGGCCACGATCGAAGTAGGCTGGTCTGTTCCTGTCGCGATCGAAATGATCAGCTTTTCCTTTTCTTTTTCAGCATCGAAACGGCCATAACTTAACTCGCTATTTACCTTCCATCCAGCGTCAACCAATGCACTTCGATAAAACTCGATAACTCGTTCATGGGCATCGCCTGTCTCCCAGAGCATTACAAAAACTCGTTTAGCCGAGTGCCCCTGTTTTGGCACGGCGCCATCGTAGACCGGGATATCGCTAGGAATCGTTGCTTCGGCTGCAGTCGACTCGTCCCACTTGGTAACGCCCGGAATGGGTGCCAGTGGGTCGTAAGCTTTTGCGTTCGCCGGTGCTATTGGATTAGGTTCATTGTCGGAATTTGATGTCTCTGCAGACGAAGGAGAATCAACTCGCGATGAAGACTCGTTGCATCCAATAAAGGCAATCGCAAAAATAGCTGGAATCGTGAGTAGTCTGAGACGAGGTATATACACAGGCTTTTCGCTTAGTTGGCAGAACGGTTGCCGTCACCGAGCGGCGACGATGGATTCTCAACTTCAACAACGACGACTTCGCCGCTTCGGTTCACGGCATGGTTATCGCAATTGCATTCAGTCGACGGTATTGCCGACAAAGCACCATTCTACGGGATCGTCCTCATCGGTGTTGGCGTAAAGCGGAAAGCAAATGCACTCGCCTCGCCCAAGCCACTCATTCGCGATACCCGCGTATTCGTGTGCTTTGGATGACAGCAGTTTTCCAGAGCCAAATTTGGCGATGACTCCGACCGGCGCAAGTGGCTTTGCCGCTGACCAACCCGCGCCGTCGTTGCCCGCTATTCCCTCTACATCCAAAATGTTGCCTATACCTTGTCCCGTGTCAGCGTGTAGTCGGCGAACCAAGTGTAGACGCCCACGGAAATCAGTTGGAATCGGTTCGGATGCAATGAGCTTTGCCCGTTCAAGTTCCGCTTTGTAGTGGTCATGCAACCCATATTCGTCACCCTCTGGTGTGTCGTCAAAGGCCCGTTGGCTGGATGCAAGGTTTGATGCGACCATTTCCGGAAGGTCGTATCCATCAAGTTCAGTCGCTTGTAGCGATTCAAGTGCGACGTTTGGGTCGCTCGTGTATGCGGATGTGTGAAAGAAAAGTTGAGCGCCCATTGCGTTCTCGGTCTCGATGGCTGGATGCGATAACGTTCGTGATCAGCGAGGACGGGCGAACGACTTGCAAGCAGACGAGAAAACGAACCACCCGTCCTTCGTTGCATCACATGGTTATCGCAAATTTTCGTCAACATCGCCATCGGCGTCTTGCGAGGCATGAAAACGGTCCTCTGAAATGTGCCAAATCATTGTACCCAGGAAATAGCCGAGTACGGGGCCACCACCAACGATCAAGACAATGTAAGGAAACGCAAGGCGAAAAAGGTGGCCGTCGATTTGCGGGCGTTCGATCAAATAGATTGCGTAGCAAATCGCAGCTGATATCAGCGGGAACGCGATGAGACTAATGATTGTCCACTCAGCGACGAACCGGCGCTTGCCACGTTGCCGTTGGTGAGACCACTGTTCGTGCTCTTTGTGCGAGTATGGAATCGGTGCTCGATACCGATGTGCGTCAGGTATGAACCATGGCACATCGGGATTGCGTTCTCCGTCAGGCATCACGCGGATTGCGAATCCTTTTCTATGCGATAACGTCGGCGGTAACCGAGTCGCCGCCAAGCAACTTTGATTTCAATAAAACGCGCTGTCGGCGACTTCGGTTCACCGCTTGGTTCGTCGGTATTCAGTGCTGCGACTTGATTCCGCAAAGTAGCGCGGCGTGAACTCCTGCTTTCCGCCGTCATGATACGCTACGTGGACAGTTGACTCACCTGCGAAAGTTCCCAGCGTTCCTGTGGAACTGCCAACTACGACGCCCTTGGAGTTCACCACGTCCGCTGCGAATGTCATGTTGCCGCCTTCTCCGCCGGAAAGAACTCTAATGTTGCCGAGATGATGAGCATCGGCAGCAATATGCTTCCACTGCGGATCGGTGATCGCTGCTGAAACTGCGGAATTGACATGCAATCGAATTGCCTCATCGTGTCCGTCTTGATGGCCGCGCATGTACGAAGCGAGGCACGCAGCAATCGCCACCACGACAAGGGCCAATGTTAGAACCGAGAATCTTGGGCTTTTGCGAGGTGCTGCGTTCATGTTCTGCATGCCGCCTTGTTGGTGATGTTGTTTGTGGATGGAAAGAGGTTCCAGACGACGAACGCCCGGGATCAGCGGGCGGCGGGAGCTGACAATGATCCCACCAGGAACTGCACCACCGCCGCTCCGTTGCATCCCTTGGTTCGTCGTCAGTTGTCAGCTAATTCTTGGGACGCATCGACACAAGAAGATCAACGATCTTGTCATGATTCTCGAGTCGTGTTGAAATCACGAGCGAAGCATTTTGCGGATATGGAGCCATTGTCGAATCGCCGCTACCCGGTTTCCAGTCCGATGGAGACACTGAGGCCTGAATCAGTCGCATCAGTACCGATGGATCATATTCCTTCTCGGACGTCCACACGGGAAGATCTCTAACCTTGTAAACCCTTGTCTGAGTTTGCTTTGCTTTCTCTACCACGCTATCGGAAGCAATTGAGTCCCGCTGAATCGCGAAAACCGTTAGCCCAAGTACTAGGATTACCGATGGCAGAACTGTGGGCAGTCTCATGATTCAATCCTTCGTTGGTGTGTGAGAAAGTGATTCCGCGGTCAGGGTATCGCATCACACATCTGGGGCCAATAGTGATCAGTCGACGAACGACCGCCGTCACCTGGCACGAGCGGAAAATCTTGAACTCAAAACAGACGCGATCGAGTGCTCAGGTGCACGGCGTTGTTCCTCGGATCTCGTCGATTGCTCGGCGGCAGCGTTGGCTGCGACCGATGCATGAGGATACCGCGGCGAGACTGACGAAGCAAATTTTTGTCCGCGAAATGAGCGGCGCGAACGTGGCGGAACCACACAGCGGTGGATCGCCACGAAAAACACGAGAAGGCACGAAAACAGAACGGGCATGGTGGCACGTGGAGAGGTTGACGGGCGATCCATCGGAACCGCAGCACAGGTCCGTCGCGGCTCGGACCAAGCCTCCGATTTGCGTCAGCCAAGGGGCCGTGACGATCCAAAGCAATCAGACGCAACGTGCGGCATCGACCAATCGGCCGAAACCGTCCGACGCCGAACGCTCGACGCGGTGTGCACGCGACAGAAAAGTGCGACGCTCCAACAATCGGTCCAGTAAATCCGTCAACTCAGACCGATGCCTGGAGTTGCCTCGCTGGTGACGAGGAACGTCCGCCGTCACCTGGCACGAGCGGAAACACTCGAACTCAAAACAGACTCGATCGAGTGCTCAGGTGCACGGCTTTGTTCCTCGACTCTGACTGTCTTCATGGTTGCTCGGGCACTCGCGTCAAACGCTGCCCGGCGGTCACAGGATAGCGTGATGAATTAGGCGAAGCAACTTTTTTGAGCGGCATTGAAATAGTCGAACGCGGAGGCTCGATGGGCGCGGGACTGAGCATTGCGATACAGCCCGAACCGAGATGTCGAAATGACCTTGCGGTGAACCACACGTCAGGTCCGTTGCGGCGGGTACCGACGTGCCGATTCGCTTCGTGGGGCAGCGCGACAAAAAGACATCCCGATCGTCATGCGGCATCGATCAATCGAGCGAAGAAGCCCGACGTCGGCAGTGCGACGATGTATCCGCCCACCGAGAGAGTGAGACGTTCAAACAATCTGCCCAGTAAATCCGTCATCACAGATTGACGTCTCGAGTCTCGGTTCTTACGAGGAACGTTCAGGATCACCGGGCGGCGAGATTCCGGCAACCATTTGGGATAGCTAACCATCGCCGCTCCGTGTGCATCCGTTGGTTATCCGTGATTGCTGATCGAAAACGGGTGTCGCCAATGCGGCTCGCACCTGGATAGGATTGCGACACTCAGGCATCATCGTCCCTTTGCCTAGATACCGCGTCAATGGAACCACCGAAGAAAACAAGCACCGCCAGAAAACCAATTAGTCCGTATACCCGTGCGGTACCCCAGTCGCCTGATTTTCCGTTCACGAACCATGCGAATGCAACGGCAGGAATAGCCAGGGCCGAAATAGCCACCGATACAGATACGCGGTTTCGCAACCAAAGCGAGGCCAACAGCCCGACGAGCAAGCCGATCGCACCAAGCCCGATGAGAGCGATCGCAAGTGCCGGCCAAAAATCAACCGGATTGCGAGGCGGAAAACGTAGCGCAAGCAAAAGACCGACGACCATCATCGCAGTGGGAGGAAGCGTGAGAGCAATCCGAGCGGCGCGTTTGCGAGTGTTCATGGGCAGCGACCAGCGAAACAACCAAGCAGGTCAGTCGGATAACGATACGGATCACGTGGTCGCCGCGAAAGACTTACCACTTCAAAAAACTCAACTCGGCGACTCACGTGCATCCGCTGGTTCGCCGCTCGTGTTTGGTTACGGATGGTCCACCACGGTTGCGTATCGCTCGATTAGTTTCCGTGCTCGAACTACAACGCCGCGTTCCGTCACGTCGCCCGTTCTTATCCATTGTCGATAGTGTACCAGTTCATGGGCAAGTGAGTGAAGAAACATCGAAAGCGCGTCATCGCGACCGTTCTCGGCAAGCAACTCCGGGTAGTCCCCCGTAGCAATGCGGATGTACGGTTCGACGCGAGGGTCAAAGGGTGCGAAAAAGGCGGCGGTTACAAGCTCGCCGTCGATCGTCTTGAGGCGCCGATGCGGAGAGAGGTAAACGGGTACACGAACCGGATATGTGTCGACTGTACGCAGCCATTTCGCGAAACGCAGGATTGCGGCGTGAACTTCAGGTTGACCACGCTGTCCACGTATTCGTAAGCCGCCAGTTCGTTGAGGCTTTGCCCACATTCGATTTTAGCCGGCGAACGTCCGCCGTCACCTGGCACGAGCGGAAACACTTGAATTCAAAACAGACGCGATCGAGTGCTCAGGTGCACGGCGTTGTTCCTCGGATCTCGTCGATTGCTCGGCGGCAACGTTGGCTGCGACCGATGCATGAGGATACCGCGGCGAAACAGACGACGCAAATTTTTGTCCGCGAAACGAGCGACGCGAACACGGTGGAACCACACCGCGGTGGATCGCCACGAAAAACACGAGAAGACACAAAAACAGAACGGGCATGGTGGAACGTGGAGAGTTTGACGGGCAATCCATCGGGACCGCAGCGTAGGTCCGTCGCGGCGCGGACCAAGTCTCCGATTTGCGTCAGCCAAGGGGCCGTGACGATCCAAAGCAATCAGACGCAACGTGTGGCATCGATCAATCGACCGAAACCGTCCGACGCCGAACGCTCAACGCGGAGTGCACGCGATGGAAAAGTGCGACACTCAGACAATCGGCCCAGTAAATCCGGCAAGTCAGTCCGACGCCTGGAACTGCCTCGCTGCTGACGAGGAACGGTACACATCACCGAGGACGCGCGAGAGACTCAGCCATTGCCAAACCGCCCAACTCGCGTCCTTCGGTGCATGTGGTGGTTCTGTCTTCTCGGGAGTCTGGGCAGGTCGAACGGCCACCAACCGTCGGAACACCATTCGTAGTATAGATCGTCCGGGTGGGACGGTGAAAGGTAGCCGAGGAACTGACGATCGATCAATTCTCCGTCGCACGAAACGGACTCGATTGAGCCATCGTATTCGCAATACCAGTAGTCGCGAAAAACACCAATACTATTCCAGTCATCGACGAGTAAGTCCCAAAAAGCGGCGGCGACGTGTTCGCGTTGCGCACGACAGGTATGACTGCAGAATGCAAGTGACGGTTCGCCATCGTATCCATAGTCGCCAACGCATCCGCGCCATGTGTCGGACAGTAGCATCAAGTCAATTTGATGTTGACCGTCGCCCGCATGTGTCACGGCGGCTATTGGGAAATTTAGGAGTGTCTGAAGGCAGTGCCCCGTTGGGTGATTGATTCCGAAAAGCGAAATCAGACGCGCTCGAACCCAAAGTGGGGTAAAGCCCTCATCGTCATCGATGAACAAGGAGGAGAGAAACGTCAGATCAGTGTGCTTGTGCAAGTAAAAGCGAGGTGTTGAAAACCGGAAGTGGCCGAGCACAGGGATAAACGTCACATTTGGTCGCACA
Source organism: Stieleria neptunia (assembly GCF_007754155.1). NCBI lineage: Bacteria > Pseudomonadati > Planctomycetota > Planctomycetia > Pirellulales > Pirellulaceae > Stieleria > Stieleria neptunia. Next base: position 1,233,406 of record NZ_CP037423.1, on the reverse strand, counting down.
ACGGGACGGCCGATCACATCGGACAATCCAGGAACAGCACGCAATTGGTTGAGTCTCCAGTAATGACAGAACGTCCGCCGTCACCTGGCACGAGCGGAAAAACTTGATCTCAAAACAGACTCGATCGAGTGCTCAGGTGCACGGCTTTGTTCCTCGATTCTGACTGTCTTCGTATTGCTCGGGCACGTCGCGTGACGCGGGCCGGCGGACTCAGGATAGCGTGACGGATCAGCCGAGGCAAATTATCGGGCGGCATCGAATCGTTTCAATACGAAGGGCCAATGGACGCCGAACGCAGCGCTGAGCCACCGTCGGTACAGCGATGTCGAAGCGGCCCTGTTGCCGACCACACGTCAGGTCCGTTGCGGCGGGTACCAACGCTGCCAATTCCCATCAGGCGACGTGGCGACCCAAAGCAAGGTGGAACGTCATGCGGCATCGATCAAGCGAGCGAAACCATCCGTCGCCCGCAGTTCAACGATGCATGCACCCACCGAAAGAGCGACACGTTCGGGCAATCTGTCCAGTAAATCCGTCAATACAAATCGACGTCTGGAGTCGTCTCGGTCTTTACGAGGAACGTTGGACATCACGGGGAACGGACGAACGATCTTCCACTGGTAGGACCATGCAAGCCGTTCTCCCGTGCATGTCATTGTTCTGCCTTCTTAGTGTACCGAAAAGTGGCGATGTACGATTCGATCATGTCCGGCAAATCGTCGTACGAATCAAAGATCGAGTACCGAATCTCGAACCAGATCCCCTCGCGTTGAAAGCACAGTGTATAGGACATTGCCGGTGGATCATCCATGAAGCTGCCGTCTCGCGTTGTGATGTGCTCGTGCGCAGGTTGCCCCTGAAACTCGGAGTGCCGAAACCCTTCAATGTCGACGCGATCTTCGGGTAGTTGCGTGACAGACAGCGAAACTCCGTATCGTCGTGTGACGCGGGTCGACCGTGGCGAAATTGCGATAGTAGGCGGCATGTACGGATCAGACGCCAAAATAAGCTTGGATTTCCAGTTGTTGGGATTGATGATTGAAAACCCGTTCGGGTGAACAATTCGATTCGACTCGCGTGGAGGCTCCGACGGAATGTCACGACCGTCATCTTGTGCGAGCAACCACGCAGCGGCGATAAATGCGAGAATAAAAAGGCTGGCGATGGCAATGCGGCGCACATCAATTCCGTGGCAGAACGTTGGCGATATGCGGGCGGCGACGAACATCCCGAACACAGTTTAACGACGACTTCGCCGCTCCGTCATCATCGCATGGTTATCGCTTTACATCGGGATACCATAGTACATGCTGACCAGAATTAAGCCATTTGCCATTGAATCCACATGGCCAATAGCCAAGGCGAATGTATCCGAACAACAAGTCGTAGTAAGTTTCTGTCTTCCCGTGGAAAGCGCGCGAGTACGCAGTGTAAAGCAAGGTTGCCGCAATGTCTTCGCCGATGTCGGTAACGATGTCTTCATCTAGCGCGGGCGCGGTGGACAAGATTCGGTCGGAAATACTTCGCCAAGTATCACATGCCTCAAAGATCGCGCCCCTCACCTCTCGGTTTTCTCGGGCCCATTCGTGGTATTCGGTCGTCCAAACTTCCTGAGCAATCATATTGCTTAGAATGTCGCGCCAAAGCCAACCAGCGGTTTCGTCTGGGTGAGATAGGCCCATCAGTCGAATACCAGCGGCGTCCAATGGAATGAGTGGCTCAAAGTCCTGGCTAAAGCTCCGTTCCGTTGCTGATTCGACATCGGCAGTAAACACAACGTTTTCGATCGCCGCGTTGGGCGACGTCGCAGGTCTGAAACCCGATTGCGCCATCTCGAGAACGGGCATGACGAGATAAGGATTAGGGCCTTCGTACTTCATCAGTGCGAAAATCTTCGATGCGATAACGTTACCGATCAGCCGGCGGCGACGGATGATCATCCACTTGAAAACGCCCGACTTCGCCGCTCGGTTGCATCGGATGGTTCTGCTCAATTCTCGGTGACGTCCCCAAACTCGAACAGGTGAGAAGCAAGTGCCAAGTGGCTTGCGTAGCCAGACGGAGTACGCCAGTCCAATCCACGCTCAGCAAAGCGAGCAAAATCACGACGGTAATTTGAAGCGAGATCAGGACGCCGGTCAAGGAAATTCTTTGCAGCCATACGAGCAGTTCCAGCGTTCGAGAAACACATCAGGAAATCTATGACCTTGTCGATAGTGAATGACGGAACGTCCGTAATAACGACGCGTTCGATCATGGTATTGAGGTTCTCGAATTGAGCGAAGTAGGGCAACGCAATGTTGGCGATCGAGTGATTCACATTAGCGATTACAGCGTTGCGAGCATCGTTGTCCGCCAAGTTCCAATCGTTGAACACAGTTTCTTCAGTGAGATTCCCCAGTTGACCGCCGGCGACGTAGTCAGCGCCGTGCAGAAGTGGGTAGTCCGCCCGCCAACGTTTGAGGCGTTTTGAGAAGACGGTGCCTGAAATCCAAAGCTTGACCAGCTCGCCAGCTGTGTTTCGGAAGCTCGAACTGAACAATATTTGGAAGGTAAAGTCACCAAGCTTCTTAGTAGCGTGCGGTCCGCTTTTGGCATATCGAAATCCGCAAGTCGAAAGTTCGGACGCTATGGAGTCACAAGCAGCGGTGAAAACCTGTCGAGGCGATTCCATTTGTGTTGAGTGTCAATCTGTGGCAGAACGAAATGCGATCTATCCGGGCACGGGACGTGCAGGGATAGATCGTGCGTTGAAGTTTGTCGGCTCGACTTGGCCGGGTTCAGGTAGACCGCTATTAGAATAGCTGCAGTTGCCGCGTGCCAGCTTTGGCGTTTGATTCGGGTGCGGTTTCTGGGGCCGTCTGCTCCCTTGCACTTTCAATGCCACTTTTCAGATACCACGCGTACCATTGCGAAAAGCCCTCACCCATGGCCCCGTCCCAAAAGCGAATGTCGTCTTTTTCTTGACTCTCGCGGTACCAACGTGGGCTATCTTTCGAGTTCCGCCGGAAGATCTCGCTCCACGGTCGCTTCTCATACTCGTGCGTTAGACGAAGCGATTCGCTGCCACAGTGCTCACAGCACAACTTCGATTCGGGCTCGGCCTCGACCGAGTCGACTTCACCAGAGAGGAAGTCGAGAATCCCTGCCTGCGAACCGCCGGCGTTGGTGAGTGACGCTCGGCACTTCGCGAGATATTCTTCAGCTTTCGTATTCGACCAGCCTCCAAACTGACGCGTTTTGGTCAACTCTTTTGGCAGAATGTGCAGGCACCAGCGTCGGATGAACTCCGATGTCGAGAGCGTGAACGGAACTTGAATCGATTCACCACCGGTGGTGCGGCCTTCGCGGGCCCAAAACGTGACCTCGTGGTCGTCCGCGGCGATGATGCGGTAGTCACTGATCGGCCCGCCGGTCAGATAACGCGTTAAGTAACGAACCACGTGCTCGCCGCGACTGGTCGCGGTCGGAGGTGGCTCGATGTAGCTGACCCATTCCTTTGATTCCAGCTGTCCGACCAGCTCCTCCCAGGCTTCGTCACCTTGCAGGTACGCCAGCGAGCCGTCGAGTTTCAATTTGTCGTTCTTACGAAGACGTTGGAGGTGAGCCACCGCGATCTTCCGAAACGATCTTCGAAGCTTGATCGCATCGACGAGGTACTGGCGGTCATCTTCATAGCCGTCGACTTGCGGCGCCCTGGCTTTAATCCAACCTCCATCGCTTAAACTCGGCCCCGCCCCAGGAACCAATGCGTGAACATGCCAATGAGCGTCCAGCTTCTGGTTCCAGGTGTGAAGTACCATCAAGGCGGCCAGTTCGTATTGCTGTTCGGTTTCGACCGTCTTCTTGAGAGCTTTCCAAGCCGAGTGGAACAGCAACTCGGCGATCTCTTCGCGGTTCGCCAACGCCATCGTCGAGATCACGTCCGGCAACGTGAAGACGACTTGGTAGTAGTTCACACCGTCGAGGATCAGTTTCGAAGCTCTATCGGAGAAGTTCTGGCGTTTTCCGCCACTACATTGCGGACAGTGCCGATCGCCGCAGGAGTTGTGTCGTTTCGTCAGGCGATCACAATCATCACACTGATACCAACGACCACCAAGTGCAGACGTACGACACAGAGTCGTTTTGGCCAAGACACTTTGGACCGTCATCGTCGCTGCACCGTCGCGGTGCTCGTTGACGTAACGTTCGGCACCGCGACGAAGGAGTTGATGGACGGTTAGCTTTTCTTGCCTGAATCGTCCTGTTCGCCGTTCTCCTGCGGCGGCGTGTACGTCGGCAACTGCTTCACCGGCAGCCAATCGAGCGGGCTCGGGACACTGTGCAGGTGCTCCCGACGGCAATGTAGATAAACCATCGTCGTGATGAAGCTCGCGTGGCCGAGCAGCTTGCTGATCGTCAACAAGTCCACCCCGGCTTCGAGAAGTCCCGTCGCGTAGGAGTGCCTCAGGACATGCGGATAAATCCTGCGTTTGATTCCCGCTTTCACTCCGGCGTCCTTCATCGCTTTGCGAATCGTGGTGTCGGCGTAGGGCTTCCCCGGTTTCTTGCCTGGAAACAGGAAGTCGGTCGGCTTGTACTTGCGCCAGTAGATCCTGAGCTCTTTCAAGAGTCTCGGTGAGAGTGGCACCAACCGTTCCTTGTTGCCCTTGCCGTTGGCGACTCGGATCATCATCCGTTTGGAGTCGATGTCGTGGATCCTCAAGTTGGCTGCTTCGGAGAACCGCAGCCCTCCGGAGTAGAGCGTCATCAGAAAGGTTCGGTGTTTCAGATTGGCCGTGCATTGAATCAGCTGGTCGACTTCTTGTCGGCCGAGCACGGTAGGCAGCTTCTTGGGCCGTTTGCCGAAGGGAACCATCGTGACCGGCCAGGGCATGGGCTGGGTGTAGCGATAGTAAAACCGTAAAGCACAAACGGCCTGGTTGAACGAGCCGTAGGCAAGCTTTCGTTCTCGGATCAGATGGAGCTGGAAGGTTCTAACGTCTTCGACGGTTGCCTGGTCGAGCGGTTTTTCGATAAAGTCGGCAAACTTTCGCACGTGATAGGTGTAGGCGTCGATGGTTGCTTCGGCCATGTTGCGGATCAACATGTCTTCGGCAAGTCGCTTGGTGAGTTTGCAGGTTCGTTTTTTGTGTGACATCACGGTTGCTTGTCCTTGTTGTGAAACAGAGTTCAAAAGAAGTTCGCGCCGCAGCGTGCGGGGAACACAACAAGGGTGCGTCAACGAGCAAAAAGCGCAAGTTAAAACGCCAGGCAAAGCACCAAGTAAGAGACAGTAAGAACGCCCAGCACGCACAACTGGCTAACCGCAAAAGCGCCTACAGGCGCGCCGAAAGACAGACACGTTGGGACCCTCACACACTCAACGCACTGACAAGAGAAAACGGTCACGCCAATGAAGTCGCTGCCGATTAAGTTCAACGACCGCGATATGCGGGCGGCGGCGGATGACTGACCACTTCAAAAACCATAGCTCCGCCGCTCCGTCATCATCGCTTGGTTATCGGTCTGTTTCGCTACGCATCCAAGCAATCTCGGCTGGGTGCATTCCCATTTTGTTGACGCAAAAATCACGTTAATCGTCGGCCGAAATGAGTTGTTGGTCAGTGGCTTCAACTTTGCAGCTCATTGGACGAGGCTCCCAGTGCCAACTGTCGCTTGCCTGGGTGCGACGGAATTCGGCCAGCTCGCCGATTGATTCATCCCAACGATCAGGAATCAGATGAGCGCGAACTTGAAGCATCTGCTCCGCGTTTTCGCTTTTCCAAAACATTGCATTGCTCTTCAGACGCAAATTGATCACGCGGCGAATGCTGCTTTCGATCGCCCCGCTACCACAAGGGATTCCGCTGCGACGATAGGCAGGGTAACTCAACCGACCCGCTTCACCATGTCGGCAAAGGTAATGGATTTCTGTTTCCAGTTCTGTGGCCGATTTTCCGACGCGTTCTAGGCCGGCGAGCTCATCAACCACTCGCCGCCATTGACCGTTTCGCAGCAGCGTTCGGTACTGACGATAAAGCCCCTGGCGGACGTCTGCGTCGAGCCCAAGCGAAGCAATCGCTTTGGAAACGTGATGCACCGCATGGCAGCAGTCCAAGACCTGATGCGTGACGACGCTCGTTAGTCCCGCATATTGAATGATGCGATCAATACGATCCCAAATCCAGGGGGCGCCATCGGCGACGAACGTCACGCTATGTGCCTCCGCGGCTCCGAGCCGATGCAGATGCATCGCAACCAATTCGGCGATCGCGTCGGGCCCAGTCAGGGTGCCGTCGATCGTCGCTTCATGCTCCTTCACCATCCGCCCCTGCTCGTCGTGAACAAAAATCGTCATCAGTTTAGGCTCCCGCCAGTCCGCTTCAAACGAGCGTGCAGGTTTCTTTGCCGAGCGCCCGGGCGAGTCAGCTTGCCCCTGAGCGACATCATCGCTTGACGCATTGGAAGTCGATGCAGTTAGCATTTTGCCGCGTATTTTCATTCTTCCGCCATCAATTTGCACCGACACTCGTTTCCCGGCCAATTCACCGGTGCTCGCCAACTTGCCCTGCCGAAACAGTTTGAGCCGATGCCGTCGTAGTCGCAATAAGCCGTCGCCAGATTGATAGGCGATCCGTTTGACCGCCTTGATATCAAGTGTGATACCATCGCGAACCAGTTCTCGGTGAGCCACTTCGATCGAAGGACACAATGCCACTTGGCGTGCCACGCGACTCTCCAGCGCGGGCGAGACGCCTTTGCCGAACCCGAATTGAGCAAGCGAAACATGCAAGCCGACGCGGGGCGAATCGTCTCGACCAAGCAACTTTTTCTTAGGGGCACAGTAGAGCGCTGTGGCCCAGAACAGCATGCCGCCGAGCAAACGAACGGCGACCCTAGTCTCGCGCCCTTTCTGAAGCGGTCTTGAGAAGTTGACCCGACTCGATTGGCATGCCTTTTCAAAACCTTTTTCGATCATGGTCGCGGAGATCAGCCCGGCGACGACCATGTCCGCACCGCGGGCAAAGGCATCATGGATGGTTCTTTCCAGCGTTGCGAGTTGCTCGGGATGATCTGAGATCCGTTGTTTCCAGAGCGTAACTTTGGGAACCAACTGAGCGTAAAAGAGCGCGAGCATTTCTTCGGCCGACTCAATCCGTTCACCATTCTCTTGCCCCATGTCTAGTCCTTGCATTGTCGTCGGCATCCTTGCTAGGCGAGTGGAAAATCATCCTTGAATCGCCCAAGATACCGTCAGCACCGGACCCAGGAACAGCAGCCGAGCCCCCGACGGGTTGCTAGCAAAAGCGTCAACTAAATGGGAATGCACCCTCTCGGCTTCTAGTTCAGGACCTCTGTCATAATTGCCTTCTGGTCGTTTGGCATTCTGATTGAGCCAATGTTCCATTGAAGTTATGTACTCTTTGCACGCAGCGGAATCGAGATATCGTGATGCAGACTCGCGGTCAATTCGAGCCAGCATGCGAAATGCTATTGAGCGACACGTTGCAATTTCGTGATCACCTTTGAGTAAACCACCCAAAAGAATGTCGACGAGCCGTTCCTGTACCACGTGTGGTGGAACCCCAATTTCGCCAAGGACCCAAATTGCTGTCGCTCGGAGTTCGTTGTCCGCGTTTTTTGATAAGTCGAGTGTCCAGTCAATGATTTGCTTGTGCATTGCTTCGGACGAGTCGTAACCATACGCATTCAATACAGCTCCAACGGAACGCATCCCAGACAAGATGAATCCGTAGTCGGCAGGCGTTGGATCACGTAGAGCGAGAACGTCGCCACACATTTCGAAGAGCGTTGGCACATGCGCCATGCCATCGGCTCCCATGTGACGAAGATGTGCAGCGGCCAAGATGTTCCGCTTCGGTGAACTACCTGAGAACGCTCGAACAATCCAGTCATGCTCCATATTCTTTCCGATAACGTCCGCCGTCACCTGGCACGAGCGGAAACACTTGAATTCAAAACAGACGCGATCGAGTGCTCAGGTGCACGGCGTTGTTCCTCGGATCTCGTCGATTATCGGCGGCAGCGTTGAATGCGACCGATGCAAGAGGATACCGCGGCGAAACAGACGACGCAAATTTTTGTCCGCGAAATGAGCGGCGCGAACGTGGCGGAACCACACCGCGGTGGATAGCCACGAAAAACACGAGAAGACACAAAAACAGAACGGGCATGGTGGCACGTGGAGAGTTTGACGGGCGATCCTTCGGGCCCGCAGCACAGGTCCGTCGTGGCGCGGACCAAGTCTCCGATTTGCGTCAGCCAAGGGGCCGTGACGATCCAAAGCAATCGGCCAAAACGTGCGGCAACGATCAATCGACCGAAACCGTCCGACGCCGAAAGCTCAACGCGGTGTGCGCGCGACAGAAAAGTGCGACGCTCCAACAATCGGCCCAGTAAATCCGGCAAGTCAGTCCGACGCATGGAACTGCCTCGCTGCTTACGAGGAACGGCACGCGTCACCCGGTACGCGCGAAAGATTTTCCATTTCAAAACCGCCCAGCTCGCGTACTCGGGTGCACGCGATGGTTCCCCGCTCTTGCAGGCTCAGAGCGACGGACGAAGTGCTAGGATCAGTCGTTTGATTTCCGTGAATGTATCAACTGGCATCCAGACTCCAAAGTCCCAGGTGACATCGTCTTGTCCGACCACGATGGCCATAACTTTGCCGTCGCAACGGGACCAGTGCGTGGGTGCGTTGAAACAAGTCCCGGCCGTGACGGCATGGTCATCCGGCGCGACGGGCAATTCCTCACGATTGAGACGATCAACGTCATCAGCGGATAGCAGAACGTTGATTTCGTAGTTGTCTCCTTGGATTTTCACGCCGACAACGCTTTGGTTTCCAGCGAGTACGAGTTCAGCGACAACATCTGGACGTTTCACAAAGTTACAGCGTCGGTGCGAAGTTCAAGAGTGGGATCATCCCAGTCGGGGAACGTCTGCCGTCACCTGGGACGGACGAGTGATTTTCCACTTGTGAAACCGCGCAAGCCGTCCTCAGGTGCACGGCTTGGTTCTGGTTTCCTGCCTTGATCGTACTCGTACTCGTACTCGTACTCAGCATCGCGGTACTCGTACTCGGTCCCTGCATTGTACTCCACCGGCGATTCGGCCACGGCATCGGATCTCGCGATCAACCGAGTCAGCATCGAAACGATCCGATGAAGCGAACGTTTCAGTTCGTGGTGGCGTTCAACATCCAGTCCATCGGTTGCGGCAAGCACGTCTTGAATTGCGACACATTCCAGCGCCGAGCCACGAGCGATGTCAAGAAATCGACTACGATCTTTGAGGCTTCGCTTCCCGTTGCCCTCGGCGATGTTCAGCGGCATGGATTGAGCGGCGCGAAGCCATTGATCACGAGCGTGGCGATGACAGCCGCTCAAATCTCTCGCGGCGGCGAATGACGAAGCAACGTATTCGATAGAGAGACGGTAAACGTCTAGTCGATCGTGGTCGAAGACGGGTTCGGTCGTTGGTGCCCCGAGTCGAGTAGGAGTACGAGTACCGGGCGGCGCCCTGAGTACGAGTACGATTTTCAATGCCAGAACGGCGGCCGTCACCTGGCACGAGCGGAAACACTTCAACTCAAAACACACTCGATCGAGTGCTCAGGTGCACGGCATTGTTCCTCGGATCTCGTCTGGTGCTCGGCGGCAGCGTTGAATGCGACCGATGCAAGAGGATACCGCGGCGAGACTGACGAAGCAAATTGTTGTCTGCGAAACGAGCGGCACGAACTTGGCGGAACCACACAGCGGTGGATAGCCACGAAAAACACGAGAAGACACGAAAAGAGAACAGCATGGTGGCACGTGGAGAGTTTGACGGGCGATCCATCGGGACCGCACGCAGGTCCGTCGCGGCTCGGACCAAGTCTCCGATTTGCGTCAGCCAAGGGGCCGTGACGATCCAAAGCAATCAGACGCAACGTGCGGCATCGATCAATCGGCCGAAACCGTCCGACGCCGAACGCTCGACGCGGTGTGCACGCGCCTGAAAAGTGCGACGCTCAGACAACCGGCCCAATAAATCCGGCAAGTCAGTCCGACGCCTGGAATTGCCTCGCTGCTGACGAGGAACGGCACGGATCACGCGGTCGGCGCGAGCGATCATCCACTTCAATGAAACCCGACTCGCCGACTCGTCGTGCATCCGATTGTTATCGCATGTCTAACCGAAGCACACGACTTCGTTCATACGCTACGCGCAACTATAGCCAAGAAACGAGCACATGGTCGGTGCCGCAAGAAAGTCGGGGATATTGCAACGAGTAGAGGCCACGCAAAATCCGGTTGGATATAGTCATTAATCAGCTGCTCCCTTCACGTTTCGCGTTCTCACGTTGCAATCTGATCCCTCTCAACAAAACGCCTCCACCCAACGGGATGCCAAGAAGACTTCCGAACACGTATGCCGAGTTTGACGGTTCGGGCACTAGATTATTCATCAGTAGTAGAAGGTAAGTAAGTGGGCCGACAATCCAGATTGCTCCCCAAATTAGGGATAGGGTCGCCGACGGTTGTTTCCCTGGAGCGTTCATAGGTTCTGGTGCATTGTTGGAAATTGACGAGTAGCAGTGTATGCGGTGAGAATGTAACTGGTAAGCAGTACCAACGTTTGTCGCAACTGTGGGCCACCTTTGCGATAACGGTAGAAATCACGGGGAACGGCGGTTGATTTTCCATTGTCAATTGACGACGCCCGGTCCTTCGGTGCATCGGATGGTTCGCCCTTGTTGGAAGTAGTCCAGCGGCTTTCTTTGGGGCGATAGGTGGGGTCTGGAAATGCATCTCGAAACACCCGAAACGCAATCCCTATCGTATCGTCAAACATTGTCTTTCCGAAACCGTCAAAGTCATTCGTGTGCCAGCTCCAAGGGTCGTCGTTCATGATCACGTTGCCTTTCCGGTCCAAAATCCCGGACCATTCAACGCCAGGAAAATAGTTCGACCATTTGTTCGGTCTACCGCGAACCGACCCAATCCGCAGCCGACTGTCCGTGTCAACATTAGCAAACTGGTCACCCAAAAATAGCCACGGATTATCAACGGCGTACGTCAGCGTCGCCAAGAATTCTTGCGTTTCGGCGTATGTCAGGTCGTTCCATTCCTCATTGATCGGGTGCGATCCGCGTAATGCGCCCCAGAATCAGTCCGATTGGTATTTATGAAAAGAGGCTTCCCCCTGCAAAATGTTGGTTACCAAGCTAACACCGCAGGAAAGGAAGCCTCATGGATGTCAAAGTTAACGCTGGAAACCTTGTTTCGGCAATCGCAGATTCTGAAATTCAGCCGGCTGTGGACGAAATCGTCGACGAGTTTCGGAAACAAGTTTTCTCGCTGGTCCAATCGTTTGTTGCTGACCAACCGACGGCCGAACAGACTCATGGCCTCGAAAATCGACTTCATCAGCAACTCCTTGAGGCTGGCCGACGGTTGATCGAGTGGCTCTTTTCGCAACTCGAACCCGCGATTGAAGAGATGCCCGACACCGTTTCGTTTCGCGATCAGTCTCATCGGCGTTTGCCTGACAAAACGCTTCGGTCAGATATCGTGACACGGTTCGGCAAGATCTCGCTCGAGCGAGCGAGGTATCGACGCGGGCGAGCCGGCAAAGTGATCTTCCCGATGGAGATCCTGTTGGGAATTGAAAATGGGTTTACTCCGGCCGCCGCTGACCGGGTCGGCAAACAATTCGCGGCCTGCGGAAGTTCGCAGGGGCGGACGCTGGAAATGATCACCGATCAAATGGGAACCAAGATCGGTACGGAGAAGCTTCGCAAAGTCGTCGGCACGATCGCTGACGGCATGGAACCGCATCGTGAGAAAGCTCAAGTTGAGGAACTGATGAAACTGATTGGCAAGGCTCGTGACAAGAAACAAACGCCGGTATTGTCGGTCAGTCGTGACGGCGTCGCACTGGGTCTTGCGCCATGGAGCTTTTTTGAGATGGCCAGTGTCGCGTGCGTGAGCGTGTTGGCCGCCGGCAAGAAACTCGGCACGGTGTACTTGGGCTGCGTTCCCGAGACCAATCAGGCCACTCTTTCGAATCAACTTACCAATCTGCTCAAAGCAACCATTCGTGGCTGCGGCGATCGCGTCCCTGAGATTGTGTACGTCAGCGACGCGGGCAAGATCGAAACGGCTTACTGGAAAAACACGTTGCGGGCATTCTTCGTCGATGGGCGGCGGATCAGGATTGCTCGTGTGGTCGACTACTACCATGCCGCTGAACGTCTGACTGTGATCGCCGACGCATTGAAGTTTGGCGGGGACTCTGCAAAACGGGCCAAGTGGATTGAACATGCGAGGTGGTTGCTCCTACAGCCCGGTGGCCACGGACGCATGCTGCGCAGTATCGCGAAGATGCGTCAGCTCTATCGCTACACGGCATCAGCAACAGAGGAGGCGGAAAAGGCCGAACGGTACCTTCGTCGTTATCATCGTTTCATGGACTACGCGTCCATGAAATCACGAGGTTGCCCAATTGGCAGCGGCGTGGTGGAATCAGCTTGCAAGCAGATCGTCAGTGAACGGATGAAACTGTCGGGGATGCGTTGGAGCAAGGAAGGCGGTCAGCGAACGATGACGCTACGCTGCATCTTGCTGAGCGGAATCTGGGACACCGTGTATAAGAAATGGCTTACGGGAAAACCGACCGTCAGGGACCTTATCAAAACCGAAGACGCGTGATTGGCGAATCGAGCCGCGCATCACGCGGATCGCACCCTCCCACTCGATACGCTGCCTGGGCGTACGCGGATGCTATTTCGCTGCTGAAACGGTCAGGGATAGGGATACTTAGATGCTGGTCAAAGAATTGACCGTAGACTCGCATTGGACCACGCAGCATTCCTTCGACCAAGCGAGCAAAGTCAGTCTCGCGTTCATTAATCCAACAGATCTGCCATATGATTTGGGAAAAGAAACGATCGGCTGTTCGACCCTCGCAGCCGTACTGGTTAGGCCGGTGAAGGGAGTCGCGAAGTTGAGCAATTGTGATTTCACGAAATTCTTCAAGAGTTCGCATTCGCTGAGCTCCATCGGCTAACGTTAGCGATCACACGGTCGCCGCGAGTGATCATCCACTTCAACAACCACGACTCGGCGACTCGTCGTGCATCGCATGGTTATCCGATATCTACTAATCAAAAAAGTCAGAGAGCGTCCCGTCGAAGGCCTCAAAGAACTCAGCAGGATCTTGATCAGGCTCGTAACTGTACGCCTCATGCGAAAATTCATGAAGTCCTGACACCAATTCACCATCGGTTGCGTAGATAAAGCCCATCGAATTCCCATTCAGCCAATCGATGCAGGGAAGATAGCGTTTGGCAAACTCCGGATGCGTGCCGGAAAAAACGCTTCGGTTGTTCTGTACGAAATCAGGCAACAAAGAGGATGGAACCAGGAACCATGGCGACAGCAAGCTGCCAGCTCCCATTTCGAGTCCATAGCCATCGACGCTCGCATACAGCTCTGCAAGTTCATCGGGAAATACGAGCCCGATACTGTCCTGAATATCACGAAGCTGTTCGAGGCTCGCTGGATCGCCGAATTTCGGGTCGTAGCCTGAATCTCCCTGCATTCTCGAATGATGCCGTTCGAGTAGGTCTCGCCAGTTTGTCATTCTATAAATCTGAGTCGGGTTCGGATAACGAAATGCGATCTATCCGGGCACGGGACGTGCAGGGATAGATCGTGCGTTGAAGTTTGTCGGCTCGACTTGGCCGGGTTCGGGTAGACCGCTATTAGAATAGCTGCAGTTGCCGCGTGCCAGCTCTGGCGTTTGATTCGGGTGCGGTTTCGGGGGCCGTCCGCTCCCTTGCACTTTCAATGCCACTTTTCAGATACCACGCGTACCATTCCGAAAAGCCCTCACCCATTGCCCCGTCCCAAAAGCGAATGTCATCTTTTTCTTGACTCTCGCGGTACCAAAGTGGGCTATCTTTCGAGTCCCGCCGGAAGATTTCGCTCCACGGTCGCTTCTCATACTCGTGCGTCAGACGAAGCGATTCGCTGCCACAGTGCTCACAGCACAACGTCGATTCGGGCTCGGCCTCGACCGAGTCGACTTCATCAGAGAGCAAGTCGAGAGTCCCCGCCTGCGATCGGTCGGCATCGGTGAGTGACGCTCGGCACTTCGCGAGATATTCTTCAGCTTTTGTATTCGACCAGCCTCCAAACTGACGTGTTTTGGTCAACTCTTTTGGCAGAATGTGCAGGCACCAGCGACGGATGAACTCCGATGTCGAGAGAGTGAACGGAACTTGAAGCGATTCACCACCGGTGGTGCGGCCTTCGCGGGCCCAAAATGTGACCTCGTGGTCGTCCGCGGCGATGATGCGGTAGTCACTGATCGGCCCACCGGTCAGATAACGCGTTAAGTAACGAACCACGTGCTCGCCGCGACTGCTTTCGGTCGGAGGGGGTTCGATGTAGCTGACCCATTCCTTTGATTCGAGCTGATCGATCATCTCCTCCCAGGCTTCGTCACCTTGCAGATACGCCAGCGAGCCGTCGAGTTTCAATTTGTCGTTCTTACGAAGACGCTGTAGGTGAGCCACCGCGATCTTCCGAAACGATCTTCGAAGATTGATCGCATCGACGAGGTACTGGCGGTCATCTTCATAGCCGTCGACTTGCGGCGCCCTGGCTTTAATCCAACCTCCATCGCTTAAACTGGGCCCCGCCCCCGGAACCAATGCGTGAACATGCCAATGAGCATCCAGCTTCTGGTTCCAGGTGTGAAGCACCATCAGCGCAGCGAGCTCATATTGCTGTTCTGTTTCAACCGTCTTTTTGAGAGACTTCCAAGCAGAGTGGAACAGCAACTCCGCGATCTCTTGACGATTCGCCAGTGCCATCGTCGAGACCACCTCCGGCAACGTGAAGACGACTTGGTAGTAGTTCACACCGTCGAGGATCAGTTTCGAAGCTCTATCGGAGAAGTTCTGGCGTTTTCCGCCACTACATTGCGGACAGTGCCGATCGCCACAGGAGTTGTGTCGTTTCGTCAGGCGATCACAATCATCACACTGATACCAACGACCACCGAGTGCCGAAGTACGGCAGAGGCTGGTCTTGGCCAACACGCTTTGGACCGTCATGCTGGCTCCCCCGTCGCGGTGCTCGTTGACGTAACGTTCAGCACCGCGACGAATGAGTTGATGGACGGTTAGCTTTTCTTGCCTGAATCGTCCTGTTCGCCGTTCTCCGTCGGCGGCGTGTAAGTCGGAAGTTGCTTGACCGGCAACCAGTCCAGTGGACTCGGGGCACTGTGCAGGTGCTCCCGGCGGCAATGCAGATAGACCATCGTCGTGATGAAGCTCGCGTGACCAAGGAGCTTGCTGATCGTCAACAGGTCCACGCCAGCTTCCAGCAGTCCCGTCGCGTAGGAGTGTCTCAGGACATGAGGATAAATCCTGCGTTTGATCCCCGCCTTCTCCCCTGCATCCTTCATCGCTTTGCGAATCGTGGTGTCGGCGTAGGGTTTTCCCGGAATCTTTCCCGGGAACAACAAGTCGGTCGGCTTGTACTTGAGCCAGTAGATCCTGAGCTCTTTCAAGAGCCTCGGTGAGAGAGGGATCAAGCGTTCCTTTTTGCCCTTCCCATTGGCGACTCGAATCATCATCCGTTTGGAGTCGATGTCGTGGATCCTCAAGTTGGCCGCTTCGGCGAACCGCAGCCCTCCGGAGTAGAGCGTCATCAGAAAGGTTCGGTGTTTCAGATTGGCCGTGCATTGAATCAGCTGGTCGACTTCTTGTCGGCCGAGCACGGTAGGCAGCTTCTTGGGCCGTTTGCCGAAGGGAACCATCGTGACCGGCCAGGGCATGGGCTGGGTGTAGCGATAGTAAAACCGTAAAGCACAAACGGCCTGGTTGAACGATCCGTATGCAAGCTTTCGTTCTCGGATCAGATGGAGCTGGAAGGTTCTAACGTCTTCGACGGTTGCCTGGTCGAGCGGTTTTTGGATAAAGTCGGCAAACTTTCGCACGTGATAGGTGTAGGCGTCGATGGTGGCTTCGGCCATGTTGCGGATCATCATGTCTTCGGCGAGCCGCTTGGTGAGTTTGCAGGTTCGTTTTTTGTGTGACATCACGGTTGCTTGTCCTTGTTGTGAAACAGAGTTCAAAAGAAGTTCGCGCCGCAGCGTGCGGGGAACACAACAAGGGTGCGTCAACGAGCAAAAAGCGCAAGTTAAAACGCCAGGCAAGGCTTAAAGAAAGAGACAGAAAGAACGCCTAGCGCGCACAACTGGCTAACCGCAAAAGCGCCTACAGGCGCGCCGAAAGACAGACACGTTGTGACCCTCACACACTCACCGCACTGACAAGAGAAAACGGTCACGCCAATGAAGTCGCTGCCGATTAAGTTCAACGTCCGCCGTCACCTGGCACGAGCGGAAAAACTTGATCTCAAAACAGACTCGATCGAGTGCTCAGGTGCACGGCTTTGTTCCTCGATTCTGACTGTCTTCGTATTGCTCGGGCACGTCGCGTGACGCGGGCCGGCGGACTCAGGATAGCGTGACGGATCAGCCGAGGCAAATTATCGGGCGGCATCGAATCGTTTCAATACGAAGGGCCAATGGACGCCGAGCGCAGCGCTGAGCCACCGTCGGTACAGCGATGTCGAAGCGGCCCTGTTGCCGACCACACGTCAGGTCCGTTGCGGCGGGTACTACCGCTGCCAATTCTCATCAGGCGACGTCGCGACCCAAAGCGAGATGGAACGTCATGCGGCATCGATCAAGCGAGCGAAACCATCCGTCGCCCGAAGTTCAACGATGCATGCGCCCACCGAAAGAGCGAGACGTTCAGACAATCCGAACAGTAAATCCGTCAACACAAATCGATGTCTGGAGTTGCCTCGCTACTTACGAGGAACGATTCGAATCACGCGGCGACGGCGAACGACGTGAACACAGCAGCAAACTCAACTCCGTCGCTCGCGTGCATTCGCTGGTTCTGCCAATTGCTTCAACATTAATTCGATTGATTTGGCGTCATCGATACGGAGGAATCCGAGTTCTTGCATTTGCTTGTCGCCGTCGGAATCTCTCCAAGAATTACGAAATATGATAACGTCTCCCGTCCCATCTTTGTGTTCGCGGCGAAAGGTGTCGTTCAGTTTTTCAGGAGTGTACGATCGAATCGTGTAGGACATCCCTCCGTCGATTGTGATTGCTCGGCGATCAGTAATCAGGTAAACGGTCCTGAGCGAGTTGCGGTAGGCCCAGAGCGGTGAAGACAGCATTCCAATTCCAATCAGGAAGAACGGAATGCCAAAGAGCGGAAACAAGTCTT
Source organism: Stieleria neptunia (assembly GCF_007754155.1). Taxonomy (NCBI): domain Bacteria; kingdom Pseudomonadati; phylum Planctomycetota; class Planctomycetia; order Pirellulales; family Pirellulaceae; genus Stieleria; species Stieleria neptunia. Next base: position 1,216,089 of record NZ_CP037423.1, on the reverse strand, counting down.
CTCCATTGTTGAACTGCGGGATCTTGAATCCGGCGGCTCCAGCCATCCAAAAAACAGAAAACGCAGTCCAAGGAATCGCGAAAAGAAACATTCCAAGAGCGGGGCCGCTGAAGTATTTAGGCTTCGGCATCTCGCTCCATACCACGCGTTCGTCGCAATCAAGTTCGCGTTGGACAATCTCTTGAAGTTTCAGTGGTATCGAGGCATCAAGCATCGCTTCTTAGCAGAACTTGTTTATTACCCGGTCTCGCGGGCCGGGGGTCTTATCTGCCGTCTTATCCCCGGGTCGATAAGAATTTGGCGGTCTTATCCCTGGCTCGGCGATAAGTATTCTTCGAATTATCCGGTTTCCTGAGAAAAACACACCCCCCCCTGGTGATGACCACGCCCCTCCGCAGCGAGAGGCTGATCTACAGCGGGCTTCGACTCCAGTTCCACAGGGAGTCAGGCCGATGGCGGGGCGCAGTGGGCCGGAAAGCAGTGGGCCGGAAAGCCGGACTGGGCGTTGATTTGGCATCAGGAGCTAGCAATCTTTCATGGCGCCGGTGGCGAATCGAATTGGCGTTTTGGCCAATCCGAAGTGATTGAATTTCTGGCGGACCGGAAAAAGAAGGGCGTGCCGGCTTTACCAGAAACGCTTTCATCGAGACTCCGGCGGGCGATTGGGCCGCATTGTGGCTCAGTTGCGTTACAAAGCCAACTGCGAGCGACGAGCGGAGCTGTCGGGCCCCGAGGTCATGGGGTTTTTGCGCGTGTCGTTAAGCATTGATGTCGTCGAAACCCGCTGGAGGGCGATGTGGGCTGGGACAGGACGATGGGCGTACGACGGTGCGGGGGAGGTTGGCAGCATGATTCGGGGCAGAGTGATCAGATAAACGAAGTGAGAACTGACCCCAACAACCGAGCTCACTCCCCGATCTGGAGACGACTGTTGAAAGACCATGGATTCGGATTCCGCACCGAGTTCCTGTCGCGATCGCTTCAGATCGTCAACCATCGGTGGCGGGCCGGAAGTAGTCTTGCCAACTTTGGTGGGGCCGCCCGGCGGCTTTTTCGAAGTGACTTTCGTTGTTGCAGGCACCGTTGCGGATGCCTTCATAGATTCCGGCGATGATGGTGCCCAGGAATTCACCGAGTTCCCCAACCCGTTCGTCTCGATACTCAGCAACCGACATCTCGCGGTACTTGAGGTCCGTGCCAAATGCCTGGTTCAGGTAATCGGCCAACGCCGCTTGCGTGATCGCTTCACCGTGCAGGTTGTAGGTTTCACCGTTGTGCTTGGGCTCGGTCAACATCCGGGCGTAGGCGGCCGCCAGCTCGCCGCGGGTGGTGTAGCCACACAGCCCCTCGCCGGCACAGTTCGCAATCTCGCCTCGCTCTTTGTACGTTTCGATGTACTCGACGTCGGGTTCGATGTAGATGCCGTTGCGGCCGATCACCCACTCGAGCCCGCTGTTGCGGACGTCTTCTTCAGTCTGGCGATTGCTTTGCACCACCGGCGAGAATGCCGTGTGCTGCTCCGCTCCCTGGATACTGGTGTAGACGATTCTTTTCACGCCCGCGTCTTTGGCCGCCTGGATGACATTGCGATGCAGCGGGATGCGTTTGTCGGGCGCGTCCATTCCCGACACCAGCAGCACCGCGTCAATGCCTTGCAGGGATCGTTCCAGATCACGTCGCGATGCATAATCGCCGGGACGAATTTCCACGCCAAGCGATTCGGCTTTGGCGGGCGTTCGAGCGAGTCCAACGACGTTTTCCGCGCCCACCTCGTCGATCGCGGCTTTTACGATTTCCGAACCGAGCTGGCCACTGGCCGCCGTCACTGCGATCTTTTTCATTGGATTATCGCTCGCATGTGTTCGCTGACATCGGCGGTGCGCTCCATCCGGTCCAGCATCTCGGTGTAGGTCTGCGCAAACCGCTCGTTGTCGGCGAGGTCACCGAACACTTGTTGGAGTTTCAAAAACGACAGGCGATCCTCGCGACTGGATTGAGCAGCATCGTGCAAGCTCTCTTTTAGTCCATCAGTGACGTCGAGTGGCTGGCCGTGTCGGTCGGCGTGTTTGTCACTGTAGTAACACCACGCTGCCACCACGAGCGCCGCGTATTGGACGCTTCCGCCCTTGGCCAGATTGTCGCGAATCGTGGGGATCAGGAAGACCGGCAGCTTGCTGGAACTTTCGAGGCAAATTCTGGCAAGGTTGTCTTTGACGTTGGGGTTTCCGAACCGCTCGATGAGCGTCGCTTTGTATTCGTCCAGGTCAATCCCTTCCACGGGATCGAGCACGGGAGTTGCCTCGACGTCGAAGAATTGGCGGAGGTACTGGCGAAACAGATCATCGCGCACACATTCGTCGATCGTCTGGTATCCGTAAACGCTGCCCAGAATCCCGAGCACCGAATGACCGGCATTGAGCAGCCGCAGCTTCATCTTTTCATACGGCGCGACGTCGGGAACGAATTGCACGTCGACGTCCTGCCAGTCCGGTCGGCCGATGGGAAAGCGATCTTCGATCACCCATTGGCAGAACGGTTCGCTGACGACCGGCCACTGGTCATCGACGTTAAACCGCGTGCGCAGAAGCTCGATGTCCGCATCGGTTGTCACCGGCGTGATGCGATCGACCATCGCGTTGGGAAAGCTGACTTCGCGTTCGATCCAATCGGCCAACTCGGAGTCTTGCAGCCGGGCAAAGCCGACCAGCATTTTTCGTGTCAAGTCGCCGTTGTGCTGAATGTTGTCACAAGACTGAACCGTGAACGCCGGCACTCCATTTTTTCGCCGTTTTTGCAGCGCCGCGGTCAAGTATCCGAACACCAACCTGGGTTGCAACGGATGGTTGACGTCGTGCACCGCGTCCGGGTTGGACGCGTCAAAATCACCGGTTTCGGCGTCAACGTTGTAGCCGCCTTCGGTGATCGACAGCGAAACAATTTTCGTCTCGGGATCGGCCATTTTGTCGATGACCGCCGCCGGATCATCGCAGCCCATCAAGAAATCAACGATCGATCCGATCACTCGGGGTTCGATCTTACCGTCGGGATGTTTGACCATCAGCGTATAGAGATAATCTTGCTGTTTCAGGATCGTCGCCATTTTGCGGTCGGACCCGCGTACGCCGACGCCGCAGATCCCCCACTGCGTATTGCCATCGCCATCGAGCAACCGATCGGTATAAAAGGCTTCATGAGAGCGATGGAATCCTCCCACGCCGACGTGGACGATCCCCGCGGTCAATCGGCCGCGGTCGTACGTCGGCCGCTCGAGTTCGTCGGGAAGGCTCGAAAGGTTTTCTTCGTTCAACGCGAGGGGCGTGTTCATGTGGGTGCCTGATGAAGCTTCTTGGTGCGTTGTAAGACCCAGTAGGCGGAGGAGAAGTAAACGATGGTCAAGACAAACGCCCAGGGATAAAAAATGGCGGCGTTGCCTTCATAGGCATCCATGTCAGAGCTGCCGAACATCACGATCAACGCCAAGATCAAGGTTGCCGTCAGGGCGAGCCATTTGACGACGCGCAGTACCCGGGTCAGCACCGAATCGTCGGCAGCCGGCTTGCTTTTGGCGAGTGCCTGTTGCGATTGAAATTCTTTGATCGCTCGATTCTGTTCCCGCTCGGCAGCCTCTTCGGCCGGATAGCTTTCGCTCGCGCCGTAGCGGCCGGCCATGAAGGTGTACACGACGATCGTGAACACCCACGTCGGCAGGAACAGGTAAAAGAACGACATGACTTGCAAGTAATTCAGCCCGAATCCGAACACCAGCCCGGCGGCCCAGGATGCGATCGCCGGAGTGCTGTGAGTCAGCCCCTTGTATTTGGCCCAATACCGTGTCAACGAGACGCGTGGAAAGATGACGTGTTCGGCGAAGACGATCGCGCCGACGGGGACCACCAGCAGCCCGGCGTAGGTCAACAGGGGCAAGATCTGTTTGTACACAAACGGGAAACAGGCGATTGCGACAGTCGCCACGCCCACGGCGAAGGTGACCCGCATCCGCGAGTGCTTGTGAAAGATCGCTTGTGCCGCCAAGCCCGCTCGGTAGAGGTTCGCGTTGGCGGTCGTCCATCCGGCGATGATGACGATCACGTAGCCCGACAAGCCCAGTGCCCGATAGGCAACGTCGCCGGGGTCCAGCTCGACGATCGTTGAATTCATCAGCACCGCCGTGCCGGCGCCCATGATGCCCGCCGCGATCCAAGCGATGTAATGACCGAACAACATGCCCGCACTGGTACAGAGCCCATAGATGGGTCGCTTGGCATAACGCAGCAGCGCCATGTCGATCAGACCGAAGTGTGTGATCGTATTGGCTGCCCAAGCGAACCCGATCACTTCCAGCAATCCGATCCCGGGGTCGCCATCGCTATTGACGCCGGTCCAGATGGATCGGTCGCCGATCGTAATGAAGTCGTCAAATCCGGTTAATTGCGCCCTGCCGAGCACCGCGTCGGCCACCGCCGGAAACAGAACCAGGGCGCCGCTGACAAACATCACGACCAACCAGGGCCCACACAGGCTGGAAAACTCGGCCACCGCATTGAAACCGTACATCGCCACCAGCACGACGATCATTCCCACCACCAGAACAACCAAAACGAACAGGCCGTCGGTCGGATACCATTGCAATTGCGCGGGGATGCCCAGCAACAACCGAACCGCCGTGCACGAAACGGTGATCATCGCGGATGAAATCACGCTGAAGATCAGCACGTTGGCCCAGTTATAGAGATCGCTCATCGAATCTCCGGCGATCTTGTGCAGATACGTGTAGAGACTGAGCCGGGTCTGAACGGCGATCGGCGTCGTGATCAAAGTCCAGCTCAGAATCGCAAGCACGTTGCCGATCAGCAGCCCGATCAGAATGTCTTGGGTCGAGGCGCCCAGTGCCACGAAGGTTGCACCGATCACGAACTCGGTCGCCGCCACGTGCTCGCCCGCATACAACCCCGCAAAGTGGGTCCATCCGTGCAGTTCGTGCTCCGCAACCGGCAACTGCTCCGGGTTCATTTCGGCAATGGAAATGGAGTCAGCTTTGTCAGGCATGGCGATCGACTGCCGAAATCAGGCTTCAAATGGAAAAGGTGATCGGCCTGGTCACGCATTGCGGGCAGGTCGTCAGCGTTATGAAGTCTAAAGGGCTGCGATCATTCCCACAAGCTCGGCGCGGCGAGTTGCGTGATCGATGCGTTTGGAAAACCACCGACCACGCGGCCGTCACGCTGGGGAGCGCGTGCTGCGTTGCGACACCAGTCCCCAAACAAAGAAAGGCTGCCGAGAACGCTTGGTCCCCGCCAGCCTTTCGGTGACAATGGTTGCAACCGCAGTTTCGTCTACTGACGGTTGGACTCACGATTGAGTCGCTTCAGTCGCTCTTTGGCGTCTTCGTTGCGGTTCACACCGTAACGCTTGTCCAATTCGCGGGCCCACCGTTTGTCGGCCATGTCGGGCCAGTTGTCCTCGTCAAAGCCTTCTTGGCCCTCGAGTTGTTGCTGTGTGACGTCGAGCACCAGCACGTAGTCATCCGCATCGACATCGTCGTCACCCACTTCGTCTGGATCGACTTGCACTTTGAAGGCTTCGAACGGCACCGCAAACAGCTTGTTACCCAAGCCGATGAAACCGCCGTAGGTCACTGCAGCGTACTTGACTTTGCCGGTTCGGGAGTCGATCACGATGTCCTTGATTTCACCGACGCTTTCGCCTTGTGAATTCTGGATATTGTAACCCATCAGTTGGCTGACCCGGATACTGGCACCACGGGTCTTTTGGTCCAGCTTTCCGGCGTCGTCGGCACGTCGTTGCAGGCGTTCGCGATTGACATTCGTCGCCTCTTGAGCCATCGCGGCAGTCACGGTCATGCATGCGATCGCAGCGGTCGCCAATAGAGTGTGAATTGCAGCTTTCATGGTTTTTGTCACTTTGTTTCTGTTCTGTAAATCGTTTTGTTACACACAGTGGGGAGGAAGTCACAGAGCCCAATCGCTGTGTTCTATTGGACTCTGTGGTTGTTGCCATTGGAGGCTAGCAGTTGCAAGACGACTCAAACTCTTGAACTTGACGTTCTGCTTCGTCGCGGGCGATGCCGTATCGTTCTTGCACCACACCGACCATCTCTTCGCGCTTGCCATCGACTCGATCGAGTTCGTCGTCGGTCAATTTTCCCCACTTCTGTTGCGCCTGACCTTTGACTTGTTTCCACTTGCCTTCGATTTGATCCCAATTCATTTTTTGTCCCTTTGTTGGTTGAGTGTCAGAAGAACGCCGCTTCGCCGAGCGGCCCAACCGACATCATGCACGTTGCGGACCAATACGGAAGAACTTGGGCAGGTGTCGCGGCAACACGGTGTTTGCGACGGTCCGCCTGTTCACGGCGAGTCGATTGGTTGCTAATCGACCACGGGCGACGTTCACGTCGCCTGTTTCGCGATCGCGCCGAACTTCAATCTCGCCATCAAGCCTGTACTGAATGGTTGGCACAGATTGTGCGGCGCATTCAGGGCGCGAACCGATTTCACTACAGACTGGAAATTGAACTGTCATGAGAAGCGACCGATTTGACCTCATTGCGATCGGAACCGGCCCGTCCGCGTCAACGATCGCGAAGAAGATTGCGGAGGATGGAAAGCGGGTCGCTGTCATCGAGTCGCGGGAATATGGCGGCACTTGTGCACTACGCGGGTGCAACCCGAAGAAGGTCTACACCAATGCCGCTGATTTGCTCGATCGGGTACGCAATGGACAGGACAAGTTCATCGAATCCGACGAGTTGCATGCCAACGGGACGAAGCTATTGCAATTCAAGCGTGAATTCACCGATCCGGTACTGGATCACAGTGAAGAATCGTTCCAGAAACGCGGAATCGCGACGTTTCATGGAGAGGCAGCGTTCATTGATCCTACGACGGTCCGTGTTGGTGAACACCAACTCTCCGGAGATCGCATTTTCATCGGCGTCGGCGCCCATCCGCGACCGCTCGGCGTGCGCGGCGACGAACTGGTGATTCGCAGTGACGAGTTTCTTGATTTAGAAACGATTCCGCAGCGCATTGCCTTCATCGGAGGCGGCTATATTTCGATGGAGTTTGCGTGTGTGGCAGCGCGGTTCGGCTCGCAGGTGACTGTTTTGGAAAGGGGTGACCGTGTGCTGTCTCCATTTGATCCGGACCTGGTCTCGCAATTGGTGGATTACGGGAAATTGCACGGAATCGACGTCCGGCCCCATGCGGAGGTCGCCGAGATTTCCCAACGGGATGACGGGGCGTTCGTCGTGCACTACGGTGAACCGGGGCGGAGCCAAGCGGCCTTGGAAGCCGATTTGGTGGTTCACGGCGCGGGGCGTGTGCCGAACCTCGGCTGCTTGAATCTGAAAGCCGGGAAGGTTGCTTTCGGCGACGATGGAATCAAAGTCGATTCGCTGATGCGAAGCATCTCCAATCCGGTCGTTTATGCTGCGGGTGACTGTGCTGAGACGGGACAGCCGCGCCTCACGCCGGTTGCCAATGAAGAGGCACGCGTCGTCGTCAAAAACCTGTTCGCCGAGATCCCGCAAGATCGGCCAGACTATGGGTTGGTTCCCAAAGTCGCCTTTACGATTCCCCCGATCGCATCGGTCGGGATGTCACAGCGCCACGCGGAAGAATCTCATCGCGTTGTGGTTCATCACCAAGACACGTCCTCATCGGGCTCGGTCCGCAAGACGCACCAGCCGTGTGGCGGGTACAAGGTACTTCTCGACAAAGACAGCGATCGTATTCTTGGAGCGCACCTGATCGGCCCGGCGGCGGACGAAACGATCAACTTGTTCGCATTGGCGATGAAGTTTGGATTAACAGCCAAAGACATCAAATCGACGTTGTTCGCATTCCCGACGCATGCGTCTGATGTGCGTCAGATGCTTTGAGTCCACCGCGAGGCATTCGTCGCGCGAAACACCCAATTAATACGCCGCAACGGTGTGCTTACGATTCGATCGGTTGAACGTCAGTCGGATGACCGGCGTACATTAAGGTGTCGAGGTGCGATGATGCCGATCGACCGCGGCGTCGTCGACGGCCACGGCGTGAATCCGAGTCACGTTGGTTCCGATCGCGCTGGTTCGACACGTCACGCGTCTCCGGCCGGCTTTCGCGGAGCTTCAACGCGGCTTGCTCGGTGTAGGGAGCTTCCAGGCCCTTGCGGTTGTGGTAGTGATTGAAGACCCGTTCGTACATTGGGCGAAGTCTGCCGCGACTGTTGTTAGAGATCGACTTGTAGTGATAGCGTCCTTCAACACTTCGGTACGCAACGTAGGGCACATCAAAACCCAAATTGTACTTCGCGGTGTATTCAAATCCCTTCAGCAGTCGGTTGTCCAGAGCGCCGTACAGATCGACGCCTTGGATCCACGCCGTCTCGCAGGTATTCGCCAGGAACTCCAATCCCATCTGGGTGTGCGCCTGGTCGCGTCCTGATTCTTGGCATTGTCCGGATTCCATGAAATAGTTTCCGATAGCACCGTTGCCTTTGCCGTGCAGAAAATACTCCTTCGCCCGGTCGAACATTTCCTGGTCATCCAGAAAGACACCCATCGCAATCATCACCTGCAACATGGACGCGTCCCAATTGCCGTTTGCCGTCGGATAAAAATCTTTGATCACCGGGTACCAGACGTTTCGAAGCATCGATTCGAATTGCGATTGTTCTTTTTCCGGCCATTGGTCCCACGTGTGTTTGAGAAGCTCCGCTGCGATACAGAAATGGTAGCCGCTCATACCGATCAACAAGCGGGCATCGTGGTTGCCGATCGACTGCAGCGTGCCGGACCAAGCGTTGATGATCTCCGCAGATTTCTTCGCGTGCCGTTCATTTCCCGACAGAGCCCAGCAGAGCGCATGATGGTAGGCCGCGTTTGCATCGTTGCTGAATTCGGACGATCCGATGTTGGGGTCGTTGTACGGGCCGCGTTCGACGTGCGCGAAAGGTTCCGGTTTCCAGTCCGTCGACGCGTAACGCGAGTTGCTGAGTTGCTGCCAGGCATCCGCCCAAGGTTGATCCCCCGCCGCGATCTTTGCTTTGACAAACTCAATGCTGGCTCGGCTGTGGGCGATCCCGGGGTGGACAAATTCACCGAACGCGGTCACAGCTTGAGTGCAGGCGAGCACCAGAAAGAAGGTGGCGAGCGACACAGTTGGCATTTTGTTCATGTGCGTGGTGTCTCGTTCGAGTGGCTGGTATTCTAAGTGGGAAATAAACAACGCAACGATCGTACGCGGCCATGAACAACAAACAAAAAATATATTCCGTCTTCATCCTCGCCGCGGCGATCTTCTGCGGGGCCTATCCTGAAGCCTCCGCAGGTACGACGGCAACCCCCAATCTTGTGGTCATTTTTGCCGACGACCTCGGATACGGGGACGTCAGTTGTTATGGAGCCACAAAGATCAACACTCCGAACATCGATCATCTGGCGAGCCAGGGGATGCGGTTTTCGGATGCCCACTCGGCGGCCTCGCTTTGTTCGCCCTCCCGTTACGGATTGCTGACCGGCCAAAGCCCCTGGCGGCTTCACAGAAAAGGTAACGGTTACCGTCTCAGTCCCGGCCAGACCACGCTCGCCTCGTTCTTGAAACAAGCGGGTTACACGTCGGCGGCGATCGGGAAATGGCACCTGGGATACAGCAAAGACTGGAACCGGTTGCCGATCACCGGGCCGTTGGAAGTCGGTTTCGATTATCACTTCGGCGTGCCCTCCAACCACAACGATTCGACCCGGGCGTTCATCGAGAATCACGATCTGGTCGGTCGCAAGCCGGGCGAACCATATCGCATCGTCAAAGGACGTGACTTCCCCGAAGGCCTGGACCAGCCGCGTGTGGAAGACCAGGTGGACAGCACGCTGACCGACAAAGCGGTTGCGTTTCTGCGAAAGAATGCGGACAAACCGTTCTTTCTGTATTTCACCCCCTGCGCCCCGCACACCCATGTCACACCGGCGGCCGAGTTCCGCGGCAGCAGCAAGGCCGGACTGTTCGGGGACCACGTCCAGGAACTGGATTCGCATGTCGGCACGATTCTGGACACGCTCGACGAGTTAGGCGTCGCCGAACAGACGCTGGTCGTGTTCACCAGCGACAACGGCTCCACGCCAAAGGATTTCAAGGGAACCCAGGGCGTCAAATTGAATCTGGCCGACGACTCGGGCGACATTCACAAGAAATTTAAAACCGCCAAAGAAGACGCGAAAAAGATGGGGCACGTCACCAACGGGCCATGGCGTGATGGAAAGGGCTATGCCTACGAGGGAGGCCATCGCGTCCCCTTGATTGCTCGCTGGCCCGGGAAAATCGAGGCCGGAAGCTCGTCGGATTGCACGGTCACTCTCACGGACTTGTTCGCCACGTCGGCCGAGTTGATCGGTCGCGAGCTTCCACATCAGGCTGCCGTCGATTCGTTCAGCCTGCTCCCGGTGTTGCTCGGCAAGGAAAGCCAAATTGCCGGGCGAGAGGCGGTGTTGATCTTGGGCAACGGCAAAGACAGTTCGATCGCGGTCTGCACCGGTCGCTGGAAATTGATCGTGCGGTACGGCAGTGATCGGGATCAAGGGAACGAGCTGTATGACTTGTCCAACGACCCGGGGGAACAGACCGATCTCTCCGCGGAACGGCCCGAGATCGCCAAACGACTGGAAGCGGTTCTTGAGAAAGCCGAGGCGGACGGACGCACCCGGTCGTGAAGGTGCCACCCGACGTCCACCACTCACGCGTCGGGCCAAGCAACCAGCGGAATAGAAGTGTCGAATCTCTTAAGGTGGGATAGGCCTGGATCGAAAACGAAGTCGCCGTAAGATGACACCGACGGCTTCGGCCGACACGTGTTGCGCCATTGAAACCGATCCAAACTTCTGCAAAAGCGATGACGAAACTTTATCACAATCCCAGGTGCAGCAAATCACGAACCGCCCTCGCATTGCTCCAATCACGGGGCGTCGAATTCGATGTCATCCAATACCTGGACGATCCGCCGAGCGAAAAAGAATTGCGTCAGATCGTCAAGATGCTGGCGATCAAGCCGAGCGAACTGGTCCGCAAGGGTGAGAAGCTTTACAAGGAATTGGGACTCGGTGACAAGACCCTGACCGACAAGCAATGGATCGCGATGCTGGCCGAGCATCCCAAGTTGATCGAACGGCCGATCGTGGTGCACAACGGCAAGGCTGCGATCGGTCGGCCGACCGAAAACATCGAAGCGATCCTGGGTTCCTGATTTGACCCGCGTCGAAACTCCGCGAAATCTTGTCTGTGTCCGACGAGTATGATCTGATCCGTCCTTGCCATGAAAGTGTTGATGAGATGAAAACGAGATGTGTTTCTTTCACGAGTTCTCTTTTGTTGATGGTTGCCACCATCCAGGTGCCTGGTCGGGCGCATGCCGCGGAACTCGTCTTCGCCGGAGTGCTGGGAAATTCGGGGGGAAGTGGTCCGTCGCTGGTGACCTTTGCCGATCAACCTGCGGCGGGCATGGGCCCGGTGATCGATGAGGATGCGGCGATTTGGGAGCGGGGTGGATCGACGCGATTGAACCGCTATGCGCTCGACGGACGGTTGTTGGCGAGCTATCCGCTGCCGGAATCGACCGGCCGCAACGATCAGTTGACGCGTGTCGGCCCCGTCATGCTGATGCAAATCCGAACGGCTCTTTACTCTTTACCGCTCGACGCGGTCGCCGGTTCAACGCCGCAACGATTGGATGGCAAGGCGGATGTGATGTCTTCCAACGCGTTTGCGGGCCGTGTCGTGGTGTTCGAAACGAATCGAGATCAATTGTTTTGGTTCGATCCTTCGACCGGCCAGCGGATGGAGATCGCGAAGCCTGGCATGCGCGTGATCGCATTGCACGTCGGCGACGACGGAACGGTTTATGCCTTCGACGGCCGGCAGGTGCAGGCGTGGCGGGACGGTGCCCCAGTGGCCGGTTTCCCCATCGGCTTTCGCGGCGAACGACCGCAACAAATCGGCCGTTATTGGTACGCGCACGGTTGGCATGGCACGATTCATCGCATGAACGAGCGGTTCGAACCGGAACCGGGAGTGGTGTTGGGCGGGGCGTCGGGATCGTTTATCGGGTATCTGCCGGAAAGTGCCGATCTGGCCAACGGGCGCGGCCTGGCGCACGTCCGCGACGACGTTTACGCAGTGTCCGGGCTCGGCGGCGTCGTTCAATTGCTGCGTTGGAACGATGTCGAACAGCGATTCGAATTGGCGCGACGCATCGGAGCTTTGGCAAAACTGACCGGCGTCGCGCTCGATGAGCGGGGCGATATTTGGACGCCGCTCGGAAGTTGGCGGTGGGACGATACCTGCGAGGTGCCGCACACCGTGGGCGACAAAGAGCCGAACGTTCACGCGCAACCGGTGGTCTTGAACGGCCAGACGCTCTGCGTGTTGAGGACACACTACCGCCAAGTGCACCTTGCGCTCGGGGCGTGCATTGATTCCAACGGTTGGTCGCGTCTGGAAACCCGACGTGTGGACGATCTTGATCTGGCGGAATCGGTCAGCGGTGCGGCGGCCATTCCGAGCGACGACGGTTTGTCGCTGCTGGTGGTCCGGCAAGACGGCCAAGCGGTTGAAATGGGGATCACGGCGGAAGGGCGGCAACGTTCGAAACCCGAACCGGTCACCATCGAAGGACTGAATCAGTGCACCAGTCTTGCCTGGTTCGATGGGCGATTGGTCGCCGCCGCCGACGGAGCGGTCATCGCCTATCAACGTGATGGTGATCAACGCTGGACGGAAACGTCACGCATCGCGGATTACGATGGGAAAGCGTACGTGCACAGCGATGGGCGGCGGTTGGCCGTGTGCGATTCCGCCGGCGGGACGCTGCGTCTGTTTGATGCCGACCTGTCCCCAGTGGCGGCCTACGACGGACTCGACGCGCCCATGCACGTGGCAGTCTCGGGGGATCGCGTTGTGGTTTACGAGGCGGGGCGCCAGCGTCTGGTGAAACTGCAACTGGCCGAACGGCACACCGATCCGCCCGTCGGGCACGCCGAAGCCTTGGCCGTCCGCCCGACGGAAACAGGCCTCCATACCGATGTCGATTTCCAGGATTTCAGTCGCCCCGCCGGTCTTCCGTTCGCCGTCGCCATCACCCCCGATCAAGAGGGGCTTGCCATTTCCATTCGCACGCGCGCGGAATCCAAACCAGAGTTGCGACTTGGTATCGCAAACGACAAACAGGCGTTTGTGCTGACGGGCGGGACTGGATGGCAAACGGCCCCAGCAACCGCTGGATCCGCCGCGGATGAACAGGGCCGAATGACGCCGCGACGGCAAGTCGATTTTCGCTTGCCCGCCGGCGACTGGTCCCGCCTCCGTTTTGCAGCAACCATTGAGACACCCCGACGACGCGAGCGATTCGGGTTCCAGGACCACCGCGCCCTCCACGCGCCGTTTTCTACCGACCCCGCGGATTGGGCGCTGTTCGATTGGGAGGACTACCGCGAATCGGTGAGCGCCCGGCGGCAAGAAATCCGCATCGCATTCCAACAGCCATCCGATGGAAAAGCGACGCTGGTCATCGAAGATGAATCCGGACGGCGGGTGCGGAATTTGGTGTCCGGGCGTTCCTTTACCGGCGGATGGCAAACGCTGGTTTGGGATGGACTGGATGAACAAGGCAAACTGGTCCCGCCGGGACGCTATCACTGGCGCGGGATCACTCATCCGGGAATCGAACCGGTCTATCGAATGAACTTCGCCAACGGCGGCGAGGACACGACTGCACCTTGGGGCCCCAATCACAGCACGTTTCATCACGCCGCCACCAATGGCGAGCTTGTGTTCTTTGCCGCACCGGTGACCGAAGGCGGTTGGGCGCTCGTCGCCCTGGACGCCGACGGCAACTTCGTCCAAGGCTACGAACACCTGCACGGTTACGGCATCGGACACGACGCCATCGCCGCGGACGACCAGTACCTGTACTGTGCTCAGGATGGGTTCACCTGGGGCGGTACCAAGGGGGTTGATCTTGGCAGCGACAACTGGACGGCAACCTGGAAACTGACCCTCGTCCGCTACGATATCGCGTCGGGCAAGATCGCGGAATTCCCCGGCAAACGGCGGGCCTTGGAAGTTGACACCATGCAAGTCGGGCCGGGCGCCAAGCACCCGAATTTAGACGAGTTCAACTTGGGCGGCCTGGCGATTCAAGACGGCAAACTGTACGTCGGATCGCGCGACAAACAAGCGGTGCTGGTGCTGGACGCCGCGACCGGCCAGCGACTGGAATCCCTGCCGCTGCCCGGTGTTCGCCATCTGACCGCGGGGACAGAAATCTACGCCGCTACCGATCACGGCGTGGTGCGAGTGCGTGATGGGAAAACCGTCGTGTCCTCCGCGGACATTGCGTCCATCTCACAGGGCGAACCACAACTAAGCGGCATCACCATCGCACCCAATGGTGACCTCCTGGTCAGCGAAGCGAAGTCCCACCAGATTTATCGCTTCGCCGCGAACGGCAGTTTGGTCGCAACGATCGGCGCACCGGGCGGGCCGTACAAGGGGGCTTACGACCCGAAGCGGATGGTCCATCCCGCCGGACTGGTGTTCGGCCCCGACGGCAAACTCTGGGTGACGGAGAAACGCTGGAACCCGAAACGCGTTCTCGCCTGGGATGCGGCGTCGACGAGCAACGTCGTCTATGAAAAATTCGGCATGCCACACTACGGCGGTGACGGTTCGGGGTTCGATCCCCAGAATCCACGCCGTTGGATTGGGCTGGGCTGTTTCTGGGATGTCGATGTTGAACAAGGCACGGCGCGGCCGACCCACATCCTGTCTTTCGAAGAAGGCCACTTCGGCAACTACGAACCACACAGCTACTTGTTTTTCCGTGAAGCCGGCCGGACCTTCG